>NZ_JBQHDB010000017.1:0-169737 GCF_052068135.1 Micromonospora sp. BQ11 | reverse complement strand
GACGGGGGCGGATCCAGACCGGTCGACACCGGCGTCAACCCGGGCTGACCTGCGCTGATCCGGCTCCACGTGGTCCTGTCGCACAGCCGGCGGGTTCCCTGCGCCCCGAGGAGTAAACATCATCATCGGCGCGGTGCCCGTGCCGCGACGCCGGCGGCGTCGCCACGCCGGCCCGAGGTGGCGTTACCCGTCGCTGCGGAGAAGCTAACCCGCTGGTTGTTAGCCGGAGTCGACACCCGGGTATGGGGGCACAGTGGCGATTGTGGAGAAAGTGATCGAGGCTCCCCCCGAGCAGATCTGGGCGGTGCTCGCCGACGGATGGACGTACAGCGACTGGGTGGTGGGCACGGTGCACGTCCGCGACGTCGACGAGGCCTGGCCCCGGGTGGGCAGCCAGTTGCACCACAAGGCTGGGCCGTGGCCGTTCTCGCTCCAGGACTCCTCGACGGTGCTGGGGTGCGAGCCGCCGCACAAACTGATCATCCGGGCCGGTCTGTGGCCGGCCGGTGAGGCGATCGTCGTGTTCACCCTGGAGCAGGTGGGTGAGCGCAGCACCCGGGTCCGCATCGGCGAGGACTTCGCCGCCGGCCCGCTGCGGTGGGTCCGCAACAAGGCGAACGACCTGGTGCTGCACCAGCGCAACAAGGAGACGCTGGACCGGCTCTCCGACATCGCCCGGCGACAGAAGAGCCCGGAATGACGCCGACCGTGGTGGTGACCGGGGCGAGCGCCGGCGTGGGACGAGCGGTCGCCCGCGCGTACGCCGAACGGGGTGCCCGGCTGGCGCTGCTCGCGCGTGGCGCGGCCGGTCTGGCGGCGGCGGAGCGGGACTGCCGCGAGCGCGGCGCGACGGACGTGCGGACCTACCAGGTCGACGTGGCCGACGCGGGCGCGGTGCAGCAGGCCGCCGACGACGTCGTGCACCGGTACGGCGGCATCGACGTGTGGGTCAACAACGCGATGGTGTCGGTGTTCGCGCCCGCCTGGGAGGTGACCGCGCCGGAGTTCCGCCGGGTCACCGAGGTCAACTACCTGGGCACCGTCCACGGCACGCTGGCCGCGCTGCGGCACATGCGGGTCCACGGGCGGGGCGCGATCGTGCAGGTCGGCTCGGCGCTGGCCTACCGGGGCATCCCCCTCCAGTCGGCGTACTGCGCGAGCAAGCACGCGATCCAGGGCTTCAACGACTCACTGCGGTCGGAGTTGCTGCACGAGTACCCCGGCGTGAAGCTGTCGATGGTCCAACTGCCGGCGATCAACACGCCGCAGTTCTCCTGGGTGCGGACGCGGCTGCCCCGTCACCCGCAGCCGGTGCCGCCGATCTTCGCGCCGGAGGTGGCCGCCCGGGCCATCGTCTGGGCCGCCGACCACGGCCCCCGGGAACTCAACGTGGGCGGACCGACCTGGAAGGCCCGGCTGGGCGATGTCCTGGCGCCCGGCCTGCTGGACCGGAAGCTGGCCCGCGACGGGTACGACAGCCAGCAGACCGGGACCGAGATCGATCCGGCCACCTGGCGGGACAACCTCGACCGGCCCGGCGACGACGACGCGGACCGGGGCGCCGAGGGCGTCTTCACCGACCGCGCCCGGCGCACCTCCGCCGCACTGTGGGTGGGGACGCACAAGCCGGCCGTCTCCGGCGTCGCGTTGACCGTGCTGGCCCTGGCCCTGACCGCTCTCGGCCGGCGTCGGCGCTGAGCGACCGGCCCCCGGGCGAGCCGTCGGACGTGCGCGGAACGCGGCGCGCCGGGCCGGTATCGGAGGCGCACGTCAGCACGGACGGAGCAGGTGGCTACCCTCTCAGGGAGCCCTGTCCGCAGACCGAGGATGTCCGAGATGATTGAAGCCGTGCAGCTGCCCTCGCCGTGGCGGGACGTGCGCGTGACCGTCGTTGTGCCGACCTACAACGAGGCGGGCAACCTTCCGGTCCTCGTCGAGCGGCTCCTTGCCCTGCCCCTGCCGGGCCTGAAGATCCTGGTCGCCGACGACAACTCGCCGGACGGCACCGGTGAGGTGGCCGACAAGCTGGCCATCGAGCACCCGGACCGGATCGAGGTCGTGCACCGCCCCGGCAAGGAGGGGCTCGGGCGCGCGTACGTGGACGGCATCGGGCGTGCCCTCGACGGCGGCGCGGAGTACGTGGCGCAGATGGACGCGGACCTCTCGCACCCGCCGGAGGCGCTGCCGGGCATGCTCGGCGCCCTGCTCTCCACCCGCGCGGGCGTGGTGATCGGCTCCCGGTACGTGCCCGGCGGCGAGCTGGACGAGAACTGGCCGCTGTACCGGCGGGCCCTCAGCGGCTGGGCGAACCTCTACGTGCACACGCTGCTGCGGGTGCGGATCCGCGACCTGACCGCCGGGTTCAAGATCTGGCGGGCGGACGCGCTGCACGACATCGGCCTGGAGCGCGTGCAGTCCAACGGCTACAGCTTCCAGGTGGAGATGCACTACCTGGCCACCAAGCTGGGGCACACGATCCTGGAGGTGCCGATCCGCTTCGAGGAGCGGCGGGACGGCGCGTCGAAGATGACCACCGCCACCAAGATCGAGAGCGCGCTGATGCCGTTCAAGCTGCGCAGCAAGCACCGTCACGTCACCCGCTGACGCCCCGCGTCGTCGCCGGAGCCGGCGACGTCAGGGGCGGTAGACGGTCCGGTGCGCGGCGCCGATCGTCGCCGCGTACAGACCGCCGGTGACGGCCCGGTCGCGGGCCAGGGCGGCGCGGGCGGCGTTCGCGCCGGGCGCGCCGTGCACCCCGCCACCGGGGTGTGCGGAGGCGCTGGCCAGGAACAACCGGTCCACCGGGGTGTCCGCGCGCCCGAGGCCGGGGATCGGCCGCAGGAAGAGCTGCTGGTACGCGGCGGCGGTGCCGCCACCCAGCGCCCCGCCGACCAGGCTCGGGTCGCCGGCCTCCAGGTCGGCCGGCCCGGCGACGTGCCGTCCCACGATGAGGCCGCGGAAGCCGGGCGCGGCCTCCTCCATCACCTGTTCCATCCGCTCGACGTGCGCGGCGATCTCCTCCGCCCGCCAGTTCCGCCGGAACGGCAGGTGGGTGTACGACCACAGCGACTCGGTGCCCGGCGGCGAGTGGCTCGGGTCGGCCACCGTCATCTGCCCGACCAGCAGGAACGGGTC
This sequence comes from Micromonospora sp. BQ11, assembly GCF_052068135.1. Taxonomy (NCBI): domain Bacteria; kingdom Bacillati; phylum Actinomycetota; class Actinomycetes; order Micromonosporales; family Micromonosporaceae; genus Micromonospora; species Micromonospora sp. BQ11. The sequence continues at coordinate 166,602 of NZ_JBQHDB010000017.1, read as the reverse complement.
GCGGGGCATCTCGTTCCGGGCCAGTTCGGCGGCGTACGTGGTCAGGCCGTCGACATCGGACCCGAGGTGCACGGTGCCGGCGGGGGCCACGGCGCGGTTGGTCCACGGGACCGGTGCGGAAAGAGCCCAGTCGACCTTCACCGTCGAGCCGTCCCACCGGAAGTGGGCCAGGTCCTCGACCAGGCGGGGCGGCAGCGCTCCCGCGCCCACCAGGTCCAGGTAGAGGGCCGGCGCCGGGACGTCCGCGAGGACCGCCCGCCGGGCACGCCACAGCGCGCCGCCCACGGTGCGTACGCCCATCGCCCGTCCCCGGGCGGTCAGCACCCGGTCGACCCGGGCGCCGTAGAGGATCCGACCACCGCGTTCGGTCAGCCGGGCCACCAGCGCGTCGGTGATCTTCTGCGCCCCGCCGTCCGGCACCGGCCAGCCGACCTGCTGACCCAGCATCGCGAGCAGCCAGCCGTACACGCCGGAGCCGGCCTCGTCCGGGGACAGGTCGGTGTGCAGGGCACAACCGGCCAGCAGGGCCGGGCCGCCCGGCCCGTCGAAGAGTTCGTCGCCGAGCTTGCGCACCGGCACGACGAGGCGCCGGGCCAGCCGCAGCGCCCCGGACACCCGCAGCCGGCGCAGCAGGGCCACGCCGTCCTTTACGGGTGGGAAGGGCCGGGTGATGGCGCCCAGCATCGGCTCGGCGACCTGGCACCAGTCGTCGTACGCGTTGAGCCACCGTTTGCCGTCGCCCGGCGCGAACGCCTCCAGCGACGCCGCGGTCGCCTCCGGGTCGCGATTGAGCACCGCCGCCCGGCCGTCGGGCAGCAGGTGGGCCAGCACGTCCGGCGCGTGCCGCCAGCGCAGCCCGTAGCGGTCCAGCCCGAGGCCGTTCATCACCGGGGAGGCGTAGCCGAGGGGGTAGAAGGAGCTGTACAGGTCACTCAGGTAGCCGGGGGCGGTCACCTCGGCGGAACGGACCGCACCGCCGGCAACGGCGGTGGCCTCCAGCACCACGACGTCCCAGCCCGCGTCGGCCAACAGGTTGGCGGCGACGAGACCGTTGTGGCCGGCCCCGACGACGACGGCATCCGCGCTCTCCGCGCCGGTCGAAGTCATCCGCTGTCCCTACCGCTCCGAGTCATCCGATCCGCCTACCCTGCCTCCAACCGGGCGAAACGCGTTTGCCCTGTGCGGACCGGGGCATCCACTGCCGCATGTACACGGTTGCACAGCTCATTGGTGGAGTGTGGGGTGCCGGGGGCGAGGGCGGCGAACTGGTCGTCCACGATCCGGCGGACGGTTCTCCGGTCAGCTCGGTGCCGGTGGCGACGGCGGACGAGGTCGGCAAGGCGGTGGAGGCGGCGCGCGGCGTCGTGGCGGAGTGGGCGGCGACCGCACCGGCGGAGCGGGCCGCGGCCCTGCACCGGGCGGCGGACGCGGTCGCGGCGGTCGCCGACGAGCTGGCCCGGGCCACGACGGCCGAGATGGGCAAGCCGCTGGACGACGCCCGGGGCGGCGTCGAGGCGGGCATCGGCACGCTGCGCCAGTACGCGGAGCTGGCGCCGGTGCGCGGCGGCCGGACCCTGCTGGGCGGTGCCGACGCGATCGACTTCATGACCCCGCAGCCACGCGGCGTGGTGGCCGCGATCACCCCGTGGAACGACCCGGTGGCCGTCTCGTGCGGGCTGCTCGGCGCCGCCCTGGTCACCGGCAACGTGGTGCTCTACAAGCCGAGCGAGCGGACGCCCGCGACCGGCTGGCTGCTGGCCCGGGCCCTGGACTCGGCGCTGCCGCCGGGGGTGCTGTCGCTGCTGACCGGCGGCCCGGAGGTCGGTGCCGCGCTGTCCGCCCAGGAGGTGGACGTGGTGGCCCACGTGGGGTCCACCGCCACCGGGCGGACCATCGCCGCGGCGGCGGCCCGCACCGGCGCGAAGGTGCTGCTGGAGAACGGCGGCAGTGACCCGTTGATCGTCGACGCCGACGTCGACCCGGTCTGGGCGGCCGGGCAGGCGGCGATCGGCGCGTTCGCCAACGCCGGGCAGATCTGCGTGGCCGTGGAACGGATCTACGTGCACCGGGACGTGGCCGAGGACTTCGTCGAGGCGCTGGCGGAGCGGGCGGCGGCGCTGCGGACCGGTCCGGGCACCGACTCCGGCACCGAGCTGGGGCCGCTGGTGGACCGGCGGCACCGCGACCACGTGCACGGACAGGTGGTCGCGGCGGCGGCGCAGGGGGCGCGTATCCGCGTCGGCGGCACGGTGCCGGACGGGCCGGGGGCCTTCTACCCGGCCACCGTGGTCACCGACTGCCGGCACGACATGCCGCTGGTCCGCGAGGAGACCTTCGGCCCGGTCGCGCCGATCGTGGTAGTGGACTCGTTCTCCGAGGCGCTGCGCTGCGCCGCCGACTCGCCGTACGGACTGGCCGCGACGGTGCTCACCGGCTCGATGAGCCACGCGCAGCGCGCCTGGCGGGAGCTACCGGTGGGCACCGTGAAGATCAACGCGGTCTTCGGCGGCGCGCCGGGCGGTGCCGCGCATCCGCGCCGGGGCAGCGGCCAGGGCTTCGGGTACGGCCCGGAACTGCTGGACGAGTTCAGCGCGACCAAGGCGGTGCACCTCGAGGCGCCGGGCGGCGGGCACTGGTGAGCCGGTGACGCGAAAGGGGCCGTTCCGATCCGGAACGGCCCCGTCGTCGCGTACGCCTCAGCGCTTCTTCTCGCGGGCCTTGGCGGTCTGGCGGTTGTTCGCCTTCTCGATCGCCGTGACCAGCTCCGGCTTGGTCATGCTGGACCGGCCGGGGACGTCGAGCTTGCGCGCGACCTCCATGAGGTGGTCCTTGGTCGCGTTGGCGTCCACACCGCCGGCCGTCGCCGCGCGCCGCTGCGGCCCGCCGCCGGCGGCCTGGCGGTCGCTCGGGCCCTTGCGGCCCTTCGGCTCCCAGTGGTCGCCGACCTTCTCGAACTGGTGCTTGACCGCGGCGAACGCGGTGCGGTGGGACCGCTCGCCCTCGCCGTAGGTCTCCACCGCCGAGTCGTGGGTCTTCTCCCACGTGCGCTGCGCCTTCTCCGGGGAGCGCCGCAGGGTGCTGGGCATGTCCTCGCGCCCGGGCATCTCGTCCTCCTCCGCGTCGATGGGTCTGACTTGTCCGTTCCCCGTGGGTGCGGAGGCAAACGCCACGGTCGCCGCGACGGGCAGCCGGGTTTGTCGATTTCCGGCGCCGGGTACCGGCGGAGCCAGGCGAATCCGGGTGTACCCCGACATCCGGTGGCCCCGGCACAGGGAGCGGGCCATGACGACGACGGAGCCCGGGACGGCGCTCGACGAGGCACAGCGGTCACACCTCCCCCGCCGGGTACGCCAGCTCAGCTGGTCGACCTGGCGCGGGGTGCTGGTGCGCAGCGTGCAGAGCTTCCTCAAGGACAACTGCGCGGACTGGGCGGCGGCGCTGACCTACTACGGCGTGCTGGCGCTGTTCCCCTCCACGATCGTGGTGGTCGCCCTGGTCGGGCTGGTCTCCAACGGCGAGGAGACCGTGGACACGGTGCTGGACCTGGCGCGCGACGTGGGCGCCGGAGCGGTGGTGGGCAACGAGGGCTTCGTGAACGTCGTCCGGGGCGTGGTGGAGCAACAGAACGGCTCGGGTGTGCTGCTCAGCTTCGGTCTGCTCGGCGCCCTGTGGTCGGCCTCGGGCTTCATCGGCGCGTTCACCCGTGCGTCCAACGCCATCTACGGCGTCGAGGAGGGGCGGCCGGTGTGGAAGCTGCGCCCGATGCAGATCGGCCTGGCGGCGGTCTCGATGGTGCTGCTGGCGGTCGTCGCGGTGGGCCTGATCGTCAGCGGGCCGGTGACCGACGCGGTCGGGAACCTGATCAACGCGGGCGGTCTGGCCCGCACCGTGTGGAGCATCGTGAAGTGGCCGGTGCTCGCCATGATCATGATGGTGCTGCTCAGCCTGCTGTTCTGGATCGCCCCGAACGTCAAGCAGCCCCGCTTCCGCTGGCTCACCCCGGGGGGCGCGGTCGCCCTGGTGTCCTGGGTCCTGGCCTCCTTCGGGTTCGGCCTGTACGTCGCGAACTTCGGCTCGTACGACGCCACGTACGGCAGCCTCGGCGCCGTCATCGCCTTCCTCGTCTGGCTCTACCTGTCGAACTCGGCGCTCATGCTCGGCGTGCAGATCAACGCCGAGTTGCAGCGCGGACGGGTGCTCCAGGCCGGCGTCCCGGACGCGGACGAGCCGGTCCTGGAACCCAAGAGCCCGGCCGGTACGTGACCGTGTGCCGGGTTTATCCGTGCGGCCACCGGGTAGCGCACAAGGCATGGAACGTGGCAGCAGCAAGCACGGACCGAGGCTCGACGAGCAGATGAGCCAGGAGGTCAGCGGCCTCCTGCAGGGGCCGGGGACCGGCGGCTCACGCGTCGACGAGGCCCGCGTGCCGGAGCCGGCGGGCGAGGACCAGCCGGAGGTGACGACGGCGCCGGCCGGCGAGACGCGTACCGGCGCACCGAAGGGCATGAGCTCGGAGGACGTCGAAGAGCGCAGCCGGCTCGGGCGGTTCATCACGATGAGCGCCCTGCCCGGCGACCGCGAGGGTCTGATCGCCAACGCGCGGGACAACGACGCCCCGGACGACATCGTCGCCGAGCTGGAGCGACTGCCCGAGGGGACCCGGTACCAGACGGTCTCCGAGGTGTGGGCGGCGCTCGGCCACAAGAACGAGACGACCCGCTGGTGATCGGATCGCACGATCCGGGCACGTCATCGGCGGACATAGGGAGGAAGTCCTGATGAGTGGCGTAATCGAACACGTGGACGTCTCCGTCCCGGTGCGCACCGCGTACGACCAGTGGACCCAGTTCGAGGAGTTCCCGCACTTCATGGAGGGTGTGCAGGAGGTTCGGCAGCTCTCCGACACGATGACCCACTGGACCGTCGAGATCGCCGGGGTGAAGCGCGAGTTCGACGCCGAGATCACCGAGCAGCTCCCCGACGAGCGCGTCGCGTGGCGGTCCACCGGCGGCACCCAGCACGCCGGTGTGGTCACCTTCCACCGCCTCGACGAGAGCACCAGCCGGGTCACCCTGCAGCTGGAGTTCGAGCCGCACGGCGTGGTGGAGAAGGCCGGCGACAAGCTCGGCATCGTCGACCGCCGCGCCAAGGGCGACCTGGAGCGGTTCAAGCAGTTCATCGAACGGCGTGGCCAGGAGACCGGCGCGTGGCGCGGCCACGTGGACCGTCCGACGCCGTGACCTGACACCCCCGCTACACGACTCCCGATGGCCGCCGGTCCCCCGGCGGCCATCGGCGTACCCGGGGCGTGTGCTGTTTGGCGGTGGGCCGGTCGGGTACCGCGAGGGGTATGACGGACGACAACAGGGTGTGGCGCGACGAGGAGAAGACTCCGCTGCGGGAGTTGGAACGGGCGGTCGCCCGGTCGACCCTGGACGGCCAGACCGACGACGTGACCGGCAACGACGCCGGTGAGGAGGCCGCGTTCGGGCACGGCCCGGAGGCGGTGGACCGCGGTGGCGACGCCGCCGGCGCCGGGCGGGAGCCGACCGATCCGGAGCGGGCGTACCGTCCCTCGACCACCGGCCGCACCGGCCCTGACACCATCTGATCGGGTACGCCCGGTTCCGCCGCCTCCCGGCGGGGCCGGGCGTCCTCGTGTCCTCATCGGGTCAGGCCGCCGGCCGAGGGCGGCGGGTTCCGGTGGCGTGGACGGTCAGCAGGACCACGGCGAGCACCAGCAGCGTCGGCCCGAGCACCTCGACCGAGGTCCGGCTGATCAGCACCCCGATCCCGGCCGGGACCAGCGCCGCACCCAGCCCGGCCGCCCCGATCTGCAACCCGATGACCCGATCGGCGTGCGCCGCGCCGACCCGCTCGGCGGTGGTGAGGGTGAGCAGCGGGAACACCGGCGCCGCGGCGAAGCCGACCACGACGAGCCCGGCCACGGCGAGCCAGGCCGGCCCGGGTACGGCCACCAGGCCCGCCCCGACCGCCATCCCCAGCAGGCTGCCCCGCAGGATCCTGGCCGTTCCCAGCCGCTCGGCCACCACGCCCTGCACCACCCGCCCGACGAACAGGCTCCCCCAGTACGCCGAGACGGCACCACCGGCCACCGCCGCGCTCATCCCTCGCCCCTCGGTGAGCAGCAGGAACGCCCAGAGTCCGGCGGCCACCTCGATCGCGACGTACACCGCGAAGGCCAGCGCGCCGAGCCACGCCGCCGGCAGGCGGAGGGTGTCGCGTACGCGTACCGGCGCCAGGGTCGGCGCCACGGCGGGTGCCGGCGCGGCCGTGTCCAGCTCCCCTCCCGCCGGGTCGGGTGCGGACCCCGCGGCCGGTCCCCGGTCCCGCCAGGCGCGGACGGTGAGGGCGAACGCGAGGGCGAGGGCGAGTTGCGCGGCGGCGACGCTGCCGTAGCCCCAGCGCCAGGCCAGCCCCGCGCTCAGCACACCGGTCATGATGAGCGGCCCGATGGCCACGCCGAGGCCGAAGAAGGCGTGCATCCAGTTCATGTGCCGGGGTCCGAAGGCTCCCGCCGCGTACGCGTTCAGTCCGCTGTCGATCGCGCCGGAGCCGAGACCGAGCACCAGCGCGCATCCGATCAGCAGCGTGAGGTGGGGCGCGGACGCGTAGCCGGTGAGCGCCAGGCTGGCCAGCAGCGTGCTGACGGCCAGCAGCCGGCCCACGCCGAGCCGGGCCAGGGTGAAGCCGGCGAGGACGCTGGAGGTGAGGTAGCCGGCGGTGCCGGCGAAGAGGAGCAGGCCGACGGCCTCGGTCGGTACGCCCAGGTCCGTCCGCATCGACGGCCAGGCGACCCCGATCAGTCCGTCGGGAAGGCCGAGGCTGACGAACGCGAGGTAGGCGAGCAGGAGCAGGGAGGCGCGGGGCCGGGTGGCGGGCACGGAGGCCATCCTGCCCGCAGGGTTTCCCGCAGACCCAGCCTCCCCCGCCAAGACAAAAAGCACGGTCCGTGCGGTCGTGAAAGCGGACAGCTCATCCAGAATCGGCCGTTCGGCTGACGGCAAGCACCGCCTCGCGCGTAAGACTTTCGGAATGCATCAGGGCAAGGGCATCCTCACGACCCGTCAGCGTCGCCTCGCATGGCTCGGCTTCCTGCTCGCCGCCATCCAGGCGCCCGTCTCCGCGAAGCTGGTCTCCGACAGCTCCTGGCTGTTCAGCCTCTGCGTCGCGCTGATGGTGGCGACCGTGATCATCGCCGACGACGCGGCCCGTCGCCAGCCGGCCGAGGCCCGCTCCCGGGACTAGTCCGAGGTGCCGACCCCGGGCCGCGCCTCGTGTCCGGGGCGACCGCGGGTCCGGCGCTGTTCCTTCATCTCCGCCTCGTACAGGTGGCGGCGCCCCGCGACCAGCTCCTCACGGGCCTCCCGGTCGAGCTCCCGGAACAGCGCGTAGTAGCCGTCGTCGAAGTCCTCGACGATCTGGAACGTCCAGCGCCCGGCGATCACGTTCCGGCCGAGCAGGTCGGTGTCGATCCGATCGGCGATGTGCCCGTGTCCGGCCTTCCGGAACATCTCCACCGCCTCGTCGAGCATCAGGTCGGCGTGCCCGACGAGCTGGTGCAGCGAGTAGAGGTGACCGCGCACCCGTTCCACGCACTCCAGCGCCTCGCTCAGCTTGCCGAGTGCCGCGACCGTCTCGTCGCTGACGCCGGCGGGACGCCGGTGCCGCTCGTCCGGTCCGTCCTGGTGTGCCGTCATTCGGTCCTCCGTGGTCTCGACGCACCCTCACCGGGCGGTTCTCCTCTGCCCGATCCCCGCCGACTCAATCCCTCGGACGTCGCCCGACCGCCCGGTGGAGGACCCGGTACCCGCCGTGCGGCCGAGGTCGAACCCCCGATCCACCGGATAGCCTCAGTCCCCATGCGCGTGCCGTCGAACCAGGTCAGCTCCCGTGCCGTCGTCGACGCGGCGCGGTCCACCCTGGCCGCCCTGGAAGAGTCCGTGGCCGACGGGACGGCGGCCGCCGCCGCCCGGCCCGGCCTGCTCGCCCTGATCGACCAGCACGCCGCCGCGGTGCGCGAGAGCCTGGACGGCGACCGCCGGCCGCTGAGCGCCGCCGCGCTCGCCGGCTACGCCGAAGGGGTACGCGAGGCCGCGCTCCAGCACGACTGGCGTCCCCCGGCCGGCCCGGTCGACTGGTCGGCGCCGGACTGGCCGCTCGCCCGGCTGCTCGCGGTGTGCGCGCTGGCCCGCACGCTGGGCGTGAAGCCCGCCCCGCTCCCCCGGCTCTGACCCGTCCCGGACATGCGGGAAGGGCGCCCGCGTGGTCGCGGACACCCTTCCCCTCCAGCCCTGACGTGTGCGTCAGCGGCGGCGGAACTGCTGCGTCTCGTCGCTCACCGTGCCGGGGCCGGCCGCCACGCCGGACTCCTGCCCCCGCGCGATGACCTGGGTCCGCTCGGCACCGGTCCGGTCGGCCATCTGGCGCTCCGTGTCGCCCCGACCCGCCGCCTGTGCGCGCCGGTGCTCCTGCACCGCCCGCGACTCCTCGGCCATCCGGTTCAGCCAGCCGTCCCAGCGGCTCTGCATCGGCTTCACCAGACCACCGCCGACGCCGACGATCAGGATGCCGGCGACCGTGGCCAGCACCGTGATCAGCACCGGGGTCGTCACCGACGTGGCGATACCCACCTGGTTCAGCGCCGCGATCACACCGAGCGCGAGGATGAAGACGGCCACCAGGTCGGCCAGGATCTTCCCGTACGCGAGCCCGCCCAGCGCCCCGGTCACCAGATCGCGGACGGCGTTGGCGATCGCGGCGGCCACGACCACGATGATGATCGCGACGAACGCGCGCGGCAGCCAGGCCACCACACCGCTGATCAGGTCACTGATCGCGTTGGGCCCCCAGACGCCGAAGGCGAACTGCAGGGTGAACAGCAGAACGGTGTAGTACGCCAGTTTCGCCAGGATGTCGCTGGCGTCGTACTTCGTCCGTTCCAGTGCGCGCTTGATGCCGCCCCGCTCGACGGCCCGGTCGAAGTTGACCCGTTCCAGTGCCGCGTCCACGATCTTGAGGACGGCTCTCGCGATGAGCCATCCGACCACGAGGATCGCGATGAACGCGATGGCCCTCGGTATGAACAACAGCACCGATCTCCACATGTCGGCCACGGCGTCACCGATGTCGACCTGCCTGACCGCCAGGGTTTCCGGCATGATGTCCCTCCTGTCGCATGGACTGCGCCGCGCGCTTACCCCGTCGCGGCAAAGGCACGCCCGCACCGGTCCCCCCGTTTTGGCCGAGAGGGCTCTGACCGGCCCGGACGGCCGTTCCCGCGAGGTCCGCAGGCCCATGATCGGAGACGTCGCGGACGGTCGGACTAGGCTGCGGGCATGCCAGGAACGGTCGGACGGGTCCCGATGCCCCCAGCCCCGGTCTCCGGTCAGCCCGCCGCCACGGACCTCGTGCTCCACCACGACTGGTCCCGTACCCCGCTCGGCCCCCGCGCGGACTGGGACCATCCGGTACGCGTGGCGGCCGAGCTGATCCTCGCCTCGCCGGTGCCCATGGCCCTCGCCCTCGGCGACGACCTCCTCCTGCTCTACAACGACGCGTACGCCGAGCTGATCGGCGACAAGCACCCGGCCGCGGTGGGCCGACCCGCCGCGGAGGTGTTCCCGGAGATCTGGCACCTGCCCGGCGTGGGTGAGGTCGTCGAGCACACCTACCGCACGGGCGAGCCCTTCCTGGAGAAGGAGACCACCCTCCCGCTGCTGCGGCGCGGCTCCGGCGTGATGGAGCAGGCCGTCTTCACCCGCGGCTACTCGGCGGTGCGGGACAGCACCGGCGCGGTCGTCGGCGTGCTGACCGTGGCGGCGGAGACCACCCAGGTCGCACAGCAGTTGCAGAGCCTCAGCGACCTCGCCGCCGCGCTGGCCGGCACGCTCACCCTCGACGACGTCGCCCGGGTGGCGCTGCGCTGGGCGATCAGCTCGTTCGACGCCGACCGGGTCGCCTTCGCCGTGGACGAGGGCGGCGGCTGGCGCTCGGTCCGGCGGCTGCGCGGCGAGCTGATGGACGAGGCCGACGAGCGGCTGCCCCCGCTGTGGCGCCGCACCCCGACCGAGTGGGGCGCCCCGGTGACCGTCGCCGCCCGCAGCGGGACACCCATGTTCGTCGAGGACGACCAACCGCTCGCCCGGACCGCGGTGGACCGGCACGACCAGAAGATCCGCTCGCTGGCCACGGTGCCGCTGCGCGCCTCGGTGGTGCGGGGCGCTCTCACCGTCGGATACCAGCGACCGCACGGTTGGTCGGCGGCCGAGCGGGCGTTGCTGGCCGCCTCGGCGGAGCTGGTCGGTCAGGCCGCCGAACGGGCCCGCCGGTTCGAGACCCAGCACGGCACCGCGCAGCTCCTCCAGCGCAGCATGCTCCCGGAGCACCTGCCCGACCTGCCCCTGCTGCGGATCGCCGCCCGGTACGACCCGGGCGTCGACGGCAACGCCGCCGGCGGCGACTTCTACGACGCCTTCCTGCTGCCCGGCGGTGGGCTGGGCATCGTGCTCGGCGACGTGGCGGGCCACGACGTCCAGGCCGCCGCGCGGATGGGTCAGGTGCGCGCCGCGCTGCGCGCGCTGGCGCTGAGCGACCCACGCCCGGACGCCGTGCTCGCCGGCCTCGACCGGCTGGTCACCAGCCTCGGCGCCGAGGGCGGTACGCACGAACTGTTCGTCACGGTGGTGTTCGGTGTCGTCGACGCCGACCGGCACCGGCTGACCCTGGCCAGCGCCGGCCACCCCGCCCCGCTGATCCGCCGGTGCGCGCCGGACGGCGAGCCGACCGCCGAGTACCTCGACGTGCCCACCGGCGCTCCGCTGGGCCTCGGCTGCCGACCGGCCACCACCACCGTCCGTTTCGTCCCCGGCGACACGCTGCTGCTGTTCAGCGACGGCGTGGTGGAGCGGCGACGGCAGGGCCTGACGGTCGGCCTGGACGCCTTGGCCGAGGCGGTGGCCACCGCGGGTAGCGGAGACCCGCGGGCGCTCTGCGCGGTCGCCACCGCCGCCGTCGGCGGCACCACCGAGGACGACGTGGCGGTGCTCGCGGTGGAGCACGCGCTGCGACCGAGCCGGTCCGCGGGCATGGAGGTCCCGGCCGAGCCGACCGCGCCGAGCCGGGTCCGGCACTGGATGACCGGCCAGCTCACCGACTGGCGGGTACCGGAGTCGGTGATCGGCGCGGCGGTGCTGTGCACCAGCGAACTGACCACCAACGCGCTCCTGCACGCCGGCACCGCCGCCCGAGTGGAGATCGACCTCAGCCCGGAGCGACTGCTGGTCTCGGTGGCCGACTCGGGCACCCGGGGCACCGTCACCCGGGCGCAGACCGACACGTTGAGCAGCCGGGGCCGCGGGCTGGGCCTGATCGAGGAGCTGAGCGACGCGTGGGGGACCGACCCGACCGTCCGCGGTTCGACGGTCTGGTTCGAGATCCTCATCCCGGCGGAGTGATCGTGTCCGGCGGTCCCGCCGGTGGCATCGCCGCCGCATGAACGGGGTAGGAGGACGGCCATGGCTCACGAGACTCCCGCCGGCGTGCTCTTCGACGTGGACGGCACCCTGGTCGATACCACCTACCTGCACACGGTGAGCTGGTGGGAGGCGCTCCGCCAGTCCGAACAGCCGGTGCCGATGGCGACGATCCACCGCTCCATCGGGATGGGCTCGGACAAGCTGCTCGACCACCTTCTCGGCCCGGAACGCGACCGCGACGGCGACCAGAAGCTGCTCGATGCCCACTCCACCCTCTACGGGGAGTACTGGGAGCGGCTGGAGCCACTGCCTCGCGCGGCCGACCTGCTGCGGGCCTGCGCCGAGCGGGGCCTGCGGGTGGTGCTGGCCACCTCGGCGGCCGAACACGAGGTGGGCGCGCTGCGCCGCGCGCTCGCCGCCGACGACGTCATCGACACGGTCACCTCCTCGGCGGACGCAAAGGAGAGCAAACCGGCGCCGGACATCCTGGAGGCGGCGCTGGAGCAGTCCGGGCTGGACGCCGCCCGGGTGGTCTTCGTCGGCGACTCGGTGTGGGACGTCGCGGCCGCCGGCAAGCTGCACATCCCCTGTGTGGGGCTTACCTGCGGCGGCACCAGCCGGGGCGAACTGGCCGGTGCGGGCGCGGTGGCCGTGTACGACGATCCCGCCGCGCTGCTCGCCGCCCTCGCCGACTCCCCGATCGCCACCCGGAGGTGAGGGTCACGCCGATCCGGCGATTCGGACAGGCATACGGAAAGGCTTCCATGGGCATGATCTGAGACCACCTGCCCGTACGCGACGGGCGGCAGGAGAGGTGGTTTCGTGGAGCCGGTAGACGTCGCGTTGGCGGTGTTCGGTGTCGGTGCGTTGTTGGCAGGGATCCTGCCGCGGTTGTTGGATCGTCGGCCACTGTCCATGCCGATAGCGTTCCTCGGCCTGGGCATGCTGATCTTCCTGCTCCCGACCGGTCTGCCGATGCCCGATCCACTCGTGCACAAGGAGATCGCCACCCATCTCACCGAGATCGGGGTGATCGTGGCGCTGATGGGCGCCGGCCTCAAGATCGACCGTCCGTTGAGCTGGAAGCGCTGGTCGTCGACCTGGCGGTTGCTGGCGATCGCGATGCCGCTCTGCATCGCCGCGACGGCGCTGCTCGGCTGGTGGTGGGCAGGCCTCGTGCCGGCCGCCGCGCTGCTGCTCGCCGCGGCCCTCGCCCCCACCGACCCGGTGCTCGCCGCCGACGTGCAGGTCGGCGAGCCGAACGCCGACGAGGACGCCGAGGACGAGGTGCGCTTCGCGCTCACCTCCGAGGCGGGTCTCAACGACGGCCTGGCCTTCCCGTTCGTGTACGCCGCCATCGCGATCGCCACGACCAGCCTGGCGCCGTCGGACTGGCTGGTCGGCTGGCTCACCGTGGACGTGCTCTGGAAGGTCGCCGCCGGCGTCGCGGGCGGCTGGCTCATCGGCTGGCTGCTCGGCAAGCTGTTCTTCCAGGCACCGAGCGAGCTTCGCCTGGCCCGGCACGCCGAGGGCTTCCTCGCGCTGGCCGCGACGTTCCTGGCGTACGGGCTGGTTGAGCTGATCAGCGGGTACGGCTTCCTGGCGGTGTTCGTGGCCGCGCGGGCGATCCGGGCCGCCGAACGCACCTCCGAGTTCCACGGCGTGCTGCACGACTTCGCCGAGCAGGTCGAGCGCCTGCTCACCGTGATGCTGCTGCTGCTCTTCGGCGGTGCCGTGGTCGGCGGTCTGCTGGCCCCGCTCACCTGGCAGGCGGCGGCGGTCGGCCTGGCGCTGATCTTCGTGGTCCGGCCGCTCTTCGGCTGGCTGTCGCTGCGGGGAGCGCCCGGCCGCCCGGCCGAGCACTGGGTGATCGCGCTGTTCGGCATCCGGGGCGTCGGCTCGTTCTACTACCTGGCGTACGCCACGACGAAGACCGACTTCCCGCAGGCGGACCTGATCTGGGCCACCGTCGGCCTGGTGGTCATCGTGTCCGTGGTGGTGCACGGCATCGCGGCCACCCCGGTCATGCAACTGCTCGACCGCGAGGGCGAACGCACCCCTCCCGACGCCGCCCAACGCTCCCCCGAACCCGCCCGAGCCTGACCCCAACCCCGCCCCACGCCCCACCCCCTACCCCTTGCCTCCCGCGATCTTGCACTTTCTGCCCCGGCACAAGCCGCGAAAGCCCCATCTCGGCGACCGAAAGTGCAAGATCGCGGGACCGGGACCGGGACCGGGCGGGGCGGGGCGGGGCGGGGCGGGGGTCAGGAGAGGCGGGTGGTGAGGGCTCGGGCCAGGTCGTGGCCGGAGCGCCAGGCGCTCTGCACCCGGGGCTTGCCGAAGGCGTCCCCGGCGAGCCCCACACCGTCCGCGTCCAGGTGGTACGTCCCGCCCGGGCCGGCCGTCGGCTTCGCGTACGTCCAGCGGTGCACGTGCACGTCGGCCGCCGGTTCCGGGAGCGCGAGCAGGTCCCGCACGGCCTGTTCGATCGCCGGGCCGGCGTCGCTGGCCCGAGCCAAGTAGTCGGCGGCGAACTCCGGCGTCGTGTGTGCGACGAGGACCGGGGCCGCGTCCCCGCGCCGGTCACCGTCGTCACAGACGAGGTTCAGGACCGGGTGGTCGTTGACGAAGGCGCCCCGGAAGTCGGGCCAGCCACGGGCCGGAAAACGCAGCACCGCGGCCAGCGACGGCGACCATTCCTGCGCCTGCGCGGCCCGGGTCGCCTCAGCCAACCCCGGGTCGAGCAGCAGCGCCGCCTGCGGACCGGGCATGGCGAGCACCACGGCCTCGCAGGGCTGCCCGTCCACCCGCGGCCCCGGCTCGACGGTGTGCACCAGCCGGTCCACCGTCACCGGCAGGTCGCGGGCCAGGTCCTCGACCAGTGAACGCAGTCCACGCGGCGCGGACCAGCGGGTCGGGCCGGGCACGTCCCGCCGGCCGTCCGGCCCGTACGCGACGAAGGTGTCGGTCCACTCCCGGGCCAGCCCGGCGGCCCGCCACCGCTCCACCACCTCGGCGAAGTCGGGGTCGCTGACCGTGAAGTACGCCGCCCCGGTGTCGGCGGGCCGGCCGTCGAAGCGCTTGCTGGCCATCCGCCCACCGGTCACCCGTCCGCGTTCCCGCACCGCCACGGGTATGCCGGCACGGGCCAGCTCGACGGCACACGCCACACCGGCGATCCCGGCACCGACCACCACCACGCCCGCCCGCTCCGCAGCCACCCGGTGATCGTATGCGTCAGCCGCGTTCCGGGGGCGAGAGATCCGCCGCCGCCGGCATGGATCGCGACCACCGCGGGTATTGGCACGTCCGTTCGAAGGAAGGTGGAGATGATGACGGACCGCGACAGCAGCCGCGCCAACCCGCAGGGCGCGATCAAGGACCCGGACGAGTGGGTCACCGGCGACGAGCCGCCCACCGCCGCGCAGGAGTCGTATCTGGCGACGCTCGCCCGGGAGGCGGGCGAGGACCTGCCGGAGGACATGACCAAGGCGGAGGCCTCCAAGCGGATCGACGAGCTCCAGGAGGAGACCGGCCGGGGTCAGTGACCGGTTCCGCCGCGCCGCGCCGGGTCGGGCGGCGCGGCGGACCGCGACGGTACGACGGCGGGCGCCGTCGGGCTCAGCGCGGCGGGAGCCGATGCAGCTCCACGTCGTCGAGCCGGCCGTCGACCACCCGTGCGGTGAGGTACGTGGCGTACGGCTGGGACCGCCGGTCGGTCGGCGAGCCGGGGTTGAGCAGGCGTAGGCCGCCCGGGGCGACGGTGTCCCAAGGGATGTGCGAATGACCGAATACCAGCACGTCGACGTCGGGGAACCGCGCGGCGCAGCGCTCCTCCCGCCGCGTCTTCTGCCCGGTCTCGTGGACGACCGCCATCCGCAGCCCGTCCAGCTCCACGCGGGCGATCTCCGGCAGCCGGGCGCGCAGCGCCGGTCCGTCGTTGTTGCCGTACACCCCGACCAGCCGGCCGGCGCGCGCCTCCAGCAGGTCCAGCAGCGACTCGTCCACCCAGTCACCCGCGTGGACGACCACGTCGGCGGCGTCGACCGCCGCCCAGAGCGGCGCGGGCAGGTCCCTGGCCCGCTTCGGCACGTGGGTGTCCGCCGTGATCACCAGACGCATCCCCCCATTGTCGACGGCATCCCCGGCGACCGCCGGCCAGGACGCGCACCGACGACGCTGGGTGTTAAGAAGGGCCCCTTCCTCTGCACTAGGCGTTAAGAAAGGGCCCTTCCTTTCATCTCAGGGGAGCGTCCAGGTTTGCGCTGCGGTGCCGTTGCAGTCGTAGATCTGCAACTGGCGGCCGTCGGTGGTGACCGAGCCGGGGATGTCCAGGCACCGACCGGACTGCGGGTTGCGCAGACTGCCGTTGGGCTGGACGGTCCACTGCTGAGCCCCGGTGCCGTTGCAGTCGTACAGCTGGACCAGGCTGCCGTTGGCGGTGCCGCTGCTCTTGACGTCCAGGCACTTGTTCAGGCCCCGGATCGTGCCGTCACCGGGCAGCGTCCACTGCTGCGCCCCGGTGCCGTTGCAGGTCCAGATCTGCACCTTCGTGCCGTTGGCGGTCTGGCTGGAGGCGATGTCCACGCACTTGCCGAGGGCCTTGATCTCCCCGGTGCGGGACCCGCCGGTGCCGGTGCCGACGCCGGGCCCGGTGAACGTGTAGCTGTCCACGTCGAGGAGCGCCCCGCTGCCGCCGGTGAAGACCAGGTACAGGTCGTGGGTGCCGTCGTCGGGCTTCGTCACCGTGGCGCTGACCTCGGTGTAGGAGTCCCATCCGCCGGTGTTCGGCACGGTCAGCCGGGCGACCTCGGGGCCGGTCGGCGAGTCGTACCGGAAGGAGACCGTGCCGCCGGCACCGCCGGAGGACACCCGCGCCTTGACCCCGGTGATGCCCTTGAGGCTGACCGCGTGGTGGCGGACGTTCTCCCCGTTCTGGATGTCACCGAGCCGCTTGCCGCCCTCGGCGGCGGACTGGTCGATCACCCTCGGGCCGTTGAGCGCCACGTAGTGCTCGGCCTGCCACTGCTTCGGGTAGAGGCTGATCTCCTTCTCGCCGGTCAGCGCCACCGACCCGGTCGCGCCGGAGTCGGTGTAACTGCCGCGCAGCACGAAGAAGAGCACCGAGTCCGGACCGGCGTGCACCGGGCCGGTGTTGAAGGTGGCGCCGCAGCCGGTGCCCTGCCCCTCCTCGTGGGCGTGCTCCTGGTGCCCGAGCGCCGCCCGGACCACCACGGCGGAGCAGGCCGGGGTGCCGTCCTGCGGGTCGCTGGCCGAGGCGGAGACGGTCAGGTCCTGCCCCCAGTCGAAGAGGCCACCCGCCGGCAGCCCGCTCAGGGTCACCGTCGGCCGGTTGTTGCCGACGACGATCGGCACCGTGGTGGTGCCGCTGCGTCCGGTGCCGTCGCTGACGGTCAGCCGGGCGTTGAAGCTGCCGTTCGAGGTGTACGTGAACGACGGGTTGGCCGCCGTAGAGTCGACGCTGCCGTTGTCGGTGAAGTCCCAGGCGTACGAGAGCGGGTCGCTGTCGGGGTCGGAGCTGCCGGCGCTGGAGAAGGTCACCGCGAGTGGCGCCAGGCCGTTGTCCTTGTTCACCGAGGCCTTGGCCACCGGCGACCGGCCACCCTGCACGTAGTTGATTTTGTAGAGTCCGGCGTCGGTGGCGCCGGAGAACCAGCCGCTGCCGTACTCCAGCAGGTAGAGCGAGCCGTCCGGGCCGAACTCCGCGTCGATCGGGTGCACGAAGGACATCCCCGACAGCACCGGCTCGATCACGGTCGGGGCGCCGGTGGCGGGGTTGCCGCTGTCGAACTGGACCTCCTTGATCCAGTTACGGCAGTACTCCGAGATCAGCAACTTGTTGTCGTAGTAGGCGGGCCACTTGACGTCGGAGTTCAGGTTCGCGTCGTAGTGGTAGACCTCGGTGTGGGCCGGCGAGCCGCAGCCGCCCGGGTTGTCCAACGCCGGCCAGTCCTCGCTGCCACCGTGCTGCTCCCACACCAGGGCGGGCTTGGTCGGCGGGAGCTGGTTGAGGCCGGTGTTGCGGGGCGAGTCGTTGACCGGGCCGGTCGACCCGCCGCAGGGGAACCAGCCGCGCGGCGCGTTGGCGGCGAAGTCCCAGTCGTTGTACGCGACGTTCGGCCCGCCGCAGTACGGCCAGCCGTAGTTGCCGGGGCCGGTGGCCCGGTTGAACTCGTCGTACGCGGCCGGCCCCCGGTTGGCGACGTCGGCGCCCGCGTCCGGCCCGACCTCGCCCCAGTAGAGGGTGTTGCCGGCCTTGCGGTCGACCCAGATCCGGTACGGGTTGCGCACCCCCATCACGTAGATCTCCGGGCGGGTCTTCGCGGTGCCCACCGCGAAGAGGTTGCCCGACGGGATGGTGTAGCTGCCGTCGCTCTCCGGGTGGATCCGGTTGATCTTCCCGCGCAGGTCGTTGGTGTTGCCGGAGGTGCGCTGCGCGTCGTACTGCGGGTTGCGGGTGGTCCGCTCGTCGATCGGCGCCATGCCGGCGGAGTCGCCGCCGGAGTTGGTGTTGTCGCCGACGGCGAAGTAGAGGTTGCCGGCGGAGTCCCAGCTCATCGAGCCGGCGGAGTGGCAGCACAGGTCGCGCTCGGTGGGCCACTCGATGAGCATGTCCTCGCTGGCCGGGTCGATCAGCAGCGTCGAGGGGTTGAAGGTGAACCGGGAGATCCGGTTGACCAGCGGGGTCACCTTGGGCGAGTAGAAGAGGTACACCCAGCGGTTGGTGGCGAAGTTCGGGTGCAGGGTGATGCCGATCAGCCCGTCCTCGTAGCGCGCGTCGAGGGCCAGGGTGAGCGCCACGGTGGTGGTCTTCGTCGCCGGGTTGTAGAGGCGGACCTGTCCGCCGCCGTTGGTGGTGCCCCGGTTGATGTAGAAGACCTTGCCGTCGGGGGCGACGGCCAGCTCGATCGGCTCGCCCATGGTGAGCCCGCCGTCGAGGGCGACCTTTTCGAAGCCGCTGGTGGCCGGTGGTGCGAGCGCCACGACGGCGGCCTCCGCGGTGGTACGCGCGGGTGCCTCGGCGGGTGCGGGGTGGCCGCCGGCGTGGCCGGGGTGGGCGGCGGCGGGCGGTGCCCCGACCGGGGCGAGGGCGGTGAGCAGGACGGTGGCGACGACCAGCAGTCGACGCGGGACAGGGGACACGAGACCTCCAGGGGTGGCGATCTCGGTGCCGCTCCCGCCGACTGGAGGAGCACCGGGTGGTGGTGCCCAGACATTAACGCCTTTCACTTGTCACGGACAGAACTTCGCACCGAAAAATCGAAAGTTGTCCACGCGATACGGGAAAGCTCGTCCGGCTCGGGTGGTTTGTCGCCACCGCGGCCGGGAGGTCTTCACAACACCGCGACCGCCCCGTAGTTTGGCCACGGTAATGGGAGCGCTTCCAGCGGCATCCCTCGATGATGGGAAGTGACTGACATGAGACGCAGACCGGCCCTCGCCGCGGCCGCCGCCACGTCGGCGTTGACCGCCGCCACCGCCCTCGCCCTGGTTCACGCGCCGGCGGCCGTCGCGGCCGACTCCACCTTCTACGTCGACCCGGCCACCGCCGCGGCCGGCTGGGTCGCCGCCAACCCCGGTGACCCCCGCGCCGCCGTGATCCGGGACCGGATCGCCACCGTGCCGCAGGGTCGCTGGTTCACCCGCACCAACACCTCGACCGTACGCGCCGAGGTGGACGCCCTGGTCGGAGCGGCCGCCGCGGCCGGGAAGGTGCCGATCCTGGTCGTCTACAACATCCCCAACCGGGACTGCAGCGGCGCGAGCACCGGCGGGGCCCCGGACCACGCCACCTACCGGCAGTGGGTCGACCAGGTGGCAGCCGGCCTGAACGGGCGTCCGGCGACCATCGTGCTGGAGCCGGACGTGCTGCCCCTGATGACCACCTGCCAGAACGCCGCCCAGCAGGCCGAGACGAAGGCCTCCATGGCGTACGCAGGCAAGAAGCTCAAGGCCGCCTCGTCGCAGGCCCGCGTCTACTTCGACGCCGGGCACTCGGCGTGGCTGTCGCCGAGCGAGGCGGCGTCCCGGCTGCTCGGCGCCGACATCGCCAACAGCGCGGACGGCATCTCCTTGAACGTCTCCAACTACCGGCGCACCGCCGACGAGGTCGCGTACGCCAAGGCGATCATCGCGGCGACCGGCGTGTCCCGGCTGAAGGCGGTCGTCGACACCAGCCGCAACGGCAACGGACCGGCCGGCTCGGAATGGTGCGACCCGACCGGCCGGGCCATCGGCACGCCCAGCACCACCGCCACCGGCGATGCCGCCATCGATGCGTTCCTCTGGGTCAAGCTGCCCGGCGAGTCCGACGGCTGCATCGCGCCGGCCGGCCAGTTCGTCCCCCAGCGGGCATACGACCTCGCGATCGCGGCCGGACCGGTGCCGACGACGAGCGCCCCGACGACCGCACCGCCCACCACCGCACCGCCGACGACCGCACCGCCCACCACCGCACCGCCGACCACTCCCCCGCCGGCCGGCGGCTGCGCGGTCCGGTACACCCCGAACGCCTGGACCGGCGGCTTCACCGCCGAACTGCGGGTGACCAACAACGGCGCCGCGCTCAACGGCTGGACGTTGACCTTCGCGCCCGGGGCCGGCGTCCGGCTGACCAACGGGTGGAACGGCGACTGGACCCAGTCCGGTGATCGGATCACCGTCCGCAACGCCACCTGGAACGGCAGCCTGGCCAGCGGCGCCACCACCAGCGTCGGCTTCCAGGGCACCTTCACCGGGAGCACCCTGCCCGCCTTCGGCGGGTGGACGCTCAACGGCACCGCCTGCTCCTGACCGCCAGCAAACCGCCGGGCCCGTCGTCGGACGACGACGGGCCCGGCGCGTCACGACGCGGTCAGGCGCCCTGCCCCTGGTTCTGCATCAGGCCACCGTCCATGAAGTACGTCGAGCCGGTCACGTAGTCGGCGTCGTCGCTGGCCAGGAAGACCGCCAGCTTGGCGATCTCGCCGGGCTCCGCGGCACGCTTCCACGGGATGCTCTGCACCTGCTCCTCCAGGTACTCCGGATTGTCGATCGCCTCCTGGTTGAACGGGGTCAGCACCATCCCCGGCCCGATGTTGTTGACGTTCATGCGCATCGGGGCGACCTCCAACGCGAGGCTCTTGGCCAGCTCCAGCATGCCGCCCTTGCTGGAGTCGTAGTCCGAGCCGCCGGCCCGAGCCACCTCCTGGTGAACGGAGGTGATGTTGATGATCTTCCCCTGGCCGCCCTCGTCGCGGCGGTGCCGCACGAACCGCCGACAGCAGAAGAACATCCCGTACAGGTTGGTGCGGATGCACCGGTCCCAGGTCTCGGTGTCCAGATCGGCCACCGGGATGCCCGAGGCGTCCACGCCGGCGTTGTTCATGAGGATGTCCAGCCGGCCGAACGCGGTCAGCGCCTCGTCGAACATCGCCTCGACCTGGTGCTCGACGCTGATGTCACCCTGCACCACGACGGCCCGCTGGCCGGTCTTCTCGATCTCGGCCTTCGTGTGGTTCGCCCCGGCGTGGTCGTGCAGGTAGTGCACCACCACGTCGGCGCCCTCCCGGCCGAACTCGATGGCCGTGGCCTGTCCGATACCCGAGTCCGAGCCGGTGATCAGGGCGGTCATCCCGGTCAGGCGTCCGGTCATGAGCGTGCTCCTTCCGTCCGTCCCGTACCGGCCGGCACGGGTTGCCGCGGTCGCCCCGCGGCGCGGTGCCGCTCCACGGCCTCGGTGAGGAGGCCGGCGGCGTTGATCAGGCCGATGTGGGAGAACGCCTGCGGGAAGTTCCCCAGGTGCTCCCCGGTGACCTGGTCGATCTGTTCGGCGTACAGGCCCAGGTCGTTGACCCGGCCGGCGAGCTGCGCGAACAGGTCGCCGGCCCGGTCCACCTCACCGGCCAGGGCAAGGCACCCGACCAGCCAGAACGAGCAGATGACGAAACCCGCCGGATCGTCGTCCCAGCGGCGCAGCAGGCCGCCACGGGACAGGCGGCGTTCCACGACGTCCATCGTCGAGCGCATCCGCTCGTCGTCGGCGGGCAGGAAACCCACCAGCGGCATCATCAGGACCGACGCGTCCAGCCTGTCGGATTCGAACGCCCCGGCGTACGCGCCGAGCCGCTCGTTCCAGCCCCGGTCGAGCACCGCCTCCCGGACCTCGTCGCGGGCCGCCGCCCAGCGGGCCACGTCGGACGGCTCACCGAGCCGGGGACCGAAGCGCACCGCCCGGTCCAGCGCCGTCCAGCACTGCACCTTCGACGAGACGTAGTGGCGTTCGGCGTCCCGGGCCTCCCACATGCCGGCGTCCGGCAGCCGCCAGGTGACGGTCGCCTGGTCAGCCAGCGAGCGCAGCAGGTGCCGCACGTCGGGCATCATCGGGTCGAGGTAGTGCCGCATGAGCCAGGCCGCGTCGAGGACCTCGCCCAGCACGTCGCTCTGCCGCTGCTTCCAGGCGTCGTTGCCGACGAAGACCGGCCGGCTGTCGGCGTACCCGGGGAGATGGTCGAGGGTGTGCTCGGTGAGGTCCCGCTCGCCCTGGACGCCGTACATGATGGGCACCGGCTCGTCACCGATCCGGCCCATCGCCCGCCCCACCCAGGAGAACTGCCGATCGGCCTCGTCCGGGCAGGCCGCGCGCCACAGCGCCTGGAGGGTGAGGCTGAAGTCCCGCACCCAGACGAAGCGGTAGTCGTAGTTGCGGTCGCCGCCCAGCTCCTCGGGCAGCGAGGTGGTCGCCGCCGCGACGATTCCACCGCTGGGCCCGTAGGTCATCCCCTGCACGACGAGGGCGCTGCGCCGGACCTCGTCGCGGAACAGCCCACGGTAATGGTCCCGGTGCAGGTCCGCCCAGGAGCGCCAGCCGGCGACCGCGTCGGCGACCACCCGGTCGGCATCGGGAAGGTGTGGCGGCGCCGCGTCGTAGGTCGGCGCGTACCCCAGGGTGAACCGGTACGTCTCACCGGCCCGCACCGTGAACGTCGCCGAGGCGTCCCCTTCGCCGAGGGTCAGCGGCACGTCGCCGCGCAGGCTCAGGTGGCAGGCGCCGGCGGTCGCGCCGATCACCCCGTCGGTCTCCACCAGGTACGCCATGACCCGTCCGTACTCGAACCGGGGCCGGTAGTCCAGCCGCACCGGCACCTCTCCGGACAGGCCCTCCACCATCCGCCCCAGCACGCGCGGTGAGCGCAGGCCGATGTCGTGGCCCCGCGCACCGGGTTCCAGCGCGAGCGCGTCGGTGACCGCCACCGTTCCCTGCCCGGTGGTGAAGACGGTCCGCAGCACGAGCGTGCCGTCCAGGTAGGACCGGTCGGTGGTGAAGGATCCCACCGGCTGGATCGACCAGTGCCCCGCGTCGTCGCCGAGCAGCCGGCCGAAGACCGACGGCCCGTCGAACCGTTCCGGACACCACCAGTTGACCGACCCGGCCCGGTCCACCAGGACGGCGCTGCGTCCGTCGGCCAGGAAGCCGTGCTCGCTGATCCTCCCGCTGTCCACGGCGGTGCCTACCCGGGCCGCAGGGGCGACATTCCCGCAATGACCGGTGACCGGGCGTTACCGCCCGACGAGCGGGGGAACATCCGTGGTCGACGAAGGGGGATGCTCATGACCACACCGTCGAGTCCGACCTCGGCCTGGCGGCCCGGCATGTCGGGCGGCGACACCCTCCCGTCCGGTCCCGCGGGACGCCCGGCCGCGCCGCGCGGCGACGGGCACGGCCCGGAGACCGGTCCACCCACCGTGACCATCGGGTCGTACCCGGACTATCCGTCCGCGCAGCGGGTGGTCGACCACCTCGCCGACAACCGGTTCCCGGTGGAGCACACGGCGATCGTCGGCACGAACCTCACCCTGGTGGAGACCGTCCTCGGCCGGATGACCACGGCTCGCGCGGCCCTCGTGGGTGCCGGCAGCGGCGCCTGGTTCGGTCTCTTCATCGGGCTGCTGTTCGGCATCTTCACCGTCGGCAACTGGATCGCGGTGATCCTGGTCGGCCTGGTCATCGGTGCCATCTGGGGCGCGGTCTTCGGGGCGGTCGCGCACGCGATGACCGGTGGCCGGCGGGACTTCACCTCGGCCAGTTCCCTGCGCGCCGGCCAGTACGCCGTCACGGTGGACGCCCAGTTCGCCGAGCAGGCCCGGCAGTTGCTGGGCCGACTGCACCTGGGCGCCGGCCAGGCGAGCGGCCGCTGACCCGCGCAGCTCACGGCCGCTCCGGCAGCACGCCGGGGCGGCCGTCTCACGCGTGGTACGCCTGCTCCCCCGCCCGCAGGGCGACGTCCACCCGGTTCTCCGGCGGGGCCAGCGGGCAGGCCCAGCGGGAGTCGTACGCGCAGGACGGGTTGTACAGGTAGTTGGCGTCCAGCCGCACCCGGTCGCCGGACAGCACGGTCAGCCCCCGACCGAAGGTGCCCTTGACCGTGTCGGTCAGGTACCGGCCGCCCCCGTACGTGCCGTCGCCGCAGGTCGCGTCGCGTAGGGGCACGAACAGCCCGCCCCCGTACGCCTCGATCCACCACAGGGTCAGCGGACCCCACGGCGTCTCCGCGACCGCGACCCGGCGGTACCGGACGACCCCGTCCGGACCGCCGGTGTCGATGCTCCCGGTGCCCGACGCCGGACGTAGCGGCGCCTCGACCACCGCCTCCGGGTCCGGCGGGTAGTAGGGCAGGCCGGTGAACCCGACCCGCTCGCCGGCCGGCAACGGGCTCTGCGGGTGGGAGCGGAACAACTCGTCCCGGGCCGCCCGGAATCCGGTCAGGTCCGCGTCGGAGAGGTACAGCCGGGCGACCCGCTCCCGCCAGTCGAGCAGTTGGAGATCGTCCACCTGTCGACCCTATCGCCGGCTGCGGTCCGCGCGTCGACGGACATGTACTTCAAAGTCGAAAGTCCGACTTACGCGGTGCGTGGCGCGTGCCGAGCGGCCCACTCGACGGCACTTGTTAAATTTTGAAAGAGTGCTACTCTTGGGCACGTGACCGAGAGCCTGGACCCGGACCGACTGACCGCCTGGCGGGCCTACATCGAGGCCAGCCAGCGACTGTTCACCCAGTTGGAGGAGGACCTGCGCGTCGCGAGCGAGCTGAGCTTCGCCGACTACCACGTGCTGGTGCTGCTCTCCGAGGCGCCGGGCCAGCGGCTGCGGATGGGCGAGCTGGCCAGCCGCCTGGTGTTCTCGCCGAGCCGGCTGACGTACCAGATCTCGTCCATGCAGAAGCGGGGCCTGGTCGCCAAGGAGTCCTGTCCGGCGGACCGCCGGGGCAGCGAGGCGGTGCTGACCGCCACCGGGCTGCTCACCCTGCGCGAGACCGCGCCGCACCACCTCGCGTCGGTCCGTACCCACCTGATGGACGACCTCGACGACACCGAGGTCGCCTACCTCACCCGGATCTTCGAACGGCTCGGCCGGCGCCTGCGCGCCGAGCGGGACGCGTCGACCCTCACCAGCGACAGCCAAGGAGCCTGAGATGCCCGCGATCACCGTCGACAACGTCCTCGTCCTGCCCCGCCTGCCCCGGCTCGACGAGTCCACCACCTTCCGGCCGGTTCGCCGGCTGACCACGGCCCCGAGCGGCTACGAGGGCGAGGGCTTCCCGGTCCGCAAGGCCTTCGCCGGGGTGCCGATGAGCGAACTCGACCCGTTCGTCATGCTCGACCAGATGGGCGAGGTGGACTACGCGCCGGGCGAGCCCAAGGGCACCCCCTGGCACCCGCACCGCGGCTTCGAGACCGTGACCTACATCATCGACGGCATCTTCGACCACCAGGACACCCACGGTGGCGGCGGCACCATCACCGACGGCGACACGCAGTGGATGACGGCCGGCAGCGGCCTCCTGCACATCGAGGCGCCGCCGGAGCACCTGGTGATGAGCGGCGGGCTCTTCCACGGCACGCAGCTCTGGGTCAACCTGCCCCGGGTCGCCAAGATGACCGCCCCGAAGTACCAGGACATCCGCGGCCGGGAGTCGACGCTGCTGACCACCCCGGACGGCGGTGCGCTGATCCGCGTGATCGCGGGTGAGATCGCCGGGCACCAGGGTCCGGGCTCGACCCACACCCCGATCAGCATCACGCACGTCACGGTGCAGCCCGGCGCCCAGGTCGACCTGCCGTGGAACCCGGACTTCAACGCCCTGGTGTACGTCCTGGGCGGTCGGGGCACGGTGGGCACCGAGCGCCGGCCCTTCCACACCGGCCAGCTCGCGGTGCACGGCCCGGGTGACGCGCTGCGGTTCGCCGCCGACGCCCACCAGGACAGCAACACCCCGGCGTTGGACCTCTACATCATGGGTGGACAGCCGATCCGGGAGCCCGTGGCGCACTACGGCCCGTTCGTGATGAACACCCGCGACGAGCTGGTCCAGGCGTTCGAGGACTTCCAGGCCGGCAAGCTCGGCGTCATCCCCGCCGAGCGCCTGCCGCACACCGACGGGCAGGGCTCCCGCCCCTGACCGTGCGAGGCCGAGCAACGGTGGGCGCCCCGATCCGTCGGGGCGCCCACTGACGCGTTAAGAAGGGGCCCTTCCTCTACCGCAGGCGTTAACGGGGGGCCCTTCCTTACCGGCGGGCCCGGTTAGGAGACGGCGAATATGCCGGCCACGCCGAGGATCACCATCACCAGGACGGCTACCACCGCACCCCGCTCCCCCTCCACCGCCTGCTCGCGGTACTCGGTCACGGAGTTCGTCGTCTCGCCGGGCATGGTGTGGCCTCCTCGCGTTTGCGCGTCGTCGTCGGATGGGTATCGCCGGGGGGCAGCCGTCCAGGTCACCGTGGTGCCGACGGCGCACGAACCCTCGGCGAGGGTCGTACCGTGAGGACGTCGTAGACCTCAGGAGGGCTGGACCGTTGGCGCTGCAGGAGTGGTTCCTCTCTGCGGGCGAACGCGCCAACCCACGGTCCGAGTTACCCGTCTGGACCAGCGGAAACCTTGCCGAGCCGTTAATTCACGGTGCCGCGTACTTCGACCGGCTGGTGGACGAGGTGCAGGCGTTGGAGGCCGGCGACCACCTCTTCTTCACCGACTGGCGGGGTGACCCGGACCAGCGGATGCGACCCGACGGGCCCACCGTCGCCCAACTGTTCGCCCAGGCCGCGCAGCGCGGTGTGGTGGTCAAGGGGCTCGTCTGGCGGTCCCACCTCGACGTTCTCGCGTACAGCGAGGATGAGAACCGGAACCTGAGCGAGACGATCTCCGCCGCCGGCGGCGAGGTGCTGCTCGACCAGCGGGTGCGCCGGGGCGGCTCGCACCACCAGAAGCTGGTGGTGCTGCGCCACCCGCGCGCGCCGGAGCGGGATGTCGCCTTCGCCGGCGGTATCGACCTGTGCCACAGCCGCCGCGACGACGCCGACCACGCCGGTGACCCGCAGGCCGTGGTGATGTCCGCCCGGTACGGCGACCACCCGCCCTGGCACGACGTACAGCTCATGGTGCGCGGCCCGGCGGTCGGGGCCCTGGACACCAGCTTCCGGGAGCGGTGGACCGACCCGATGCCGCTGGACTCGGAGAACCCGCTGGCGTACGTGCGGGACCGCCTGCGCGGCGCGGACCTGCGCCCGGACCCGCTGCCCGACCAGCCACCGGCTCCGCCGCCCTGCGGCCCGCACCACATCCAGGTGCTGCGCACCTACCCGGCCGTCCGGCCCCGGTACTCGTTCGCGCCCGACGGCGAGCGGACGGTGGCCCGGGGTTACACCAAGGCGGTCCACCGGGCCCGCCGGCTGATCTACCTGGAGGACCAGTACCTCTGGTCGACCGAGGTGGCGGACCTCTTCGCGCAGTCCCTGCGGGACAACCCGGACCTGCACCTCGTCGCGGTGGTCCCCCGTTACCCGGACGTGGACGGCCGGCTCGCGCTGCCCCCGAACACGGTCGGCCGCGAGCAGGCGCTGTCCCTGTGCGAGAAGGCCGCCCCGGACCGGGTGCACGTCTTCGACGTGGAGAACCCGGCCGGCCAGCCGGTGTACGTGCACGCCAAGGTCTGCGTGGTCGACGACGTCTGGGCGAGCGTGGGCAGTGACAACTTCAACCGCCGGTCCTGGACCCACGACAGCGAGCTGTCCTGTGCGGTGCTCGACGACACCCGTGACGAGCGGGCACCCCTCGACCCGGCCGGGCAGGGCGACGGCGCGCGGGTCTTCGCCCGCGACCTGCGTCTGCGCCTGCTGCGTGAGCACCTGGACCGTGACCCGGCCGGCAGCCAGGACGACGACCTGCTCGACCCGGCCGACGCGGTCGCGGCGGTGGTCGGGGCGGCCGACGAGCTGCAACGGTGGTACGACTCCGGGCAGCGGGGTCCCCGACCACCGGGCCGGCTGCGGCCACACCGGCCGGAGCGGTTGCCCTGGTACACCCGGGCGTGGGCGTTGCCGGTGTACCGGCTGGTCTACGACCCGGACGGCAGGCCGCTGCGGGCCCGGCGCGCCGGCACCTGGTGAGCGGCCGGGCCGACCTGCGCCGGCACCGTCGCGCTCCGGTGCACGCCGAGACCGCCCGGGTAGGCGAACGAGGCCCGTGGGGAGTAGAAGCCGTACGGGATGGTCAGCGGGTTCTCCGGCCGCAGGGCGTAGACGGGGTGCGTCGGGTCGAGGAACTCCACCGACTCGATCACGAACGGGTCGACCGGCTCCGCGACGTACGGGTAGACCGCGCTGAGCAGTTCGCCGTCGCGGGCGGTGAAGTACCGGTGGTGGCCGCTGCTGATCGTCCGGCCGGCCTCGCCGACCTGGCAGCGGGCCCGGATCAGCGGAACGCCGCCGATCTCGGTCTGGGAGACCAGGAATCCCCGCTCCGTCTCGATGGTGGTATGCCCCAGCACGGCCGGGGCGCCACGGGCCGCCGCGTACGCCCGCACCCGCTCGCTGGAGGTCACGTACGTCGTCCACCAGCCTCCGGGGCTGTCCCCGCCGGGAGCGTCCACTCCACTCAACGAGACCCCGATGTACGTCAGGGAGTACGCCCCGAAGCCGGAGGTCTGCGACTCGTCGTCGACGACGTACTGGTTGAGGAAGACCTGGCGGTCCGCTCGGGGAGTCAGCCCCGCCGGCACCAGCGCCGCGACCGCGTCGTGGTCCGCCGGCAGCCAGCTGAAGAAGAGCGTGCGGCTGTTGACGACCAGCTGGGGCAGGGCGGGGTCGAGCACGGGGCCTCCGAATGAGTGGTACCCGCGACGCTACGGCTGGTCCCGTCCACGGGACAACGACGGAAAGTCGACACCCGCGACCTCTTATCCGAGGCCACGGGGGCCACCCGGCCGAGCGTCACCGACCAACCGGAGGGGTCCATCCGTTGTCCGGACGACGCGGGGAAGCCGTTAGCGGGGTCACAATCGAGGGGTAGTTTGTCCTTTTCACGTTCTTGCTGGCCGAAAATCACTTAAGTACATCGTACTTTCGGCTAGATTTTGGCGAGACGATCAGGCTAAGGTGACTCCCGAACGGACATCTGAAGCTAAACCAAAGCGTCACGTCTTTTTATCCGCGGACGAGGTGCAGGGAGGACCACCCATGACCGCGCCAACGATCAGCGAGCAGGCGAGCAAGGCCGTGCAGAGCACCACCACCGAGAAGCTGGACCCGCGCGCGCTCACCGACAGCGCCGCCGACCTGCTGAACGCGATGGCGGCGCTGCCGACCAACCACCCGTCCCGCGCCGCCCTGCGGGACAAGGCGATCGAGGCCTGGCTGCCGCTCGCCAACCACCTGGCCCACCGCTACAGCGGTCGTGGCGAGCCCACGGACGACCTCGCCCAGACCGCCGCCGTCGGCCTCATCAAGGCCATCGACAAGTTCGACCCGTCGCGCGGCGTCGACTTCGCCGGCTACGCGATCCCGACCATCATCGGGGAGCTCAAGCGCCACTTCCGGGACCGCACCTGGGACATCCGGGTGCCGCGCCGCCTGCAGGAGCTGCGGCTGGCCATCTCGGACGCGAACAGCTCGCTGCTGCAGACGCTGGGCCGCTCCCCGACGGTCGCCGACATCGCCGCCCACCTCAAGCTGACCGAGGAAGAGGTCCTGGAGGGCCTGGAGGGCGCCCGCGCCTACAACGCGGTGTCGCTGTCCACCCCGACCGGCGACGGCGACCGGGCCACCGAGCTGGGCGACATGCTCGGCGGCGAGGACGGCGAGTTCGAGCTGGCCGAGCTGCGCGTCGCCCTCGGCCCGGCGCTGGCCACCCTCGACGAGCGTGAGCAGAAGATCCTCACCCTCCGCTTCTACGGCAACCTGACCCAGTCGCAGATCGCCGAGCAGATCGGCGTCTCGCAGATGCACGTCTCCCGGCTGCTGGCCCGTGCGCTGACCAAGCTGCGGGGGCAGCTGGACGGCACGTACTAAGGCTGGACCGCGCGTACCAGGGGTGGTGGAACGATGGCCGGGCCGGCGGGCCCGGCCATCGTCGCGTCCGCGCCCGTGCGGAAGGGGCACCCCGCCGGCGGGTCGGTGCGGTGCGAGACTGGGCCGTGCTCTCCGACGTGTCCCTCGACCTGCCCGTACGGCCCGTGCTGCCGGCGCTGGTCGCGGCGCTGCGGTCGGCCGGCGCCGGGGTCCTGGTGGCACCGCCGGGCACCGGCAAGACCACCCTCGCTCCCCTGGCGGTCGCCGACGAGGTGACCGGTCGGGTGCTGGTCGCCCAACCACGCCGGATCGCCGCCCGCGCCGCCGCGCACCGGATGGCCGCCCTGCTGGGCGAGCGGGTCGGCGAACGGGTCGGGTACGCGGTCCGGGGTGAACGGCGGTCCGGCCCCCGGACCCGAGTCGAGGTGGTCACCACCGGTCTGCTGGTCCGACGGCTGCACCACGACCCGGAGCTGACCGGCACCGGGGCGGTGCTGCTCGACGAGGTCCACGAACGCCAGCTCGACGCCGATCTCGCGCTCGCCTTCGCCGTGGAGGCACGGTCCGCGCTGCGCCCGGACCTGTGGCTGCTGGCGATGTCGGCGACCCCGGAGGCGGACCGGTTCGCCGCCCTGCTCGGCGGGGACGGCCCGCCGGCTCCGGTCGTGCGGGCGTCCTCGGCGCTGCACCCGGTGACCCGCATCTGGGCACCGCCGCCCCGCCCGGTCGCGGCACCGGCCGGCCGGCCGGTCGACCGGGGGCTCCTCGACCACGTCGCGGCCACCGTCCGGCGGGCGCTGCGGGAGCGCGACGGTGACGTCCTGGTCTTCCTGCCCGGCGCCGGGGAGATCGCCGCCGTCGCCGGCCGGCTGGCCGACCTGCGCGCCGAGGTGGCGGTCCTGCCGCTGCACGGCCGTCAGCGCGGCGCCGACCAGGACGCGGCACTGCGCCCGGCCGACCGGCGGCGCGTGGTGCTGGCGACCGCGGTGGCGGAGAGCAGCCTCACCGTGCCGGGTGTGCGGGTGGTGGTCGACGCGGGGCTGTCCCGGGTGGCCCGGATGGACCTGGCCCGGGGCCTGGGCGCGCTGGTCACCGTGCCGGTGTCCCGGGCGGCGGCCACACAGCGTGCCGGCCGGGCCGGCCGGGAGGCGCCCGGGTACGTGTACCGGTGCTGGTCGCCGGCCGTCCACGAGCGGCTGCCCGCCCAGCCGGAACCGGAGATCGCCACCGCCGACCTGACCGGGTTCGCCCTCGAACTGGCCGCCTGGGGCGCACCGGACGGCGCCGGGCTCGCCCTGCCCGACCCGCCGCCTCCGGCGGCGATGACGGTGGCCCGCGAGACGCTGCGCACGATCGGGGCGGTGGACCCCGACGGCCGGATCACCGACCGGGGTCGGGCCGTCGTCGCCGCCGGGGCGCATCCGCGCCTGGCCCGGGCCCTGCTCGACGGTGCCGACCGGGTGGGCCCGGAGCGGGCCGCCGAGGTGGTCGCGCTGCTGGCCGAGGAGGGCGTGACCGGGCCCGGTGACGATCTGACGGCCGCGTGGCGCCGGCTCCGCGCGGGTGTCGACCCGGTGGCCACGGCCCGCTGGCGCGCGGAGGTACGTCGCCTGCGCGCCGCCCTGCCCCCGGCGGCGCACACCTCGCCGCATGGCGCCGGGGGCGCCACCGCCCGGGGTGCCGCCCCGCTGACCGACGACCTGGCGGCCGGGCTGCTGGTCGGTCTGGCGTACCCGGAACGGCTGGCCCGGGTGCGGCGGCCGGGCGGCTCGGCGTACCTGATGAGTGGCGGGACCGCCGCGGAGCTGGCGGCCGGTTCGGGCCTGGCGGGCGCGGACTGGCTGGCCGTCGCGGTGGCGGACCGCTCCCCCGGAGCGCCGACCGCGCGGGTCCGCCTGGCCACGCCGGTGGACGAGGCGACCGCGCGGGAGGCGGGCGGACCACTGCTGCGGGAGGTACGCGAGGTGGCGTGGTCCGGTGCGGACGTGGTGGCCCGGGAGGTGGTCCGGCTCGGCGCGGTCGAGCTGGTCGAGCGCCCCCTGGATCCGGCCCCGGCCGAGGTGTCGGCGGCGCTCCTGGACGGCCTGCGGCGTACCGGCGTGGGGTTGCTCACCTGGACGCCGGCGGCGCGGGCGCTACGGGAGCGGTTGGCCTTCTGCCGGCGCGCCCTCGGCGACGGCTGGCCGGAGGTGGACGACGCGGCGCTCGTCGACGCCGCGCCGGTCTGGCTCGGGCCAGAGCTGGCCACCGCCCGGCGCCGGGCGGACCTGGCCAGGGTCGACGTCGCCGCGGCCCTGCGCCGGCTGCTGCCCTGGTCGGTGGCGGCCCGCCTGGACGAGCTGGCGCCCGAGCGGATCACCGTGCCCAGCGGGTCCCGGGTCCGGGTCGACTACGCCGATCCGGACGCTCCGGTGCTCGCGGTGAAGCTCCAGGAGACCTTCGGCTGGCGCGACGCGCCCCGGGTGGGCGACGGTCGGGTACCGGTGCTGCTGCACCTGCTCTCCCCCGCCGGCCGGCCGGTCGCGGTCACCGCCGACCTGGCGTCGTTCTGGCGCACCGGCTATCCCCAGGTACGCGCGGAGCTGCGCGGTCGCTACCCGCGTCACCCCTGGCCGGAGGACCCGACCGGAGCCACCCCGACCCGGCACGCCACGCCCCGCCGCCGCTAGGTCGCCCCGCCGCTAGTTGCCCACGCCGAGAGTGCGCATCATCGCGCTCGGGTAGCGGTCGCCGCGGGCCGCGCCCGGCGGGACCGCCTTCTCGATCTCCGCGAGATCGTCCGCGGTGAGCGTGAGGTCCACCGCGGGCAGGGCCTCGGCCAGCCGCTCGCGGGTGCGGGCGCCGACCAGCGGGACGATCGCGTCGTCCTGGGCCGCGACCCAGGCGATCGCCAGCTGGGCGACCGAACAGTCCTTCGCGTCCGCCATCCGGCGCAGCGCGTCGACCAGGGCGAGGTTGTGCTCCAGGTTCTCGGCGGAGAAGCGCGGGCTGGAGGCGCGGAAGTCGCCGGGGCCGGGGGCGCGGGAGGCGTTCCAGTGCCCGGAGATCAGGCCGCGGCTCAGGACGCCGTACGCCGTCATGCCGATGCCGAACTCACGCAGGGTCGGCAGGACGTCGTCCTCCACCGCCCGGGAGATCAGCGAGTACTCGATCTGCAGGTCGGCGATCGGGTGCACGGCGTGGGCCCGGCGGACCGTCTCGGCGTCGACCTCGGAGAGGCCGACGTGCCGCACGTACCCGGCGTCGATCATCTCCTTGACGGCACCGACGGTGTCCTCGATCGGCACCGCCGGGTCCAGCCTGGCGGGGCGGTAGATGTCGATGTGGTCGGTGCCCAGCCGGTTCAGCGAGTAGGCCAGGAAGTTCCGGATCGCCTCCGGCCGGGTGTCCACACCGCCGAACGACATGTCCGGCGCCCGCAGGGCGCCGAACTTGACGCTCAGCACGTAGCTGTCCCGGTCGCGGCCGCGCAGTGCCTCGGCGAGCAGCATCTCGTTGTGCCCCATGCCGTAGAAGTCACCCGTGTCGATCAGCGTCACGCCGGCGTCCAGCGCCGCGTGCACGGTGGCGATGCTCTCCGTGCGGTCGGCCGCGCCGTAGACACCGCCCGACATGCCCATCGCGCCGAGGCCCAGCGCCGAGACGGTCGGTCCGGTACGCCCCAGGTTTCGTGTCCGCATCGTGTCTCCATCCTCGTGGCTGTCGACATCCATCCTGTGCCGGCCACGGGAGACGCGGGAGCGGAGCGCTCATCGTGGGAGCGCGGCTCCCTGGTTCGGCATCGCCTTCCGAGGGACCATGACGTCATGCACCGTGCCGACCTCGCCGCTTTTCTGCGCCGCCGCCGGGAGATGGTCCGTCCCGGCGACGTGGGCCTGGCCGACGGCCCGCGCCGGCGCACCACGGGTCTGCGCCGGGAGGAGGTGGCCCTGCTCGCCGGCATGTCGGTGGACTACATCGTTCGCCTGGAGCAGGGCCGAAGCAGTCAGCCGTCCACGCAGTTGCTGGGCGCGCTGGCCCGTGCCCTGCGGCTGTCCGACGACGAGCGCGCCTACCTGTTCCACCTGGCCGGCCATCAGCCGCCGCCCGCCGAGGGCACCGCCCGGCTGGCCCGCGCCGGGCTGCTGCGCATGCTCGACCTGCTCGGGGACACTCCGGCCACCGTCCTGTCCGACCTGGGCGAGACTCTCGCCCAGAACCACAGCTCGATGTTGCTGCTCGGTGATGACACCGGTCACTCCGGCGACCGGCGCTACCACGTGTACCGGTGGTTCACCGACCCCGCGGCCCGCGCCGTCTATCCGCCCGAGGATGCGGAGCACCACGCGCGGGTGATCGTCGCCGACCTGCGCGCCGTCTCCGGACGCCGGCACGGCGACCCCACCGTGGCCCGCCTCTTCCAGCGGTTGCAGGCCGAGAGCGCCGACTTCCGCCGGCTGTGGGCCGAGCACGAGGTGGCGGTCCGACGCGCCGACCGCAAGACCGTCGTGCATCCCCGGGTCGGCCGGGTGCGGGTGGACTGCGAGACGTTGACGACGCCGGACCAGAGGCAGAAGTTGCTGGTCCTGACCCCGACCGACGCCGAGTCCCGCGAACGGCTGGACCTACTGCGGGTCGTCGGCCTGGAGGATTTCCCGGCGGGCACACCCGCTCGGTGAGACCGGGCGGACGCGTCGCGACGGCCCCCGCCACCGGGCCACCGAGGGCCCGGCCGGGATGTCCCCGGCCCGGGCGGACCTGCCACGGGGACGAGGCGGTGCCGACGCCGCGCGGGGACTACTCCTGCACCACGTCGGCGACGACGACGGTGATGTTGTCCGGGCCGCCGGCCCGCAGCGCCAGGTCGATGAGCTTGCGGACGCACTCGCCGGCCTCCGGGTGGGTGGCGAGCACCTCGGTGAGGGTGTCCGGGCGGACGACGTTGGACAGGCCGTCGCTGCACAGCAGCCACCGGTCGCCGGCCCGGGGCACCATCGTGGCGTAGGAGGGGTTGACGTCGTCGCCCTGCAACGCCTGGGTGACCACGGCACGCCGGGGATGGCTGCTCGCCTGGTCGGCGGTGATGACCCCCTGGTCGACGAGCATCTGCACGAACGTGTCGTCGCGGGTGACCTGCTTCAGCACCCCCTCCCGGTACAGGTAGGCCCGGGAGTCCCCGACATGGGCGAGGGCCAGGCAACTGCCGGTGCGGGCGAAGAGCAGGGCGGTCAGCGTGGTGCCCATGCCCTGCCGCTCGGGGTCCTCGGCGACCGCCTGGCGGATGCGCGCGCTGGCCTGGTGGATGGCGCTCTGCAACGCGGCGACGAGAGCGTCCTCGGGGGTCTCCACGTCCAGCGGAGCGATCGTGTCGATCGCGATGGCGCTGGCCAGGTCGCCGGCCGCCATCCCGCCCATGCCGTCGGCGACGGCGACGAGCCAGGCTCCGGCGTGCAGGGCGTCCTGGTTGCCGCTGCGGATCAGCCCACGGTCGCTCGTTCCCACGGAACGCAGCTTCAGGGTCATGGGAGGCAGCCTGCCAGGCGGAGGGTCGAGTTGTCTCTAGGAGATCAGGATCGAGCCCGCCGGGCGCGGCGAATCTCACTGCGGGCCGCCCGCGAATTCATCAGACCTGGTCGATTGACAGGGGCCCCGGGCACTGGGACCATCGGGGCGATACCTGGGAGCGCTCCCAGATATCGCGCCTCCACCGGCAGTGCCACCACCAGCGCTTCACCCGTCCCGGAAGGACTACCCGTGACGTCATCCCGACCCCGCCTCGCGGCGCTCGCCGCGGCGACCGCCGTCGCCCTGACCGGCGCCAGCGCCGGCACGGCGTACGCCGAACCGCCTCCCGACGCCCCCGAGCAGATCGACAACGGCGACTTCAGCGCAGGGGTCGCCCCCTGGTTCTCGTACGGCACCGGCCCACTCGCGGTCACCGACGGGCGGCTCTGCACCACCGTTCCCGGCGGGCTGGCCAACCCGTGGGACGCCGGCATCGGCCAGGACGGCGTGCCGCTGGTCGCCGGCGCCGAGTACACCCTCGGCTTCGACGTCTCCGCCACCCCCGGCACCGCCGTCAAGGCCGTCCTGCAACTGGGCAGCGCGCCCTACACCACCTACGCCAGCGTGGACGCGACCGCCACCGGCACCGCCCAGCGGTTCGCACAGACCTTCACCGTGCCGGCCGACAACCCCAGCGCCCAGCTCATCTTCCAGGTCGGCGGGAACGCCGCCGAGCAGACCCTCTGCCTGGACGACGTGTCCCTGCGCGGCGGCGACCCGCCGGAGCCGTACGTGCCGGACACCGGGCCCCGGGTGCGGGTCAACCAGGTCGGCTACCTGCCCGGCGGACCGAAGAACGCCACGGTCGTCACCGCGGCGACC
Source organism: Micromonospora sp. BQ11 (assembly GCF_052068135.1). NCBI lineage: Bacteria > Bacillati > Actinomycetota > Actinomycetes > Micromonosporales > Micromonosporaceae > Micromonospora > Micromonospora sp. BQ11. The sequence continues at coordinate 130,393 of NZ_JBQHDB010000017.1, read as the reverse complement.
GAGGCGCTGCCGTGGCAGCTCCGCTCCGCCTCCGGCGACGTGGTGGCCAGCGGCACCAGCACCCCGCGCGGCGAGGACGAGGCCTCCGGACAGACCGTCCACACCATCGACTTCTCGTCGTACCGGACCCCCGGCGCCGGGCTGACTCTGGTCGCCGACGGCGAGACCAGCCACCCGTTCGACATCTCCGGCACCCTCTACGACCAGCTCCGCTCCGACGCCCTGCAGTTCTTCTACGCCCAGCGCAGCGGCATCGCCATCGACGGGGACCTGATCGGCGACGAGTACGCCCGCCCCGCCGGCCACCTCGGCGTGGCCCCCAACCAGGGCGACACGTCGGTGCCCTGCCAGCCCGGCGTCTGCGACTACTCCCTGGACGTGCGCGGCGGCTGGTACGACGCCGGCGACCACGGCAAGTACGTCGTCAACGGCGGCATCGCCACCTACCAGCTGTTGAACACGTTCGAACGCACCAGGACGGCGGCCACCGCGGGCGGCGGCGCCGCGCTGGGTGACAGCACCCTGCGGGTGCCCGAGCGTGGCAACGGCGTGCCCGACATCCTCGACGAGGCGCGCTGGGAACTGGAGTTCCTGCTGCGCATGCAGGTACCCGCCGGCAAGCCGCTCGCCGGGATGGCCCACCACAAGATCCACGACCGGCAGTGGACCGGACTGCCGCTGCAACCCCACGACGACCCGCAGCCGCGCGAGCTGCACCCGCCGTCCACCGCCGCCACCCTCAACCTGGCCGCCGTCGCCGCACAGTGCGCGCGGCTCTTCGCCCCCTACGACGCGACCTTCGCGGGTCGCTGCGCCACGGCGGCGAAGACGGCCTACGCGGCGGCCAAGGCCCACCCCCAGCGGTACGCCAGCCCGACCGACAGCACCGGCGGCGGCGCGTACGACGACACGTTCGTGACCGACGAGTTCTACTGGGCGGCGGTCGAGCTGTACCTGACCACCGGTTCCCGGGCCTACCTGACGGATCTCAGCGCGTCTCCGCACCACACCGGGGACGTGTTCGAGCCGCGTGGCTTCGGCTGGCAGGGCGTCGCGGCGCTGGGCCGCCTCGACCTGGCCACCGTGCCGAACGGACTGCCGGCCGCCGAGCTGGCCCGCGTCCGCGCCTCGGTCACCGCCGCCGCCGACGACCACCTGGCCGAGCTGGCCCGGCAGGCGTACGGGCTGCCGATGCCCGGCGACGCCGCCAGCTACTTCTGGGGCGGCAACAGCAACGTCATCAACAACGCGGTCGTGCTGGCCACCGCGTTCGACCTGACCGGCGACGCGAAGTACCGGGACGGCGCGGTGCAGGCCATGGACTACATCCTCGGCCGCAACGCGCTCAACATCTCGTACGTCACCGGGTGGGGCGAGCACGCGGCGGAGAACCAGCACAGTCGGATCTTCGCCCACCAGCTCGACCCGGCCCTGCCGAAGCCGCCCGCCGGGTCCCTCGCCGGTGGCCCGAACGCGGCCCTCCAGGACCCGTTCGCGCAGCAGCTGCTGGCCGGCTGCGCGCCGATGTTCTGCTACGTCGACGACATCAACTCGTACGCCACGAACGAGGTCGCAATCAACTGGAACTCGGCGCTGGCCTGGATCGCGTCGTTCCTCGCCGACCAGGGCGACTCCGGTGCGGTGCCGGCGCCGACCTGCGCGGTGACGTACACCAACCACGGCAGCTGGCCGGGCGGCTTCACCACCGGCGTGAGCGTCCGCAACACCGGCACCGCCGCGGTCGACGGCTGGACGCTGCGGTTCGCCTTCACCGGCGACCAGAAGGTGACCTCGTCGTGGTCGGCGGCGGTGACCCAGTCCGGCGCGACGGTGTCGGCGACGAACCTGTCGTGGAACGCGAAGATCGCACCCGGTGCCACGGTGACGTTCGGCTTCAACGGAACCACGGGCGGCGGGGCCAACCCCGTGCCGAACCTCGTCACGCTCAACGGCAGGGCCTGCACGTCCTGACCCGACCGGCCGGCCGGTCCCGCGGGCCCGGCCGGCCCTGCGGCCTGATCACGCTCGAACAGGGAAGTAGTGGCCTCGCGCTCGACGGGAGGCCACTACTTCCGCGATCGGGCACGATCATGGTGGCCTGCGCCTCGGAACACCGGGCCGCAGACAGCCAGCGACATCGGTCCGGCGAGCGCCGAAGCGTCCTCCGGCCGGGCCCGCCGCATCTCGGGCATCGCGTCCCTCCACTGTGATCGGCGTCGCCTTCCTCGGGCACCCTACGCCCTGAACTTCACTCCTAGGGTCGACACATGTCCACCGCCGTCGTTCCCGCCCGGGAGTGAGCCGCTGGTCGGCGGTGTCGCCGCTCCCACCGCCCGGCCGGCTGCGCACCCTCGCCCTGGCCACCCTCGCGAACACCGTCGGCTCCGGGTTGTGGATCACCGGCTCGGCGCTCTACCTCACCCGGGTCGTCGGGCTGAGCGCCGCGCAGGTCGGGTTGGCGCTCACCGTCGCCGGGCTGGTCGGGCTCACCGCCAGCGTGCCGTTGGGCCGCCTCGCCGACCGGCACGACCCGCGTACCGTGCGGGCCGTCGTGCAGGTCCTGCAGGCCGGGGTCGCCGCGTCGTACCTGCTGGTGGACTCGTTCCCGGTCCTGGTGGCGGTGGCGATCGCGGACGCGCTGCTGGTGTCGGGCAACCTGGCCGTACGGGCCGCGCTGGTCGCCGCCGTCGGCGGACCGGAGGGGCGGGTGCACGCCTTCGCCACGCTGCGGGCGGTGGCGAACCTGGGCATCGCGGTCGGTGCCGGCCTCGCCGGGATCGCGCTGGCGGTGGACACGCCGACGGCGTACCGGCTGCTGGTCGTCGGGGACGCCGCGACCTATCTGGTGTCGGCGGCGCTGATCCTGCGGCTGCCCGCGTACCGGGCGGGGCGCCCGGCCGGGGACGCGCCGCGACGGGCGGTCCGGCGACCGCTGCGCGACGGGCCGTTCCTCGCGGTGAGCGCGGCCTCGGCGGTGGTGTCCCTGCACCGGGTGGTGCTGACCCTGGTCGTGCCGCTGTGGGTGGTCGACGCCACCGACGCGCCACCGGTCACCGTGTCGGCGGTGCTGCTGGTCAACACGGTGCTCACCGTGCTGCTCGCGGTACGGCTCAGCCGGGGTGCCCGGGACGCCGGGTCGGCGGCGCGGACGATGCGCCGGGCGGGGCTGACCCTGGCCGTCGCGATGCCCCTGTGGGCGGCCACCGCGGGACTGCCCGCCGGGGCGGCGGTGGCGTTGCTGCTGGTCACCACCGTCGGTTACACGCTGGGCGACCTGTGGCACGGCACGGCCGGCGCGGCACTGGCGTACGACCTGGCCGACCCGGCCGCGGTCGGCGCCTACCAGGGCGTCGACGGCCTGCTCGCCGGTCTGGCCCGGGCGGCGGGCCCGGCGGTGCTGACCTGGGCGCTGCTCGGCCTGGGCCCACCCGGCTGGCTGGCGCTGGGTGCGGTCCTCGCGGCCACCGGCCTGGCCGCGCCGGCGCTGGTGAGGTACGCCCTGGCGCACCGGCCGGCGGCGGCTGTAGCAGGATCGGCACCGTGACCGACGAGATGATCGTGCGCCCGGGCGCTCCGGCCGACGCACCGACGATCCTGCGCCTGCTCGACGACGCCGTGGTGTGGCTGGTGGCCCGGGGGCGCACCGGCCAGTGGGGCACCCGGCCCGCGTCGGCGGACCCGCGGCAGGTCGCCCAGGCCGACGAATGGGCGACCGGCGACGGCCTGTGGCTGGCGGTGATCGGCGACCGGCCGGTGGGCGCGCTGGTCGTCGGGTCGGCCAGCGCGTACGTGCCGGCGGCGACCGAGCCCGAGTTGTACGTGAACCTGCTGATCACCGACCGCGCGTACGCGGGACGGCGGATCGGCGGACGGCTGCTCGCGCACGCCGCGGACCTGGCCCGCGCGCAGGGTGTGTCGCTGCTCCGGGTGGACTGCTACGCCGGTGACGACGGGGCGCTGGTCCGCTGGTACGAGCGGCAGGGCTTCACGGCCACCGAGAAGTTCACCGTGGAGCGGCCCGGCCGGGAGCCGTGGCCCGGTCAGGTCCTCGCCCGCCGCCTGACCTGACCGGTCCTCCCGCGAATCTGGTGAATTTGCGGCTTTCGGGGCCTTTCCGGCGGCGGCTGGTCGAGGATAGTCGCAGGGCCGGCCGGGGGCGCCGGCGCCGGAGGCGTTGACAGGTCCCTGCCCTCGCAGGAGGAGCCGCCAGCATGGACATGAAGCTCGAGTTCGTCGTGCTGCCCGTCGCCGACGTGGGCCGGGCCAAGAACTTCTACGCGGCGCTGGGGTGGCGTGAGGACGCCGACATCGGCGAGGGGGACGGCCGGGTGGTGCAGCTGACACCGCCCCGGTCGGGCTGCTCGATCATGTTGGGCCGCAGCCTCACCACGGCCGCGCCCGGCTCGACGCAGGGCCTGTACCTGGTGGTGGACGACGTCGAGGCGGCCCGGGCCGAGCTGGCGGGCCGCGGCGTCGAGGTGAGCGAGGTGTTCCACGACGCCGAGGGTGGGTTGCCCCGCGCGAACGGCGGAGGACGGGTCCCCGGGCTGGCCCCGGAGCGGGCGAGCTACTTCTCGTTCGCCTCGTTCAGCGACCCGGACGGCAACGTCTGGTTCCTGCAGGAGATCACCACACGTCTGCCGGGCCGGCTGTGGTGAGGACCGGACCGACGACGGCGAAGGAGAAGTCACATGCAGGCGTCCTATGACTCGGTGGACGAGCTGGCATCCGCGCTGCGGCGGGCGGAGGCCGCGCACGGCCGCTACGAGGAGGAGACCGGGCGCCCCGACCCGGACTGGCCCGCCTGGTACGCCCGGTACATGGTGGACGAGCAGGCCGAGGGCGCCGCGGCGACCGGGTCGGGTGGGGGCGCCTGATCGGGTGCGCTGACGCGCCGCCGGTGCGGACCGGTCAGCCGGCGGTGCGGAGTTTCGGCAGCACCTCCGCGCCGAACGCGTCGATGAAGGCCCGCTGCTCCTGCCCGACGTGGTGCAGGGCGATCTGGTCGAAGCCCAGCGCCACGTACTCCTCCAGCCATGCGACGTGCCGGCCCAGGTCGGCCGAGACGTTGACGACGTCGGTGACCGTGCTCATGGGGACGTCGGCGGAGACCACGTCGAAGTGCTCGGCCGTCTCCAGGTCCCAGCAGACCGGCGGCGCGAAGACGTTGCTGCGCCACTGGTCGTACGCGACCGCCTCCGCCTCGGCCTGGTCCGGCGCCCAGCTGACGTGCACCTGGAGGTGCAGCGGCCCCCGGCCACCCGCCGACCGGTAGGTGTCGATCATCCGGCGCAGGCGCTCGACCGGGGCGTTGACGGTGATCAGCCCGTCCGCCCACTCGGCGCACCACCGGGCGGTGGCCTCGCTGACGGCCGCGCCGATCAGGGCCGGCGGCTGCTCCGGCCGGGTCCACAGCTTCGCCCGGTCCACCCGGACCAGCCCGTCGTGGCTGACCTCCTCGCCGGCCAGCAGTGCGCGGATCACGTCCACGCACTCGCGCAGCCGGGCGGTGCGGATGTCCTTGCGGGGCCAGCCGTCGCCGGTGATGTGCTCGTTGCTCGCCTCGCCGGTGCCCAGCGCGGCCCAGAACCGGCCCGGGTACATCGCGCCGAGGGTGCCGATGGCCTGGGCGATGATCGCCGGGTGGTAGCGCTGTCCGGGCGCGTTGACCACGCCGAACGGCAGGTTGGTGGCCTGGAGCGCCGCGCCCAGCCACGACCAGGCGAACCCGGACTGGCCCTGCCGCTCGCTCCACGGCGAGAAGTGGTCCGAGGACATGGCCGCCCCGAAGCCGGCCTGTTCGGCGTGGACGACCGCCTCCAGCAGGCGGCTCGGGTGGATCTGCTCGTGGGAGGCGTGGAAGCCGAACACCGTCATGGGCACCCTTCGTACCCACGACGGCGTGCGGCTAAAGCTGCCTACTCGGCGTGCGCACCGGCGCCGGCCGACGCGGCGCCCTCCCCCACCCACACGGTCTTGGTGTTGCAGAACTCGCGCATGCCCACGGCGGACAGCTCCCGGCCGTACCCGGAGTTCTTCACGCCGCCGAACGGCAGCTCCGGGTACGACGTGGTCATCCCGTTGATGAACACGTTGCCGGCGACCAGATCGGTGGCGAACCGCTCCTGCTCCTCCGGGTCCCGCGTCCACGCGTTGGAGCCCAGACCGAAGGCGGTGCCGTTGGCCACCTCGATGGCCTCGTCGTACGACGACACCCGGTAGAGGCCGGCGACCGGCCCGAAGACCTCCTCCGCCCACATCCGCATCTCACGCGTCAGGTCGGTGACCACCGTCGGCGGGTAGTACCAGCCCTGACCGTCCGGCTTCTGGCCCCCGCAGAGCACCGTGGCGCCCTTCTCGACGGCGTCGCGGACCTGGGCGTCGATCTCGTCCCGCCCGCGCTCGCTGGCCAGCGGCCCCACGTCGGTGCCCTCGTCCATCGGATCGCCGACCCGCAGGGCCGCCATGTGCGCCGCGAAGCGCTCGGCGAAGGCGTCGAACACGTCGGTGTGCACGATGAACCGCTTCGCGGCGATGCACGACTGGCCGTTGTTCTGGCAGCGGGCCGTGGTGGCCACCTCGGCGGCCCGGTCCACGTCGGCCGAGGGCATCACCACGAACGGGTCACTGCCGCCGAGTTCCAGCACGGTCTTCTTCAACTCGCGGCCGGCGATCTGCCCGATGGAACGGCCGGCACCCTCGCTGCCGGTCAGCGTCGCCGCCCGCACCCGCGGGTCGGCGAGGATCTTCTCGACGGCCTCGGACCCGACCAGCAGCGTGGTGAAGGCGCCCTCGGGAAAGCCGGCCCGGCGGAACAGGTCCTCCATCAGCAGGGCCGTCTGCGGCACGTTCGAGGCATGCTTGAGCAGCCCGGTGTTGCCCGCCATCAGGGCCGGGGCGGCGAACCGCATCACCTGCCACAGCGGGAAGTTCCACGGCATGACCGCGAGGACGGGGCCGATCGGCTCGTACCGGACGAACGCCCGGGTCGCCTTCACCGCCGTCGCGTCGGCCGGCGAGTCGGCGAGGAACTCCGGCGCCTTCGCCGCGTAGAAGCGGCAGGCCGTGGCGCACTTCGTCACCTCGGCCTTCGCCGACGCGTACGTCTTGCCCATCTCGGTGGTCATGATCCGGGCGATCTCGTCCCGCTCGGCCTCCAGCAGGTCGGCCGCCGCGACGAGCCACGCGCCCCGCTGGGCCACGGTCGTGCCGCGCAACTGCCGGTACGCCAGGTCGGCCCGCCCGATGGCAGCGTCGACCTGCTCGTCCGACATCGCCTCGTACGTCTTGAGCACCGCTGAAGTGGCGGGATTGGTGGTGGCGATGGGCATGGCCTGCTCCTGTCACTCGAACAGTGAGTGCCGCACGCCCGGCTCCTCCCGGCGACGGGCGGCACGACGGCGCTGGATGACGACCAGGTCGACCGCGGCGACCACCGCGAAGAGCGCGCACACGACTCCCAGCCACACCACGTCCGCCGCGAAGGCCAGCACGGCGAAGACCGCCATGGTGACCAGACCGAAGCCGGCGAGCACGAGGCGGAGGTTGAGGGCGCTGTACGCGTGGCCGACCGTGCCACGGGCGCGCCGGGGCTGCGATCTCGTCATCACACCGACCTACCCGTCCTCCGCGCACTTAACCGCGCCGCTCCCGGCCACCGGGCCGGTGTCGGTGTGCGCCGTCACGGCCGTCGTGGGTTGCGTTACACCCGTGCGCCGCGTGCCGTCGATCGCCGTGTCCGACAGGGAGTATGGACGCGTGACCATGACCCACGCGATGCCGGTGACCGTCGCCATCGCCCGGCGCGCCGATCCCGCCCGGACCGACGAGATGGTGGCGTGGATGCGGGCCGGCACCGCCCTGGCCGAGGCGTTCCCCGGTTTCCTCGGCGCCGGGTGGGTCCGCAGCGCCCCCGGCTCGGGCGAGTGGCACATGCTCTACCGGTTCGCCGACGACGAGACGCTGCGCCGGTGGGAGGAGTCGCCGCAGCGGCACTGGTGGCTGACGTCGGCGCAGGGCATCGTCGAGCACACCCGGGTCGAGAAGCGGACCGGCATCGAGGGCTGGTTCGACCCGGTGTCGGCGCCCGTGCCGGAGACGGTGCCGGTCAGCGCCGAGCCCACCGTTCCGCCGCCCTCGCCGCCGCGCTGGAAGCAGGCGGTGACGATCTGGCTGGCCTTCTTCCCGCTCAGCCTCACCGCGACGCTGCTGACCAGTCGTTTCCTCCCGGACGTGCCGCTGGCCCTGCGGGTGCTGATCATGACGCTGACACTGACGCCGCTGATGACGTACCTGGTGCTGCCCCGGATCACCCGGGCCCTGCACTGGTGGCTCCACGGCCAACGGGCCCCCTGGCGCTAACACATCCTCCGCGGCGGGCGGCAGCCTTCTGCCGCAAACCCGACAGCACTTCGCGTCATCCCGGCCACGCGCATAGAGTTACCGCGCTGTCGCTCTCCGCTGCGAGACCGGGGGAATGATGCCTCGACGTTGGGTCGCCGCCCTCGCGTGCCTGGTGGCGCTGGTCGCGCTCGCCTGCGAGGGAGGCGGTGAGGCCGCACCCCGGCCCACCCGCGGGACACCCTCACCCGGCGCCACCGGTGGCATCGCCGCCCTCGGCGACTCCATCAGCACCGGCTTCGGCTCCTGCGTCGTCCTCGCCTCGTGCCAGCGCAACTCCTGGTCGACCGGGGACGGGCTGCGGGTCGACAGCATCTACCGGCGGCTGCTGGACGACGACGCCGCGCTGCGGGGCCGGGCCCACAACCACGCACGTCCGGGCGCGCGGGCCGCGTCGCTGGCCGGTCAGGCCGAGGCGGCCGTACGCGACCGCGCCGACCTCGTCACCGTGCTGATCGGCGCCAACGACGTCTGCCGTGGCGGCATCGAGGCGATGACCCCGGTGACCGATTTCCGCAAGGAGGTCGACCGGGGCCTGCGCGTCCTACGCACCGGCCGGCCCAAAGCCCGGGTGCTGGTGGTGAGCATCCCCGACCTGTACCGGCTCTGGGAGGTCGGGCACACCGACGAACGGGCGGTACGCGTCTGGCGCCGCGGCCTCTGCCCGGCGCTGCTGGCCAACCCCACCTCGGACGACCCACTGGACCAGGCCCGGCGCACCAACGTCCGGGAGCGCATCGACGCGTACAACAAGCAGTTGGCCGCGGCCTGCCGGGCGTACGGGTCCCGGTGCCGCTACGACGGCGGCGCGGTGCACCGGGTGCGGTTCACCCTGGACCTGGTCAACCCGCTGGACTGGTTCCACCCCAACGCCGCCGGCCAGGACCGGCTCGCCGCGGTGACCTGGCGCGCCTGGGGGCTGTCCGGCTGACACCACCCCGGCCGGGGTCGCACCTCAGGGGCGACGCTGCCCCGGAACGGTGCCGCCGTGCTGGCGGTAGAGGGCGCGCGAGCGCTCCGCCAACTCCTTCGTCGCCGACGAGTTGGCCCACGTGCCCAGGATGATCGCCGCGCCCGGCACCACCTTCGCGAAGACCCGCTTGGCGGCCCGCACGCCCGCCATCTGCGCCAGCCGCACACCGAGGCGCACCATCACCTTGCCCAGCGGGTTCTGCCCGCCGGACCCGAAGAGGGCACCGGCGCGTTCCCGGCCGGCGGCCACCCCGAGCGCGAGCCGGGCGCTCTCGGCGACCTTGTGCACCTTCTGCAGCACCAGCAGGTCGGTGGCCCGGTCCGGTTGCGTCGGGTCCACCCCGAACGCGGCGGCGACGTGCAGCACCATCCGCGCCTGGGTCCAGGCCAGCACCCCGACGTCGATCACCGCGCCGGGCAGCCCCGCCGCGCCGGACACCGCGCCGGAGAGGCGGGCGTGGTTGACGAACTTGCGGACCGCCTGGTCGGCGAGGGCCTCCGGCGACGCCGCCGGCTGCTCGGCGCGCACCCGGGCCGCCCACTGCGCCGCCTCGGGTCCGAGCCGGCGCACCGCCTCCAGGGCGAGGTGCTCCGGAGCGTACTGCGGGTCCTCCCGCATCCGGTCCCACAGCCCGGCCGGGGGCGCCTCGGGCACCTCCGGCGGCGAGGTCCGCGCGACCGCGGGCGGCTGCGGCGGCAGGGCTGCGGGCTGGCCGTCGAGGGGCGCGGAATCGGTCACGAGATCTCCCGGAGGGTCACCAGAGGGCGGGGACGGGGCGCGGGGGGTCAGCGGCGCTTCTGGAGCTTGGCCGCCAGGCCCCGCAACTTCTGCTGGTTGGCGGGCTTGGCCATCTCCCGCCGGCCCCGGTCGACCAGCTGCTGGCCCTTGGGCGAGCGTAGGAACGCGGTGAGTCGCTGCATCAGTGACATGTCGTCCTCCTGTCGGTGCTGCCTGCATCATGTGTACATCGCAGCGACAACATCTGTACCCAGGACGCCCGAACCGCAACCGTCCACAATGGTCGGTCGGCAGCCTACCGCCCGGCGTCGAGGACCGCGTCGACGACCTCGGCGGCCCGCCACTCGTGCTGGGCGTAGTGCTCTGGGAATGCCGAGACCTGCACCGCCTGCGCCGCGTCGGTGAGCCGCATCTGCTGCCAGCCGGGCACCTGGTCGAGGGCGGCGAGGAACTGGCGGGTGGCGAACGCGGGGTCCATCAGCTCCCCCACCTCGCCCCAGCCGCTGCTCGGGCGCTGCTGGAACAGCCCCACCGAGTCGTGGTCCCACCCGATCGCCTGATGCGGGTAGTTCTGCGACTCGGGGAGCACCCCGCTGGCGTAGTTGTAGAGGGTGCTCTCCTGCATGGCGGTCGCGACGGCGATCACCAGCGCGCGCCGGGGCATGTCCATCTTCTGGCCGGTCCGCACGATCGCCTGGGCGTTGCGCATCTGGGCACGGTCCAGGCCGGCGACCGGAGCCGCGACGGTCGACCTCGGCCTCGGCTTCGGCCTCGACTTCTTCGTGGGCGCGGGGCGGACGTCCGGGTCGGCAGCGCGCGGCGAGTCCTTCTGGCGAGCCCCGGACCGGTCGTGGTCCCGGGAGGCCGCGCCCGGCTCGGCCCGCTCCAGCGGAGCCGCGACCGTGTCGATCCGGGTCGCTTCGGCGGCGGCCTCGCCGCGGGTCTGGGCGACCGCGGTCAGGCCGAGGCAGCAGACCAGGCCGGCCGCGAGGGCGACCCGGACCCGGCCGGGTCCGCGCAGCAGGTCCCGGGTGTACGCGCTGACGGTGGTCGGCCGAACGGACGAGGGGGTATCGTCCGAACGGTCAGCGGCGTCACCGGGGGTGCGGTGGTCGTCGAGGGAGTGGTTGTCAGGCATCAGCCGAGGCTAGGCAGGCTCCTCCTTCGATCACGCATGGTGACCACGTGGCGCTCGTCACGAAACCACCCCCGGCGGGGGGACGTCCCGGCACGGCGGCGACGCCGAGGGGACGGACCTCGGGATCCCGGCAGACCTCGCCCGCCACCCGGGCCGGCAGCCCCGGGTCCGGAAGGGGACGAACCGGCACCGGCCCCACCGTGATCACCCAGGTCCCCCGTTCGGGGGAGGAGCACGTGGCCGGTCGGCCGGCGGCGGTCTCGTCGCGTCCCGGGCGGTTCGTTTCCGGCCGGGCCGGACCGGCGGATCCGTCGCGGGAGGAATGCAGGAGGATGGCGGGAGCGTTCCCCGAACCGGGCGCCGTCCGCGAACGGTGACCCGTTGGCACATCCAGGGAGGTCCGTACCGGTGCTCGACCCACACGAGCTCTACGAGCTCACCGACGAACTGCCCGACCTCGGGCAGCCGGTCCTGATCCAGGCCCTCACCGGCTTCGTCGACGCCGGCAGCGCCGGCCGGTTGGCCCGCGAGCAGCTGCTCACCTCGCTGGACGCCCGCCCGATCGCCCGGTTCGACCTCGACCAGCTCTACGACTACCGCTCGCGCCGGCCGGTGATGACCTTCGTCGAGGACCACTGGGAGTCGTACGACGAGCCGGCGCTGGAGCTGCACCTGCTCCGGGACGACGACGAGACCCCGTTCCTCCTGCTCAGCGGCCCGGAACCGGACCTGCAGTGGGAGCGTTTCGTGGCCGCCGTCGCCGGGCTCTCCGCCCGACTGGACATCCGGCTCACCGTCGGGCTCAACGCGATCCCGATGGCGGTGCCGCACACCCGGCCCACCGGGGTGACCGCGCACGCCACCCGCCCCGAGCTGATCGCCGGCTACGAGCCGTGGCTGCAGCGGGTCCAGGTGCCCGGCAGCGTCGGCCACCTGCTGGAGTACCGCCTCGGGGAGCAGGGCCGCGACGCGCTCGGCTTCGCCGCGCACGTGCCGCACTACGTCGCCCAGACCGAGTACCCGGCCGCCGCCGAGGTGCTGCTGACCTCGGTGTCCCGCAGCACCGGCCTGCTGCTGCCCGGGGACGGGCTGCGCGCGGCGGCCGAGGTCGTCCGGGTGGAGATCGACCGGCAGGTCGCCCAGACCGAGGACGCCGGCGCGCTGGTCCGGGCCCTCGAGGAGCAGTACGACGCGTTCGCCCGGGGACGAGGCGGAAAGAACCTGCTCGCCCCGGACAGCGGGCCGCTGCCCACCGCCGACGAACTCGGCGCCGAGCTGGAACGGTTCCTGGCCGAGCAGACCCGCCCCAACGACACCCCCGGCACCTGACCGGCGGGACGACCCGGTATGGGGCAGGCTGGAACCATGCGCCTGGCGACGTGGAACGTCAACTCGGTGAAGGCCCGCCTGCCCCGGCTGCTGGACTGGCTGGCCGGGACCGAACCGGACGTGGTGTGCCTCCAGGAGACCAAGTGCCCCGACGGCGCCTTCCCGTCCGACGAGGTCGGCGCGCTGGGCTACACCGTGGCCAGCCACAGCGACGGCCGGTGGAACGGGGTCGCCATCCTGTCCCGGGTCGGCCTCACCGACGTGGTGGTCGGGTTCCCGGACGAACCCGGGTTCCCCGAGCCGGAGGCCCGAGCCATCTCCGCCACCTGCGGCGGGGTCCGGGTCTGGTCGGTGTACGTACCGAACGGCCGCGCGCCGGATGATCCGCACTACGCGTACAAGCTCGCCTGGTTCGCGGCCCTGCGCGACACCCTGGAGACGGAGCTGACCGGGAGTCTGCCGCTCGCGGTCTGCGGCGACTTCAACGTCGCGCCCACCGACGCCGACGTGTGGGACCCGGCGCTGTTCACGCACTCCACCCACGTCACGCCCGCCGAGCGGGCCGCCCTCGCGGCGCTGCGCGACCTGGGCCTGTCCGACGTGGTCCCCACGCCGATGAAGGGCCCGCACCCGTACACGTACTGGGACTACCGCGCCGGGATGTTCCACCAGAACAAGGGCATGCGGATCGACCTCGTGTACGCCTCGGCGCCGTTCGCGCGGGCGGTCCGGTCCGCGTACGTGGACCGGGAGGCCCGCAAGGGCAAGGGACCCTCCGACCACGCCCCGATCGTGGTCGACGCCGACCTCGTCCCCGCCGTCGAATCCTTCTGAACCGCTGGGCTGTCCCACCCGGTCGCGCCCCGGTGGTCCCGCTGCCGCCCAGTGGTTCCGCCCACCACCCGCACCCGTCCTAGGAGGCTAGCTTCGTGTCCCTCGGCCGGCTCGGGTGCGGGCTGGCCGATCCGGGGCGCGATGTCTGGTTAGGGTGGGGTATGGCAGTTGTAAAGATCAACGCGATCGACGTCCCGCCCGGTGCCGGCGAGGAGTTGGAGAAGCGCTTCGCGGCGCGGGCCGGCGCGGTGGAGAACTCCCCCGGCTTCCTCGGCTTCGAACTGCTCCGCCCACTCGCCGGCGAGAACCGCTACTTCGTCTACACCCGCTGGGAGAGCTAGGAGGCGTACCAGGCGTGGGCCGCCGGCCCCTCCCGCGCCGCCCACGCCTCCGCCCCCGGCGAGCAGCAACGCCCCCCCGTCGCCTCCGGCGCCACCCTCCTGGAGTTCGAGGTGGTCCAACAGGTCCCACCCCGCCGCTGACCCCGTGCCCCCTTTGTCGGCCGAAGCGCGCAGTTTCACGGAAACAGTGGCTGTTTCGCGGCGGATGGCCACTGTTTCCGTGAAAGAACGCCCTCTCCGGGGGGTGGGGTCAGGGGTTGCGGGAGCTGATTAGGGAGGCGAAGGCGATCACGTTGTCGGCGTACCCCGTGCGACCGCCGAGCCAGTCGCCACCGCAGGTGATGAGTCGCAGACCGGGTGGGCCCGAGTCACCGTAGATCCGGTCGGCCGGCAGGCGGTCCTTCGGGAAGTGCTCCACCGAGTCGACGCGGAACACCACCACCGAACGGTCCGCGCGGCTCACCTCGATCGTGTCGCCGGGACGCAGCTTGTGCAGGTCGTAGAAGACCGACGGCCCGCGCCGGGTGTCGACGTGCCCGACGATCACCGCCGGTCCCGGCTCGCCCGGGGTGGGGCCGCGGTCGTACCAGCCGGTCTCCTCGGCCCGCTCCAGCGGCGGTACGGCGATGGAGCCGTCCCGCGCCTGGCCGACCGGCTCGACGTCGGCGGTGATGCCGATGGTGGGTACCGAGAGGCGCACCGGACGGCTGGCGGTCAGGCCGGTGCGCTCGCTGCGTGCCGGCTGGTCGTCGGCGGTGGTGGCCCAGTCGAAGGGACCGGCGGTGCGACCGAGGCCGGCGCCGGTGGCGAAGACGCCGACCAGCACCAGCACCACCGCGAGGGGCACCGACCAGGGGCTCCGGCCGGGCCGGCGCCGGGCCGTGGTGGCGGCCCGTGCCGGGGACGAGGGGGTGGTCATGGTGGTCAGCGCCGGGCGACGCCGCGGGGTCGACGGGTGGACACCACCCAGAGGACCAGCCCCACCACGGTGAGGGCGACCCCGCCGGGAAGCAGCAGGCCACCGGTGAAGCCGCCGGCCCCGCCACCGAACCCGGTCGCCGGGCCGCGGCTGGACGGCACCCTCTTCACCACCTGCAGCATGGTCGAGGCGGTCTCGCCGTCGCGGCACTCCAGCTTGACGCGGTAGTTGCCGGGGCGGGTCCGGTCGCGGACCATCGGCGCGGCGGTGAGCAGGCCGCGCTGCGGCTGCACCTGCACGCGGCCGAAAGCGTCGGAGACCACGGTCGCGGGGATCGAGTTGTCCCGGCAGCTCGCCTTGATGCCGACCAGGTAGCCCGGCTCGACCGTGCTCGGGCTGACCTCGACGAAGACGGTCGGACCGGGCTGCGAGGGCTGCGGCTGGGGCTGCGCGGCCCGGACCGGGCCGGCCGCGAGGAGCGGACCGACGAGCGCGGCCATGATCGACAGTGCCAGGCCACCGCGGGTCACCCTCACCACAACCCCCTCCCGGCGTACGCGTCGCACCCGTTTGGTCGTACGGGATGGATCCTCTCATCCCCGGGCGAACATCACATCCGATACGGCGCGGTCGTCGCGTACGCTCGGGTGGTTGTGACCTCCACCGACGCGCACGCCGCCACCGCCCCGCGGAGCATCCGCACCTTCCACCCGCGCCGCGGCCGGATGAGCGGCCGCCAGAAGGCGGCGCTCGAGCGGCTGTGGCCGCTCTACGGCCTGCTCGTGCCGGACGCCTGCGCCACCGGCCTGGATCCCGCCGCCCTGTTCGGTCGCCGGGCACCGCTGGTGCTGGAGATCGGTTCGGGAATGGGCGACACCACCGCCACGATGGCCGCGAACGACCCGGATCGAGACTATCTGGCGGTCGAGGTGCACACGCCGGGAATCGCCAACCTGCTGGACCTGATCGAGCAGCGTGGGCTGCGTAACGTGCGGGTGGCCGAGGGGGACGCGCTCGACCTGGTCCGGAGCCTGCCGGAGGGTTCGCTGGACGCGGTGCACGTGTTCTTCCCCGACCCGTGGCCGAAGTCCCGACACCACAAGCGGCGGATCATCCAGCCCACCCACGTGGCACTGCTGCGCTCCCGGCTGCGGCCGGGTGGCACGCTGCACTGTGCGACGGACTGGGCCGAGTACGCCGAGGCGATGCGGGACACCCTCGACGGTGATCCGGGGCTGGTGAACGCGTACGACGGCTTCGCCCCGCGCCCGGCGCACCGCCCGGTGACGAAGTTCGAGCGCCGCGCCCTGGTCGCGGGCCGGCCGATCGCGGACCTCATCCACGTGAAAGGAAGGGCCCCCGCTTAACGCCTGGTGAGGTGGAAGGGCCCCCTCTTAACGCCGAGCAAACGCCGAGCGCCCACCCGGCTGGCGCGGCGGCTCATGATCCAGGCACCATGGGAGCCGCCATGACACTCACCGCCGCGCTGCCGAAGAGCCCAGACCCCGACACCCTGTACGACGCGTTCGCCAGTTGGGCGTCCGAGCGCGGCCTCAACCTCTATCCCCACCAGGAGGAGGCGGTCATCGAGATCGTCTCCGGCGCCAACGTGATCATGAATACGCCGACCGGCTCGGGCAAGAGCCTGGTCGCGATCGCGGCGCACTTCGCGGCCCTGGCCGACGACCGCACGACCTTCTACACCGCCCCGATCAAGGCGCTGGTGTCGGAGAAGTTCTTCGCGCTGTGCGAGGTGTTCGGCGCGGAGAACGTCGGCATGCTGACCGGTGACGCCAGCGTCAACGCGGACGCGCCGATCATCTGCTGTACGGCGGAGATCCTGGCCAACCTCGCCCTGCGGGAGGGTTCCCGGGCCGACGTCGGCCAGGTGGTCATGGACGAGTTCCACTTCTACGCCGAGCCGGACCGGGGCTGGGCGTGGCAGGTGCCGCTGATCGAGCTGCCGCAGGCGCAGTTCGTCCTGATGTCCGCCACGCTCGGCGACACCACCCGGTTCGTCGACGACCTGACCCGGCGCACCGGCCGGCCGACCGCCACCGTCCGCTCGGCCGAGCGGCCGGTCCCGCTCCTCTTCTCGTACGCGATGACGCCGCTGCACGAGACCCTGGAGGAGCTCCTGCAGACCAAGCAGGCCCCGGTGTACGTCGTGCACTTCACGCAGGCCGCCGCGCTGGAACGCGCGCAGGCACTGATGAGTGTGAACGTCTGCACCCGGGCCGAGAAGGACATGATCGCCCAGGCGATCGGGAACTTCCGGTTCACCTCCGGCTTCGGGAAGACCCTGTCCCGGCTGGTCCGGCACGGCATCGGCGTGCACCACGCGGGCATGCTGCCCAAGTACCGCCGCCTGGTGGAGACCCTCGCCCAGGCCGGCCTCCTCAAGGTCATCTGCGGCACCGACACCCTCGGTGTCGGCATCAACGTGCCCATCCGCACCGTGCTGTTCACCGGCCTGTCGAAGTACGACGGGGTACGCACCCGGCTGCTCAAGGCCCGGGAGTTCCACCAGATCGCCGGGCGCGCCGGCCGGGCCGGCTTCGACACCCTCGGCCGGGTCGTCGTCCAGGCTCCCGAGCACGTCATCGACAACGAGAAGGCCCTCGCCAAGGCCGGCGACGACCCGAAGAAGCGCCGCAAGGTGGTCAAGAAGAAGCCGCCGGAGGGCTCGATCGGCTGGGGCGAGCCGACCTTCCAGCGCCTGGTCGAGGCCGAGCCGGAGCCGCTGACCTCCAGTTTCCAGGTCAGCCACTCGATGCTGCTCAACGTCATCGGCCGCCCCGGCGACGCGTTCGCCTCGATGCGGCACCTGCTCACCGACAACCACGAGGACCGGGCCGCCCAGCGGCGGCACATCCGCCGGGCCATCGCGATCTACCGGGCGCTGCGCGCCGGTGGGGTCGTCGAGCAGCTCGACGCGCCGGACGAGGCCGGTCGACGGGTCCGACTCACCGTCGACCTGCAGCTCGACTTCGCCCTCAACCAACCCCTGTCGCCGCTCGCCCTGGCCGCGATCGAACTGCTCGACGTGGCGTCCCCGTCGTACGCCCTCGACGTGCTCTCGGTGATCGAGTCGATCCTCGACGACCCCCGCCAGGTGCTGTCCGCGCAGCAGTTCAAGGCCCGCGGCGAGGCGGTCGCCGCGATGAAGGCCGAGGGCATCGAGTACGAGGCACGCCTCGAACTGCTCGACGAGGTCACCTGGCCCAAGCCCCTGGCCGAGCTGCTGGACTCGGCGTACGAGATGTACCGGCAGGGTCACCCCTGGGTCGCCGACCACCAGCTCTCCCCCAAGTCCGTCGTACGGGACATGTACGAGCGGGCGATGACCTTCACCGAGTACGTGCAGTTCTACTCCCTCACCCGCTCCGAGGGGCTGGTGCTGCGCTACCTCGCCGACGCGTACAAGACGCTGCGGCAGACCGTGCCCGAGGACGCCAAGACCGAGGAACTGGTCGACCTCATCGAGTGGTTGGGCGAGCTGGTCCGCCAGGTCGACTCCAGCCTCATCGACGAGTGGGAGCGGCTGCGCAACCCGTCCGACGTGGCCGAGGTGGCCTCCAGCCTGGAGGACCGGCCACCGGCGGTCACCCGCAACGCGCGGGCGTTCCGGGTGCTGGTGCGCAACGCGCTGTTCCGCCGGGTCGAGCTGGCCGCGCTTCGCCGTTGGGACCTGCTCGGCGAGTTGGACGCCGCGTCCGGGTGGGACGCCGACGCGTGGGCGGACGCCCTGGAGCCGTACTTCGATTCCTACGACGCGATCGGGGTCGGGCCGGACGCGCGCGGGCCGGCGCTGCTGATGATCGAGCAGGGCTCCCAGCGGTGGACGGTGCGGCAGATCCTGGACGACCCGGAGGGCGACCACGACTGGGGCATCAGCGCCGAGGTCGACCTGGCCGCCTCCGACGAGGCGGGTGCCGCGGTCGTACGGATCACCTCGGTCGGTCAGCTCTGAGCCCGTCACACGGATCGGCGGGGGTGGGACCGGGTCTCCGGTCCCACCCCCGCCGGGTGTACTGGCGCTGATCAGTCGCGCGGGGCCTGCAGCACCACGCGGCGACGGCGGAACAGCACGAGCAGGACGGCACCGAGCGCGAGCACGGCGACGCCGGTGCCCGCGAGGGCCATCGCCGGAGCGCCGGTGACCGGCAGCCCGCCGCCGGAGCCGCCGTCGTCGTCCCCGCCGGAACCGCCGCCGGAGGCGAAGACGATGCGGGCGGTGTTGTTCGCCGGCTTCGACTCGGTCGACGAGGTGGCGCCGTCGACGACGATCGTGCCGTCGGCACCCGGCGCGGACTTGATCTTCAGCTTGACGGTGGCCGTGATCCTGCCGTAGCCCGAGGCGACGGACGGGAACTCACTCTCGAAGTTGCACCGCAGCTTCGCCGATTCCGGCTCGACCCGCCCCGGGGTGCCGTCGGTGTAGCACCACTCGGCAGGCAGCAGGACCGTGCCGGTCGGCGCGGTGATGAGCACACCGGGACCACCGCCGTCCGACGGTCCGTTGTTGACGACCTCGTAGGTGAGGTCGACGGTCTGCCCGACCGTGCCCGTGACCGGCTTGGCGGTGACGGCGACGTCGAGGGTGTTCGGCTTGCTCCAGAACAGGAAGTCCGCGTAGTTGTCCTGGTCGTCGAGCTCGCGCTGCACGACGCTCTGCCGGGCGAGACCGGCCTTCACGGCCTTCGCGTGCAGCCCACGGGCGGCAGCGGCGAACGACGGCCCGGTGCCCTTGGCGCGCGCGCCCGCCTTCGCCGCGCGTGCCTCCTCGGCGAGGGCGGTGCTGAACAGCCCGTAGTGCTCCTGCGGACCGGACAGGTTACGGCCGAACGTCAGGTTGAACAGTGACGTGCCGGTCTCCTCGTCGAAGAACAGCAGACCTTCACCGGGTGCCAGGGTGAGCGGAACCACGCAGGTGACGGCACTCGGTCCGTACACGTAGGGCGCACCGGTGTCCTTCGGGTAGTAGTCCGTGTAGGTGCAGTCGCTGTAGCGCTCGGCGAAGGTGGCGCCGGTCGGCGCGTCGACGGAGATCGTGAAGTTCGTCGCGTCGCTGTCGCCCTCGTTGTAGACGCCGGTGTGCAGCGGAGCGGTGTCACCGGGGCCGAGACGGGCCGCCTCGCTGTTCAGGTTGTCGGCGGCGGCGACCAGGTCAGCGCCGGACAGACGCACCGTGACCGGGAACGTGGTGGTGTTGTCGTCCGGGTTCGCGTCGTCCTCCGCGCCGGCGATGGCGACACCGACCGAGCCCGCGTCGCCGGCTGCGGCACCCGGGCGGCTGGCGAGCGACAGCGGGTACACCGTCTCGGTCTGGCCCGCCTCGAGCACTCCGATGAGGCAGGTGACCTTCTCGCCCTCGAGCTTGCAGGACTCCATCCACTCCGGAACGGAGGCGACGACGCGGTCGGAGACCCCGCTCAGGTCGAGGGTGATGGTGACCGCGGTGGCCCGCGCCTCGCCGTAGTTGTAGAGGAACATGCCGATGTACGTGCCGCTGTTGTCGATCTCCGCCACCGGGTCGGTGGTGAACGAGACGGACAGGTCGGGCAACGGGTCCGCGGCGCGGGCGGGCGCCGCGGGGCCGAAGAGTGCGGTCGTGGCCAGCACCGCCACGACGGCGGCGAGGCGCGGCCAACGGGCCGTCAGGGATGTCATCTGTGCTCCGAGGGTGACGATGGGAGCCCGCACTCTAACCAAAGATCACCTGCGCTGATGTCCCGCCTCGTGCGGCCGTGCCCACAATGGGCCGATCGGGCCGTGGGAACAGTCCACACACCCCACCTCGCGGAAGTCCTCCCAACCCCTGGGCGATGTCACTCCCGTCGATTAGAATGTATGTACTAATCGAGTTGTTGACCTGGGAGGACGCCCGTGACCGCGCCCACCTCCACCGCCCCACTGACCCCCTACGCCACCCTCCTCGGGTTCACCCGCTACGTCGACCGCACCGGGCCCACCAAGGCCACCTTCGTCGGCGGGTTGCGCAAGCAGCGGGCCAGCCGCTCCGGCTTCAACCCGCACGGCCAGTTCGTCAAGGCGCTCAAGGCCGACATCGCCTTCCACACCGGCGGCACCCACCTCGACCAGGTGGTCGACGTGGTCAAGCCCCGCTGGCGTCCGCTCTACCAGGCACTCGTCCCGGGGGCGACCGCCTGGCTGCACTCGCTGGGCGAGCCACGCGACGTCGACCTGGCCCAGACCCGGGACGCACTGGCCATGCTGGGCGACCTGCCAGTCAAGATCAACCCCCACTTCGGCGTACGCCACGCCGACGGTCGCGTGCAGGCCGTCCGGCTGCACTTCGACGAGGCCCCGCCCAGCGAGGAGGCGGTCCTCGCCACCCTGCACCTGATGGCCCGCCACATGGACGCGGTGCTGCCGCACGCCGAGCCGGTCCTGGTCGACGTTCGCCGCGGCCAGGCCCACCAGATGCCCGAGAGCGCCAAGACCGACCAGATCGAACAGTGGCTGGCCGGCGAAGCAGCGGCCTTCCAAGCCATCTGGTCCACCGCCGCCTAACCCCCTCGCCCCCTCGCCCCCTCCCCCTCCCCCTCCCCCTCGCCCCCTCCCCCTCCCCCATCGCGATTGCGGCTGCATTTACCGAGAAAGAGTGGCTATTCGGCGAAGAATGGCCACTCTTTCTCGGTAAGTGCGCCGATCGGGCCGGACGTGTGGGTTATCCTCAGGGGGTTACGTGGCGGGTGGGGGCGGGAGAGGCTTGCCGGTATGGCTCGCGCACCTCGCCGTCCGGCCGGACTGGCCGGGCAGGTCTTCTTTGCCCGTGACGTCATCCATCGAGGTCTTCTCACCAGGAACGAGCTACGCACGAGCGCGTGGCAGCGCCTGTTCCACAACGTCTATGCGGACGCGCGACTGGCGATCTCACATCGCACCCGCTGCCGAGCGGCCGCATCCTGGCTCTTTCCGCCGGGCTGCGTGATCGCGGGCAGGTCGGCGGTAGCGCTGCACGGTGGTCCGGAACCCCAGCCAGACGAGCCGGTCGAGGTCCTGGTCGATCCCACCTCCCGGTTCGGCCCGTTCGGCGGCCTTCTCATCCACGTCGCCCCGTTGCGCGACACCGACATACAGCGGCTCGACGATGTGCCGGTCACCACCGCCGTACGCACGTGTTGGGATCTGACGTGCTGGCTGGAGACCGGTGAGGCCGTGGCGCACATCGACGCGCTTCGTCGGATGGGCCTGGTCCACCTCGAGGATCTCGAGCACTACCTGTTCGAACACCGTGGTGCGAGAGGCTGGCGACGGTTCGCGGAGGCGGTGAGTTTGAGCGATGCGGGCGCAGAATCCCTGCCCGAATCGCGACTTCGCGTTCGCATCGTGAAGGCCGGTCTACCCCGCCCGGTCACCCAGCACGTCATCAACCGCAACGGTTGTTTCGTCGCCCGCGTCGACCTCGCCTGGCCCGACCTGAAAGTCGCCGTCGAGTACGACGGCCTCTGGCACCGGGACCCCACCCAGTTCCACCGGGACCGCCAACGACTGAACAAGATGCTCGGAGACGACTGGCTCGTCCTTCACGTCACCAGCAAGCGGATGCGCGAAGACTTCGACAGCTTCCTCACCGAGCTCCGCAGCGCCCTCACCTCCCGCCGCCGGTAACCCCCCTCCCCCCGCGCGGGTAGATCGGCCACCACTTACACGGAAAGAGTGGCCATTCAGCGTGGAATGGCCACTCTTTCCGTGAAACTGCCCGGTGGGGGCGGGGGGTGGGGGCGGGGGGGGTGGGGGTTAGGCGGTTAGGTACTTGGTTAGGTCGTCGAGGATCTTGTTGGCGGCGCCGACGCCGATGCCGGTCATCCAGACCTCGTCGCTGACGACGTGTGCCTTGCCCGCCTTGACCGCGGACAGGTTCTTCCACAGGCTGCCGCCGGTGACGGTGCCCTGCTCGGCGACGGCCTTCTGGCCGTACGCGGTCACGAAGATGACGTCGCCGTCGACCTCGCTGATCCGTTCGGGGCTGACCAGGTCGAAGCGCTTGTCCTCCTTGCCGGCGAGCTTCTGCCGCTCCGGGCGGCCGAGGCCGGTGTCCCCGATGACGATGCCGGAGAACGAGTCCGGGCCGTACACGCGGATGGCGCCGGGGATGAACCGCACGATGGAGATCTCGCGGGTGGCGGCGTCGCCGAGCGTCGCGCCGAAGTCCTTCGCCCGCTTCTCGTAGGTGTCGAGCAGCCCACGGGCCTCCTGCTCCTTGCCGAGGGCCTTGCCGTCGAGGAGGAGGTTCTCCTTCCAGGTGATGCCCACCTTCTCGGTGAAGACGGTGGGCGCGATGGCGGCCAGCTCGTCGTAGAACTTCTCCTGGCGGAACTTGCTGCCGAGGATCAGGTCCGGCTTGAGGGCGTTGATCGCCTCCAGGTCGGGCTCGGTGAGCACCCCGACCTCGGTGATCCCGGCGAGCTTGTCCTCGCCGAAGTACGTCGGCCAGCTCTTCGCCTCGCCGGCGGTGGCGGCACCGACCGGCTTCACACCGAGGGAGAGCGCGGTGTCGATCTTGTCGGTGTCGAGCACCACGACCCGCTTCGGCTCCGCCGGCACCTTGGTGGTGCCCATGGCGTGGGTGATCTCCCGGGTCTCCCCGGTGGAGGTGTCGGCGACCGGGTCGCTCTCACCGCAGGCGGTGAGACCGACGCCGAGGGCGAGCGCCGCGGTGAGTGCGGCGGCGAGACGACGCATGAGGTTCCTTTCGAGGTACGAGCCGGTGCGCGGCACGCCGCGCCGACCGGTCAGGGCTGGCGGGACACCGGAGCGGTGGCCGCCGGAGCGGAGGGGGTCGGAGCGGAGGGGGTCGGAGCGGAGGGGGTCGGAGCGGCCGTCGGGCCCGGAGCCGGAGCGGGCACCGGGACGACAGGTGCCGGGGCGTGGGCGGTGGGCGACAGGGACGGTGCGGTGAGACCGGGCACCACGAGCGGCGCACCGGTCACCGGGCAGGGGACGACGACGCAGTCGAGGCCGAACACGTCCCGGACCAGGTCGGCGGTGAGGATCTCCCGGGGTGGCCCGGCGGCCACCACGGCACCGGAGCGCATGGCGATCAGGTGGTCGGCGTACCGGGCGGCCTGGTTGAGGTCGTGCAGCACGGCCACGACGGTCCGGCCCCGTTCGACACGGAGGCGGTGTAGCAGGTCCAGCACCTCCACCTGGTGCGCCAGGTCGAGGAAGGTGGTGGGCTCGTCGAGCAGCAGCGCCTCGGTGTCCTGGGCGAGCGTCATGGCGATCCACACCCGCTGCCGCTGCCCGCCGGAGAGGGTGTCGACCGGCCGGTCGGCCAGACCGGCGACGTCGGCGAGGGCCATCGCCCGGTCGACGGCGGCGCCGTCCTCGTCGGACCACTGCCGCCACCACCGCTGGTACGGCTGCCGGCCCCGCCCGACCAGGTCCGCGACGGTGACGCCCTCGGGCACGAGCGGGCTCTGCGGCAGTACGCCGAGCCGGCGGGCGACCTCGCGGGTGGGCAGGTCGCGGATGGCGGTGCCGTCGAGCAGCACGGTGCCGCGCCGGGGCGTGAGCAGGCGGGCCATGGTGCGCAGCAGGGTGGACTTGCCGCAGGCGTTGGGACCGACGATGACGGTGAAGGCGTCGGCGGGCAGGTCGAGGTCGAGCCCGTCCAGCACGGTCCGCTCGTCGTAGCCGGCGACCAGGTCGCGGGTCGAGAGCATCACGCCTCCTTGCAGGGGTCGGCGAACGGGAGCGTGACGGCGGCGCCGCCACGGTGGCCGACGCGCGGCCCGGTGACCTCCGCCGCCAGGCCGGGAGCGGAGGCGGTCACGACGGCCTCCGGCGGCCGCGGAGCAGCAGGAACATCAGGTACGGGCCGCCGATGGCGGCGGTGAGCACCCCGGCGGGCAACTGGGTCGGGGCGAACAGCCGACGGCCGGCCAGGTCGGCGAGCACCAGCAGCAGCGCGCCGACGAGGGCGGCGCAGACCATCGGGGGACGCTCGGCGCGGACCAGGCGCCGGGCCAGTTGCGGGGCGACCAGGGCGACGAAGTCGACCGCGCCGACCTGCGCGGTGACCATCGCGGCGACGACGACGCCGGTGCCGGCGAGGCCGATCCGGCGGGCCGTGGGCCGCAGGCCGATGCCCCGGGCGGTGTCGTCGTCCAGGGCGCTGCTGTTCAGGGCCCAGCCGGCCCAGGCCAGCACCGGCAGCAGCACGGCGAGGGTGGCGGTGATCCAGAGCGTCTCGGTCCAGCCCTTGCCGGCGAGGGTGCCGATCAACCAGATCTGCGCCCGCAGCCCGTCGATGGGGTCGGCGGTCAGCAGCACCACCTCGGTCAGCGCGCGCAGGGCGAACGCGACCGCGACGCCGGCGAGCACGAACCGCTGCGCGGCCAGCCCGTGCCGGGCGCCGAGGGCGAACAGCAGCGCCGCCGCGACCAGCCCTCCGAGCAGCGCGCTGGGCGCGACGACGACGGCGGCGGCACCACTGGTGAGAGCGACCGTGGCGGCCAGGCCGGCACCCTGGGTGATGCCGATGACGTCGGGACTCGCGAGGGGGTTGCGGGCCACGCTCTGGATCAGCGTGCCGGCCACGCCGAACGCGGCACCGGCCGCGGCGGCCAGCACCAGCCGGGGCAGCCGCAGATCGAGGACCACCAGGTCGTACGGGGTGCCGACGCCGGAGAGCGCACGGAGCACGTCGGCGGTGGCGACGTACGGGGTGCCGAGGGAGAGGCTGAGCAGACCGGCGACCAGCAGCAGCACCGTCGTCGCGGCGGCGACGAGCACCGCCCGACGGCGGATCTGCACGCTGACCGGGCCGACCCGCAGCAGCGACCGCCCGGGCAGGCCGGTGACAGCGGTCTGCCCGGTCACGCCGTCACCACCTTGGCGCGGCGGACCAGGACCGCCAGCAGCGGAGCACCGATCAGGGCGGTGACGATGCCGGCCGGCACCTCGCCCGGCGGGTCGATCAGACGGCCGACGACGTCGGCGCCGAGCAGCAGCGCGGGCCCGAGAAGGGCGGACACCGCGAGGGTCCAGCGGTGGTCGGCGCCGACGAGTGCCCGGGCGAGGTGCGGGACGGCGAGACCGACGAAGGCGATCGGACCGGCGGCGGCGACCGCGGCACCGGTGAGCAGCACGGCGGCGGCGCCACCGCCGAGGCGGACCAGGCCGATGCGGTGGCCGAGGCCCCGGGCGACGTCGTCGCCGAGGGCGAGCGCGTCGAGGCCCCGGGCGACCAGGACCGCCAGGACGAGGCCGGCGAGGACGAACGGCAGCACCTGGACGGCGACCGACATGTCCCGGCCGGTGAGCCCGCCGACCACCCAGAACCGGTACTCCTCGAAGGTGCGGGCGTCGATGCTGAGCAGCGCGTACACGACGGAGGCGAGACTGGCGTCGAGCGCCGCGCCGACCAGCGCGAGGGTGACCGGGCTCGCGCCGTCGCGGGCCCGCGCGGCCACGGCGAAGACCAGCACGCCCGCGCCGAGCGCGCCGGCGATGCCGAACCACACGTACCCGGCGAGGGTGGTCGCCCCGAACACGGAGATGGCCAGCACCACGCCGAACGAGGCGCCGGCGCTGATGCCCAGGATGCGCGGCTCGGCCAGCGGGTTGCGGGTGAGGGCCTGGAGGAGCACCCCGGCGACGGCGAGCGCGAGGCCGACGATGAGCCCGAGGGCCGTACGGGGCATGCGCAGGTCCCGGACGATGGTGGTGGCCTCGCCGCCGTCGGGGGCGACCAGCGCGTGGAAGACCTGCGCGACGGCCAGCGACCGGCTGCCCAGCGCGAAGCTGGCGAGGACCGCGAGCACCAGCACCACCGCGGCCGCGACGGTGACCGCGAGGCGGCGGCCCGTCCGGCGGTCCGGCCGGGTGCCGGCGGCGGGGGCCGTCGGGGTGGCGAGGGTGGTCACGTCTCTCCTGAGCGTTCGGCTTAGGGTCGCCTTACCTTAGCCGAAGTACTTAGGTGAGCCTAACTCGCCGTGGTCGATCCGACCCGTCCGGCGGCGAAGGCTCACCGGTGCCCCGGTACGGCCCTACGCTGGGAGGATGCGATTCGACCAGCACACGGTCGTGCTCCTGGTGCGCCCGCCGGACGCGCCGGAGCTGCCGCCCGAGGCGGCGGACCGGTTGCAGGACGCCCACCTCGCCCACCAGGCGGGGCTGGTGGACCAGGGGCTCGTGCTCGCCGCCGGCCCGTTCGTCCAGACCGACGACGAACGGCTGCGCGGCTTCGTCGTGCTGTCGGTGGATCCGGTGGCGGCTCGCGAGCTGTACACGAACGACCCGGCGGTCCGCGCCGGTCGGCTGGCGGTGCAGGTGATGAGCTGGATGGTGCCCGAGGGCATCCTGCGCTTCGAGGACGTGCCGCTGCCCCGGTCGATGCTGGAGGCCGCCGCCGGCGACTGAGCGGGCCGCCGCCCTGGCGTGACCCCGCTACCCTCGGCGCCGTGAGCGACGGACAGCAGCACGGGCACCGGCGACTGGTCGTCGCGGCGGTGCTCGCCGGGGCCGGCGCGCTCGCGCTGGTGGCGCTCGGGTGGTGGATGCGCGACTGGGAACACCGCACCGACCCGGCCCGACTCGTCGACTTGTCCTGGTGGAGCGGTGCGGGGGTCAGCGCGCTGGGCTACCTCGGGCTCGGCAAGGCCGGCCTGAAGCTCGGCCTGCTGGCCGCCGGGGGCGCCGCCGGCCTGGCCGTCTGGCTGCGCGGACGCCGGCGGCGTGGGGACGGAGGCGACGTCGGGGGTACGCCCGACCAGCCGGGGATCCCGGACTGAGGCACCCGCCGCGGCGGTGACCTCAGTCCTCGACACCCGAGCGGGGTGCCGGGAGGACGCCGTCGAGCCGGTGGTCGGCCCCCGCGTACGTCTCCGGCGGCAGCGCGGCGATCGGCACCACCCGCAGCCCGTCCAGCGGTCCGACGATCACCCGGATGGTCGGGAAGTAGTCGTGCAGGACCTGCCGGCAGCGCCCACAGGGCGCGACGACCGCGCGCCCCCGGTCCCCCACGACGACGATCGTCTCCAGGTCGGTGACGCCCTGCGTGGCGGCGGTGCCCACCACCACCACCTCGGCGCACGGCCCGCCGGTGACGTGGTGGACGTTCACGCCGGTGAAGACCCGACCGTCGACGGTCCGCGCGGCGGCGGCGACCGTGTGGTTGGCGCTGCGGCAGCGCAGCTTGGCGACCGCCGTGGCCGCCTGCACCAGCGCCCGGTCGGTGTCCCGCAGAATCATCGTTCGCCCCCCGTGCGCCCCGGTGATCGTCCGGGCCGGGCCCGGAGACGTCGGTCAACTGTAGGACGGCGACGACCGGCGGTAACCCGCGGGCGGTACGGCGGCGGGCTGCCTATCCTTGGCGACGACATGCAGAATCCAGCCGCCGCCGCCGCGCCCGACTCCGTCCGCGAGCTGCACCGCCGCACCGACCCGCTGATGTTCCGCGACCAGCGCCGCATCCAGCGGCGGCTGGAGGACGTACGGAAGCTGCGCGACATCGACCGGCGGTCCTCGGCGCTGGCCGAGATCGCCGTCGAGGTGGCCCGGGCCGAGGCGCGGCTAGCCGAGCGCCGGGCGGCGGTGCCGGTCGTCACCTATCCGGCGGGACTGCCGGTCAGTGAGCGCAAGGACGATCTCGCCGCGGCGATCCGTGACCACCAGGTGGTGATCGTGGCCGGCGAGACCGGCTCCGGCAAGACCACCCAGCTGCCCAAGATCTGCCTGGAGCTGGGGCGCGGGATCACCGGGCTGATCGGCCACACCCAGCCCCGGCGACTGGCCGCCCGGACGGTCGCCGACCGAATCGCCGAGGAGCTGGGCACGGAGCTGGGCGACGTGGTCGGCTACAAGGTCCGCTTCACCGACCAGGTCAGCGACCGCAGCCTGGTCAAGCTGATGACCGACGGCATCCTGCTGGCCGAACTGCAGACCGACCGGATGCTCCGCCAGTACGACACGCTGATCATCGACGAGGCGCACGAGCGCAGCCTCAACATCGACTTCATCCTGGGCTACGTCCGGCAACTGCTCCCCCGCCGGCCCGACCTGAAGGTGATCATCACCTCGGCGACCATCGAGACCGACCGGTTCGCCCGCCACTTCGCCGGCCCACCGACCGAGGAGCACCCCGACGGCGTGCCGGCGCCGGTGGTGGAGGTGTCCGGGCGGACGTACCCGGTGGAGGTGCGCTACCGGCCGCTGGTCGAGGTCACCGGGGCCGAGGGTGACGACTCCGAGGACGAGGAGAACGTCCGCGACCAGGTCCAGGCCATCGGCGACGCGGTCGAGGAGCTGGCCGCCGAGGGGCCCGGCGACGTCCTGGTCTTCCTCTCCGGCGAGCGGGAGATCCGGGACACCGCCGACGCGCTGGGCAAGCTGGTGCAGTCCAAGCGGTCGCTGCTGGGCACCGAGATCCTGCCCCTGTACGCCCGGCTGTCCTCCGCCGAGCAGCACCGGGTCTTCGCCCCGCACACCGGGCGCCGGGTGGTGCTCGCCACCAACGTCGCGGAGACCTCGCTGACCGTGCCCGGCATCAAGTACGTGGTGGACCCGGGCACCGCCCGCATCTCCCGCTACTCCCACCGGCTCAAGGTGCAGCGGCTGCCCATCGAACCGGTGTCCCAGGCGTCGGCCAACCAGCGCAAGGGCCGCTGCGGGCGGACGTCCGACGGCATCTGCATCCGCCTCTACGACGAGCAGGACTTCGCGTCCCGGCCGGAGTTCACCGACCCGGAGATCCTGCGCACCAACCTCGCCTCGGTCATTCTCCAGATGACCGCCATCGGGCTCGGCGACATCGCCGCGTTCCCGTTCATCGACCCGCCGGACCGGCGCAACGTCGCCGACGGCCTCAACCTGCTGCACGAGCTGGGCGCGATCGACCCGGCCGAGACCGACCCGGCGAAGCGGCTCACCGCGCTGGGACGGCGGCTGGCCCAACTGCCGGTCGACCCGCGACTGGCCCGGATGGTCCTGGAGGGCGAGCGCAACGGCTGCGCCACCGAGGTGATGGTGATCGCCGCCGCGCTGTCCATCCAGGACCCGCGCGAGCGGCCGGCGGAGAAGCAGGCCCAGGCCGACCAGGCGCACGCCCGCTTCGCCGACCCCGAGTCGGACTTCGTCGCCCTGCTCAACCTGTGGCGGTACCTGCGCGAGCAGCAGCGCGAACTGTCCTCCAGCGCCTTCCGCCGGATGTGCAAGGCGGAGTACCTGAACTACCTGCGGGTCCGCGAGTGGCAGGACATCGTCAGCCAGCTGCGCCAGGTCCTGCGTACGCCCGAGCAGGGCGACGGGCGGCGCGGCCGGGGCGGCGCGACGGAGGCCGCGCCCGACGGGGGCCGGCGCGGCCGGGGCGCGGACCTGCCGGAGGAGATCGACACCCCGAAGGTGCACCAGTCGCTGCTCGCCGGCCTGCTGTCGCACGTCGGGCTCAAGGACCCGCAGAAGCACGAGTACCTGGGCGCGCGCGGCGCGAAGTTCGCGCTGTTCCCCGGCTCGGCGCTGTTCAAGAAGCCGCCGCGCTGGGTGATGGCCGCCGAGCTGGTGGAGACGTCCCGGCTGTGGGGGCGGGTGAACGGGCGGGTCGAGCCGGAATGGGTCGAACCCCTGGCACAGCACCTGGTCAAGCGCAGCTACAGCGAGCCGCACTGGGAGAAGAAGCAGGCGGCGGTGCTCGCCTACGAGAAGGTCACCCTGTACGGCATCCCGATCGTCACCTCCCGCAAGGTGAACTTCGGTCGCATCGATCCGGCCCTGAGCCGAGAGCTGTTCATCCGGCACGCCCTGGTCGAGGGCGACTGGTCCACGCACCACCGGTTCTGGACGGACAACAAGCGGCTGCTCGGTGAGATCGAGGAGCTGGAGAGCCGGGCCCGGCGGCGCGACATCCTGGTCGACGACGAGACGATCTTCCAGTTCTACGACGAGCGGATCCCCGCCGACGTGGTGTCCGGGCGGCACTTCGACGCCTGGTGGAAGAAGACCCGCCGGGAGCGGCCCGACCTGCTCACCTTCACCCGCGACCTGCTGGTCAACGCCGGCCGGGGCGGGGTGGACGAGGCCGACTACCCCGACGAGTGGAGCGCCGACGGGGTGACGCTGCCGCTGACGTACCGCTTCGAGCCCGGCACCCCGACCGACGGCGTGACCGTGGACATCCCGCTGCCGCTGCTCAACCAGGTGCCCGCCGAGAGCTTCGACTGGCAGGTGCCCGGCCTGCGCGAGGAGCTGGTCATCGCCCTGATCCGGTCGCTGCCCAAGGCGATCCGGCGCAACTTCGTGCCGGTGCCCGACTACGCCCGCGCGGCGCTCGCCGCCATGCCGGCCGGCGAGGAGCCGCTGCTGGACGCGTTGACCCGGCAGCTGCGTCGGATGACCGGCGTCACCGTGCCGCGCGACGCCTGGGACACCGCGAGGCTCCCCGCGCACCTGCGGGTCAGCTTCCGGGTCCTCGGCGAGGACGACAAGCCGGTCGCCGAGGGCAAGGACCTGCCGGCCCTGCAACGCCAACTCAAGGCCGAGGTACGCCAGGTCGTCGCCGCCGCCGCGCCGGACGTCGCCCGGACGGGCCTGCGGGAGTGGAGCATCGACGTTCTTCCCCGCACCATCGAGCAGGTCCGGGCCGGCTACGCGGTGACCGCGTACCCGGCGCTGGTCGACGAGGGCACCACCGTCGGGGTGAAGGTGTTCGACTCCGCCGCCGAGCAGGAGGCCGCCCACTGGGCCGGCACCCGGCGGCTGCTGCGGCTGACCGTGCCGTCCCCGGCGAAGTTCCTCCAGGGACGCCTGAGCAACGAGGCGAAGCTGGCGCTGAGCCGCAACCCGCACGGCGGCGTGCAGGCGTTGATCGAGGACGCGACCGGGGCCGCGATCGACAAGCTCATCGCCGACACGGGCGGCCCGGCCTGGGACGCCGAGGGCTTCGCGGCGCTACGGGAGAAGGTCCGCGCCAACCTGGTCGACACCGTCGTCGAGGTGATGGACCGGGTGCGTCGGGTGCTCGCCGCCGCGTACGCCGTGGAACAGCGCCTGGGCGCGACCCGGAACCTGGCCGTGGTGGCCGCCCTCGCGGACATCCGCGCCCAGCTGAACGGCCTCGTGTACAAGGGGTTCGTCACCGAGACCGGGTACGCGCGCCTGCCCGACCTGCTGCGCTATCTCACCGCCATCGATCGGCGGCTGGACCGGCTGCCCGGTGACCCGGCGCGGGACAAGTCTCAGCAGGACCGGATCGCGGTGGTACGGAAGGAGTACGACGACCTGCTCGCCGCGCTGCCGCCGTCCAGACGCCAGTCGGCGGCGGTACGGCAGATCCGCTGGATGATCGAGGAGCTGCGGGTCAATGTGTTCGCGCAGGCCCTCGGCACCCCTTACCCGGTCTCCGAGCAGCGTATCTATCGCGCCATGGACGACGCCGAGGGGCGGTGAGCCGCCCGCCGGCGTTCGCGGGGGCACCGGGGGTGGTTCGCGGGGGCTAGCCTGTCGGCACTGCGACAGGGGGTGGGCTCGTGGGTCGTCGGATGCCGTTCGTCGCGATGCTGGTCCTGGGCGGTGTGCTCCTGGGCACGGTCGGCCTGAGCGTCGGTTCGTGGTGGGGCGGTCGCGGCAGCACGCCACTCGAACCCGAGCGGGCGCGGGTCGTGGCGGCGGAGCTGCTCCCCACGGTCGAGCCGACCGGCAGCTCCACGAACGTCCGCGCCGCCCGGTACGGGGTCCTCCTGGCCACCGACGACTTCGGTTCAGGTCGAATCGAGTTCCAGTACGGCGAGCGTGCCGACTGCGGGCTCTCCGACCAGCTCCGGCGCAATGCCACGGCCCAGGGATGGCAGGGCCTGCGTCGGGTGTCGGCCGGTCCCTGCGACGGCTGGCGGGCCGAGAAGCGTGGGTTGACGGCGATGCTCACCCACCGGTCGACCGGATCGACGTTGGGCCTCGCCTCGGCCGCGCCCGACGGGTTCCTCGCCGCCACGGTCACCGGCACCCTCATCGGCGCCGCCACCGGTGCGACCCTGTTCGGGCTGCTGGCGCGACGACGTCCGCCCGTACCCCTACTGGCCGGCACACTGGCGACGGTGGGCCTGCTGCCCGGCGTCGTCCCGACCTGGTGGGACCTGAGCACGACGGGGCTCGCCGAGCCGGTGTGGCCGATCTGGCCGGCGCTCGCTCCCCTGCTGGTGCCGCTGTGGCTCGTGTTCCTGCTGGTGGGCTGGATCGTTGCCAGCAAGCGAACGACCCGGACCGGTCCCACCGCCGCGCCGGCCACCGGAGAACCCGCGATCCGTTGACCCGGCACGGCCGGAGCTACAGCGGCTCCACGCCGGGGGGCAGCTCGCCGTCGGCGGTGGCGTCCCGGACGTAGTCGAGCAGTATCCGGCGCAGCTCCCGGCCCGCGTGGGTGGGCACCACGTCCCGGCGGCGGGCCACCCCGATCGTCCGGCGTACGCCGGGTGGGGCGAGCCGGGTGACCCGGACACCCGGCCGGCGCGCGACCACGATGCCCGGCACGACCGCCACACCCAGTCCGGCCTCGACGAAGCTGAGCACGGCGTCCATCTCGCCGCCGTCCACCGCCACGGTCGGCTCGAAGCCGGCCGCCCGGCACGCCTGGAGGGTGGCGTCGCGCAGGTCGTAGCCCTCGCGGAACATCACCATCGGCTGGTCACGCAGGTCGGTGATGCGCAGCTCCCCGGTCCCCGTCGCGTCCGGCAGCGCGTCCACCGAGGCGACGACGAGGCTCTCCCGCAGGATCGGGTCGGCGCGCAGCCCGGGGTCGGTGCCCTGCGCCGGCATGATGATGAGCGCCAGGTCCAGGTCGCCGCGGAGCAGGTCACGGACGAGGTCCTGGGAGCCGCCCTCCTCGACCTTCAGGTCGACGGTGGGGTGGGCGTCGCGGAAGCGGCGCAGCACCGGCGGCGCGAGGGAGGTCGCCAGGCTGGGGGTCGCGCCGAGGCGTACGCGTCCGCGGCGCAGGCCGACCAGCTCCTGCACCTCGCGGGTGGCCGTGTCCACGTCGGCGAGGATCCGCTTGGCCAGCGGAAGCAGCACCTCCCCGGCGGCGGTGAGCGCGATGTTGCCCCTTACCCGCTCGAACAGAGGTGCCCCCAGGTCGGTCTCCAGGGCGTGAATTTGCTTACTCAGCGAGGGCTGGGTTATCCCGACGATGTCGGCTGCTTGGGTGAAATGTCGTACTTCTGCGACCGCCACGAAGTACCGGAGCTGATGGAGCTGCATCTAGATAGCCTACGGCTATCAACACTGCGAGTTCGATGCATTGGACGACTGATCAAATCGCTCCTAGCGTCGATCGCGTGGTAG
Source organism: Micromonospora sp. BQ11 (assembly GCF_052068135.1). Taxonomy (NCBI): domain Bacteria; kingdom Bacillati; phylum Actinomycetota; class Actinomycetes; order Micromonosporales; family Micromonosporaceae; genus Micromonospora; species Micromonospora sp. BQ11. Next base: position 96,419 of record NZ_JBQHDB010000017.1, on the reverse strand, counting down.
TCACGAGAACTCGGTCGCCCATCCGTTCCAGCGTCGGCCTGAAGGCCGTCATGGCGGTGACGGGCATCATGCTGGTGCTGTTCCTCGTCGCGCACATGCTCGGCAACCTGAAGGTCTTCACGGGCGCGACGTCCTTCAACCACTACGCGGAGTGGCTGCGCGAGCTGGGCGCACCCCTGCTGCCGGGCGTGTGGGCCCTGTGGATGCTGCGGATCGGCCTCGTGGTGGCCGTGGTCGGCCACATCTGGGCCGCCACCACGCTCGCCCTGCGGGCCCGCGCCGCGCGCCCGGTGCGGTACGCGCACCGCAAGAAGGTTCAGGGCAGCTACGCGGCCCGGACGATGCGCTGGGGCGGTGTGATCATCCTGCTCTTCGTGATCTACCACATCCTGGACCTGACCACCGGCACCCTGAACCCGGTCGGCGACCCCACCCGCCCGTACGCCAACGTCGTCGCCGACTTCGCGCCGGAGCGCTGGTACGTCACGCTCTTCTACACCCTGGCGATCGTCTCCATCGGCTTCCACCTGCGCCACGGCATCTTCAGTGCGGTACGCAGCCTCGGCCAGCAGACCCCGCGCGGTGAGCGTCGGGCGAAGAACGTCGCGCTGGCCTTCTCCGTCGCGCTGTGCGCCGGCTACCTGGTGGTCCCGTTCGCCGTACTCACCGGATTGGTGTCCTGACCATGGATCTCTTCACCGAGGGCGACCCGATCGCCGACACGAAGGCTCCCGAGGGCCCGGTCGAGAAGCGCTGGGAGACCCGCCGCTTCGAGGCCAAGCTGGTCAACCCGGCCAACCGCCGCAAGATGACGGTGATCGTGGTCGGCACCGGCCTGGCCGGCGGCTCGGCCGCCGCGACCCTCGCCGAACAGGGCTACCGGGTCAAGTCCTACTGCTACCAGGACAGCCCGCGGCGGGCGCACTCCATCGCCGCGCAGGGTGGCATCAACGCCGCCAAGAACTACCGCAACGACGGCGACTCCGTGCACCGGCTGTTCTACGACACCGTCAAGGGCGGCGACTTCCGCTCCCGGGAGTCGAACGTGCACCGGCTGGCCGAGGTCTCGGTCAACATCATCGACCAGTGCGTCGCGCAGGGCGTCCCGTTCGCCCGCGAGTACGGCGGCCTGCTGGACACCCGCTCCTTCGGTGGCGCACAGGTGCAGCGCACCTTCTACGCCCGGGGCCAGACGGGCCAGCAGCTCCTGCTCGGCGCGTACCAGGCGCTGGAGCGGCAGATCGGCCTGGGCAACGTGGAGATGAACGCCCGGCACGAGATGCTGGAGCTGGTCGTCGTCGACGGCAAGGCCCGGGGCATCGTCGTCCGGGACCTGGTCACCGGAGAGATCACCACCGAGTTCGCGGACGCCGTCGTGCTCGCCTCCGGCGGCTACGGCAACGTCTTCTACCTCTCCACGAACGCCAAGGGCTGCAACGTCACGGCCACCTGGCGGGCGCACCGCAAGGGCGCGTACTTCGCCAACCCCTGCTACACGCAGATCCACCCCACGTGCATCCCGGTCTCGGGCGACCACCAGTCGAAGCTGACCCTGATGAGCGAGTCGCTGCGCAACGACGGCCGGGTGTGGGTGCCCAAGGCCAAGGACGACGACCGGGCACCGCGGGACATCGGAGAGGACGAGCGCGACTACTACCTGGAGCGCATCTACCCGTCGTTCGGCAACCTGGTGCCCCGGGACATCGCCTCCCGGGCCGCGAAGAACGTCTGCGACGAGGGCCGCGGTGTCGGGCCGAGCAAGCTCGGCGTCTACCTGGACTTCGCCGACGCCATCGACCGCCTCGGTCGCAAGGCCATCGAGGCGAAGTACGGCAACCTCTTCGAGATGTACGAGCGGATCACCGGCGAGGACCCGTACGAGGTCCCGATGCGGATCTACCCGGCCGTGCACTACACGATGGGCGGCCTGTGGGTCGACTACGACCTCCAGTCGAGCATCCCCGGCCTGTTCGTGATCGGTGAGGCGAACTTCTCCGACCACGGCGCGAACCGGCTCGGCGCCTCGGCGCTGATGCAGGGCCTCGCGGACGGCTACTTCGTGCTGCCCACCACGATCGCCAACTACCTGGCGGCCGGCCCGTTCGAGCCGGTGGAGGCCAGCAACCCGGCGGTGGTGCAGGCGCGGCGCGACGTCGAGGACCGGATCCAGCGGCTGCTGGCGGTCAACGGCGACCGGACCGTCGACTCGTTCCACCGCGAGCTGGGCCAGATCATGTGGGAGCACTGCGGCATGGAGCGCTCCGAGGCCGGACTCCGCAAGGCCATCGACGAGATCCGGGCGCTGCGGGAGCAGTTCTGGCAGCGGGTGCGCGTGCCGGGTGACGGCGAGGGGCTCAACCAGTCGCTGGAGAAGGCCGGCCGGGTGGCCGACTTCTTCGAGCTGGCCGAGCTGATGTGCATCGACGCCCTGCACCGCGAGGAGTCCTGCGGCGGCCACTTCCGGGCCGAGCACCAGACCCCCGACGGCGAGGCGCAGCGCGACGACGACCGGTTCGCGTACGTCGCGGCCTGGGAGTTCACCGCCACCGGCGAGCCCGCGGTGCTGCACAAGGAAGACCTGAAGTTCGAATACGTCCACCCCACGCAGCGGAGCTACAAGTGAACCTGACCCTGCGCATCTGGCGCCAGTCCGGCCCCGAGGACAAGGGTCGGATGGTGACCTACAAGGTCGACGACGTCTCACCGGACATGTCGTTCCTGGAGATGCTCGACGTGCTCAACGAGCGGCTGATCCTCGCCGGCGAGGAGCCGGTGGCGTTCGACCACGACTGCCGCGAGGGCATCTGCGGCATGTGCGGCCTCATGATCAACGGCAACGCGCACGGGCCGCAGCGCGGCACCACCGCCTGCCAGCTGCACATGCGGCAGTTCGCCGACGGCGACACGATCGACATCGAGCCGTGGCGGGCCCGCGCCTTCCCGGTCGTCAAGGACCTGGTCGTCGACCGGAACGCCTTCGACAAGATCATCGCTGCTGGCGGGTACATCACCGCCCCCACCGGCAGCGCCCCCGAGGCCCACTCCACCCCGGTGGCCAAGGCCAACGCCGACGCCGCCTTCGAGTCGGCGGCCTGCATCGGCTGCGGCGCCTGCGTGGCGGCCTGCCCCAACGGCTCCGGCATGCTGTTCACGGCCGCCAAGGTCACCCAGCTCTCGCTGCTGCCCCAGGGCCAGCCGGAGCGGTACACCCGGGTGATCGGCATGGTCGACGCCCACGACGAGGCCGGCTTCGGCGGCTGCACCAACGCCGGCGAGTGCACGGTGGTCTGCCCGAAGGGCATCCCGCTGAACACCATCGGCCGGCTCAACCGGGACTACCTGGCCGCCACCCGCAAGGGCGGGGGAAACACTCCGGGCTCCTGAGGCCCGGCTCCGCTCTGGCTCTGGCTCCGCGATGATGCCGCCGCATCCCATCAGGTGCGGCGGCATCGCCGTATCCTGCCCGGGGCAGCGGATGCGGTTCACGCGCTGTCGAGCTGAGTCATCCACGACATCACCGGCGCCTCGGGGTTGACCAGAGCGGGTCGCACCGCATGGTCAACTCGGGTTCAGTGAAGTCGGGGCGTCAGGCGGCCTCCGACGGACCGACTTCAGTGAAGTCGAGTGGATCATGCTTGTCGGCGGCCGGGACGTGCCCGGCGGAGGTGTTGGGCTCCACGCCACGCCCTTCACCCAGCCACCGGGCCAGCAGGCCACCTGGCATCGGGACCGGCCACCGGCCACCCGGCACCGGACGACGGCCATCCGACACCCGGCACAGAACGACGGCCACCCGGCACGGGGCGACGGCGCGCTCGGCGCGGGGGCCGGGCCGGTGGGCGATTCCACCCGGCGATCCATCGGCGTCATCAGCTCGACAGGGCCCGTCCGGGCGTACCGCGCGTTGCCGCACGCGTCCTCGTCACCGGCAGCGGACCCGCCCGGGAAGACGCGGAGGTCGGTTCAAGTCTTCGTGGGCGGGTAGCACCCCGGGCGACGGCACGACGGCGGCGGCGACGACGACGACGACGACGAGGGGAACACTGGCATGAAGGCACTGACCTGGCAGGGCAAGCGGGACGTACGGGTCGAGGAGGTGCCCGACCCCCGGATCGAGGAGCCGACCGACGCGATCGTCCGGATCACCTCCACCGCCATCTGCGGCTCCGACCTGCACCTCTACGAAGTGCTCGGGCCGTTCCTGAAGCCGGGCGACGTACTCGGTCACGAACCCATGGGCATCGTCGAGGAGGTCGGACCGGGGGTGACCCGGCTGAAGCCCGGCGACCGGGTGGTCGTCCCGTTCAACATCTCCTGCGGCTCCTGCTGGATGTGCGACCGTCAGCTGTACGCCCAGTGCGAGACCACCCAGGTCACCTCCGAGGGCAAGGGCGCCGCGCTGTTCGGCTACACCTCGCTGTACGGGTCGGTGCCCGGCGGGCAGGCGGAGTACCTGCGGGTGCCGCACGCCCAGTTCGGCCCGATCAAGGTGCCCGAGACCGGGCCCGACGAGCGGTGGCTCTACCTGTCCGACATCCTGCCGACCGCGTGGCAGGCCGTGAAGTACGCCGACACGCCGCCCGGCGGCACCCTGGCCGTCTTCGGGCTCGGACCGGTGGGCCAGCTCGCCGCCCGCATCGGCCGGCACCTCGGCGCGGACCGGGTCATCGGACTGGACCTGGTGCCGGAACGGCTGGAGATGGCCCGCCGGCACGGCATCGAGGTGCTCGACGTCACCGACCTGGACGACGTGCCCGGCGCGCTGATCGACCTGGTCGACGGGCGCGGCCCGGACGCGGTGATCGAGGCGGTCGGCATGGAGGCGCACGGCTCCACCACCGGGAAGCTCGCCCAGACCGCCGCCGGCCTGCTGCCGGACAAGCTGGCCCAGACGATGACCGACAAGGTCGGGGTGGACCGGCTCGTCGTGCTCAAGGCCGCGCTGAAGGCCGTCCGGCGGGGCGGCACGGTCTCCATCTCCGGGGTGTACGGCGGTGAGGTCGACCCGATGCCGCTGATGGAGATGTTCGACCGGGGCATCCAGCTGCGGATGGGCCAGTGCCACGTGCGCCGCTGGACCGACGAGATCCTCCCGCTGCTCTCCGGCGACGACGACCCGCTGGGCGTGGAGGACCTGCGGACCCACCGGGTGCCGTTGCAGCGCGCGCCGGAGGCGTACGAGATGTTCCAGAAGAAGCAGGACGGGTGCGTCAAGGTCGTGCTCGAACCGTGAGCCGTACGGTGGTCGTCACCGGCGCGACCAGCGGGATCGGCCGGGCGGCGGCCCGGGAGTTCGCGGAGCGCGGGGACCGTCTGGTCCTCGCCGCCCGCTCCCCCGCCACTCTCGCCGACGTCCGCGCGGAGTGCGAGAAGGTCGGCGCGGAGGTGCTGGACGTACCGACGGACGTCACGGCCGACGGCGCCCTGGCGGCGCTGGCCGACGCGGCGGTCCAACGGTTCGGCGGCGTGGACGTGTGGGTGCACACGGCGGCGGTGATGGCGTACGGGCGCTTCGACGAGACCCCGGAGCGGGTCTTCGAGCAGGTGGTCCGCACCGACCTGATCGCCGCCGCGGCGGTGGCCCGGGTGGCGTTGCGGCACTTCCGCGGCAACGGCGGCGGGACGCTGATCCTCACCGGCTCGGTGCTGGGGCACATCACCGCGCCCTTCATGAGCGGATACGTGGCGAGCAAGTGGGGTCTGCAGGGGCTCGCGCGGGCATTGCAGCAGGAGGCCCGGGAGACGCCCGGAGTGAACGTCTGCATCGTCAGCCCGGGCAGCGTGGACACGCCGGTCTACCAGCAGGCGGCCAACTACCTGGGACGCGTGGGTCGCCCGCCGCTGCCGATCAGCAGCCCGGAGCGGGTGGCGCGGGCCATCGTGGACTGCGCGGACCGGCCCCGGCGGGAGGTGTCGGTGGGCCGGCTCAACGTGGTCATGCGCTTCGGGTTCACGGTGCTGCCCGGCGTCTACGACGTCCTCGTCGTACCCCTGATGCGCCTCGCCGGGCTGACCAACCGACCGGTCGCGCCGCACGATGGGGTCGTGTTCGCGCCGAACCCGGCGGGTGAGTCGGTGAGCGGCGGGTGGCGGCCCGACCTGGCGCAGGTGGTACGCAGTGTCGGCGCGCTGCCCTGGTCGATCGGCGGCGCCGTCCGACGACGACTGCGGTGAGCATCGTGCGGGATCACCGGCGTCGATCGTTTCGCCTAGGGTGGTGGGCCGGGCGCTCCGGCCCACCACGACGGGAGAGACGATTGACCATCCGGGTTAACCGCAGGACGGCACTGGGACTGGGCACGGTGGCCACGGCAGGGACGGTGCTCGCCGCCGCCACCCCCGCGTCCGCAGCGACCGAGGGCACCGAACCGGCCCCGGCCACACCGGCGCAGGCCGCGCGGCGCGTCGCCGCCGCCTACGAGCGGGAGACCGCACGGGCCGGCGGCAACTGGCAGGCGTACGTCAGCGTCGCCGACCCGGCCGGTGAGCCGGTGGTCGCGGTGGCCGACGAGGCCGACCGGCGGATCGAGGCGTACAGCGTCAACAAGGTCGCGGTCGCCGTGGCGGTGCTCGACAAGGTGGACCGTGGCCTGCTCACCCTCGACCAGCGGGTCGAGGTCACCGCGGCGATCGTGGTGCCGGGCGGTGACGGCATCTTCGGGCTGGACGGCGCGTACCCCAGCTCGGTGACCCTCGGCCATGCGCTGGCCGCCCTGCTGACCGTCTCTGACGACACCGCCGTGCGACTCTGCGGCCTCGTCTGCCCGGCGGCGGAACTCAACCAGATCCTGCGGGACAAGGGCTTTGAGAACACGCAGGTGCAGCCGGTCGCCAACCCGAACCGGTTCTTCCTCGGCACCAGCACCCCCCGGGAGACCCACGACCTGCTGCGGGCGCTGGTCGGCGGGACCCTGCTGTCCCCGGCGTCGACCGCGTACGTGCTGAAGCTGCTGCGCTCCCCCATCGCGTACACCGACGGGATCCGGCAGGAGATGTCGTCGGCGCAGCGGGCCCGGATCGCCACCAAGGCCGGCTGGTTCGGCGACGCCCGGCACGAGGCCGGCGTGGTCTTCGACGCGGCCGGGGCGCCCGTGCTCACGTACGCCCTCTTCGCCGACGGCCAGGCCGGCGCGGACGACTTCGGCGCCACGCACCCGGCGGTGGCGGCCCGGTCCCGGCTCGGCCGCCGCCTCCTCGCGGCGGTCGACCGCCTTCCCGGCGTGGGCACCACCCACCGGGCAGCCCCGCACCGCCCCAGCAACGGCGGCTGATCGGCGCAAAGGAAGGGCCCCTTCTTAACGCCTCCGGTAGAGGAAGGGGCCCTTCTTAACACCGGGAGCTACCGTGTACGTCGTGACTCGGGCGGAGGGACGGCGATGACGGCACCGGAGAGCGGAGACCTGGAGCGGTCGCTCGGGCGGCGGATGGGCGGGGCGGCCGGCCTGGCCGCGCTCGCCGGCCTCGCCTGGGTGGCCCGCGACGTGCCGTTGGCGCTCGGCGGCCGGCTGATCGGGGCCCGTGCCGAACGGGCGGCCCGCTCGCCGCAGTTCCGCGACGGCACCTTTCGCAATCCGGCGAGCAGCCGCCCGATGGCCGGTACGCCGGACCGGAGCCTGATCCGGGAGCTGATCTTCGGCAAGCAGAAGCGCCGGCCGGGCAGCGCCGTGCCGCTGCTGCGTCCGACCGAGCGACGGCTCGACGGCGACGACGCGCAGACCGAGCTCGGCATCGTCTGGTACGGGCACGCGTCCGTGCTGGTCGAGATCGAGGGCCACCGGGTGCTGCTCGACCCGGTGTGGAGCGAGCGGTGCTCCCCCTCCGCGGCGGTCGGGCCGAAGCGGCTGCACGAGCCTCCGGTACGCCTGGACGACCTGCCCCGGCTCGACGCGATCCTGATCTCCCACGACCACTACGACCACCTCGACCTGGCCACCGTACGGGAGCTGACTACCCGGCAGTCGGCGCCGTTCGTGGTGCCGCTCGGTGTGGGCGCGCACCTCGACCGGTGGGGCGTGCCGGCCGACCGGATCGTGGAGCTGGACTGGTCGGAGAGCCACGACCTCGGCGGCATCGAGCTGACCGCCACCCCCGCCCAGCACTTCTCCGGCCGGGGCCTGCGCCGCGACGGCACCCTCTGGAGCTCCTGGGTGATCGCCGGCACGCACCGGAAGGTTTTCTACACCGGCGACTCCGGCTACTTCCCGGGGTACGCCGAGATCGGTGCCGAGCACGGCCCGTTCGACGTGACGCTCATGCAGATCGGCGCGTACGACCGGGCGTGGCCGAGCATCCACATGTTCCCCGAGGAGGCCGTCGCAGCCCATGTCGACCTGCGCGGCGGACTGATGATCCCGGTGCACTGGGCGACGTTCAACCTCGCTCTGCACGCCTGGTCCGAGCCGGTGGACCGGATCTGGGCCGAGGCCAAGGCCCGGGACGTCCGGCTCGCGGTGCCCCGTCCCGGCGAGCGGGTGGTGGTGGACGACCCGCCGGCCGTGGACGGCTGGTGGCAGGCCGTCGCCTGACGCGCCCGGCGGTTGTTAAGAGGGGGCCCTTCCTCTACCGGAGGCGTTAAGCGGGGGCCCTTCCTTACCCGCCTACAGGACGAAGGCGTCGGTCCACAGGGCGCCGGAGCGGCCGGACAGCGCGTCCAGCATCGCCACCGCCTGACCGTCGGTGAGCTGCGCGACGAAGTCGACGATCGCCCGGCCCCGGGCCTTGTCGATCCGGTCCGCCGTACGCGGGTGCAGCTCCGCCTCGGCCAGCTCGACGAGGTCGTGCAGGCGGCGGGGCAGCCGGGACTCCTCGGCCGGGTCCAGCAGCCACTCCCACAGCGCCTCCACCAGGGTGCCCAGCAGTCGCGCCTGACCGCGCTGGTGCAGCGCCAGGTCCGGGCGGGCCAGCACGAACCGGTGGTGCACGAACTTGAGCACCTGGACCTCGTGCCACTGGGCCGGGGCGAGCAGCACGTGCCCGGACCGCACCGAGGGGTCCTCCACGACGGTGATCGCGTCGACGAACCGCGTGGTCCAGCGGGCGGAGAAACGGGCCACGTACTGCTCGGCCTCGATCGAGCCGTCGAACGGCATCGCGAGCAGACCCTCCACCAGTTCCTCGCGGACGTGCTCGACGGCGGCGGCGAACGCGTCGTCGTCGGCGATCCACCCGTCCTTGCGGTGCAGCTGCCGGCGCAGCCGCTCGATCGCCGCGCCGGGCCGGCGGGCCGCCCCGGTCAGTGCGGGCCCGGTGATCGCCCGGAAGTGGCCGCTCTCCCGTTGCCAGGCGGTGAGTTCGGCGGCCACCGCCCCCTGCTGGAGCACACCGACCCGGTAGAAGTCCTCCACGTCGTGGATGGCGTACGCGACGTCGTCGGCGGTGTCCATCACCGACGCCTCGACGGTCTGCTGCCAGTCGGCGATCCGCCCGACGAACGGCTCGCGGGCCTGGCGCAGGTCGTCGACCTCGGTGCGGTACGCCCCGAACTTCAGCGACCCGCTGTCCGGGTCGTCGGGCGGTGGGGTGGCCCCGCGCGGCGCCGGGTCCAGCAGGCGAGGGTGCGGGTCCGGATGGTCCAGCCGGGTCCACGGGTACTTCAGCAGGGCGGCCCGGACCGCCGCGGTGAGGTCCAGGCCGGTGGTCGCGGCGCCGCGGATCTCGGTGGAGGTGACGATCCGGTACGACTGGGCGTTGCCCTCGAAGCCGTCGGTGAGCCCGAGCCGGTGGCGGGCCAGCCGGTCCAGCACCCGCTCCCCGAGGTGCCCGAAGGGCGGGTGGCCGAGGTCGTGGGCGAGTGCGGCGGCCTCCACCACGTCCGGGTCGCAGCCGCCCAGCTTCTCCAGCAGGTCGCGGTGCGCCGCGTCGGCGGTGAGCCGCTCGGCGATCGCCCGGGCCACCTGGGCGACCTTCAGGCTGTGGGTGAGTCGGTTGTGCACCAGCAGGCCCGAGCCGCCGGGGCTGACGACCTGGGTGACGCCGTTCAGGCGGGCGAAGAACGGCGAGGCGACGATCCGGTCCCGGTCGGCCCGGAAGGGGCTCGCGGCCAGGTCACCGAGGGTTCGGGCACTGCCGCCGAACAGCCGCCGCGCCCGGGGCTCCGCAGGTGGTTCCATGATCGCCACGCTAGCGCGGCAGAATGCAGGGCGGAAACCACTCCCGAAGGCGGATCGAGATCGTGACCCTCTCTGTTCATCAGCGGATCGCCGAGGAGCTCGGCGTCGCCGAGCGCCAGGTACGCGCGGCCGTGGAGCTGCTCGACGGCGGCGCCACGGTGCCGTTCATCGCCCGCTACCGCAAGGAGGCCACCGGCCTCCTCGACGACAGCCAGCTGCGGACCCTGGAGGAGCGGCTGCGCTACCTCCGCGAGCTGGACGAACGGCGTACGGCGGTGCTGGAGTCGATCCGCGGTCAGGGCAAGCTCGACGAGGCCCTGGAAGCGCAGATCATGGCGGCCGACTCGAAGTCCCGCCTGGAGGACATCTACCTGCCGTACAAGCCGAAGCGGCGGACCCGGGCGCAGATCGCCCGGGAGGCGGGCCTGGAGCCGCTGGCCGAGTCGCTGCTGGCCGACCCGTCGCAGGACCCGAGGACCGTCGCCGCCGGCTTCGTCGACGCGGACAAGGGCGTCGCGGACGCCGCCGCCGCACTGGAGGGCGCCCGCGCCATCCTCATCGAACGCTTCGCCGAGGACGCCGACCTCATCGGCACGCTGCGCGAGCAGATGTGGTCGCGGGGCCGGCTGGTGTCCCGCGTACGCGAGGGGCAGGAGACGGCCGGCGCCAAGTTCGCCGACTACTTCGACTTCGCCGAGCCGTACCCGAAGCTGCCCTCGCACCGGATCCTCGCCATGTTCCGGGGCGAGAAGGAGGGCGTGCTCGACCTGACCATGGACCCGGAGTCCGACGGTGACTCCGACGCGGCGGTGACCGGCCCGACCCGCTACGAGGCGGCCATCGCCGGCCGCTTCGGCGTCCGCGACGCCGGCCGCCCCGGCGACCGGTGGCTCGCCGACACGGTGCGCTGGGCCTGGCGTACGCGGATCCTCATCCACCTCGGCGCGGACCTGCGGATGCGGCTGTGGCAGGCCGCCGAGGAGGAGGCCGTCCGGGTCTTCGCCACCAACCTGCGGGACCTCCTGCTCGCCGCGCCGGCCGGCGCCCGGCCGACGATGGGGCTGGACCCGGGCCTGCGTACCGGCGTGAAGGTCGCGGTGGTGGACGGCACCGGCAAGGTGGTCGCCACCGACACCATCTATCCGCACGAGCCGCGCCGGCAGTGGGACGCCTCCATCGACACCCTGGCGAAGCTGGCCGCCGCGCACGGCGTCGAGCTGGTGGCGATCGGCAACGGCACCGCCAGCCGGGAGACCGACAAGCTGGCCGGTGAGCTGATCAAGCGGCACCCGGAGCTGACGCTGACCAAGGTGGTGGTGTCCGAGGCGGGCGCGTCGGTCTACTCCGCGTCCGCGTACGCCTCCCAGGAGCTGCCCGGGCTGGACGTCTCGCTGCGCGGCGCGGTGTCCATCGCCCGCCGCCTGCAGGACCCGCTCGCGGAGCTGGTGAAGATCGACCCACGCTCGATCGGCGTCGGGCAGTACCAGCACGACCTGTCCGAGGTGAAGCTGTCGCGCTCGCTGGACGCGGTCGTCGAGGACTGCGTGAACGCGGTGGGCGTGGACGTGAACACCGCCTCCGCCCCGCTGCTCACCCGGGTCTCCGGCATCGGCGCCGGCCTGGCCGAGAACATCGTGCTGCACCGGGACGCCAACGGGCCCTTCCGTACCCGTGGGGAGTTGAAGAAGGTGGCGCGGCTCGGCCCGAAGGCGTTCGAGCAGTGCGCCGGCTTCCTGCGCATCCCCGGCGGCGACGACCCGCTCGACTCCTCCAGCGTGCACCCCGAGGCGTACCCGGTGGTGCGGCGCATCCTCGCCAGCACCGGCCAGGACCTGCGCGGGTTGATCGGGAAGTCGACGATCCTGCGGGGCCTGCGCGCCACCGACTTCGTCGACGACCGGTTCGGCCTGCCCACCGTCACCGACATCCTCGCCGAGCTGGAGAAGCCGGGCCGGGACCCGCGCCCGGAGTTCCGCACGGCGACCTTCGTCGAGGGCGTCGAGAAGATCGGCGACCTCACCCCCGGCATGATCCTGGAGGGCGTGGTCACCAACGTCGCGGCGTTCGGCGCGTTCGTCGACGTCGGGGTGCACCAGGACGGCCTGGTGCACGTCTCCGCCATGTCCCGGACGTTCGTCAAGGACCCCCGCGAGGTGGTGAAGTCGGGCGACGTGGTGCGGGTGAAGGTGCTCGACGTCGACGTACCCCGCAAGCGCATCTCGCTGACGCTCCGCCTGGAGGACGACGCGGAAGCCGGGCGCGGCGGGCCGCAGCGGCAGCAGCGGCAGCAGGGACAGCAGGGACAGGGACAGCAGGGACAGCAGCAGCGGCAGCAGCGGCAGGGACAGCAGGGGCGAGGGCAGCAGGGGCGAGGTGGTGCTGGCCCGGCGCCGGCCAACGACGCCATGGCCGAGGCGCTGCGCCGGGCCGGCCTGGCCTGAGGAACGAGCCGCCACCGGATACGGGGGCCGGGCGCTGTCGAGCTGATGTCGTCGATGGATCGCGGCAGGGTGATGTCGTGGACGACTCAGCTCGACAGCGTCGCTGACCGCATGAGCCGCCGGGCAGATCCGGTCTCGGGGTGCCACGCCGCCCGCGGTCGCGCGGGCCCTCGCGTACCGTCGGGGTCGTGGTTTCCGAGGACGACCTGGACTGGCGGGAGCGGCAGCGACGAGCGGTGTCGGCGCACGCGGCGGCCGACGAGCGACGCCGGGCGGCGGAGCAGGCCGAAGCGGCGGAGCTGGTGGCCCGGTTCGTCGCCGAGGCGGTCCGGCGTGGGCTGCCGACCACGCGGCTGACCGCCCGCTCCTACGACGGGCGGGGCCGGTACCGGACCGCGCTGCGCGGTTGGTACGTGGACCGGGCCCGGAGCCGTGCCGTCGACACCGACGGCCGGTTCCACCTGCTGACCGTGCCCGGTGGCCTACGGGCCCGGCTGTTCGGGGCCGACCCGCAGCCCAGCCCGCCACCGCTGGTCGTCGGCGCGGGCGGACGCGACGGCGAGTCGATCCCGTTGGAGGTCCTGCTCGCCCGGCGGCTCGACGGCGACGGTTCCTGACCGCGGTCAGCGCGCGGACGAGTCCCGTCGGGCCACGTACGCCCACCAGCCGCCCTGCACCGCGAGGGTGAGCAGCCCGGCCAGCACGATCGCGCAGATATTGATCACGAGTTGCAGGGCCGAGCCACCCGCCTCGTCCCACTTCCCATACGCGACGGCGACCGCGACGTTCGCGGCGGCCGGCACGGTGGTCACCGAGATCAGCACGCCCACCAGGGACCCGGACTTCTTCGCGGTAAGCGACAGCATGCCGGCCACGCCGGCGAGCAGGCCGACCACCCAGGACAGGGCGTCGGGTTGCCAGATGAAGCTGGTCAGCGGGCGCTCCGCCTCCAACATCTCGCGGCTGACCAGGTCGGCGGCGGTGAGCGCCCAGGTGCTCAGCACGGTCGCCACCATGGCGACGAGGAAGCCCACCAGCAGCGCCTGCACCGAGCGGGCGACCGTCCGGGGCTTGCGCCGCAGCAGCGCCACGCAGAGCGCCGCGAGCGGGCCGAACTCGGGGCCGACGACCATCGCGCCGACGATGAGGATCGGCTGGTCCAGCAGGACGCCGATGCCGGCGATCATCGTGGCGACGGTGATCAGCACCAGGAAGGTGCCGGACAGCACGGTCTGCTCACCGGTCTTGGCGGCGATCTCGTCCCAGACCACCGCGTCGTCGCCGTGCCCCGGCGCGTCGCGGGCGGCCTTCCGCGCGGCCGCCGAGAGGGTCAGCTCGACGTCGTCCGCGGAGATGCCGCCGCGCGCCTCGATCCCGAGGTCCTGAAGCTGCCCCAGCAGACGGTCGGCGCTCTCCCGGACCACGTCGCAGAGGATCAGGTCGCCCTCGGGCTGGCGCGCCGCGCCGGGCACGACCACCAGGTGGGCCACCCCCGGGTCGTCGGCGAGCAGGTCGGCCACCGCGTCTGAGCGGTCGGTCGGCGCGATGATCCGCAGGTGCAGCAACGTCGTCCCCGTCGTGAGCGCCGGTAGGGCCGTCGAGCACTCTACTGCCGCCCCGAGCAGGGCCTTCGGGCACGGCGTACGGCCACGACGCGCCGACGACGCGTGTCCCCGAGGCGGTCGAGTCGGTTGAGAGACCTGGACTGCCCAGTTGTCGCGATTCACCGGACGTGAGCGGTTCGTCCCAGATACAACACTTCTGTTGCTTCCCGTTCCCTCTCCTGGAGGTCGAGCTGTGTCGCTGCCCGGTCACGTGGTCGCACCCCATCGCGATCGGCACACCCGGCAGGACCGGGTCAAGCGTGCTGTCGACGTGGTCGGTGCGGCGGCCCTGCTGCTGGCCGCCCTACCGATCCTCGCGGTCGTGGCGGTCCTGGTCGCCGTCGGGCTCGGCCGGCCCGTGCTGTTCCGCCAGTGCCGGGCCGGGCAGTACGGCCGCCCGTTCGAGCTGGTCAAGTTCCGCACCATGCACGCGCCCGATCCGCGCCGCGGACGTGCCACCGACGGTGACCGGCTGACGCCGCTGGGCCGGTGGTTGCGCGCCACCAGCCTCGACGAACTGCCGACGCTCTGGAACGTGCTGCGGGGCGACATGAGCCTGGTGGGCCCCCGGCCGCTGCTCAGCCACTACCTCGACCGCTACTCCCCCACCCAGGCACGCCGGCACGAGGTGCGGCCCGGCGTCACCGGGCTGGCCCAGGTGCGGGGACGCAACGCGCTGAGCTGGGAGGAGAAGTTCGAGCACGACGTCTGGTACGTCGACAACCGGAGCCTCCGGCTGGACGTCCGGATCCTGGCGGAGACCGCGCGCACGGTGGTGCGCCGGGACGGCATCAGCGCCACCGGGGTGGCGACCGCGCCCGAGTTCCTGGGCAGCGCCGACTGGTCCCCCCGGGACCGGACACCGGTGTGACGCGGATCGGAGCCGTAGACCTCTCACTCTGCGCGAACTTCCCCGGGGGCCACTCGTTGAGTGGTAGAACCGCTGGGGTCATTTAGTTTGATATCTATATCAAGAGTATCTTTCGCCATTTTTGTTCGTTCGCGGTGCAACCGGCCGCGGCGCCTGCGGGGCGACCACCGCCTCCCGGAAGGGGACCGATGAACCGGACCGTCCACCTGTCACCGCCCGACGTCGGGCCGCTCGAGGAGTCGTACCTGCTGGCCGCCCTCCGCTCCGGCTGGGTCGCGCCGGTCGGGCCGGACCTGGAAGCCTTCGAGCGCGAGGTGGCGGAACGGGTCGGCACGCGGGGCGCGGTCGCGGTCAGCTCCGGCACCGCCGCGCTGCACCTGGCCCTGCTCGGGGTCGGGGTCGGGCCGGGCCAGATCGTGCTGGTCCCCACCCTCACCTTCGTCGCCACGGCCAACGCGGTCGTCTACACCGGGGCCCGGCCGGTCTTCGTCGACTGCGACCCCCGCAACGGCAACGTCGACGTGGCGCTCGTCGCCGAGGCGCTGCACCGGCTGCGCGCCGAGAACGAGCGGGTCGGCGCGGTGGTGCCCGTGGACATGTTCGGCACCTGCGTCGACTACACCGCGCTCCTGCCCGTCTGCGCGGAGGCGGGCGTACCGGTCGTGGAGGACGCCGCCGAGGCGCTCGGGGCCACCCACCGGGGACGACCGGCCGGATCCTTCGGCCGGGTGGGCGCGTTGTCCTTCAACGGGAACAAGATCATCACGACCTCCGGCGGTGGGATGCTGGTCTCCGACGACACCGCCCTGCTCGCCCACGCCCGGCACCTCGCCACCCAGGCCCGCGAGCCGGTGCCGCACTACGAACACCGGCACATCGGCTACAACTACCGGCTCAGCAACCTGCTCGCCGCGCTCGGCCGGGCCCAGCTCGTCCGGTTGGACGCGATGATCGCCCGGCGGCGCGTCCTGCGCGACCGGTACGCCAAGCTCTTCGCCCCGGTGCCCGGCGTACGCCTGCTCGGCGACGAGGACGGCACCGGCAACTGTTGGCTGACCAGCATCGTCGTCGACCCCGGGCAGGCCGGCTGGCGGGCCGCCGACCTCGGCACGCACCTGGCCGGACACGGCATCGAGACCCGCCCGGTGTGGAAGCCGATGCACCGGCAGCCGGTCTTCGCCGGTGCCCGCGGCTTCCTCACCGGCGCCGCCGAGCGGCTCTTCGCCAACGGGCTCACCCTGCCCAGCGGGTCCGCCCTCGACGACATGCAGGTCGACCGTGTGCTCGCCGCCGTCGAGGAGTTCGTCACCGCCCACACGGGAGCGACCGCGGCATGACCACGAACCTGGTGATCGTCGGCTGCGGCGGTCACGGCCGCGAGGTGCTCGGCATCGTCCGGGCCGTCAACGACGCCGCCCGCACACCGGCCTGGTGTCCGCTCGGCTTCGTCGACGACCGCCCCTCCGAGGTCAACCTCAAGCGCGTACAGCGACTCGACGTGCCGTACCTCGGCGGCCTGGACCGACTGCGCGACCTGCCGCCGGACACCCACCTGGTGATCGGCATCGGCGACCCGCGGGTCCGTCGCGCGGTCGGCGGCCGGCTCGCCGGCCCGGGGCTGCCCGCCGCGAGCGTCGTGCACCCCGACGCCACGGTCGGCCCGGACCTCACGCACGGTGCCGGCCTGGTGGTCTTCGCCGGCGCCCGGGTCACCACGAACGTGACCCTCGGCCGGCACGTCCACCTCAACCAGAACGCGACCGTCGGCCACGACAGCCGGCTCGACGACTACGTCTCGGTCAACCCCCTGGCCGCCGTGTCCGGCGACTGCCACCTCGCCGAGGGCGTGCTGATCGGTACGAACGCCGCCGTCCTGCAGGGACTGCGGGTCGGCGCGGGCAGCGTGGTCGGCGCCGGCGCGTGCGTGGTCCGGGACGTCGCGGACGGCGTCGTGGTCAAGGGAGTGCCGGCGCGATGAGCAGCGGGACGACACTCACCCGGGTCCCCGCCGCAGCCGCCTCGGGGCCGTACGCGGCGGCGCCCGCCCGCCGCGGGCGCCGCAGCGCGCCCGGTCCCGGCCTCTCCGGGCTGGTCGGCGCCGCCGCCAGCACCGCCGCGGCCCGCGTCGGCTCGCTGCTGATCAGCCTCGTCGCCGGGGTGCTCTCGGCGCGCGCGCTCGGTCCGCACGACCGCGGTCTGCTCGCCGTCGCGATCGCCTGCTCCGCCGTCTTCAGCACCCTCTGCGCCGTCGGCCTGGACACCGCGAACCTTCGCCTGGCCGGGCGCTCGACCGCCGCGCACCGGCACACCGTACGGGCCAGTCTCCGCTACGCCGTCACCCTCGGCTCCTGCGTGGCCGCGGTGTGGGCGGTCGCCGGCCTCACCGTCGCGGAGCCCGTCCGCCTCGGTCTGGACCCGCTCACCTTCGGCATCACCGCGGCCCTCTGCCCGGTGGTGCTGCTCAGCGCGCTGCTCGGGGCCACCGAGATCGGCCGCGGCCGGGCCCCCGCGTACAACCTGGTCGTGGTGGCCTCGCTCACCACCTACCTGGTCGGCCTGGCGGCCGTGGTCGCCGCCGGCCGGACCACGCCCGCCACCGTGATGGCGGTGTACGCCGCCGGCCAGGTCGTCGGGCTCGGTGCCCTGCTGGTCCGGTCCCGGTCGGCCGTGCCGGTCGACGGGGAACCCGTCGCGGACACCGAGTACCGCTCCTCGGCCCGCCGGGCCTACCTGCCGAACCTCGCCCAGTTCGGCATGATCCGGACCCAGGTCCCGGTGATCCAGCTGCTGGTCGGCGCGAGCGCGGTCGGTGTCTACTCGGTGGCCCTCGCACTGGCCGAGGTCCTCCTGATCATTCCGATCGCGGTGAGCCTCGTCCTGGTGCCGACCGTCGCCAACGGCGCCGCCTCCTGGCGGTCGGTGGCCCGGCTCGGCGTACGCACCCTGCTGCTCACCGCGGTCGGCGCCGGTCTCCTCGCCGCGGCCGGACCCACCGTCGTACCGCTGCTCTACGGACA
Source organism: Micromonospora sp. BQ11 (assembly GCF_052068135.1). Classification (NCBI taxonomy): domain Bacteria; kingdom Bacillati; phylum Actinomycetota; class Actinomycetes; order Micromonosporales; family Micromonosporaceae; genus Micromonospora; species Micromonospora sp. BQ11. The sequence goes on along the minus strand of NZ_JBQHDB010000017.1, from coordinate 78,377 downwards.
CCACTTCGCGCCCGCCGTACCGGTGCTCTGGGCGTTGCTGCCCGGCGTGGCCGTCTTCGCCCTGGCGCGGGTCGCGCAGAGCTACCTGACCGCCGTCGACCGGCCGGCGGCGACGACGGTGGCCGCGGTCACCGCGGCGCTGGTCGGTCTCGGCGGCATGGCCGTGCTGGTGCCCCGGTTCGGGGCGGTCGGCGCCGGACTGGCCGGCAGTGCCGGTTACCTGGTGTACGCCGCGGTGATCACACCGGCCTTCCTGCGCGCCGACCCGGCCCGCGCCGGGCGACGCCGGCCGGCCAGGGCGCCCCGCAGGCGGGACTGGAACGTCCGACCGTTGCTGGTCACCGCGCTCGTCCCGGTCGTGGCCGCCGCCTGCGGCGTCGCCGCCACGAAACTGGAGGGACTGCCGATCCCGCTGCCGCTGGTGGTGGCCGGGATCGCGGTGTTCCTGGCGGTGCTGCTGGTACCCGTGCTCGGCCTCGTCGGTCTCGCCCTCGGCGCCGCGGCCGGTCAGCTGCCCGAACCGTTCGCCGTCGGCACGCCGTCGCTGCTCCTGCTCATCCTCTGCTGCCTGGCCGGGACGCTGCTGCGCCGGAAGGTCTCCTGGCGGGACCCCCGCTGCACGGGCCTGGTCGCCGCCCTGGTCGTCCTGCTGCTGGTCGGCGCCGTGCTGAGCAACCCGCAGCTGGCACCGCTCGCCGCGGTCGGCCCGGTCGCGGTGGTGGCGGTGCCGCTGGTCTGCCTCCCCCTGATCTCCCGCGGTGGGCCGGCCGACCACCGCGCGCTGCTCGCCTTCGCCTTCGCCGCCACCGGCGTCGGCCTGCTGCACGCCGCCGAGACCATCCGGCGGGGCGGGCCGCAGGAGATCGTCGAGATCACCAACACGGGCGTCAACCGCAACGTGTGGGGGCCGATGCTCGTCGTCGCGTTGGCCATCCTGCTGAGCCGGCTCACCCGCCCGAGCCCGCTGGTACTCCGGATCGCCGCACTGGCCGCCCTGCCGATGATCGCGGTCGCGCTGGGCTACTCGTACAGCCGCTCGTCGTACCTGGGGGCCGGAGCGGTGCTCGTCTGCTTCGCCCTGCGCCGGCTGGTCCGGGCTGGTCTCTGGGTCGGTGCCACCGTCGCGGTGGCGGCCACGCTCGGTGTCACCACCGCCCTGGTTCCGAGCACGATCATGGACCGGGTCACCGCGACCACCGCCGACGGCGGCCTCGACGTCTCCTCCGCACTCCGGGTCGACCTCTGGTCGGCGGCCGTCGAGATGAGCAAGGACTTCCCCGTCTTCGGTGTCGGCTACCTCGGCTACAACGGCCGTCTGCCGGAGTACTTCGTCCAGCACTTCACCGCCGCCTGGTACCAGCCCAGCTCCCAGCTGCACCTTCTGGCGCACCCGCACAACTTCTTCCTCACCGTCCTGGCGGAGACGGGCGTGGTCGGCGCACTGCTGCTCGGCGCCCTGCTCTGGCTGGTCTACCGCCGCGTCTGGCGGGACTACCGGACCCGGATCGGCTGGGCCGCCGAGGGTGCGCTGCTCGCCGGCGTGGGCGTCGCCGTGTCCTCCCTGACCGGCGAACCGCTGCTCGCCCTGCCGGTCCTCGTTCCCTTCGTGCTCCTGCACGCCGTCGCGACCCGGAGAGCCACATGACACCCGCCCGCCGCCCCGACGACCGTCCACTGCGGGTCCTCCAGGTGACCACCACCCCCGACGGCGGGTCGTGGTTCCACGACCAGGTGGTCGGGCTGACCCGGCGCGGACACCACGTCCGCGCGGTGGTGCCCGCCGAGGGCTCCCTGGCGACCCGCCTGCGCTCCGCCGGGGTTCCCACCGAGATCGTGCCGCTGTGCGGGTGGCGACCCCGTCAGCTCCCCCGTGTCGCCGCCGCCGAGCTGCGGCTGGTCCGGCTGATCCGGGAGTTCCGGCCGGACGTGGTGCACGCCCACCTGCTCAAGGCGAACGTGGCGTGCCGGATCGCCAGCCTGGCCGGCGGCCGCAACCTGCACATCAACCAGGTCACCGGAATCAACCACCTGCGCAGCCCCATCCTGCGCCGGATCGACCTGGCCACCCTCTCCCGCGCCGACGTGCTGATCGGCTCGTGCACCGCGTTCGCCGACCGCTACCGCCGGTACGGGGCCCGCCGGGTCGCGGTCAGCCACTACGGCTGCGACGTCCGCAGACTCGACCCCGCCACCGGGGGCGACGCCTTCCGCGCTGAGTTCGGCCTCGCCCCGGACACCCCCACCGTCGGGATGGTGGCGCACATGTATCCGACCCGGCTCAAGGCGTTCCGGGAGATCGGCGTCAAGGGGCACGAGGTGCTGCTCGACGCCGTGCCCCGGCTGCTCGCCCGGGTACCGGGAGCGCACGTGTTCGTCATCGGCGACGAGTTCGTCGGGACCGGCGACTACCGGCGGGCGCTGGAGGACCGCGCCGTTCGACTCGGGATCGCCGACCGGGTGCACTTCACCGGCCACCGCTCGGACATCCAGAACGTGCTGGCCGCGATGGACGTGATGGTCAACCCGTCCCTGGAGGAGTCCGCCTGCTACGCGATGATCGAGGCGCTCCTGATGGAGAAGGGCGCGGTGGCCAGCGACGTCGGCGGCCTGCCGGACACCGTGCAGCACGGGGAGACCGGCCTGCTGGTGCCGCCGGGTGACGCGGTCGCCCTGGCCGACGCCGTCGCCGACCTGCTGACCGACCCGGCGCGTCGCCGGGAGATGGGCCGCCTCGGCCGCGCCCGCTGCCTGGAACGGTTCGACATCGAACGGACCGTCGCCGACGTCGAGGCCGTGTACCGGAAGGCCCTGGCCGAGCGCGCGGGGGTGCGCTGGTGACGGCGGTCCGCACCCTGCTCGCCCGGGGGGTACGCGACCTGCGGGTACGCCGCTACCCGGTGGCGCCCGACGCCCGGCGGGACGGGCGGGGGCCGTACCCGCTGGTGTGGACGGACCTGCCCGGCGGCACCGCCCTGGACGACGACGGTGTGGTGGTGGCGCGCGGCCCTTCGGGCGAGCGGTACCCGAACCCGGTCTCCATGTGCCTGTACGCGCTCGGCGAGCACAGCCGGGCGCTCACCACCCCCGGGCCCGACCCGGACCGCTTCGGCCCGTTCCTGACGCAGGCCACGTGGCTGCGCACGCACCAGGACAGAAACGGCGGCTGGCGCTACCCGGTACCGGTCCCCCGCTACGGCGTCGCGCCGGGGTGGTACTCCGGGATGGCGCAGGGCATGGCGGCCTCCACCCTGCTGCGCGCGCACGACCTGACCGCCGACCGGTCCTTCCTCGACGCCGCCGACGGCGCGGTCGACCTGCTGCTGCTTCCGGTGTCGCGGGGCGGCTGCGCAGACTACGACAGGCAGGGCCGGCCCTTTCTGGAGGAGTGCCCCTCGGACCCGCCGAGTCGGGTGCTCAACGGCGCCCTGTTCGCGCTCTTCGGCCTCGTCGAGCACCAGCACCGGCGGGGCGGCGACGCCCACCGGCTCGCCGCCGACCGGCTCGCCGCCGACCTGGACCACTTCGACCTGGGCTGGTGGTCCCGCTACGACCTGCGCTGGCCCTGGCCCGCGTCGGCGAACTACCACGCGCTGCACGTGTCGCTGCTGCGGGCGGCCGGCGTGCTGACCGGACGGGACGTCTTCGCGCGTACGGCCGAACGCTGGCGTCGTGACCTGCGTGACCCACGCCGTCACCTGCGGGCGCGGCTGGTCAAGGCCGCCCGGGTCTGGCAGCACCGGCATGGCTGAGCCGGGTGGCGGTCGTACCGCCGAGGTGCCGGACGCCGACCGGTCGGGCGCCGTGGCACCGGCCGTGGTGCTGCTGCTCGGGCCGGCGCACTCGGTGCACACCCGACGCTGGGCCAGCGCGCTCGCCGGACGCGGACACCGGGTGGTGGTGACCGGCTGGGCGCCGGCCGCGCCGCTGCCCGGCGTGGAGATCCGGGTACCGGGTGCCGGCGGGCGGACGGTCGGTGGCCCGGTGGGCGGGGCGTGGCGGCTGCTGACCACCGGCTGGTGGCTGCGCCGGCAGGTCCGCCGGCTCCGGCCGGACGTGGTGCACGTGCACTCGGTGGGGCGGGCCGGCCTGCTCTCCCTGGCCGTTCCCCGCGACGTCGTGCGGGTGGTGACACCGTGGGGCAGCGAACTGCGGACGGCGACGTCGTCGGTGTTGCGCGGCTGGGTCACCCGCAGCGCGTTCCGCCGGGCCGACCTGGTGCTCCCCACGTCGGCGTCGGTCACCGAGGAGGTGACGACGCGGTACCGGATCCCGGCGTCGCGTACCGCGACACTGTCCTGGGGGGTCGACGACTCCCTGTTCCGGCTCCGGGACACCGTGCGTCGGGCGGACGTCCGGCGTGGCCTCGGCGTACCCGTCGACGCCACCGTGGTGCTCGCGCCGCGCGGGGTCTCTCCGGTGTACCGGACCGACGACGTCCTGCGGGCCTTCGCCCGCGTCGCCGCCGAGCGACCGGACCTGCACCTGGTGGTGCTGGCCGGGCACGAGCCGGCCGAGCCGGGCGCGGCACGCGCGCGGGCCGACGGGCTGCTCCGGGCGGCGGCGCTGGCGGAGCAGCTCCCGGAGCGGGTGACCCTCGTCCCGCGGACCCTGACCCCGGCGGAGACGTTCGCCCTGATGTGCGCCAGTGACGTCGTCGTGTCGGTGCCCCGGTCGGACCAGCGCAGCTCGTCGGTGCTGGAGGCGGCACTCGCGGGCTGCCGGCTGCTCCTGGCCGACCTTCCGCCCTACCGGGAACTGCGGGCCGACGGACTGGTCGCGGACCTGGTGGCCGAACCGCTGACACCCCGGCTGGCCGACGCGTTGCGGACGGTCGGGCCGCTGACATCCGCCCAGCGGTCGACCAACGCCGACCTCATCGGGGCCACGGAGACCTGGTCCCGGCAGGTGTCGGCGATGCAGGACCTGTACCGCCGTCTCTGCGCGGAAGGCCGTCCGGGTGGCCGCTCGGCGCGACACCGCCCCCGTTCCGGGGAGCGTTCGTAACCACACCGCACACCAAGGACGAACCATGGCTACTTCCTCCGGCCGGACCCCGCACGTGCTGGTTCTCAACCACTACGCCAAGCCGCTCTCCGAGCCCGGCGGCACGCGGCACGTCGAGTTGTTCGGCAGACTGACCGGTTGGGACTGGACGATCATCGCGGGCGACCGGGACGTCTACTCCCGGCACCGCTTCACCGGTCGGGAGCCGCACTTCGTCCGCGTCCGGGTCCCCGGGTACTCCCGCAACGACCACCGCCGGGTGCTGAACTGGCTCGGGTACGCGGGAGGGGCGCTGCTGCGGTCGCTGCTGCGCCGCCGTCCAACGGTGGTGTACGCGTCGTCGCCGCACATCCTGACGCCGGTCGCCGGCTGGCTCGCCGCGACGGTCTGGCGGGTGCCGTTCGTGCTGGAGATTCGCGACCTGTGGCCGGAGTCCATGGTCGACACCGGCTACCTGCGCCGGGGTTCCCTCCTGCACCGGCTGTTGAGCGGGCTGGAGCGGTGGCTGTACCGGCGGGCCGACCGGATCGTGCTGGTCGCCGAGGGCTGGCGGTCGTACTTCCGGGACCTGGGTGTCAGCGACGAGAAGCTGGCCTGGGTGAGCAACAGCGCCGAGCCGTCGGCGTTCGACCTGCGCCACGACCGGTACACGCCGCTGCGGGACCGGATCCCGGTACGCGGGCGGCTGATCGTGTTCGCGGGGGCGCACGGGCAGGCCAACGGCCTCGACGAACTGCTGGACGCCGCGGCGGAACTGCCGGAGCACACCTTCGCCCTGATCGGTGACGGGATCGAGAAGCCGCGACTGGTGGCGCGGGCCCGTGCGGAGGGCCTGTCCAACGTGCACTTCCTGGACATGATCCCGAAGGCCGAGTTCGCCGGCATCCTCGGCGGGGCGGACATCGGCGTACACGCGCTGGCCGACGCCGACGTGTTCCGGCTGGGGGCCAGCCCGAACAAGCTCTACGACTACCTCGCGGCGGGGGTGCCGGTGGTGACGAACTGCCCGGGAGAGCCGCACGACGTCGTACTGGCCTCGGATTCCGGAGCGGCCGTCGCGCCGGGGGGCCTCGCGGTGGGGCTGCGCAAGCTGGTGACGCTGGATTCCGAGGTGCTGCGTCAGATGGGCGAGCGGGGCCGCCGGTTCATCGGTCGGCACCGGTCCCGGACGGCGATGGCGGGCCGGTTGCAGCGGGTGCTCGACGACGTGGTCGCCGAGCGGACCCACCGGGGTGGGGGCGGTCGGGTGCCGCAGCGGGACGACCGGCGGATGCCGGAGGAGCTGGGTAGCCGGACCTGACGGCCATTAATTCCGACGTCGTACGCGAAACAGACACGAAGCGCCCAAAACTCCCTGTAAGCACTATATGACGCACAGAGGCCGTTCCTGCTCGACCACGAACGACCCAAGACCCCCAGGGAGTTAGTACATGCCGCCGGAAGCAGAAGTTCCCGAGCGCACCCCGACGACCCGACGCACCAGATCCCGTCGGCGGACCCTGAGTTTCCTCGCCAGCGACGGCGCTGCCTGGGCCGGCGGCTTCCTCGCCGCCACCTGGGCCCGCTACGAGTTCGACCTGACCGTCGGGCAGGCCGCCCGGGCGGTGGGGATCGGCGCGCTCGCCGCCGTGCTGCACCTCCTGGTGTCCGCCCTGCGCCGGGTCTACTCCGGCCGCCACCCACTGGGCAGCCTCCCCGAGATCCGTGGCCTCGCCGGCACCACGGCCGCCACGACGGCGCTGGTGCTGGTCGCCCTGGTGCCGCTGGGGAACCGACCGGTCCCGGCCAGCGCGCCCGTCGTCGGCGGCGCCCTGACCCTGCTGCTGATGCTCGCCGCGCGCCTCGCCCACCGGCACCGTCACGACCTCGCCATGCGCCCGGACGCCCGGTCGGCGACGAAGGTGCTGCTGTTCGGCCTCGGCGACGCCGGCCAGGGTCTCCTGCGGGCCATGCTCAGCGACCCCCGCGGGCGGTACCTGCCGGTCGGCGTGCTCGACGACGACCCGGCCAAGCGGGACCTGCGGGTCGGCGACGTCCGCGTGCTCGGCGGCCGTCACGACGTCGCGGCGGCGGTACGCCGCACCGGCGCCACCACGGTCATCTTCTCGGTGGCGAACGCGGACGCCGCGCTGATCCGGCAGATCCGGGAGGCCACCCTCCAAACCGGCGCGGCCTTCAAGGTGCTGCCGCCGGTACGGGACCTCGTCGACCACCGGATCACCGTCACCGACGTCCGGGACGTCCGGATCAGCGACCTGCTCGGCCGCCGACAGGTGGTCGGTGACCTGACGCTGTCGGGCAACGGTCTGACCGGCCGGCGGATCCTGGTCACCGGCGCGGGCGGCTCGATCGGCTCGGAGCTGTGCCGGCAGATCATGCAGGCGGATCCGGGTGAGCTGATGATGCTCGACCGCGACGAGTCGGCCCTGCACAGCCTCCAGATGTCCCTGTCCGGTCGCGCCCTGCTCGACGGGCCGGAGCTGATCCTCGCCGACCTGCGCGACGACGAGGGGATCCGGCGGATCATGCGGGAACGCCGGCCGGAGATCATCTTCCACGCCGCCGCGCTGAAGCACCTCACCCTCCTGCAACGCCACCCGGGCGAGGCGGTCAAGACCAACGTCTGGGGCACGATGTCGGTGCTCGACGCCTGCCGCGACGTGGCCCGGTTCGTCAACATCTCCACCGACAAGGCGGCCGACCCGGTCAGCGTCCTGGGCTACTCCAAGCGGATCACCGAGCGGTTGACGGCGCACGCCGCGGCCACCTACCCGGGCACGTTCCTCAGCGTGCGCTTCGGCAACGTGCTCAGCAGCCGGGGCTCGGTGGTCACCGCCTTCCAGCGGCAGATCGAGTCCGGCCAGCCGGTGACGGTGACCCACCCGGACGTCACCCGGTACCTGATGACCGTGCAGGAGGCGGTGCACCTGGTCCTCCAGGCCACCGAGATCGGCCGGGACGGAGAGGCCCTCGTGCTCGACATGGGGGAACCCGTCCGGATCCTGGACCTCGCCCGCCAGATGATCGAGCAGGCGGCGAGCAGCGTGCCCGTCGTCTACACCGGACTGCGTCCGGGCGAGAAGCTGCACGAGGACCTGCTCGGTACCGGCGAGGAGGACGTGCGGCCGCTGCACCCGCTCATCTCGCACGTGACCGTGCCGGCCCTGGACCCGATCGAGGTAGCCGGGGTGGACCCGTTCGACGACCCGGAGAAGATCATCGCCCAGTTGGCGGCGCTGTGCACCCAGCCCACGACCCCGAGGGTGGAGGGCGTCATCCGGCTGCCGCTGGCGCGCTGACCCGCACCGGATCGGGGGCGGGCCGTCGGGCCCGCCCCCGATCCGTGCCCGACGGCGGGAACACCGGGTGTGGCGAAAGGACCACCGACGGTGCGAGATTAGCCTCTTCGGGCATTGACATGCCTCACCGCCCCCGACAGGCTCGCGTCAATGGTCCTTCCACACCAGGAGGCGCGATGAGGCGCACACGGCTGGCGATCGCCGGCGTGTTCACTCTGGTCGGCGCATTGACGCTGACCACACCGGCGAGCGCGCGGCCGCCGTCCGATCCGGACGGCCGCGACGGGCTGGAGGTGTACGTCGGCACGGTCAACCCGGAGCAGGTGGAGAAGCTGCGCGCGGCCGGCGTCGACCTCGGCCACGACCACCAGGAGTCCGACCGGGCCGGCAACACCACCATCGAGACCGTGCTCAGCACCCGTCAGGCCGAGCGGCTGGCCCGCCAGGGCGTGAAGCTCGACGTCAAGAAGGTCGACGGCAAGGCGGCCTCGCAGGCCCTGCGCGAGCAGGCCGCGGCCGGCTGGTCGGCGTTCCGTTCGTACAGCGAGCCGGGCGGCATCCGCGACGAGATCACCGCCACGGCCGCCCGGTTCCCGAAGCTCACCAAGCTGGAGACGATCGGGCGCACCCACCAGGGCAAGCCGATCCTCGCGGTCAAGGTCACCAAGGACGCGAAGAAGGTCCGCGACGGCAAGCGGCCGGCGGTGCTCTACGCCAGCACGCAGCACGCCCGCGAGTGGATCACCCCGGAGATGACCCGGCGGCTGATGCACCACGTGCTCGACAACTACGGCACCGACCCGGTGATCACCCGCCTGGTCGACACCACGGAGCTGTGGTTCCTGCCGGTGGCCAATCCGGACGGTTACGACCACACCTTCACCCCGGGCAACCGGCTGTGGCGCAAGAACCTGCGGGACAACGACGGCGACGGCAAGATCACGACCGCCGACGGCGTCGACCTCAACCGCAACTTCGCCTACAAGTGGGGATACGACAACGAGGGCTCCTCGCCCGACCCCAACAGCGACACCTACCGGGGACCGGGCCCGAACTCGGAGCCGGAGACCAAGGCGCTGGACCGGCTCTTCAAGCGGGTCGGCTTCGAGTTCCTCGTGAACTACCACTCCGCGGCGCAACTGATCCTCTACGGCGTCGGCTGGCAGGTGAGCACCCCGACCCCGGACGACGTGATCTACGAGGCGATGGCCGGTGACGACGCCCACCCGGCGGTCCCCGGTTACGACCCGGACATCTCCGCCGAGCTGTACACCACCAACGGCGACACCGACTCGCACGCCACCGTCCGGTACGGCACGCTCGGCTTCACCCCGGAGATGTCGACCTGTCAGGCGGCGTCGGCCTCCGACCCGGACGACGAGTGGCTCCCGGAGAACTGCGTCAGCGGGTTCATCTTCCCCGACGACGAGGAGTTGATCGCCGCCGAGGTGGCGAAGAACCTGCCGTTCGCCCTGGCCGTGGCGAAGTCCGCGCACGACCCGGACGACCCGGTCTCGGTGGTCGGCCGCAGCACCCCCGACTTCGTGGTCGACGCCTTCGAGACCTCGTACGGGCGGGACCAGCAGGTCGCCGCGACCGTCCGGCGGGAGCTGCGCAACGTCCGGATGCACTGGACGGTCGACGGCGGCCGGCCGAAGTCGGTCAAGGTCACCGAGTGGCAGGGCGGCGAGCGGTACGGCGACACCCACGACGACTACTACGCCGAGCTGCGCGGCAAGGTGACCGGGGCACGACCGGGCAACCGGGTCGAGGTCTGGTTCACCGGCACCAAGCCGGGCAGGGGCGTGGTCGCCAGTGAGCACTTCACCTACCGGGTGCACTCGGACATCGGTGGGGACGTGCTGGTGCTCGCCGCCGAGGACGTCACCGGTCTCAGCCCGGTGCAGGACGCCACCAGCGCCAAGTACGCCGACGAGGTGACGGCGGCACTGACCGCCGCCGGGCGGACCAGCGACGTGTACGACGTCGACGTGATGGGTCGCAAGGCGCCGCACCCGCTGGGTGTGCTGTCGCACTACGACACGGTGGTCTGGGAGACCGGCGACGACGTGATCCCGCGCGCCGCCAACCAGGTGCCCGGCACGGTCGCCCGCTCGGCTCTGGAGACCGAGCTGGCCGTCCGGGACTACCTCAACGAGGGCGGCAAGCTGCTGGTGAGCGGTAAGTACGCCCTCTTCGCGCAGTCCGCCAACGGTGCGTACGCGTACCAGCCGAACGGGCCGGCGGAGTGCACCAACGCCGACGACGCGACCTGCCTGCCGCTGCTGAACGACTTCCAGCAGTACTGGCTGGGGGCGTACACGTACGTCAGTGACGGCGGCACCGGCGAGGACGGCCCGTACGCGGTCAAGGGCTCCGACGGGGCCTTCGCGGGTTTCGACGGCACCCTCAACGCGGACGGTTCGGCGAAGAACCAGGACCACACGGCCTCGTTCCTGACCACGTCGAGCTTCCTGCCCCGCGACCAGTTCCCGCAGTTCGCCAGCTCCGCCCCGGTGGACTGGGTGCGGCCGGGCGCCGCGCCGTTCGACCCGCGCACCGGTGAGTGGTACCTGTGGAGCGGTCAGGCCGACGAGTCGTACAAGCGGCTCACCCGCACCGTGGACCTCACCGGGGCCACCAGCGGCGAGCTGCGCTTCGCCACGTCGTACGACATCGAGCCGAACTGGGACTTCCTGATCGTCGAGGCGCACGAGGTGGGCAGCGACGACTGGACGACCCTGCCGGACGCCAACGGGCACACCGGCCGGGCGACCGGGGAGAGCTGCGAGTCCGGGTGGGCGGAGACGCTGCACCCGTTCCTGAAGCACTACGTGGGCGCGGACTGCTCGCCGACCGGCACCACCGGTGAGTGGCACGCGGCCACCGGCGCGTCGAACGGCTGGCAGGAATTCAAGATCGACCTGTCGGCGTACGCCGGCAAGCAGGTCGAGGTGTCGATCTCGTACGTCTCCGACTGGGGCACCCAGGGCCTGGGTGTCTTCCTGGACGACGCCCGCGTGGTCGTCGACGGCGCGACCGTCGCGGAGACCTCGTTCGAGACGGCCGACCTCGGCGGCTGGACGGTGGCCGGTCCCCCGACCGGTTCGGCGGGCAACGCCACCGACTGGTCGCGCAGCCAGCAGGCGTTCGAGGAGGGGGCGGCGGTGGTCACCGCGGACACCGTCTACCTCGGCTTCGGCCTGGAAGGGCTGGCCCCGGCGGCCCGGAACGACCTGGTCGCCCGGTCGCTGGCGCACCTGACGGGGCAGCCACGCCCCTGACGTTCCGCCACGGGTGCGCCGGTGGTCCTCCGGGACCACCGGCGCACCTGCCGTTTCCGCCCGCGCGGATCGCCCGGAGTGTGGTGAGCTGGAGACATGGAGCGGATCCGGCTCGGGCTGATGCTGCACCCGACCCGGGACGTCACCGAGGTGGTCGCCATCATCGAGCGCTGGGCGGCGCGCCAGAAGATGAGCCTCGCGGTCCGGATCGAGGACCGGCACCGGGTGCCGGCGAGCGTCGAGCCGCTGCCCGCCGACCAGGTGGCCGACGCCTGCGACGCGCTGATCAGCATCGGCGGCGACGGCACCATGCTCGGCGCGCTGCGCGCGGCCGTCCGGAACCCGAAGCCGGTGCTCGGCGTACACCTGGGTCGGCTGGGTTTCCTGGTGGAGGTCGAGCCGCCGGAGTTACCGGCGGCGTTGGACCGGGTTGCCGCCAAGGACTTCACGGTGGAGCGGCACAGCTGCCTCGTCTGCGAGGTGTGCGACGACGACGTCGTGGCGTTCAACGACCTGGCGCTGGTGCGCCATCCCGGCTCCGGCTTCGTCTCGGCGACGCTCGCCGTCGACGGGCAGCGGTACGGCTACTACCGTTGCGACGCGCTGGTGGTCAGCACGCCCACCGGGTCGACCGCGTACAACTACGCCGCGGGCGGACCGCTGGTCTCCCCCGCCAGTGACGCGGTGGTGGTGACGCCCTCCGCGCCGATGGCCGGCATCTCCCGCGCGGTGGTGCTCTCCGGGGACGAGACCATCCGGCTGGAGCTGACCCCGGGCTCCGCCGCGGTCGCCATCGAGATGGACGGGGTGATTCTCCAGGAGGCCGCCACAGAGGGCGCGGTGCAGGTGGGCTACCGCCGCGACGCCGGCCTGGTGGTCCGCCTCGACCCCCGCCGCTACCAGGAACGCAACCAGCTCAAGCTGAGCCTGATCGACCTGCCGCTGCTGCCGGCGCAACTGCGCGAACTGCTCCCCGATGAGCTCCGCGAGCAACTCGACCGCCGCGAGCTGCCGCCACCGCGCTGAGTCCCGCCGGCCCGGTCAGCTTCCGCCTGGTCGTCCTCGCCGCGACCACGAACTCCTCCGGCGGTCGGCGGTCGGCAGTCGGCGGTCGGACAGGGTGCGCCGCGGCCCTGTCGAGCTGACGTCATGGATGGATCACGCCACCGACCGGCGGCGCCGCCCGACGCCCGGGACGAGGAGGACCTGGCGGCGGTGATGACGTAAATGGCTCAGCTCGACAGTGCCCGACCGCGTTACCTGTGGGTCCGGGCCGGCGCTGGACCCCGACCGTCAGGCCTTGGCGAGCACCTCCGACACCAGGTCCTTCGCCTCGGACTGGATGCGCGTCAGGTGCTCCGGGCCCTGAAACGACTCGGCATAGATCTTGTAGACGTCCTCGGTGCCGGAGGGACGGGCGGCGAACCAACCCGACTCGGTGGTGACCTTGAGGCCGCCGATCGACGCGCCGTTGCCGGGCGCCGTCGTGAGCGTCGCGGTGATCGGCTCACCGGCCAGCTCGGTCGCGGTCACCTGCTCCGGCGAGAGCTTGCCCAGCACGGCCTTCTGCTCCCGGGTGGCCGGGGCGTCGATGCGGGCGTACGACGGCGCGCCGAAGCGCTCGGCCAGCTCGGCCCAGTGCTCGCTCGGGGTCCGGCCGGTGGTGCCGATGATCTCGGCCGCGAGCAGGCAGAGCAGGATCCCGTCCTTGTCGGTGGTCCAGGTGCCGCCGTCGCGGCGCAGGAACGACGCCCCGGCGCTCTCCTCGCCGCCGAAGCCGACCGCCCCGTCGAGGAGGCCGGGCACGAACCACTTGAACCCGACCGGCACCTCCAGGAGCGGCCGGCCCAGGTCGGCGGCGACCCGGTCGATCATGGAGGAGGACACCAGGGTCTTGCCGACCGCGGCAGCCGGGCCCCAGTCGCCGCGGGTGCGGAAGAGGTGGCCGATCGCCACCGCCAGGTAGTGGTTGGGGTTCATCAGGCCCGCGTCGGGGGTGACGATCCCGTGCCGGTCGGCGTCGGCGTCGTTGCCGGTGGAGACCGCGTAGTCGGCGCGGGCGGCGATCAGCGAGGCCATCGCGTTGGGCGAGGAGCAGTCCATCCGGATCTTGCCGTCACCGTCGAGGGTCATGAACCGCCACGTCGGGTCGACCGTCGGGTTGAGCACGGTCAGGTCGAGACGGTGCCGCTCGGCGATCTCGCCCCAGTAGGCCACGCTCGCCCCGCCGAGAGGGTCGGCGCCGATGCGTACGCCGGCGTCGCGGACCGCGTCGAGGTCGAGCACCGCCGGGAGGTCGTCGACGTAGCGGGCGAGGAAGTCGTACGAGCCGGTGGTGTCGGCGGCGCGCGCCCGCGCGTACGGGATGCGCTTCACCTCCTTGAGCCCGGCGGCCAGGATCTCGTTCGCGCGGTCCTGGATCCACCGCGTCACGTCGCTGTCGGCGGGCCCCCCGTGGGTGGGGTTGTACTTGAAGCCGCCGTCGTCCGGCGGGTTGTGCGACGGGGTGATGACGACCCCGTCGGCGAGCCCGCTGGTGCGGCCCCGGTTGTGGGTGAGGATCGCGTGCGACACCGCCGGGGTGGGCGTGTAGCCGTCCCGGCTGTCCAGCAGGACGGTGACCTCGTTCGCGGCGAGCACCTCCAGGGCGTCGACCGTCGCCGGGGCGGACAGGGCGTGGGTGTCGCGGCCGAGGAAGAGCGGGCCGTCCAGGCCCTGCTCCCGGCGGTAGTCGCAGAGCGCCTGGGTGACCGCGAGGATGTGGTCGGAGTTGAAGGCGCGACGCAGGCTCGACCCCCGGTGGCCGGAGGTGCCGAAGGAGACCTGCTGCGCCGGGTCGTCCGGGTCGGGGTGCTCGGCGTAGTAGGCGGTCACCAGCATCGGCACGTCGACCAGGTCGGACGGCTGGGCGGGCTGGCCCGCGCGGGGGTGACTGCTCACGGTTCCACCTTCTGACCCTTGCCGATGACCACGATGCCGTTGTCCGAGACGGTGTAGCGCTGGCGGTCCTTCTCCAGGTCCACACCGATCTCGGCGCCCTCGGGCACGATCACGTTCTTGTCCAGGATGGCCCGCCGGACCACGGCGTGCCGGCCGATGTCCACGCCCTCCATCAACACCGCGCCGTCGACGTGCGCCCAGGAGTGGACCTTGACCTTCGGCGACACCACCGAGTTCTCCACCAGCGAGCCGGAGACCACCGCGCCGGGCGAGATCATCGAGCCGACCGCCCGGCCGACCCGCTCGCCCCACTGGTGCACGAACTTCGCCGGCGGGTACGGCGGCTGGTCGGTGTAGATCGGCCACTCGAAGTTGTAGAGGTTGAACACCGGGTGCACGTTGATCAGGTCCATGTGGGCGTCGTAGAACGAGTCGAGCGTCCCCACGTCCCGCCAGTAGCCGCGGTCGCGGTCGGTGCTGCCCGGCACCTCGTTGTCGCGGAAGTCGTAGACGTTGGCCTCGCCCCGCTCGACCATCATCGGGATGATGCTGCCGCCCATGTCGTGCTTGCTGGTCTTGTCCTCGGCGTCCCGCTCCACCGCCTCGCACAGCGCCCGGGTGGTGAACACGTAGTTGCCCATCGAGGCGTAGATCTCGTCGGGCGCGTCGGGCAGGCCGACCGCGTCGGTGGGCTTCTCCCGGAAGGCCCGGATCCGCCTGCCATCCTCACCGACCTCGATCACACCGAACTGGTCCGCCATGGACAGCGGCTGCCGGATCCCGGCCACGGTCACCGACGCGCCGGAGGCGATGTGGTCCTCCACCATCTGCCGGGGGTCCATCCGGTAGATGTGGTCGGCGCCGAAGACGATCACGTAGTCGGGCTGCTCGTCGTTGATCAGGTTGAAGCTCTGGTAGATCGCGTCGGCCGAGCCGGCGAACCACCACGGGCCGCGGCGCTGCTGCGCCGGAACGGGGGTGACGTAGTTGCCCAACAGCGTCGACATCCGCCAGGTCTTGGTGATGTGCCGGTCGAGCGAGTGGGACTTGTACTGGGTCAGCACGACGATCTTGAGATAGCCGGCGTTCGCCAGGTTGGACAGGACGAAGTCGACCATGCGGTACATCCCGCCGAACGGGACGGCCGGCTTGGCCCGGTCCGCGGTGAGCGGCATGAGGCGCTTGCCCTCCCCGCCAGCCAGGACGATCGCGAGCACCTTGGCAGCCATGTCCCGACGCTATCCATCCGACCGCGACTTCACCACTCGTACGGGCACAGTTCTGCGTCGCGTGCGGGGCGGTTTTCTGCACTAGGGTGCCGGGCATGACCGATCTTCCACGGCTGCGCGTCGACCTGCTCACCCGGGAGTACCCGCCGGAGGTCTACGGCGGGGCCGGGGTGCACGTCGAGTACCTCGCCCGCGAGCTGCGCCGGCTCGCGGACGTACGCGTGCACTGCTTCGGCGCGCCGCGCTCCGAGCCGGGCGTGACCGCGTACGCCGAACCGGCCGGCCTGGGCGGCGCGAACGCCGCGCTGCGGACGATGGGCGTGGACCTGGAGATGGCCGCGGGGTGTGCCGGCACGGACGTGGTGCACAGCCACACCTGGTACGCGAACCTGGCCGGGCACACCGCGAAGCTGCTGCACGGGGTGCCGCACGTGGTGACCGCGCACAGCCTGGAGCCGCTGCGGCCGTGGAAGGCCGAGCAGCTCGGCGGCGGCTACGCGCTCTCCTCGTGGTGCGAGCGCACGGCGGTGGAGGCCGCCGACGCGGTGATCGCGGTCAGCGAGGGCATGCGGCGCGACGTGCTGACCGCCTACCCGGCGGTCGACCCGGACCGGGTCCGGGTGGTCTACAACGGCATCGACACCGCCCAGTACGCCCCGGACCACGGCACCGACGTGGTGGACCGGCTCGGCATCGACCCGACCCGCCCGAGCGTGGTGTACGTGGGCAGGATCACCCGGCAGAAGGGCCTGCCCTACCTGCTGCGCGCCGCGCGGGAGCTGCCCGCCGACACGCAGGTGGTGCTGCTCGCCGGCGCCCCCGACACCCCGGAGATCGCCGCCGAGGTGGAGGAGCTGGTCGCGGAGCTGCGGGCGGGGCGTTCCGGGGTCGTCTGGGTGGCCGAGATGCTGCCCAAGCACGAGGTGATCCAGGTGCTCACCCACGCCACGGTCTTCGTCTGCCCCTCGGTCTACGAACCGATGGGCATCGTCAACCTGGAGGCGATGGCCTGCGAGACGGCGGTGGTGGCCACGGCCACCGGCGGCATCCCGGAGGTGGTCGCCGACGGCGAGACGGGGCTGCTGGTGCCGATCGAGCAGGCCGCCGACGGCTCCGGTCGGCCGCTGGATCCCGGGAAGTTCGTCGCCGACCTGGCCGCCCGGATCAACGAGGTGCTCGCCGACCCGGCGCGGACCACGCAGCTCGGCCTGGCCGGCCGACGGCGCGCGGTGGAGCATTTCTCCTGGGACGCCGTCGCGCAGCGGACGCTGGAGGTGTACCGCTCGGTCGGCGCGGCGGGCTGAGGGCCAGCGGGCCGCCTTGCGCCGCCTGGCGTGGCGCCGGTGGTAGAGCGAAAACGCCGGGCGGGAGCGGCTAGTTCTCGGCGATGTAGGCGCCCGCGATGTCTGAACGCACTGTCCATCCGAGAGTCGTGTACAGGGCGCGTCCCGCGTCGGAGGCGACGAGAATCCCGGTGTGCGCGTCCAACTCGATCGCGCGGGCGGCGAGCAGGGTCATCACGGCGCGGCCCAGTCCGCGCCGACGGTGTGCCGGCTCGGTGACGACCTGGTCCATGATGGCGAACCCGCCGGCACACGCGAGCCGCCCGGCGGCGGCCCGTTTCCCCTGTTCGCCCAGGACCGTCGCGATGGTGACCTCGCCGTCGGCGGTGAGCCTGGCCGTATACGGTGCGGGCGTCTCGGCTCGGGTCACGGCCAGCGTCGTGGTCATCAGGTGCCCGGGGGCGTCCATCGTCCAGGAGGCGGGCAGGGCCGCGCGGAAGCCGGCCGGATCTCCGCTGACCTTGATCCACGTGCCCGGCGTGGTCAACTCCCGGCCGAGCCGGGCCAGAGAGTCGAGGGTGTAGGTGTGCAGCACGTGCCGTACCCGGTGACCGGGGGCACCCACCTCGACCCGGAAGCCACCCACGATCGGGACCGGCGCGGGAGTACCCCGCGAGACTGTCCAGGCCTGACCCCAGGCCATCATGAGATCCGGGACCGAGGCGACCCGGCGGTAGAGATCATCAAGCATGATCGTTATTCTGGTGGCCCTCTGCATCGCGCCCCATAGCCAACGCGCGTCACGTGGCCATCTGGCTCGGTCAAGATACGGATAGTTCCGTCGCAGCCCGATCTGACCGGTCAACCGTGTGCACCGTCAGTAGTCGCCCTGGGCGTGCGGGGCTTGGCACGTACGTGCATGCGTTCGCCTTGGCGGCCGAGGATGCTGAGGATCTCGACGGGTTGTTCCCCGGTGCTGCCGAACCAGTGCGGCACCCGGGTGTCGAACTCGGCCGCCTCGCCGGCACGGAGCACGAAGTCGTGCTCGGCCAGGACGAGGCGGAGCCGCCCGGAGAGCACGTAGAGCCATTCGTAGCCCTCGTGGACGCGTAGGTCCGGCTCGGTCTGGTCCACGGGGATGATCACCTTCCAGGCCTGCAGGGAACCGGCCTGCCGGGTCAACGGCAGCACGGTGCGGCCGTTCGCCCGGCGGGGGACGAGACGTACCCGCGGGTCGCCGACCTCAGGTGCGCCGACGAGTTCGTCCAGCGGCACCTGGTGGGCCTGGGCGATCGGTAGCAGGAGTTCCAGGCTGGGCCGGCGTTGGCCCCCCTCCAGTCGGGACAGGGTGCTCTTGGAGATGCCGGTGGCCTCGGCCAGCGCGGTCAGGGTGACGCCGCGCTGGGTGCGCAGGCGTTTGAGGCGGGGGCCGATCTCGGCCAGGGCGGCGGCGATCGCGGGCGGGTGATCCATGGGCTCAGTCCACCCCACTCTTCCCGGAATCAGCAACAATAGTTGCCGCTTCCGGACGGCTCGGAGCAGCCTGGGCGCCATGAACGAGCACGCATTGAAAAAGTACGACGTCGTGGTGGTGGGCGGCGGCCCCGCCGGATTGAACGCCGCCCTGGTGCTGGCCCGAGCCCGGCGCCGGGTCGCGGTCGTGGACGCCTGCCGGCCACGCAACGCCCCCGCCACCCACCTGCACGGATTTCTGTCCCGCGACGGCATGCCGCCGCACGATCTGCTCACCGCCGGGCGGGCTGAGGTGGCCGGGTACGGCGGTGACTTGATCGACGACACCGTGGTTGGCATCGAACCCGGCTTCCGGGTCCACCTGGCCACCGCAGGAGCGCTGAGCGCCCGACGCGTCCTCGTGGCCACCGGCCTGCGCGACGACCTGCCCGCGATCCCGGGCCTCGCCGAGCGGTGGGGCCGGGACGTGCTGCACTGCCCGTACTGCCACGGCTACGAGGTCCGTGATCGGCCGCTCGGCGTGCTGGGCGGCACGGCGGACGCGGTGCAGCACGCGCTGCTGGTGCGGCAGTGGTCACCCGACGTCGCCTTCTTCGCGCACACCCACGACCTCACCCCGCATGAACGGGAGCGGCTGACTGCCCGCGATATCCGCATCGTCGACGGCACGGTGGCGCGGCTCGTGATCGACCGTGACCGGCTCGCCGGCGTCGAACTGGACCGCGGCAGCGTCGTCGCCCCCGCGGCGATCTTCGTCCGGCCCCGGTTCGTGCCGGCCAACGGCCTGCTCACCGGCCTGGGCTGTCAGGTGGACGGCAACGGCTGGGCGGTCGTCGACCAGACGGGCCGGACCAGCGTGCCCGGCGTGTGGGCCGCGGGCAACGCCGTCGACCCGCGCGCCCAGGTCATCACCGCCGCCGGCGCCGGATCGGCCGCCGCCATCGGCCTGCACGCCGACCTGGTCGAGCAGGACGTCCAGCGCGCCGTCGCGGACGCCCGCCCGTTCTCGGCCGCACAGGAACGGCACGTCACCGAGGCCGTCCTCGCCGACCGCCGCCACGGCTACTGAACCCACAACCCCATCATCGTCGAAGGAGAATTCACCATGTCCGAGGACTCGATCACCCGTCCGCCGATGCGCCTCGGGCCGCCGCCCCGGCATCACCTGGCCCTCATGATCTGGCTGGCAGTCTTCCCCACCCTCACCGTCCTGCAACTGCTCCTCGACGACCTGCTCCGGGACACGCCGACGGTGCTGCGCACCCTGACACTGGCCACCATCGCAGTCCCGATCGTCATCTACGGCCTCTTGCCGCCGCTACAACGCCTGCGCATGTACGTGATCAGCCGTCGAGACTGATCGAGTGGCTTTCGGCGGTGGAGAAGATCCTGCGTCGGCAGGCGGCGGTGGTGGTGGTGGTGGCGACCGTGCCGAACTCAGTCAGGTCGGATCCGTCAGATGACGTGGAGGGTGGCGGCGAGCTGGGCCAGACCGGCCGGAGCATCGGCCGACCGCGCCACGACGGCGACCAGCTCCCGCGCCGCCGGCCGGTCATGCACCTCGTTGCGGGCGGTGCGCTCCGCCTCCAGCACCACCCGACCGGCCCGGAACATCTCGCCGGCCAGGGTGTAGGCGCGGGCCACATCGAGGAGGTACGCGCCCCGGTGCTCGGGCGGCAGCCACCGCCACTCGTCGCCGGCCACCAGCCGCTCGTGCCGTACCGTCGCCGCCGCAACCTGGCCGAGGGCCGCCTCGGCCACCACCCGGGCCGCCTCGACCGCCGCACGGCCGAACTCCGCGTCACCGGCCCCGACGTGACGGGTGATTTCCGCAGCCTGGTCGAGCAACTGGTGGGCACCGCGCTCGTCTCCCCGGCCCGCGGCGGCGAGGGCGGCCTGGAGGAGCAGCGTCCCGCGCAGCGACGAGCCGGCCGGGGAACCACCATCGGACCGGGACACCCTGATCCGCTGCGCGGCGACGAGCGCGACCTCCATGGCGGATCGAGGCCGACCCCGGGAGCGCAGCGCCTGACTCAGTGCCACGGCGGCGACGGCGGCCACCTGCGGGTCGTTCGTGGCGAGGGCGACGGCCGTGCCACGGTCGGCGGCCAGCCAGGCCAACTCCCCATGGTCGACCTTCACCAGCACCAGGGCGATGAGCCCGTACACCGACACCAGCAGCGCGTCGCTCTCCCCGCCGGGGCCGGCGGCCTGCGCCTCGCGGGCGTCGTCGAGCAGGCCGGGCAGCAGGGCGAGAAGCACCGGGTACCGCGCGTGCCGGTAGCTCTGGTCGGCGTGGGCCAGCCGGGCGCGCAGCTCCTCGACCGCCGGCGTCGGGGTCGAGCCCCGCACGTGG
Source organism: Micromonospora sp. BQ11 (assembly GCF_052068135.1). Taxonomy (NCBI): domain Bacteria; kingdom Bacillati; phylum Actinomycetota; class Actinomycetes; order Micromonosporales; family Micromonosporaceae; genus Micromonospora; species Micromonospora sp. BQ11. Next base: position 57,509 of record NZ_JBQHDB010000017.1, on the reverse strand, counting down.
TACCGGGCCAGCGCGGTCCGGATCCCCTCGACGCCACCGGCGACGGGGTCCGGCCGCCCGGGTCCCTCCGCCAGCAGCATGTGCAGGTCGATCCGGAGCGCCTCGGCGATGTCCCGGAGGTTGGACACGTGCTCCAGCCGGCGTACTCCGCGCTCGACCTTGTCCACCCAGCTCTTGGACTTGCCGAGGCGGTCGGCGAACTGCTGCTGGGTCATGTTCCGCCGCGCCCGCCACTGGGCGACCCGGCGGCCCACCGGCAGCTCGTTCACCGTCGGCCCGTCCCGCTCACCGCACGATCCCCACCACGAACAGCACGAGTACGCACAGCGCGATGGTGAGGCCGTAGGCGTACTGCCGCCGGGTGAGCGGCGCGTGCTCGCGGCGGGGCGGACAGGGCACCCGATCCCCGTCGGGGTGCGGAGGCCGGGCGCCCGGCACCGGGTACGCGGGCGGCAGCGGCCCATCCGGCGGACGCTCGTGCACTGTGCCTCCTCGTAGGTCACGGGAGTTGCAGGTCAGGACAGGTGGCACGGGGGAACCACCCCGCCCCGAACGGAGGTACTCCGCTGCTGACAAGAGAACCCCTACACGAAGCAACTTAGGACCCTAAGTAGCCAGAGTCAACACAGCATCCTCACCGTGTCGAGCCTGGTGCGATTCTGGACAGGCTGACGAGAGGTGGTTCCACCATGCCCCGCAAGCCTGTGTACGAGCAGGTCGTCAACGACGTCGTTGCGTCGATCCGAAGCGGCACCCTCAAGCCCGGCGACAAGTTGCCGACGATCGCCGAACTTGCACGGCAGTACAACTCTTCCGACAACCCGATCAAACGTGCCCTCTGGATGCTCGACGAACGGGGCTGGATCGAGGTGCACCAGGGCAAGGGGTCGTTCGTGGCGGCGGAGCCGCCGGCCTGAGCTGCCGCCTTCCACCCGGAGAACGGAAGCGGAGGCGCTGGCCGCGCGTGAGACGATCTCGCGCAGTAGGTTGAAGCGGTGACTGGACGGTTCCCGATCGAAGACGTCTCCCCCGTCGTCTCCTGCGGTCGCTACCCCGCCAAGGCGGTGGTCGACGAGCCGGTACCGGTGTCGGCGCGCGCCTACCGGGAGGGGCACGACGCCCTCGGCTGCAACGTGGTCTGGCTCGGCCCCGACGGGCGGGCCCGGCCGTTCACCCGGATGCGGCCGGGCGAGCCGGGGCAGGACCGCTGGCACGCCACGATCCGGCCGGATGCGGTCGGCGCGTGGTCGTTCACCGTCGAGGCGTTCTCCGACCCGTACCTGACCTGGCAGAACGCGGTGACCAAGAAGATCGCCGCCGGCCAGGGCCCGGAGGACCTTGCCAACGACCTGGCCGAGGGCGTGCGGGTGCTGAAGGCCGCCCGCAAGCGGGTGCCGGCGGCCGAGGTCGCGCGGGTGCGCGCGGCGGTGGCCGCGTTGCGGGACGGCACGCTGGCGCTGCCCCGGCGGGTCTCCCCCGCGCTGGACCTTGCCGACCTGCTCTGGGAGCACCCGGTGCGCGAGCTGGTCACCACCGGCGAGACGTACTCGATCTGGGTGGACCGCCAGCGGGCCCTCTACTCCGCCTGGTACGAGTTCTTCCCCCGCTCCGAGGGCGCGATACCCGCGACGGTGGACGCCCCGGCCCGCTCCGGCACCTTCGTCACCGCCATGGACCGCCTGCCCGGCGTCGCGGCGATGGGGTTCGACGTGCTCTACCTGCCGCCGATCCACCCGATCGGCCGGGTCAACCGCAAGGGTCCCAACAACTCGCTCACCGCCGGGCCCGACGACGTCGGCTCGCCGTGGGCGATCGGCGCCGCCGAGGGCGGCCACGACGCCATCCACCCCGACCTGGGTGAGCCGGAGGACTTCCGCGACTTCATCGCCGCCGCCGCCGAGCAGGGCCTGGAGGTGGCGATGGACCTGGCGTTGCAGTGCGCGCCGGACCACCCCTGGGTGAGGCAGCACCCGGAGTGGTTCACCACCCGGGCCGACGGCAGCATCGCCTACGCGGAGAACCCGCCGAAGAAGTACCAGGACATCTACCCGCTGAACTTCGACAACGACCCCGAGGGCATCCGGGCCGAGATGCTGCGGGTGGTGCTGCACTGGGTCGGCGAGGGTGTCCGGATCTTCCGCGTGGACAACCCACACACCAAGCCGGTCGACTTCTGGCACTGGCTGATCGCCGAGGTCAAGAAGGTCGACCCGGACGTGCTGTTCCTCGCCGAGGCGTTCACCCGGCCAGCGATGATGCACGGGCTCGGCAAGGTCGGCTTCACGCAGTCGTACACGTACTTCACCTGGCGGACCACGCCGGCGGAGATGCGCGCGTACTGCGAGGAGCTGGTGGCGGCGGCCGACTACATGCGGCCGAACTTCTGGCCGAACACGCCGGACATCCTGCACGAGTCCCTGCAGCACGGTGGCCCGCCGATGTTCAAGATCCGGGCGGTGCTGGCCGCGCTGCTCTCCCCCTCGTGGGGCATGTACGCGGGCTTCGAGCTGTTCGAACACGTGGCCCGCCCCGGCGCCGAGGAGTACCTGGACAACGAGAAGTTCCAGCTGCGTCCCCGGGACTGGGCCGGCGCGCAGGCGCAGGGCCGGTCCCTGGCGCCGTTCATCGCCACCCTCAACCGGGTCCGCCGGGACAACCCCGCCCTGCACCAGCTGCGCAACCTGGTCTTCCACGACATCGACAACCCGGCGCTGCTCTGCTGGTCCAAGCACGACCCGGTCACCGGCAACACGGTCATCGTGATCTGCTCGTTCGACTCGCGGACCGTCCAGTGGGGCAACACCACGCTGGACATGCCGGCGCTGGGCTTCGACTGGCACGAACGGTTCACCGTGCACGACGAGCTGACTGGCACCTCCTACGACTGGGGGCAGCGCAACGCGGTCCGGCTCGACCCGTATCTTCAACCGGCGCACGTGCTGACCGTGCGCCGACCGGTCCACCACGCGCCCGACGTGCCCGCCGCCGTCCAACCGGCCGAGCTGACCGTCGAGGACATTCCCGACGACCTGTCCGGCGGCACCGCCCCGACCGCTGCAACGAAGGACGACCCACGATGGACCAGCTGATCGCCGGCCGTACCCACGATCCGCACGCGGTGCTCGGGGCCCACCCGGCCGACGGGCGCACCACCATCCGGACGCTGCGGCGCGGAGCGCAGGACGTGGCCGTCCTGGTCGGCGGGGAGCGCCACCCGATGAAGCGGGTGCACGACGTGGGCGTGTTCGAGGCGACGGTCCCCGGCGAGGCGCTCGACTACCGGGTCGAGGTCGACGGGCAGACGCACGACGACCCGTACCGCTACCCGCCCACCCTGGGCGAGCTGGACCTGCACCTGATCGGCGAGGGCCGGCACGAACGGCTGTGGGACGCCCTCGGCGCCCGCGTCTTCGACGAGGGCGTCGCCTTCACCGTGTGGGCGCCGAACGCCCGGGGCGTCCGGGTGGTCGGCGACTTCACCGGCTGGTCGCCGGACGACGGCTGGCCGATGCGCTCGCTGGGCTCCAGCGGCGTCTGGGAGGTCTTCGTGCCGGGCGCGCAGGTCGGCGCCCGCTACAAGTACCGGGTCCTCGGCGCCGACGGACAGTGGCGGGACAAGGCCGACCCCCTGGCGGCGTACGCGGAGGTGCCGCCGGCCACCGCCTCGGTGGTGCACCACTCGACGTACGAGTGGAGCGACGCGGTCTGGCTGGAGCGGCGCGCCCAGCGGCGCGCGCACCAGGAGCCGATGAGCGTGTACGAGGTGCACCTCGGCTCCTGGCGGCCCGGCCTGAACTACCGGGAGCTGGCCGAGCAGCTGACCGCGTACGTGACCGAGCTGGGCTTCACCCACGTGGAGTTCCTGCCGGTGATGGAGCACCCGTTCGGCGGTTCCTGGGGCTACCAGGTCACCGGCTACTACGCGCCGACGTCCCGCTTCGGCGACCCGGACGACTTCCGGTACCTGGTGGACCGGCTGCACGCCGCCGGGATCGGGGTCATCCTCGACTGGGTGCCGGCGCACTTCCCCAAGGACGAGTGGGCGTTGGCCCGCTTCGACGGCACACCCCTGTACGAGCACCCCGACCCGCGCCGCGGCGAGCACCCGGACTGGGGCACGTACGTCTTCGACTACGGTCGCCGGGAGGTGCGCAACTTCCTCGTCGCCAACGCGCTGTACTGGTGCGAGGAGTTCCACGTCGACGGGCTGCGGGTCGACGCGGTCGCCTCGATGCTCTACCTCGACTACTCCCGCACCGACGGCCAGTGGGCCCCCAACCAGTACGGTGGCCGGGAAAACCTGGAGGCCATCGCGTTCATGCAGGAGACGAACGCGACGGTCTACCGGCGGCACCCCGGCGTGGTGATGATCGCCGAGGAGTCCACCGCCTGGCCGGGCGTCACCCGCTCCACCGACGGCGGCGGCCTGGGCTTCGGGTTCAAGTGGAACATGGGCTGGATGCACGACACCCTGCTCTACACGGCGAAGGACCCGATCTACCGGCAGCACCACCACCATCAGCTCACCTTCTCCCTGGCGTACGCCTGGAGCGAGAACTACGCGCTGCCGATCAGCCACGACGAGGTGGTGCACGGCAAGGGCTCTCTCGCGGGGAAGATGCCCGGTGACACCTGGCAGCGGCTGGCCAACGTGCGGGCGCTGCTCGCGTACATGTGGGCGCACCCGGGCAAGCAACTGCTCTTCATGGGCTGCGAACTGGCCGACGACCGGGAGTGGAGCGAGGAGCGCGGGCTCGACTGGTACCTGCTGCACGACCCGGCGCGGGCCGGCGTGCAGCGCCTCGTCGGCGACCTGAACGCCGTCTACCGGGACACCCCGGCCCTGTGGTCGCAGGACACCGAGCCGGCCGGTTTCCGGTGGATCGCCGGGGACGACGTCGCCAACAACGCCGTCTCCTTCGTCCGGATCGCCCCGGACGGCGCGACGTTGGTGTGCGTGGCGAACTTCTCCGCCCTGCCGCTGGAGGACTACCGGGTCGGCCTGCCGGCCGGGGGCGCGTGGGCGGAGGTGCTGAACACCGACGCGCACCACTACGGCGGCTCCGGCGTCGGCAACATGGGCCGGGTGCACGCCGAGGATGTGCCCTGGCACGGCATGCCCGCCTCGGCAGCGCTACGGGTACCCCCGCTCGGCGTCCTCTGGCTCCGCCCCGCCTGACCCCGGTCGGCGGTCGGCGGTCGGCGGTCGGCGGTCGGCGGTCGGCGGTCGGCAGCTCATGATCCACTCGATGTCATTGACATCGGGGTTAAAACCGCACCTGGACACCCCGATGTCAATGACATCGAGTCGATCTTGCCCGGAACTCAGGCGCTTCGGTCGCGAGGCCGCGTAGACAGCCGCGCGGGCCGGTCGGCGGCGCTCAGACCAGGCCGGCGTCGCGCAGCAGCTTCCACAGCCCCGCGCCGTCGGGCGCGGAGAGCCACTTCTGCCCCACCGGACCGGCCGACGAGCTGCCGGCCGGGGCCGGCAGGCTACCGGCGAGGACGGCCTGGGTGGGCGAGAGCCGCCGGATCGCCACCCCGGCGACGTTCTCCGGGTGGGCGGCGGCGAACTCCCGGTAGATCTCCGGGTCGTGCTGCCCGTCGTCGCCGACCAGCAGCCACTTGACCTCCGGGAACTCCTTGGCCAGCCGGGCCAGGGTGATCCGCTTGTGTTCCTTGCCGCTGCGGAACCAGCGGTCCTGGGTCGGGCCCCAGTCGGTCAGCAGCAGCGGCCCGGCCGGGTAGAGGTGCCGGGACAGGAAGCGGGTGAGCGTGGGGGCGACGTTCCACGCGCCGGTGGAGAGGTAGAACACCGGGGCGCCGGGGTGGGCGGTGACCAGCCGCTCGTACAGCACCGCCATGCCGGGCACCGCGTTGCGGGCGTGCTCGTCGAGGACGAACGTGTTCCATGCGGCGAGCAGCGGGCGGGGCAGCGCGGTGACCATCACCGTGTCGTCGATGTCGGAGAGGATGCCGAAGCGCACCTCGGGGTCGAGGATGCGGACGGGCGCCTCGACCGGCTCGGCGTCCGGCACGGTGATCCGCACCGAACCCCAGCCGGGCGGCAGGTCGGCCTCGACGGTCACGTCGACGAAGCCACTGCGGTCCGCCTGCGTCTCGTGCGTCACCCCGCCGGCCTCGATGGTCACCATGACGTGCTTGGCGGGCAGGGTGGTGAAGCTGCGCCAGCCCCGGACCTTCTCCAGCCGGCCCTGCTGGCGGGTGTCCGGCCGTCCCAGCAGCACCCGGCACATCACGCGTACCCAGCCGGGCGCGCCGTAGCCGGTGTAGGCGATGACGTTCGTCCGCCACCCGGTCCGCCGCAGCCGGCGCGAGACGAGGTGGTGCACGGCGTCCTCGATCCGCGCGGCCCGGTGCAGGTTGGGGATGGCCAGCTGGCCAGCGGGAGTGGGTGGCACGCTGCAACCCTGCCACACGTCGGCCGCCTCGGCCACGCGAGGCGATCGCCGGCGGCGCCACCGGCACCCCCGTCGCAGCGAACCGGCCCGGTCCCTCACGACCACGTGAAACACTCCGGTCGGGACGACGACGGGGGCCTTGGTCGTGTCGCGATCTGATGAACGCGCCGGGCGGTGGCGTCCCCGGCTCGACCGGCCGGCGCTCGTGGCGCTGCTGCTGGGGCTCGCCGGGGTCGGGTACCGGCTGGTCCTGACCCTTGCCACGGTGCCGCCGTCGAACAGCGACGAGGCGACCTTCGGACTCATCGCGGTGCACATCGCCCAGGGACGCGAGTTCCCGGTCTTCCTCTACGGGCAGCGCTACATGGGAGTCCTCGAGTCGTACCTGGCCGCGCCCGGAATCGCGATCGCCGGGCCGAGCTGGCCGGTGCTGCGGCTGCCACTGCTGGCGTTGTACGCGCTGTTCCTCTGGCTGGTCCACCGGCTGACCCGGCGGATCGGCTCGCCGTGGTTCGCCACGTTCGTCGTCGGTCTGCTCGCGCTCGGATCCGAACGGGTGGTTCGGGACCAGCTCACCGTGGTCGGTGGGCGGCCCGAGGTGAAGGTGGCGGTCCTGGCGATGCTCCTGGTGGCGGTGGGGCTCGCCCAGGGAACGGTCCACCGCCGCCGGTTGGCCGTCGGGGCGTTCGGCCTGCTGGCCGGACTGGCCGTCTGGTCGGACTGGCTGATCCTGCCGTACCTGGCCGTGGCCGGTCTGGTGCTGCTCTGGGTGGCGCGGCGGGAACTGCTGGGCTGGGCGGGTCTGCTGCTGGTGGCCGGGTTCGCCGTCGGTGTCGCTCCGATGATCCGCGGCAACCTGGTCGCCCCGCCCGGGGAGGACTCGCTGTCGGTGTTCCGGGAGATCAGCACCCCGGCCGGGCCCGTGCCGGCGTGGCCGGAGCGGGTGCGCGGCGCGCTGCTGGAGGGGGTGCCGCTGGCCCACAACCTCTGCCCGATCGACGGGTGCGCCCCCTGGGCGCGGTGGTTCGGCCTGCTCTACCCCGTGCTGCTGGTGATCGCCGCGGTGGTGGCGCTGGTCGCGTACGCCCGGACGGCCGGTCCGGGACGGGCCCGGCGGGTCGCCCCGGTCGTGCACCTAGCCCTGGTCGTCGGCGCGGCGGCGACCCTGCTGTCGTACGCGCGCAGCCCCTCGGCCGCCACCGACCCGCTGGGCAACGCGCGCTACCTGTCGCTGCTCCAGCTCTCCCTGCCGGCGGTCCTGTGGCCGGTGTGGCTGGTCGCCGTGGCCTGCTGGCGGGGCACGGTCGGCGTGCTCGGCCGGCTGGCCGGCGCGGTCGCCACCGCCGGGTTGGCCGCTCTGGCGGCCGCCACGCTGGTGGTCACCGTGCTGTTCGCCATCACCGGCACACAGGCCGGCCGGGCCGAGGAGCGGGGAGCCCGGGAGCTGGCCGACGCGGTCCGCGACGGCGGGCCCCGGGAGGTGTACGGGGACTACTGGACCTGCAACCGGTTGATCTTCAACACCGGCGAGGACGTGGTGTGCGGCGTCCTCGACGACGGGCTCACGCCCGGGCAGAACCGCTACTCGGCGTACTGGCGGCAGGTGGCGCGGGCCCCCCGGCCGGGCTACGTGGTGGAGGCCGGCTCGGCGCTGGAGCGGAAGCTACGGCGGCTGCTCGGCGACCGGGCCGACGCGGCGCTGGTCGTCGAGGTCGGCGGATATCGCGTGTACCACCCGGAGCAGCCGGTCCGGCCGTGGCGGTAGGGCCGGGCCGTACGCTGGCCGCAGCCGGCGCGTGCCGGGCCGACCGAGGAGTCCACCGATGCTCATCCTGCTGCCGCCCTCCGAGGGCAAGGCCGACGCCGGCACCGGCCGGCGGGTGGACCTCGCCCGGCTCTCGTCGCCGGAGCTGACGTCGGCCCGGGAGGAGGTGCTGGCGGCGCTGGTCGCGCTCGGCACCTCGGGGGACGAGCAGGCGGCGCTGGCCGCGCTCGGGCTCAGCCCCGGCCAGCGGGCGGAGCTGCGGCGCAACGCCCGGCTGCGGGAGGCGGCGACCGCACCGGCGGAGCGGCTCTACACCGGCGTTTTGTACGAGGCGCTCGACCTCGGCTCGCTGCCCGCCCCCGCGCTGCGGGCCGCCCGGCGGTCGGTGCTGATCAGCTCCGGCCTCTGGGGCGCGGTACGCCTCACCGACCGGATCCCCCCGTACCGGTGCCCGGTCGGCGCCAAACTGCCGGGGGTGGGTGCGCTGTCGACGTGGTGGCGGACGGCGCTGGCCCCCGCGATGACCGCCGCGGCGGGTACCGGGCCGGTGCTGGACCTGCGCTCCGGCGCGTACGCGGCCACCTGGACGCCGCGCGGCGCGACGGCCGCCCGCACGGTGACCGTGCGGGTGCTGCACGAGCGTGACGTCGACGGTGCACCCGTCCGATCGGTGGTGAGCCACTTCAACAAGGCCACCAAGGGCCGGCTGGTCCGTGACCTGCTGCTCGCCGGCGCCCGTCCGCGCACCGCCGACGCTCTGGTGGGCGCCCTGCGGGACCTCAAGTACCAGGTCGAGGAGCAGCCGACGCCGGCCGGCCGGCCACGTCAGGTCGACGTGGTCGTGTCCGAGCTGTAGGCCGCACCCGCAAGATTTCCTCAAGGCTCGCCCGGATCGGTTCTCTCGGCGCGCCGCAGCCGCCACGGTAGGGGGACACGACGCCGACGAGGAGCCCGAGGTGTCCCCCGAACTGATCCTGCTCGACCGGTCCCGGCCGCCGGTGACCCCGCCGCCCCTGGACTGGCTGACCCTGGCCGACGCGTTCGAGGCGGCCTGCCTGCTGCGCTGCATGACACCGCCGGCCGGGTCGAACTCCCGGCGGCCCGCTCCGGTGCACCCACCGATGACGGTGGAGTTCAACCGGGAGGAGGCGGCGCAGCGGATGCGGCAGCTGCTGGACCGGCTGGGCGTACCCGTCCGCCACGAGATGGCCGTGGGCGGGCTGCGTCGCCGCTACGAACTGCACCGGATCTCCGTGCCGGCCGCGCACCGCACCACGTACACGCAGGTGGTGGAGGCCGGGTGGCGGCAGGGCCGCCGCGAGCTGCTGGGCGGACCGGTGCCCGGGGCGTCGACCGCGCGTCGGGTGTGGCGGCCCCGGCTCGCCGCGGCGGCGTGGCGTGCCGCGCTGCTGGGCGGCGGCCGGCACGTCCGGCGGCACATCCTCGGCGTCCGGCTCACCGACCGGGAGCTCGCCGCCGTGCTGGTGCGGGGCGCGGCCCTGCTGGACGTGCCGGCGCTGCTACGGCCCGGCACCGGCTGCTTCGTGGTGAGCGTGGCGCAGGGCCGGGACCGGGAGCAGATCCTGGAGGCCACCGCCCTCGCACCGGCACCGGCTCAACCGGCATGATCGCCACCTGAGGGTTGCGCCGGGCCGCCCGGTCGGCGCACAGTGCAGCGCGTGAGCCGTACCTGGTCCGCCCGCTCCCGGCCGCCGTCCGCTCCGATGGCATTGCTGGCGCTGCTGTTGGTCGCGGTCCTGCCCGGTGCCGCCGGCTGCCGCGAGGGGGGCGAGGAGCCGGTGCGGATCCGGATCGCCACCGGCAGCCCCACCGCTGTCTACCACGCCTTCGGGCGGTCCCTGGCCGCGATCCTCAACCGGGAGCTGCCGAACGTCGAAGCCAGCGTCGTGGTCACCGCCGCGTCGGCGGAGAACGTCCGGCTGGTCGGCTCGGGCGCCGCCGAACTCGGGTTCACGCAGGCCGACGTGCTCCCGCCGGCCGGCGCGACGGACCCGGCGGTCGTGGCGGTGGCCCGGGTCTACGACGACCTGCTGCACCTGGTCACCGCGGCGGGCGGCCCGGTGCGGAGCCTGGCCGACCTGCGGGGACGACGGGTGTCGGTGGGCGCGTCCGGCTCCGGTACCTCGATCACCGCCTCCCGGCTGCTGGACGCGGCTCGGCTCGGCGGCGCCGACGACGTACGCCGGCAGCACCTCGGGCTGGACGACTCGGTCGCCGCCCTCCGGGCCGGCCGGGTCGACGCCTTCTTCTTCTCCGGGGGCCTGCCGGTACGGGCCGTCGAGGAGCTGGCCCGGGACCTTCCCGTCCGGATGGTCGACCTCGGTGACTGGACCGAGCCGCTGCGCGCGCGCAACCCGGAGGTGTACGTGTCCCGGGACATTCCCCGCTCGGTGTACGGGGTGGACCCGGTCACCACGGTGGCGAACCCGAACTTCCTCGTCGTCCGCGCCGATCTGCCCGAGGCGCTGATCCGGGAGGTGACCCGGCTGCTCATGGAACGGCGGACGGAACTGGCCGCCGCGCACCCGGCGGCGGGACGGATGAGTCCCCGGTCGGCCATCGTGACCGCGCCGCTGCCCCTGCACCCCGGCGCCGCCGCCTGGTACCGCGCCGCGAAACCGTGAAAGGAAGGGCCCCCGCTTAACGCCTGGCGTAGAGGAAGGGCCCCTTCTTAACGCCGCTCAACCCGCCTCCGCCCCCGAGGGGGCGGAGGCGGGTTGAGCGGCGGGCGCGGAAGCGGCAGGCGCGGCTGCGGGAGCCGGGACGGACGGAGCGGGTGCGGGGAACCAGACGCCCGCCACCAGGCCGCGGGGCGCGTTGGGGCGCATGGTGAGCCGGCCGCCGGAGGCGTCGACCAGCACCGCGACGATCGTCAGCCCGAGGCCGGCGCCGTCGACGTTCTGCACCTCCGGCGCTCGCCAGAACCGCTCCGTCGCCTGCCCGAGCTGACTCGCCGTCATGCCGGGGCCCGTGTCGCGTACCTCCAGGGTGGTCCCGCCGTCGTCGGGCCGCACCTCGACGGTCACCTCTCCCCCGGCGCCGCTGAACTTCACCGCGTTGTCGATCAGCGCGTCCAGCGCCTGGTCGATCGCGGTGGGCACCGTCCGCGCGTACGCCGGGGAGTCGACCGTGGTAAGGCGCAGCGTGACCGACCGGTGCCGGGCGAGCGGCTGCCACGCCGCGACCCGGCTGGCGGCGACGGCGGCCGCGTCGACGGTGACCCGCTGGTTCTCGCGGCGTTCGGCGCGTGCCAGGGTGAGCAGGGCGTCCAGTACGAGGGCCAGCCGGTCGGTCTCCTCCAGCGCCAACCGGTGTTCGGCGCGGCCGTCCGGGTCGGTGAGGCTCGGCCCCAGCTCCTCCACCCGCAGCCGCAACGCGGTCAGCGGGTTGCGCAGCTGGTGGCTGGCGTGCGCGACGAAGGCCCGCTGCCGGTCCATCACGTCCGACACGGCGTCGGCCATGTGGTTGAAGCTCGCCGCCAGGCGGCGCAGCTCCGGCGGGCCCAGCCGGTGCTGCACGCGGGCGCTCCGGTGGCCCTCGGCGATCTCGTGGGTGACCGCGTCCAGCTCGGTGACCGGGCGCAGCGCCCAGCCGGCCAGACCGAACGCGGTGAGCACGCAGGCCAGCACGGCGAGCAGACCCATCCCGGTCAGCAGCAGCCACCAGGCCGTGACGGTACGCCGGACCGGGCCGGCCGGGGTGGCGGTGACCACCGCGCCCAGCACCTCGCCGCCGTCGTTGATCGGCACCGCCACCACGATCGGGCCGTCCACCCACGGCCAGACCGACTCCGGCCCGCTGGCCTGCTGACCGGACAGCGCCACGTCCAGCGCCTCCCGGGTGCCGGGGGCGGTCCGCCAGCTCGCCGAGGCGACCACGGTGCGGCGGTCCCGGTCCACCACCGCCGCGCCGATGCCGTACAGCTCGTCGTAGCTGCCCAGTTCGTTGTCGAGCGGTCCCGGGGTGCCGCCGCGCAGCGCCGGCCCGGCGAGCGACGCGAACCGTGTCGCGTCGGCGAGCCGGTCCGCGCGCACCCGGTCGGTCTCCCGACTGGCCAGCGTCGCCGCCAGCGGGGTCTCCAGGGCCATCAGGACGAGCACCATCAGCAGCAGGTAGCTGATCACCAGGCGACGTCGCACCGGGACCTCACTCGCCGCGCAGCCGGTAGCCGACCCCGCGGACGGTCTCCACCAGGCGCGGGTCGCCGAGCTTGCCGCGCAGGGAGCCGACGTGCACCTCGACGGTGTGCCGGTCGGCCCAGGTGGTGCCCCAGGCGTCGAGCAGGATCCGGTCGCGGGGCACCGCCACCCCGGGCTGCCGGGCCAGCGAGAGCAGGATGTCGAACTCCTTGCGGGTCAGCGGCACGGCACGGCCGTCGACGGTCACCGCGCGGGCGGACACGTCGATGCGTACGGGGCCGGCCTCGATCACGTGCCGCTCCGGCACGGTGTGCGCCGCGCGGCGCAGGACCGCCTCGATCCGTGCCTGCAACTCGACCATCGAGAACGGCTTCACCACGTAGTCGTCCGCGCCGAGGCGCAGGCCGAGCACGCGGTCCCGTTCCTCGCCCCGGGCGGTCACCGCGATGATGCCGAGCTGGGTGCTGCGTCGGCGCAGCTCCCGGCACACGTCGGTGCCGTCGCCGTCGGGCAGGGTCAGGTCGAGCAGCACCAGGTCGCACGGTGCGGCCGACAGGGCGGCCGCCACGGTGGCGGCGTGTTCCACCTCGTACCCGCGTCGGGTCAGGGCGGAGGACAGGGCCGCGGCGACCCGACGGTCGTCCTCGACGAGCAGGATGCGCACCCGGTGCCCTCCGTTCCTCGCCAGCCGACCTGGGAATGGTGGCAGATGTCCGCCCACGGCGGGAGGGCCGGCCTGGCTATCCTGCCGGAATGATCTACAAGCTGCTGGCCACGACCGAGTGGGACGACGCGCTGGCCGCCGGGCACCTCACCGGCACCGCGATGGACCACCAGGACGGCTTCATCCACCTGTCCGGCCCGGACCAGGTGGTCGAGACGGCCCGACGAGTCTTCACCGGCGTGACCGGGCTGACGTTGCTGACGGTCGACGAGGACCGGCTGGGTCCGGCGCTGCGCTGGGAACCCTCCCGCCACGACCAGCTCTTCCCGCACCTGTACGGCCCGCTGCCGGTGTCGGCCGTCGTCGACGCGCGGGCGTTGCCGGCCGACGTGCCCGCCGCCGACGCCGTCGCGGCGCTGCTGGCCTGACCCCGCACGATCGCCGCGCCCAGCCGGTCCGCCCCGCCCTGCGGCCGATGCCGGCGATTCCGCGGGTCGGGTAAGGTCACGCCTCGTGTCCGCTGACCCCACCGTCCCGACGAAGCCCCTCGCCGACACGGCCTCCGGCGCCGCCGCCCGCGTGCGTGACCGGACAGTCGGCCGGTCGTCGTCCCCCTCCGCGACGACGGCTGACGGGCCGCCCCCGTCGGATGGCGGCACGCGCCGGCGGTTGTCGGCCGTGGCCCCGGCGCTGGTCACCTACGTCCTGTTGCGACTGGTCGGGCTGATCGTTCTGTGGATCTTCGCGCACCGGGCGGGGGCGGACTTCTGGTCGCTGCTGCACAGCCGCTACGACTCCCTCTGGTACGCGCAGATCGCCGAGCAGGGATACGACCAGAGCCTGGACAACGTCGGCCCGGACGGTAAGCCACGGTTGCCGAACCTGCCGTTCTTCCCGCTCTACCCCGGCCTCACGGCGGGGGTCGCCGCCGTCACCCCGTTCTCCATCCCGGTCTCCGCCCTGGTCGTGTCGTGGGTCGCCGGTCTCGCCGCCGCGTGGGGCATCTACGCCGTGGGCGTCCAGCTCGCCTCCCGGCGCGTCGCCCTGCTGCTGGTGGCGCTCTGGGCGGTGCTGCCCCACGCGGTGGTGCAGAACATGGCCTACACCGAGACCCTGTTCACCGCCCTGGTCGCGTGGACCCTGTACGCGCTGCTGCGCCGGAGATGGCTCACGGCCGGGGTGCTCTGCCTGATCGCGGGCTTCAGCCGCCCGACGGCGAGCGCGCTGATCGCCGCGGTCGGCCTCGCCGCGCTCGTGGCGGTGGTACGCCGCCAGGACGGCTGGCGACCGTGGGCCGCGGGGCTGCTCGCCCCCCTGGGCTACCTGGGCTACCTGGCGTGGATCGGCCAGCGGCTGGGACGCGCCGACGCCTACTTCCACATGCAGAGCACCACCTGGAAGATCGGCTTCGACGGCGGCGTGGATACTTTCGCCACGTTCCGACAGGTGCTGACCAAGGCAGTGCCGTTGTCCTACTACACGGCGACGCTGCTGATGGCCCTCGCCGTCCTGCTGGTCGTGCTGCTCGCGCTCGACCGCTACCCGCTGCCCGTGGTGGTCTACTCCCTGGCGTTCCTCGTCCTGACCGTTGGCACCGAGGAGTACTACTGGGCGAAGGGGCGCTACCTGGTGCCCGCCTTCGCGCTGCTGCTGCCGGTGGCCGTCGCGCTAGGCAGGGCGCGATTGCGTACCCGGATCCTCGTCCTCGGGCTGCTGGCCCTGATCTCTGCCTGGTACGGCACCTACCTCAGCCTGATCTGGACATACTCGCCGTAGCCGCCGCCAGCGCTGCGGGCCGGGCGGCTGGTTATGCTACGCCGGGTCCCGCCGCCCGGATCGTGCCGACGCCGGATGGCGCCGGCACCACGTCCCGCTGGCCGCGGCCCGCGGCTTCCGGACAGGCCCCCACTCGGCGCGACGGCGCGCCCCGAGACGATGCGAGCAGACAGACATGACTGACAGCAACGACCGCCCCTCCGTCTTCGTCCACCCGAGCGCGGACGTGGAGTCCGGCGCCCAGGTCGGGGACGGCACGAAGGTCTGGCACCTGGCCCACATCCGGTCCACCGCCCGGGTGGGTGCGGGCTGCGTCATCGGGCGCAACGTCTACGTCGACGCCGGGGTGACCGTCGGTGATCTCGTCAAGATCCAGAACAACGTCTCCGTGTACCAGGGCGTGACCATCGAGGACGAGGTCTTCGTCGGCCCGTGCGCGGTCTTCACCAACGACTTCCGGCCCCGGGCGCAGAACCCGGACTGGACCATCACCCCCACGCTGGTCCGCCGCGGCGCGTCCATCGGCGCCAACGCCACCCTGATCTGCGGGATCGAGGTGGGCGAGTACGCGATGATCGCCGCCGGCTCGGTGGTGACGAAGGACGTGCAGCCGTACCAGCTGGTCGCCGGCAACCCGGCCCGCCCGAAGGGCTGGGTGGACGCCAAGGGCGAGGTCATCTCCCGCGACGTGGAGAACCGACCGGCCGGCCTCGACCAGGGCTGAGCCCACCGACGCGAGACGGGTCCCGACCTGGAGAAGGTCGGGACCCGTCGTGCGTACGGCGGGGGTCAGCCGCCGATGACCACCCGGCGGGCGTCCGCCCAGCGCGCCGGGTCGGTGACCCGACGGCCGTCGACCAGCACCCGCACGCTCGGCAGGTCGGCGGCGGACAGCGCACGGTACTCGGCGTGGTCGGCCTGGATCACGGCCGCGGTGACCGGCTGCCCGTCGTACGGCGGCAGGCCGTGCGCGGTCAGCTCCTCGGCGGTGTACATCGGGTCGGACACGTACGGCTTGGCGCCCCGCGCCCGCAGCGCCTCCACCGTCGGGAAGACGCCGGAGAACGCCGTCTCCTTGACCCCGCCCCGGTACGCGGCGCCGAGCACCAGCACCTCGACGTCGGTCAGGTCGCCGTACGCGGCGGCGAGCAGGTCGACGGCGTACTGCGGCATCGCGGCGTTGGCCTCGCGGGCGGAGCGGACCACGGTGGCGTCCGGGTCGTTCCACAGGTACATCCGCGGGTAGATCGGGATGCAGTGGCCGCCGACGGCGATGCCGGGCGAGTGGATGTGGCTGTACGGCTGGCTGTTGCAGGCCTCGATGACCTTCAGCACGTCGATGCCGACGGTGTCGGCGAAGCGCGCGAACTGGTTGGCCAGGCCGATGTTGACGTCGCGGTAGGTGGTCTCGGCGAGCTTCGCCATCTCGGAGGCCTCGGCGGAGCCGAGGTCCCACACGCCGTTCGGCCGGGCCAGGTCGGACCGCTCGTCGAAGTCGAGCACCGCCCGGTAGAACTCCACGCCGTGCGCGGCGGAGGCCTCGTCGACGCCGCCCACCAGCTTCGGGTAGCGGCGCAGGTCGGCGAAGACCCGCCCGGTGAGCACCCGCTCCGGGCTGAAGACCAGGTGGAAGTCCTTGCCGGCGGTGAGGCCGGAGCCTTCGGAGAGCATCGGCGCCCACCGGTTGCGGGTGGTGCCGACCGGCAGGGTGGTCTCGTAGCTGACCAGGGTGCCCGGCTTGAGCCCTCGGGCGATGGCCCGGGTGGCGTCGTCCATCCAGCCGAAGTCCGGCACGCCCTCGGCGTCCACGAACAGCGGCACGACCACCACGACCGCCTCGGAGTCGGCGACCGCGGCGGCGGTGTCGGTGGTGGCCGACAGCAGGCCGGCGGCGACGGCCTCCTTGAGCTTCACGTCCAGGTCGGTCTCGCCGGGGAACGGCACCGCGCCGTCGTTGACGAGGCTGACGACCCGCTCGGAGACGTCGGCACCGATGACGCGGTGCCCCTTCGACGCGAACTGCACGGCGAGCGGCAGACCGATCTTCCCGAGGGCGACGACGCAGATGTTCATGACTACTACTTTCCTCCTAGTGGAAGCCGGCCCCGCAGGCGGGCCACGAGCCGGCGCGGCGTCACGGGTGCCACGGCGATGACGAGCTGACCCTTGTGGTTGGTGGTGGTGGTGAGGACGTGCAGGCGGGCGCCCCGGCGCACCACGGTCCGTTGCGGCACGGGCCGCCGCGCCCCGCGCAGCGCCGCCACGCCGGTGGCGCCGAACGCCTCGACCCGGGCCTGGACGGTACGCAGCTCGCCACCGGGCGCGGTGTCCGCCACCAGAGGGTCCAACGGTAGGCGGGCCCGGACGGTCGTGCCCGTGGCGTCGGCGACCACCGAGACCGTGGTGCCCACCACGTCTCCGGCGGCCAGGGCCACCGCATCGGTGAGCTCCGCCAGGTCGGGGCGGGGGCTGCGGGCGGTCACCAGCAGCGCGCGGTTGCCCTCGAAGGCCGCCGACACGGTGTCCAGCCGGGCGACCCAGTCGGCGGCGCCGGCGGTGACGTCGTACCAGGCGTCGGGAATGCCGAGCTGCGGGTCGCGGAACCCGGGGTAGCCGGCGTACCAGCGGTCGCCGTCCACCACCGCCGGTGGGATGCCCAGCTCCGCGTCCTGGCGGATCACCGCGAGCAGGTGGTCGACGTCGCCGTAGCGGGCGGCGGCCAGCCGGATCCGCGCCTCCACCGGAAGCTGGTCGCGGATGCGGTCGGTCAGGTACGCCTCGGCCAGTGCGCGTACGCCCGCGGCGACGTCGGACTGGACGTCCCGTTCCAGGCCCAGGAAGTCGTTCTCCAGGAGCTTGGCGATCTCCCAGGTGAAGTGCCGCAGCAGCACGGCGTCACGCCGGGGACCGGCCTCGATCAGGCCGGCGACGAAGGCGACGATCTCCTCCGCGCAGCGCAGCCGTTCCCGGTGCCGGCTCTTGTAGGTGATGTTGCGGGCGTTGAGCCGGCGCACCGCGTAGTAGTAGTCGTAGTCGGCGAGCACCGAGATCCGCCGGGCGCGTACGCAGGCCTCGATGGTGAACGGCTGGTCGCTGCCGACCGGCATGTCCTCGGGGTAGCGCAGCCCGTACTTCTCGATCAGCTCGCGCCGGAACAGCTTGGTGTTCGACAGCGACCAGGGCAGCGCCGAGTCGAACAGGTCGACCTCGGCCGCGTTCTCCGCGTAGATCGCCTGGTGGATGTAGCGGCTGTTGACCCCGACGAGTTTGCCGAGGACCACGTCGGAGTCCCACCGGTCGGCGGCGGCGACCAGTCGCTCCAGCGCCTGTGGGCCGAGGTAGTCGTCGGAGCCGATGAAGAAGACGTACCGGCCGGTGGCGTGTTCCAGCGCCCGGTTGCTCGGCCCGGCCGGGCCCCCCGAGTTCGCCTGGTGCAGCACCTTCACCGTGCCCGGGTACATCCGGGCGAACCGGTCCAGCTCCCGGCCGCTGCCGTCGGTCGAGCCGTCGTCGACCGCGACGATCTCCAGCCGGTCCCGACCGATCGTCTGTTCCACCAGCGACGTCAGGCACCGCGTCAGGTACGGCATGGTGTTGTAGACGGCGGTGACGACGGTGACGTCGGGAACACTCACGTGCCGACCCCGATGGCCGGTCGTGGTTCGCCCGGCCCGCCCGACACCGCCGTCGGCCCACCGGCGGAGGTGGCGGCCGGCGCGTCCGGCAGCAGCCGCCGGTAGACCTGGTCGAGCACCTCGGCCTGAGCCTCCCAGGTCCAGCTGCGCAGCAGGCCGGGCCGGTCGTACGCGGCCCGGTAGCGCGCCGGGTCGGCGAGCACCGCCCGCACCGCGCGGAGGTAGTCGTCGACGTCCTCGGCCCGGAACACCTCACCCTGACCGGTGTCCCGCACGGTGCCGGCCATCGTCTTCACGTCGCTGACCACCAGCGGCAGCCGCGCGTGCGAGTACTCGAAGAACTTGGTGATGAGCGCGATCTCGTGGTTGGGCCAGTGGTGGATCGGGATCACCCCGGCGTCGGCCGCGGCGAGGAACGGCACCACCTGCCAGTGCGCCACGTACGGCAGCGCGTGCACCCGGTCGGCGACGCCGAGCTTCCGGGCCCGGGCGAGCACGCCCGAGACGTAGGGGCCCTCCGGCTTGTTCACCACGAGCGCCACGTGCACCCCGGGCAGCTGCGGCAACGCGTCGACCATGACGTCCAGGCCGCGCTGCCGCGCCGCCGCCCCGCTGTAGACCAGCAGCGGCACGTCCGGGCCGATCCCGCAGAGGGCGCGCAGGTCCGGGGCGGGGGCGTCCGGGTCGAGATCCTCGGTGAGCGCCGCCGGAGCGTTGAGCACCACGTCGGGCATGGTGGTCAGGTGGTGCTCCCGTCGCAACAGCTCGGCGAGGCCGTCGGAGACGGTCATCACCGCGTCGGCGTACGGGGCGTACTCCCGCTCGTGGGCGCGGTGCGCGGGCAGCCAGCGCGCGTTGTCCTGCCAGGGCTTCAGCCCGGGCAGGAACTCGTGGGCGTCCCAGACCACCTTGATCTCGCGCCCCTCGGCGGCGGCGCGGATCTTGGCGCGGGCGGCGACGCCGAGCATCCGGAAGTCGTTGGCGTGGATCAGGTCGGGGCGCAGCTCGTCGACGACCGGCCCGTAGGCCAGCTCGTAGTCCCACAGCCCCGGCTCCAGCCGGCGCCACGCGCCGTCGCCCTTGACGGTCTGCCAGAAGCGCGTGTACGCCCGGTCCCACGGATTGCGGAACCGGCGGCGGGTGCGGGCCTGGGTGAGCATCCAGTACCGCCCGGACACCCATGTCCTGGTCAGCTTCGCGGCGACCTGCTCGGCCCGGAGCAGGCGCTTGCGCAGCCCCAGTCGGGGGGTTCCCGGGCCGGCGGCGGCCAACTGCGCGGCTCGTACCATGAGGTCGGCCTGCCAGGCCTTGACGGTCTGCTGGCGGTGGGCGGCGATCCCGTTGGGCGGGTACGCCAGGGGCCAGCGCAGCCAGGCCCGGCGGAACTCGTGGCGGCGCCGGGCCAGCGGCGCGGGCATTGCCAGCAGCCGCACCTCGGCGGCGCCCAGTCGCCACGACTGCGCGACCCCGCCGGGCGAGCGGCCCAGCAGGACGACGTCCCAACCGGCGTCGGCGGCCGACCGGGCGGTCTTCTGCACCCGGGAGTCGCCGTGCACACCGTTGTCGACCAGCATGACAACCCGGCCGCGAGCGCCGGGGTGCGCAGCAGCCTCGTCGAATGCCATCTGCCCGTCTCCGCCTCTCTGCGGACTCCGATACACCTGGGGATGGCACGTAGCGGACCGGCGCACGCCGGAAGCCTCGCCACGAGCCTCCGCGAGTCTACGGTAGGCCACCGGACGCCGACCCCGGCCTCGTCGCCGGCCCTCCCGACGCAGGTCAGGGCCGACCTCAGAAGAAGTTGTGGTAGAAGCCCTGGATCAGGACGGCCTGACCGACCGACAGCAGAACCAGGACGGCGACCACGGCGCCCCGGGCCCACGGCCGCCGGAAGCCGGCGGTCCACCGGTCGACCACGAGGCCCGCCGTGGCGGCGACGAGCGGGTAGAGGAACGCCCACGTCCGCTCGACCTCCCCGGGTCGCAGCTTGGTCAGCTCCGACGGCAGCGCCGCCCACAGGACCATGAAGAGGACGAGCACGGTGATGAGCACCGGCCGGCGGGCCCCGGGCACCTTCCGGAACAGGCCCACGACACCGAGCGCGGCCAGTGGCAGGCCCGCGTACATCAGCCAGGCCGCCGGGCTCCCCACCATCCAGTACGTCGTCGAGTAGCCCGAGACCCGGGGCGAGACCAGGTACGAGGCGAAGACGTTGAGACCGAGCACCAACCAGGCCAGCGCCAGGACGGCGACGCCACCGCCGGCGGCAGCGGCCAGCAACCGCCCGCCGGTGCGCCACCCACACTGCACAAGCACCGCCACCACGGCGGCGATGACGACGAAGGAAGTGGCGAACGTCATCAGGGTGCCCACGCCCAGCACGGCGCCGCCGGCGGCGGCGATCGGCGCCGACCGACGGTGCACGGCGAGCACGAACAGCCCCACGCTCAGGGCCATCGGGACCGCGAAGACCGTGTCCAGGTTGCTGTACGCGAGCATCAGCGGCCCCGGGGAGGCGGCGAACAGCACCGCGCCGATCCGGCCGGCCCGCTCGCCGCCCAGCGTACGGCCGATCAGCCAGGTGGCGACCGCTGCGGTGAAGGCGATGAGGGCGATGGTGACGGCGATCCACAGCTTCTGCGCGGAGCCGAAGATCTTGAACAGCAGGAACAGGAAGACGAAGACCCCGGCGGGGTGGGTGCGCGAGTTGTACGAGTGGAACCGCTCGCTGAGCTCGGGGTGCCGCTCGACGAAGCCGCGCAGCCTGTACTCGTAGACGAAGTGCAGGTCGGACGTGTAATAGGGAGCGTTCCGGTGGGTGGAGATCCCCCGGGTCAGGTCCTCGGGGTCGCCCCGCACCAGGGCGACCGCGGTGGCGGTCGCCAGTCCGGCCAGCACCACCAGCAGCAGCGCGGCGGCGGCGGGCAGGCGACGCCACGAGCTGACCATCCAGCCGAGGCCGGCGAGCAGCACGCCCGCCGGGATCACCCAGAGCGCCAGGGCGTCCCAGAGCGGGATGAACACGCCGTAGATCGGCCGCCGCGCGAAGTAGCCCCAGCCGAGCGGGGCGAGCGTCTGGCTCCACCACCAGAAACCCCAGAGAGCAGCCCCGACGGCCACCATCGCCAGCCACGGCCACCAGCGCCAGCGCGGCGCGGGGGCGGCCTGCGCGACGGGACGGTCCGCGACCGCGGCACCCGTGCCACCGCCCCCTGTCGCGCCGCCGGGCGCGTCGCGGTCGCTCGGTTCACCCATGTCCTCAACCCCACGTTCTACCCGCTGATGGCGACGCCGCTGCGCCACCGGTCGTTCCGGATGACGACTGTAGGGGATCGGGGCGGGCCGTAGGGGACGTCGATCAATCCCCGTCGATGGGCGGTGAGGGCCGCGGCCCCGGCGCGTCTCCCTGACCGGCGCGAGCGCGCCGCTCGAGCGCCGCGTCCAGCGCCGCGAGCAGCAGGACGAGAAGACCGATCCGGAGGTAGAGCGACTCCTGGATGCCGAACCGCGCGAACTCACCGGCCGACAGCATCAGACCGGCCAGGGTGCTGACCAGGCTGCCCACCACGGCCACCGCACCCGCCACCAGCAGAACCCGCCGTCGGCGCACCGCACCCGTGGCCCAGCCGGCGAGCGCGGCGAGCAGGGCGGTGGCGGCGACCAGCGGCAGGACGAGCCGCTCGGGAGGGAAGTACGCCGCCTGCACACCCGCCGGCAGGAGCGCGGCAGGGCGACCGTAGGTGCCCAGGCTGCGGCCGCCCAGCGCGACGGTGAACTTCTCCTCCATCGTGCGGGCGAAGTGCCGAGGGTCCGCCACGGCGTACCGGTAGCCCACCGTCATCTTGTTCTCGTCCGCCCACGCCCTCAGGTCCGGGCAGGCCCGGTACGCGTGCCCCACCCGCCGGACGTTCCACGACGTGCTGTTGGTCACCTTCTCCAGCGGGCGGCACACCGGCATGCCGAGTTCCTCGTGGTAGACCTCCCGCATCCGTCGGTCGTCCATCACGTCGATCATCAGCCGGTAGAGGAAGGTCTCCTCGGTCTGCGAGTGGCCCGAGGCGCTCCACCTGGCGAAGGTCCGGTCGGTGGGGCCGGCGATCGCCGCGGTCCAGGCCAGTCCGACGCCGAGCACGAGCACCACGGCCACCGCCGCGTGGCGGTGCGGCCGGCTGCGCCAGGCCAGCACGACCACCGCGATCAGGACGAGACCGACGAAGAGCAGCATGTCCTGCCGGGTGAAGATCCACCAGAAAGCCGTTGCCGCCATGGCGGCGGCGGCGACCCGCGACCGGGTGCGCCACCAGATCCCTCCCAGACCGACGGTGAGCAGCCCCAGGTTGATCGAGAGCGACTCGGAGATCATGGTGTGGTCCCACACGTAGGCCGGTGGCGTCAGTGCCAGCCCGAACAGGGCCACCGCGGCCAGTACCCGGGCGACCGGGCTACGCAGCGTGATCCAGAGCGCGACGACCAGGGCGGTCCACCCGAGCACGCCGACGAGGGCCTGGAGCAACGCCCGGCCCTCGTCCGCCCCGACCAGCGAGTAGAGCAGCGGCGCACCCCACAGACGGGGCGCCTGGCCGGTGAAGGACAGCGTCGCCGTGGGATCCGGCCCGTCCGTCAGGCCCAGATAGGAGCGGGAGTCGAAGGTACGGAAGGGCTCCACCCGGAGCGCCAGGCTCGACCGCGCGACGACGTACGCGACGATCAGACCGACCAGGACGAGGTCCAGCCGGCGGGCTACCGGTGACCACGTGCGGGGCCCGACGGAGGGGGATTCCCGTGCACCTGGTTCGGTGACGACCGGGGGTTCAGCGACCACGGCAACCCTCGTACGTGATGAGGACGGGTCACACCGTCCGGTGGATGTCGCGGCGATGTTAGCCTAGGCCGCCGTCGGCGCGGCGAGGCGGACAACTCGCCCGTTCCGCCGCAGAATCGGACCGGTCGTCGATGGCAGCCGGGCGACCGGTGAGCTGGGGGTGTGGCGCGCAGGCGCCGACCGCGGACAAGGTATCGGAGGAACGTCGCAGATGAGGGTCGTCAGCATCGTCGGGGCTCGACCGCAGCTGGTCAAACTCGCACCGATCGCGGCGGCGTTCGCCGCCACCGAGCACGAGCACGTCATCGTGCACACCGGCCAGCACTACGATGCCGACCTCTCCGACGTCTTCTTCTCCGGCCTCGGCATCCCGGACCCGGACGTCCACCTCGGTATCGGCTCCGGCAGCCACGGCGTGCAGACCGGCCGGACGCTGGCCGCGATGGACCCGGTGCTGGAGGAGCACCGGCCGGACTGGGTGCTCGTCTACGGGGACACCAACTCCACCCTCGCCGGCGCGCTGTCCGCCGTGAAGCAGCACCTGCCGGTCGCGCACCTCGAGGCGGGGCTGCGCTCGTTCAACCGGCGGATGCCGGAGGAGCACAACCGCGTGCTCACCGACCACTGCGCCGATCTGCTGCTCGCGCCCACCGGGGAAGCGATGCGACACCTCGCCGCCGAGGGGCTGGCCAACCGGTCGGTGCTGGTCGGCGACGTGATGGTCGACGTCTGCCTGCGGGTCCGGGACGCCGTGCTGACCGGCCGCAATCCCCGGCCGGAACTGCCCGAGGGCATCGACCCCGACGGGCCGTACCTGCTGGCGACACTCCACCGGGCCGAGAACACCGACGACCCGCAGCGGCTGGCCTCGCTGGTGGCCGCGCTGGCCGACCTGCCGGTGCCGGTCGCCCTGCTGGCCCATCCCCGGCTGCTCGCCCGCGCCAACGAGCAGGGGCTGAAGCTGGCTGGCGGATCGCTGCACGTCGGCCGCCCGCTGCCGTACGGCGCGCTGGTCGCGGCCGTCCTCGGTTCGGCCGGCGTGATCACCGATTCCGGCGGGTTGCAGAAGGAGGCGTACCTGCTGGACCGGCCGTGCACCACGCTGCGGCCGGAGACCGAGTGGGTGGAGACCCTGCACGACGGCTGGAACGTGCTCGCGCCGAACCCGGTCGCGCTGGGCCAGGCCGACTGGGTCGCCACCGCGACCCGGCCCGCGCCGGCCGCCCCGCGCCACGAGCCGTTCGGCGACGGGCGGGCCGCCGAGCAGGTCGTCCGGGTCCTCGCCGAGCGGGCCCGCTAGACCGGTACGAGAACGGGGGTGGCGGCCGTGGCCGTCACCCCCGTCGTCGTACCGCCCCCGGTTGCCGCGATCAGTTGGCCGCGGGCAGGGCGGGTGCGTCCAGGCTGGTGGTCGCGATCGCCTTCGGGAACCGCTTGGCGAGCTTCCAGCCGAGCGTGACCGTCAGCACGTCCGAGGCGACGATCACGTCCACGTCGTCGATGCCGAACGCCGGCAGGCGCCGCTCGAAGAGACGGGAGAGCACCAGCGGGCGGACGGCGGCGTAGCTCTTCATGAAGATCCGGCGGTGGAACGCCCCGGCGGCCCTCTGGTGCCCCTTGACCAGTGGCCGCACCGGCCGCTCGCCGGTCAGTTTCCCCAGGCCGGTGAGCACCGCGGCGGGCCCCCGGAAGACGGCGGCCCGCTCGGCGCGCATGACCAGGTGCCGACGCTCCGCGCCGTCGAGGGAGTGGATCCGCAGGTTCGGCCGACCGGCCAGCCCCTGCCAGCCCGCGTCGTCCATGACCAGGAGGTCGACCCGGGCGCCCTGGTCGAGCAGGTGCGTGGCCAGCTCGATGACCCGATCGTGCGGTGTGAGGTTGAAGGAGAGCAGGAGCACCCTCGGCTGCCGCCCCGCCGTCGCCGTCGCCGCCTGGTTGTTCTCGCGTACCGTCGTCACGATGCCTCCGCCCCACTCGCGATGGTCCGCTTGACCATGGCCCGCAGTCGTACCTCCAGGGGCGCGGTCACCGCCTCCCGGGTGAAGGCCGCGGCGTGCGCCTGCGCCTCCGCCCGCACCTGCGGGGTCATGTCCCGGGCCGCCTTGCCCGCGGCGATCATCGAGTTGGCGATCTCGTCCACGTCGAGGCTGTTCGGGTTGAACCACAGCGGATAGCCGGCCAGCACGTCCTGTGCCGCGATCCCCGGCGCGTGCACCGAGACGATCGGCCGGCCGCTGGCCATGTACTCGAAGATCTTGCCGGACGTCACGTACCGCGCCCCGCCGGCCAGGAAGACCAGCACGTCGCTGTCCTGGTAGACCCGGCCGACGTCGGTCTTCGAGACCGCGCCCCGGTAGGTGATGCCGGTGTCCGTTCCGGGTTCCCCGGCCGCATCGGCCAGTCCCATCCGCTTCATCAGCTCGGACTGGCTCTGCTTGAAGTAACCCAGGTGACCGTGGATGTGCAGTTGCGCGCCGGCCAGGTCGGGATGGCGCCGCGCGCGTTCGAAGGCGTCCGCCAACTGCTCCACCGGCTGGGTGTTGTTGACGGTGCCCAGGAAGCTGAACCGCAGCGGCCGCGTCGGGTCGGTCGACGCCGCGTCCACCGGCTCGCTCTGGCCGAACAGGTCCGGATCCCAGCCGTTCGGGACGACCATCATCCGGTCGGCGCTGTTCGGGTAGCGCTCGGCGTACCAGGTGCGCAACGGGTTGTTGACGAAGATGGACGCCGCGGCGTCACGCAGGATCCGGTGCTCCCACTTCCAGGCCAGGTGGCCGTCGGGGTACGCCGGTTTCTCCTCGAACATGTTCAGCGTCCACGCGTCGCGGTAGTCCACCGCGAACGGCACGCCGGTCAGGCGGTGGATCATCCACGCGGCGGCGAACGAGGCGAACGGGTTGCCGGTGGCGAGCACCACGTCGAACCGTCGGCGGGCGTGCATCGCCAGCGCCCTGCGCACCGACGCGGCGGCCCAGGAGAGGTAGTGCTCGGGGAAGATCTTCGACAACCCCAGCCGGTAGGCCTTGCCGGCCATGACCGGCGACAGACCGCGGAACCGGCTGAACCGGCGCAGGTCACGCTCCCAGGCGAACTGGCTCAGCGGAGGACGCTCGACCCGGATGCGGGGGTCGACGGTCTCGGCCAGTTGCTCGTCGACCGACCCGATCACCTCGTGGAGGAAGCTGATCGGCGACGCGAAGGCGGTCACGTCCCAGCCGTGCTCCGCCAGGTAGTTGGCGGTGGCTCGCGCCCGGTACACGCCACTCGCCCGGGAGGGCGGGAAGTAGAACGACAGGTACAGGATGCGTGGACGACGCGGTTCCCGCGTCCGGTTCATGACTTGTCCCCCTGTGCGGCGTTCGACATCGAACCAGCGTAGTCGTAGCTGAAGCAGACCCTTGGGGCCGAAGCGCGGCGCACGCCGCCGGTGAGACGTTCCGCGTACGGCATCGCCACCGGGTCGGTCACCACCACGAGATCGACGGCGGGCCCCCGCCGAACCAGCGCGTCGACCATGCGCGGGCGGGCGTCACCCCGCACCTTCCCCCGGGTACGCAGGAAGAGCCGGTGGGCACGGGCGGCGACGCGACGCTCGTACGACTTCTCGGCACGACGGGCGACGCCGCGCAGCGGGCCGCGGCCGATCGTCCGCAGCACCTTCCTCGGCGCGCGGAAGAGCACCGCCTGCTCGATCCGCAGCGCCGGCATGCGCTGCTCGATCTCGGCCAGCTCGACGACCCGCACACCCGTGTGCCACTGCTCACGGCTCCACTGGGCGGCCCGGTCGGTCACCACCGTCGCCCGGTGTCCGTCGGCGACGACCTGGGCCGACTCGTCGACCACGGCGCGCCGGCGGGTACCCCCGATGGCCAGGAACAGGACGTGCATCTCACTCCAACTGATCGAGGTCGCGACGACTCAGGCGGTCGGGCGCGCGGGCGCCTCGCCGAACCAGAGGTCGTGATGTGCGCGGGCCACCGCAGCGTACCCGTACCGGTCGGAGAGCACCTTGTGCGCGAGAGCGGTGTCCAGGCCGTGCGGGTGGCGTGCCCGCAGCTCGCGGTAGCCGGCGACGATCGTCTCCGGGTCGTCCGTGACGTCGATCAGCAGTCCCGCCGCGTCCTCGATGCCGGCGAGGGTCCGCTCCGGGCCACCACAGCGCGTGACCAGGACCGGCAGACCGGCCGCCACCGCCTCGACCACGGCCACCCCGAAGGTCTCCGCGCGACTCGGGTGCACCAGCAGGTCGTGCTCCCGCATCAGCCGCAGGGCCTCGTCCGGCGGGATCGCGCCGGTGAAGGTCACCGCCTCGGCGACGCCGAGTTCGGCGGCGCGCGCGGTCAGCGAGGCCAGCAGCGCCCCCTCACCGACGAGGGTGAGGGTGAGCGACCGGTCCTCGGCGTGGCAGCGGGCGAAGGCCTCCAGCAGCAGGGGTACGCCCTTGAGCTCGGAGAGCGCACCGACGAACAGCCAGCGACGCAGCGCGGTGACCGGAGTCGGCCGCGGCTGGTCGAAGGAGATGGGGTTGGAGATCGCCCCGATCCGGTCCGCGTGGTGCGGGAACGCCTCGACCAGCGGCCGGCGTACACCCTCGCCGACGGCGAGGAATCCCGAACAGCGGTGCAGCACCTCGTCGTACATCTCCCGGCCCTGCGGGGTGGACAGCACCTTGTCCAGGAAGCTCGCGTGCTCGGTGACGAACACCTTGGCGTCGGGTCGGGCGTGCCGGATCGCCGCCCAGCCGCTGGGCAGACCGACGTGGGCGTGGACCACCGACGCGTCGATCGGACGGCCACCCAGTGCGGCGCCCAGGGCCAGGTCGTGCCGGTGGGCGATGTCGGCGTGCCCCTGCCCCCGCGGCACCGGGACCGGTACGTAGACCAGGTCGGCGCCGCCCACGGTGGGGTTACGGTGCATCGCCCGCGGCGTCAACGCCCGGTGCGCGTCCATCACCTGCCGGTCGGCCGGTCCGTCGAGGTTGGCGACCCAGGCGTCACAGTGCAGGACGGTCATGCGGTCGCAGCCGGGACCCGTGGCGTCCACCATGGCCCGCACGAAGGAACCCCGGAACGGTAGCTCCCGGGTCGGGTACCACGGGGTGATGACGGCCACGTCCCGGTAAGAGGTTGCAGGCACCCGAACCTTCCCAGCCGTTTCGTCCAGACCGCCTGACGCTAACATGCAAGCCGTCGATCACCCCCACCCGGCCCGACCGGCCGGAACTCCCCCGAGCGACCGGAGACAGCCCGTGCAGCGAGCCGACCGGCCATGAGGAATCCACTGGATCCGGTCCTGCGCCGGGCGACCTCTCCCGCCGTCGTACGTCACCGCGCCGCGGTCCGCCTGCTGCGCGGCGTCACCGGAACTCCGATCCTGCCGTCCCGGGCCCGGGGTGCCCTGGCCCACCGGCTGCGGACCGGCATGACGCAGGCCGGATGGACGCCGGCGGAGGCCCGCGCGGCGCTGGCCGCGCTCGCGCGGTCGAGCGACTCGCGCACGAGGGCCGACCTGCTGATGCGGGAGGCCTCCGACGAGCTGGCGGCGGGTCGCACGCCGCCGCACCTCACCGAGGCGGTCCGCGCCGAGCTGGCGGTGGCCGACGAGCGGTTCACCGGCGGCGATCCGCGGGCCGCGGGCCGGCACCTGTACCGCGCCCTGCGCGTGCTGTTCCACCGGAGCCTGCACTTCGACCGGCTCACCTCGCCGCTGGCGGACGACCCTTCGGCCTTCCTCGCGCCGCTCCGGGACAGCGTCACGGGGCAGGCGCTGCTGGCGCCCCGGGGACGCAGGACGCCGGCGGCCGAGGCACCGGCCGACCGGCCGCTCCGGTTGCTGGTGCTGACCAACGGCAATCCGCACTTCCTGCGCGAGATCCGGGAACGGTACGCGGCACACCCCGCCGTGGAGTTCCGCTACCTGCATCTGACCGACGACCCCACCGCCGGGCCGCTGATCAAGCGGGTGGATCCGATCGTCGACCACCTGGTGACCGGCAGCTCTCCGTACGGCGAGCGCGTCGAGGAGTGGCTGCGACCGCATCTCGACTGGGCGGACACGCTCTTCGTCGACTGGTGCGTGGCCACCGCCGCTCTGGTCACGCTCGTGGACCCCGGCGACACCCGGGTGGTGATCCGGTTGCACAGCTTCGAGGCGTTGAGCTTCTGGCCGCACCTGGTCGACTTCAGCCGGGTGGATGACCTGGTGTTCGTCTCCGAACACCTTCGGGAGCTGGTCACGGCGGTGTCCCCCGACCTGGCCGGCGAGGACGCCCCCCGCCTGCACGTGATCGCCAACGCCATGGACCTGGACGTCTATCCGAGGCCGAAGGACCCGTCGGCCCGGTTCACCCTGGGACTCGTGGGCGTCGGCGCGGTGGCGAAGGACCCCCGGTGGGCCCTCGAGGTGCTCCGGGAGCTCCGCCGGGCCGATGCCCGGTACCGGCTGCTCCTGATCGGCGACGGCTTGAAGACCTCCGCCAGTGGCGCGGTGCGCGACTACCAGGCGGCGCTCGACCGGGACCTGCGCGAGCTGGAGACGGCCGGCGCGGTCACCCGGGTCGGTCACGTCACCGACGTTCCGGAGGCGCTGACCCGTGTCGGCGTCATCCTCAGCACCTCGGTCCGGGAAAGCTTCCACTGTGCCCTCGTGGAGGGCGCCGCCAGCGGCGCGCTTCCGGTGGTGCGGGACTGGCCCTTCTTCGCGCGCCAGCGCAGCGGCGCCCGCACCCTGTTCCCGGCGGACTGGGTGGTGGGGACGCCCGAGGAGGCTGCCCAGCGGATCCTGGCCGGGACCACCGGCGAGGAGCAGTGGCGGACCGCCGGCGGCAGCGCCGCGGCGCACGCGCGGGCGACCTGGGACTGGTCGGTCACCCGGCACGACTTCGACGCGTTGTTCCGCCTGCCCGACCGGCCCTGAGTCTCCGGTCACCCGGGAGCGCACGTCGCTCCGCCGCGTCACGACAGCGCCCGTCCACTCCACGCGGAGAGGCCCGGCCGTCGGCCGGGCCTCTCCGCGTCGGTCGGTCAGATCGTGGTGCCCACCCGGGTCGCGTCGCCGCCGACCGAGGAGCCGACGTCGACGGTGGTCCCGGCCGAGGCGGACTCCAGCAGCCCGGCCGCCACCTGGACGGTCCGCAGGCCCTGGCGGAGGGTCACGATGTCGCTCTGCTTGCCCTCGACCGCATCGCGGAACCGCTCGTGCTCGACCAGCAGCGGCTCCCGCTTCGGGATGGCGTACCGGACCATGTCGCCCTCGGCGACGCCGCGGAACGCGCGCAGCGCCTCCCACTCGGTGTCGATGGCCGCGTTGGCGTAGAAGGTGAGGTCGGCGGTGAGGGTGTCGGCGACGAAGCAACCCCGGTCGCCGGTGATCACCGTGGACCGCTCCTTGAGCGGGCTCAACCAGTTGACCAGGTGGTTGACCATCGTGCCGTCGGCGAGCTGGCCGACGACCGCCACCATGTCCTCGTGCAGCCGGCCGCTGCGGGAGACGGTGCGCGCCGACACCGACGTGTACTCCTGCCCGGTCACCCAGGCGGTCAGGTCGATGTCATGCGTGGCGAGGTCCATCACCACGCCGACGTCGGCGATCCGGTGCGGGAACGGACCCTGCCGCCGGGTGACGACCTGGAACACCTCGCCCAGCTCGCCGGCCTCCAGCCGGGTCCGCAGGTTCTGCAGGGCCGGGTTGTAGCGCTCGATGTGCCCGACACCGGCGACCAGCCCGGCCGCCTCGAACGCCTCGACCAGCCGCGTCGCGGCCTCGACCGACTGCGCGAGCGGCTTCTCGATCAGCGCGGACACACCGTTGGCGGCCAGTTCGAGGCCGATCTGCTCGTGCAGGGCCGTCGGGCAGGCGACGACCGCGTAGTCCACGCCCAGCTTGAGCAGGTCACCCAGCTCCGGCACGACCGGGGCGCGGAGCGTGCCGGTGGTGTCGCCGGCCGGGTCGACGATGCCGACCAGCTCGACGCCGTCCAGGTTGGACAGCACCCGGGCGTGGTTGCGGCCCATGGCGCCCAGGCCGATGAGGCCGGCGCGCAGCCTCTTCCGCTCGCTCATCGGGCACCGCCGGCCAGGTTCGCGCCCTCGGCGATCCGCTCCAGGTCACCCTCGCTCAGCGACGGGTGCACCGGCAGCGAGACGACCTCGGCGGCGGCCCGCTCGGTCTCCGGCAGGTCCCACGGGCCCGGCTTGCCGTCCTCGGTGAGGTACGGCTTGAGCCGGTGGATCGGGGTCGGGTAGTAGACCGCGTTGCCGATGCCCAGCTCGGTGAGGCGGGCCTGGGCCGCGTCCCGGTCGCCCCGCACCCGCACCGTGTACTGGTGGTAGACGTGGCGGGCGTTGTCGGCCACCGGCGGCGTCACCATGCCGGTGATCTTCGAGTCGAGGAACTTGGCGTTGGCGCGGCGCTGCTCGGTCCAGTCGGCGAGCTGGCGCAGCTGCACCCGGCCGATGGCGGCGGCCACGTCGGTCATCCGCATGTTGGCGCCGACGATCTCGTTGGCGTACCGCTGCTCCATGCCCTGGTTGCGCAGGAGTCGCAGGGTGCGGGCCAGCTCGGGGTCGGCGGTGGTGACCATGCCGCCCTCGAGGGAGTGCATGTTCTTGGTGGGGTAGAAGCTGAAGCAGCCCGCGCTGCCGAAGGCGCCGACCGGCTGGCCGTCGAGGGCCGCACCGTGAGCCTGGGCGGCGTCCTCGACCACGGCGAGGCCGTGCCGGGCGGCGATGTCCATGATCTTGTCCATCGCGGCCGGGTGGCCGTAGAGGTGCACGGGCATGATCGCCACCGTGCGGGGACCGACCGCCGCCTCCACCGCGGCGGGGTCGACGCAGAAGCTGCCGGGCTCGATGTCGACGAAGACGGGCTCGGCGCCCACCAGTCGGACGGAGTTGGCGCTGGCGGCGAAGGAGAAGGACGGGACGATCACCTGGTCACCCGGGCCCACGCCCAGGGCCATGAGGGTCAGCTGGAGGGCGGACGTGCCCGAGTTGACCGCCACGCAGTGGCGCCCGGCGACGAGTTCACCGAACTCCTCCTCGAAGGCCGCGACCTCGGGACCCTGCACCACCTTGCCGCTGCGGAGCACCCGCACGGCGGCCTCGATCTCGGCTTCGCCGATCACCGGCCGAGCGGGTGGGATGAATTCAGCGTTCTGCCCAGTCATGGGCATCCTCCTGTCGGTGTGGAGCTCGTCCGGCCGCGATGGTAGCCGGTCCCCGGGTCGGGAACCCTGGCGGTGCGACTGGCGGATCGGAGACCCGGGTGAGCTGGGACATTCACGGTCTTACGGGAAGCTCGACGTCCGACTCGCCCCGGATTGGCACCTGGCATGCTACTCGGAGCGCACCGACGACGGCCGAGGCCATCCTCGGCACGTCCGCCGGGTCGAGCGGCAGTCGGGCGATCGCCACCCGCCAGTAGAGCGGTCCGACGATGAGGTCGATGGCGGTGTCGGGGTCGACCACCGCCGGCAGTTCGCCGCGTTCGACGGCGCGGCCGATCAGCAGGCCGCCCACCGTGCGCTGGTGCAGCCGCAACGCCTCCTGGAGGGTCTGCGCGATCTGCGGGTTGCGGGCGGCCTCGGCCAGCAGGTCGGGAATGATCTGCGAGGCGAGTGGGTGGCGCAGCGCCTGCGTCATGATCAGATAGAGCATCTCCAGGTCGGTCCGGAGATCACCGGTGTCGGGCAGCGGCAGGCGCTTCCCGGCGGCGGCCGACACGACCTCCAGCACCAGTTCCAGCTTCGAGCTCCAGCGTCGGTAGACGGCGGTCTTGCTCACCGCGGCCCGCCGGGCGACCGCCTCGATGGAGAGCCGCCCGTAGCCGACGGCGGCCAGTTCCTGCATCACGGCGCGCCGGATGGCCGTCGTGATGTCGTCCCG
Source organism: Micromonospora sp. BQ11 (assembly GCF_052068135.1). Classification (NCBI taxonomy): domain Bacteria; kingdom Bacillati; phylum Actinomycetota; class Actinomycetes; order Micromonosporales; family Micromonosporaceae; genus Micromonospora; species Micromonospora sp. BQ11. The sequence continues at coordinate 24,381 of NZ_JBQHDB010000017.1, read as the reverse complement.
GAGCACCGCCGCACCAGCCGGAGCACGCCTCTTCTCGGTCGTCACGTGGGACAATGTAGCGCAGCGACGGTACGGTTGCGTCCCGACGTGTTTTCCACTACCGTCCACGCAGCGACGAGGCGGCGACGTCCCCGCCACAGCGGCCCGTCGGACCCGCCGAACCTGTTGCGTCGCGGCATCCCACTGAGAAAGATCGGAGCGCCCATCCATGGCCAACACGGCGGTGGCTGACGCCGACTCAGGACTGACCGGGGCGGAACTCGCCGCCCGGTACGGTCTGACGGTCGCCGGCGAACGTCCCACCCTCGCCGGCTACACCCGGCAGCTGTGGTCCTACCGGCACTTCATCGCGGCGTACGCGAACGCGAAGATGGTCGCGGCCTTCGCCACGGCCCGCCTGGGGCGGGTGTGGCAGGTGCTCACACCCCTGACCAACGCGGCGATCTACTACCTGATCTTCGGCGTCATCCTGAACACCAAGGGTGAGATCCCGAACTTCATCGCCTACCTCTGCGTCGGGCTGTTCATCTTCAACTTCACCCAGACCGCGGTGGTCCAGGGCACCCAGTCGATCAGCGGCAACCTCGGCCTGATCCGGGCGCTGCACTTCCCTCGGGCCAGCCTGCCGATCTCGGTCACGCTCACCCAGTTCCAGCACCTGCTCACTGCCATGGTCGTGCTGGTCGCCATCGTGCTGGTCACCGGCGAGCCGCTGAACCTGGAGTGGCTGCTGGTGATCCCCGCCCTGCTGCTCCAGTCGATCTTCAACGTCGGCATGGCCCTCGGGATGGCCCGGCTCGGCGCCAAGGTCACCGACCTCAAGCAGCTCATGCCGTTCATCACCCGCACCTGGATGTACGCCTCCGGCGTGCTCTACAGCGTGGACAACTTCGCCAAGCACCTGCCCGGCTGGGCGCAGACGATCATCGAGGCCAACCCGCTCCTCATCTACATCGAGCTGGTCCGGCACGCCATGCTGGAGAGTTCCCCGCTGACCTCCTCAACGACGCGGCTCTGGCTGGTCGGCGCGGCGTGGGCCCTGGCGGCCTTCCTCGGCGGTTACCTCTACTTTTGGCGCGGCGAACAGGAGTACGGTCGTGGCTGAGCTCAACCAGGTCGCTCCCGGCGTCACCGGAGTCGCGGGCCAGCGCGTGCCCACCGTCATCGCCGACAACGTGCACCTCGTCTACCGCATCTACGGTGCGGGCACCTCGGGCAGCGGCTCCGCGGTGGCGGCGCTCAAGCGGATCGTGACCCGCACCGAGGCCCCGAACGTCCGCGAGGTCCACGCGGTCAAGGGCGTCAGCTTCACCGCGTACCGCGGCGAGGCGATCGGGCTGATCGGCAGCAACGGCTCCGGCAAGTCCACCCTGCTGCGGGCCATCGCGGGGCTGATGCCGACGAACAAGGGCGCCATCTACACCCAGGGGCAGCCCTCGCTGCTCGGCGTCAACGCCGCCCTGCTCAACGACCTCTCCGGCGAGCGGAACGTGGCGCTCGGCTGCCTGGCCATGGGTATGCATCCGGACGAGGTCCGCAAGCGCACGGCGGAGATCATCGACTTCTCCGGGATCAACGAGCGGGGCGACTTCGGCTCGCTGCCGATGCGGACGTACTCCTCCGGCATGTCGGCCCGGCTGCGGTTCTCGATCGCCGCGGCGAAGAAGCACGACGTGCTGCTCATCGACGAGGCGCTGGCCACCGGTGACGCCCGGTTCCGCCGCCGCAGCGAGGAGCGGGTCCGCGAGCTGCGCGCCGAGGCCGGCACGGTCTTCCTGGTCAGCCACGCGATCGGCACGATCCGGGACACCTGTGAGCGGTCGATCTGGCTGGAGTCCGGCGTGATCCGGATGGACGGGCCGACCGACGAGGTCGTCGCCGCGTACCACGAGTACATGAAGAAGTAGCGTCCGGCGACGCCGCCCCCCGGTGAACCGCCGGGGGGCGGCGTCGTTCCCGGCGCGGCTAAGGTCGCATCGTGCTCCGGCGGGACGACCGGGGACGAGAAGGCGTGACAGACCAGTAAGGATCGGCGATGACGCAGGACGGCACCCCCGCACCGGCCGCCACGGCACCCTGGCGACCCTCCCGGACCGTGGCGGTGATCCTCGCCGGTGGCACCGGCGTACGGCTCGGCCTGGGCATCCCCAAGCAGCTCGTGAAGATCGCCGGCAAGCCGATCATCGAACACACCCTCGCGGTCTTCGAGGCCGCACCGGAGATCGACGAGATCATCGTGCTGATGGCCGCCGGTCACGTCCCGGACGCCGAGCGCATCGTCGAGCGGGCCGGCTTCCGCAAGGTCACGACGGTCGTCGAGGGCGGTGACACCCGCAACGCCACCACCCGCCTCGCCCTGGACGTGATCGGCCCGGACGACTGCAACATCCTCTTCCACGACGCGGTACGCCCGCTGGTCAGCGGCCGGATCATCCGGGAGTGCGTCAACGCGCTGTGGACCTACGCGGCGGTCGACGTGGCGATCCCGTCGGCGGACACGATCATCCAGGTCGACGCCGACGACTGCATCACCGACATCCCGGTCCGCTCCCGGCTGCGCCGCGGCCAGACCCCGCAGGCGTTCCGGTCCGGCACCATCCGCGAGGCGTACCGGCGCGCCGCGGACGACCCGGACTTCGCGGCCACCGACGACTGCGGCGTGGTGCTGCGCTACCTGCCCGACACCCCGATCAAGGTGATCGACGGCGCGGACGAGAACATCAAGGTCACCCACCCGGTCGACGTGCACCTCGCGGACAAGCTCTTCCAGCTCGCCGCCGCCAAGGCGTACCGGCTGGCCGACCACCGCGGCTACACCGAGGAGCTGACCGGCCGCACGATCGTGGTGTTCGGCGGCAGCTACGGCATCGGGCAGGAGCTGACCGAGCTGGCCCGCGGCTTCGGCGCCCGCGTGTTCCCCTTCAGCCGCTCCACCACCGGCACCCACGTGGAGCGCCCCGAGGACGTCGAGGCCGCGCTGAAGACCGCCTTCGCCGCGACCGGCCGCGTCGACCACGTGGTGGTCACCGCCGGCGTGCTGGAGAAGGGCGAGCTGGCCGGGATGGACCCGGAGACCATCGACCGGGTCCTCCAGGTCAACTTCCTCGGACCGGTGACCGTCGCCCGGGCGGCCCTGCCGTACCTGCGGCAGACCCGGGGCCAGCTGCTGCTCTACACGTCCAGCTCGTACACGCGCGGCCGGGCCCGCTACGCGCTCTACTCGGCGACCAAGGCGGCGCTGGTCAACCTCACGCAGGCGCTCGCCGACGAGTGGGCGGAGTGCGGCGTACGGGTCAACTGCGTCAACCCGGAGCGGACGGCGACCCCGATGCGGACCCGCGCGTTCGGCGAGGAGCCGGCGCACACCCTGCTGTCGGCGGAGACGGTGGCCCGCGCGTCGCTGGACGTGCTGCTGTCCGGGCTGACCGGGCAGGTGATCGACGTACGCCGGTCGGCCGACGGGGCCGACGCGGTGGAGCCGGCGGCGGTGGTCCCGGCCCAGGCCGGGGTGGAGCGCGGCGACCAGCCGGCGGACCAGGTGGGGGCGGAACAGTATGCGTGGTGACCTCGTCCGGAAGCTGATCGCCCGGGGCCTGGCCACGGGTCTCGCGGTGGCGGCGTTCGTCGTGCTCGCGCTGACCGGGGCGACCGGCTGGGGCCTCCTTCTGGCGGTCGCTGCCCTGGCCGCCGCCGCCGGGGAGCGCCGCGTACGCCCCGGCGCCGACGGCGTGGCCGAGCTGGTCCTGGTCGCGGCGGGTGTCCTCACCGGGTACGCCCGACGCCTGGACGCCGGATTCGACCCGGCGCTGGCGGCGACCGCGCTGGTCCTGCTGGGCCTGGTCCTGCTGGTGGGTCCGCTGCGCGACGCGGGCAACCTGGAGATCCGCGCGGCCAACCTGCCGGTGCGCCCGCTGGCCCCGGTGGTCGCCGCCGAGCTGCCGACGATCCTGCTGGTGCTGCTGGGCCTCGTCGCGGTGGCCGCCGCCCTGACCCTGCCGGCGGTCGTCGCGCTGGTCCTGGCGCTGCTGGTCGGGCTGGCCGCCGGCGTGGTCGGGCTGGACCTGGCCCGGCGGCGGTTCCGGCCGCCGGCCGGCGGCGGACCGGTGGCGCAGGCCCTGCGCCGGCACCGACCCGAGTTCCTGCTCTACTTCTCCGCACCGCCCGGCTCCGAGTACCAGGTCACCATGTGGCTGCCCTACCTGGAACGGATCGGCCGGCCGTTCGCGGTGGTGCTGCGGGAGCCGGAGTTCCTGCCGACCGTGGCGGCGGCCACCACCGCACCGGTGCTGTACTGCCCGACGCTCAAGGCGATCGACGAGGTGCTCGTGCCGAGCGTCACGGTGGCGTTCTACGTCAACCACGGCGCGAAGAACGCGCACTGCATCCGCTTCACCCACCTCACCCACGTGCAGCTGCACCACGGTGACAGCGACAAGGCCCCCAGCGCCAACCCGGTCTCGGCCATCTTCGACAAGATCTTCGTCGCCGGTCGGGCCGCCATCGACCGGTACGCGCGCGCCGGCGTGGAGATCCCCGCGGAGAAGTTCGTCGTGGTCGGTCGCCCCCAGGTCGAGAAGATCGAGGTACGCGCCGAGGCGCCGGCGGGCCGCACCAGCCCGACGGTGCTCTACACCCCCACCTGGACGGGGCACCACGCGGACACCAACTACTGCTCCCTGCCGGTGGCGGAGACGCTGCTGCGGCGGCTGCTGGACCGGGGGGCGACGGTGATCCTGCGGGCCCACCCGTACACCACGCAGAACCCGGCCTCGGCGCGGCAGCTCGGCCGGCTGACCGAGCTGCTGGCGGCGGACCGGGCACGCACCGGGCGGCCGCACGTCTTCGGCGCCGCCGCGAGCCGGGACCTCACCCTGGTCGAGTGCGTGAACCGCTCCGACGCGCTGGTCTCCGACGTCTCCGGGGTCATCTCCGACTACCTCTACTCCGGCAAGCCGTACGCGGTGACCGACATGGTGGACGGGGGCGAGGCGTTCGTGGCGGAGTTCCCCCTCGCCGGGTCGGGCTACGTGCTGCGGCGGGACATGTCCAACGTGGACGACGTCCTCGACCGGCTGCTGGACACCGATCCGCTCGCGGCGGCCCGGTGGGCCACCCGGACCCGCTACCTCGGGGACTTCCCCGTGGAGACGTACGCCGAGGGGTTCCTCGCGGCCGCGCGTCGCGAGATCGACGGCGTCGCGGCGGTGCCCACGCCGCGCGCCGGGGACACCGCGCCACTTTCCCCCACGGCCTGAGCTGGCGAAATAATCTTTCCAAGTTCACACCGTTGTAAATATTTATCTTCATCACCATACTGGCGGAACCGGCGTTCCCGGACCGGCGGACGGAGCCCGTCCGCCCCGGGCACCGGTCGACGCGGCGCGCCCCCGACGCCGCTCGCACCCCTCCACCCCAAGGAGTGCGCCATATGGCTATCACCGTCCGCCGGATGCTCACCTGGCTCGGCGCCGCGGCCCTCACCGCCGTCGCCGTGCTCGTCGGCCCGACCGCCGCACAGGCCGCCACCCCCGCCTGGCCCACGCTGAGCAGCGGCATGTCCGGCGCCAACGTCACCTCCGCCCAGTTCCTGCTGCGCCACCACGGACGGACGCTGAGCGTGGACACCTACTACGGCTCCGGGACCGTCTCGGCCGTGCAGTCCTTCCAGTCCGCCAACGGCCTCACCGCCGACGGCATCGTCGGTCCGCTGACCTGGAGCCGGCTGGTCGTCACCCTCGACGTCGGCGCGAACAACAACGCGGTCCGGGCCCTGCAGACCGCGCTCAACAAGTACGGCCACGGGCTCACCGTCGACGGGGCCTGGGGCGCCAGCACCACCACCGCGGTCAACTCCTTCAAGGCCAGCCGGGGCCTCACCGGCGGCACCACCGTCGGCGCCACCACCTGGCAGTGGCTCATCGGCGACGGGCAGGGCGGAGGCAACTACAGCCTCGTCATCGGCCGGTCCGTCCTGCCGCGCAGCGAGTACGACGACCCGCACCACGACTACCCGGCCATCGACCTGCCCACGAACACCGGCGTGACGACCTACGCGATCACCGCCGGCACCATCAGCCACGTCGGTGGCGGCTGCGGCTACGGCATCGGCATCTCCGGCGACGACGGCGCGTACTACCAGTACTGCCACCTGTCGTCCCGCTCGGTGGCGGCGGGCAGCCGGGTCAGCGCCGGCCAGGTCATCGGGTACACCGGCAACACCGGCAACAGCACCGGACCGCACCTGCACCTGGAGATCCGGGTCAACGGCGGGAACCGCTGCCCGCAGCAGATGCTGCTAGCCCTCTACGACGGCGCCTCGGTCCCGGCCCCGTCCGCCCTGCCCTCCAGCGGCTGCTCCTACTGACACCCGGGGCCGGCGGCCGGGCGGTTCCTCCCGCCCGGCCGCCGGCGCACGTCAGCGGTACGGGTCGACGAGGGCGAGAACGGCCTCCGGGTCCTCGACGTGGGCGTTGTGCCCGAGGCCGGGCAGCGTGACGACCGGGACACCGAACTCCTTGAGCTGGGCGTCGGAGACCATCGGGTCGTTCTCGCCCCGGGCCAGCACCACCGGCACGTCGGTCGCCGCCAGCAGGGCCGCCAGGTCGGGCTCTCCCACGCCGAACGCGACCGGGTCCATCGCCAGCCGCCACCGCCCGTCGAGCTGCCGCAGGCCCGCCTCGACCACGGGATGGTCGGGCGCGAGGAGCCCGGCCAGGCCGGAGACCCGCAGGTAGCGACGGGCGGCCTCGTCCCGGCTGGCGAACCAGGCCACGGGCCGCGCCGCCAGGTCACCGGCCTTCGCCAGCTCCCCGGGCGACCAGACCGCCTTGATGCCCAGCCCGACGACCGCGTCCACCGGCAGTCCGGCCGTACGCGCGGCCAGCGCCAGGCCGACCACGCCGCCGAGCGAGTGCCCCAGCACCACGAGCCGGTCGGTCGGGGCGAGACTCCCGGCGAGCCGGTCGGCCAGCCCGGCGAACGAGTACGCCGGCAGCGGCGGTGACCAGCCGTGCCCGGCGAGGTCCGGCGCCAGCCAGCGCCCCGCCCACCGGCGCTCCAGCAGCGGCGCCGACGGCAGCCACACCTCCCCCGTCGCGCCCATGCCGTGCAGCAGCAGCAGGACGGGGCGCCCGTCCCGGTCACCCGAGTCATCGACCATGCGCGCAGTCTGCCACCGGCCGGACCCGCCGGGCGAGAGCCGCGACGCGGGTACGACAACGGGCGCCGACCCCTCCTGCGGAGGTCGACGCCCGTCGCGGAGCGTGTCGGTCAGGCGGAGTAGCCGCGGGTGGCGGCCCAGTTCGCCAGGTCGATGGTGGTCATCCAGTACGCGGGGACGGCCGGATCGGCGGAGTCGGCGATCCGCACCAGACGCCCGTCGTCGGAGTAGCCCACCACCGCGATGTAGTGGCCGCCGGGGAACGAGTGCCAGCCGCCCTCGGTGTCCGTGGCGGTGCCCGCCACGTTGACCACGACGCCACGGCCGTCGGTGACGGCGGCGACCACGTCGGCCTGGAGCCGGTCCATCTGCGCCGGGGTGGCCGCGCCGCCCGGGATCATCCGGCTGCGGTACGGGTCGCCCTTGACCACGGCGTTGAGGACGCGGGTGGTGTCCTCGACCGAGTCGGTGCCGAACTGGTCGGTGCCGAGCGGGCCGGCGAGCTGGTCCTGGCTGCGGGCGATGCCGGCGGCGCTCAGGGCGTTCCGGACCGCGGCCGGACCGCAGTTGAAGAAGGTGGTCTGCGCCTGGTAGTCGTACTCCAGGATCTTGCGCTTCGGCGCCTTGGGCGGCTCCGGCCTGCGGGTCAGGTCCGGGTCCGCGGCGGCGGTGCTGGTGGCGGCGCGCGGCGACGCGGGGGCGGCGCCGGACGGGGTGGCGCTGGACGGGGCCGCGGCGGCGCGGGCCTCGCCGCGCGACGCGACGGTGGTGTCGCCGCGCAGCTCCGCCACGCCGGCCGGGGTCCGTGCGGCGGCCGGGGCGTCGTCGCCGCCGGTGATCAGGGGACCGCCGGAGGCGAGGACGAGCGCGGCGGCCGACGCGGCGGCCACCTGGTACGGGCGCTCGGCGGCCAGTCGACGGAGCTGTCGCTTGAGGTGGTGCTTCACATGTTCCTCCACGGTCTCGGGGGGCGAGCGGCACACCGGGTCCCCGCCGCGCGGGACAGCGACGGGCCCTCCGCGCGGACGACGTCGGCGCGGTGGTGGACCACTACTGGGGAGAGCGCCCGGACTACCGGGCAGCGCGGTGGGTCAGCTCGCGGCCACCGGCCGAGCGAGCACGGGTACCGCGGCGCCGTGGAGACGGCGGAACAACCAGGGGGTGGGTGCGTGCTGCACGAGTGCAACTCCTTCCGGTGCCGCCTACCGGGTTAGCTGACGGATTCGGGCGGGAAGTACGCCCTACCGCGGGCCGTGGGCCTGCGGATTCACCCCAACGTGCACTGGGTCCCCGGTTCGTGATCATCACGATTGAGCGGGTCGGCGCGGCGTCGCTCCTTGCGATCGGGTACCGCACCGGACGAGGCGACACTACTGGCCGGCCATCGGCCTGCCAACCCGCTCCCACCTGCGTAAACCTGGCCCGCGGCAGCAATTTTGCAGGCAGTTAACCACTGACGGTATTCAATGGGACGGCGATCGCAGAAACGCCCTCGGGGAGGACATCGGGACACACCTGGATGATGGTGCCCGAACCATCGGGAGCAATCGACCACGGTGCGGCGGGTGCCCCTTTCCGCAATCATGTGACCGGGCTCACGGAATTAACGGAGCAGTACCGCCCGAAAGCGGGGCGGACAGGCCGGTACTCAGCCCACCCGGGCCGGCCGCCACCGGGCGGCAGCCACCCGGCGTGGGACCGCCGCCGCCTCCCGGGCGGTCGGAACCCGACCCGGACGCAGCCGGGCCGCCGCCGCGTACGCCTCGGCGGCGAGGGCCCGCGCCGCCTCCGCGGCCACCTCGGCGTTGCGCCACGCGGCCTGTTCCCGCTCGGCGGCGGCCCGGTACGCGGCGAGCTTCCCGTCCCGTACCGCCCGGGCCAGCACCACCTCCTGCTCCACCGGGTGCCGACGCGGGTTCCAGCCGTGCCGGCGGCCGAAGACGTCACTGAGCTGGCGGGCGGACAGGTCACCGCGCCAGTGGGCGGCCATCGCGGTCTGGTGCAGCCAGCGCTCCCGGGTCGCGTACTCGGTCGGGGTGCGGGGCGTACGGGGGCTGGGCAACGCCCTGGTGCCGACGAACCGGCGGGCGGCGGTCTCCGCCTCGTCGTACGCCGCCCAGGTGCGGTCCACCTCCTCCTGCGCGGTCAGCCACGCCTGGCGGCGCCGTCGGGCGGTCTGCGCGGCCCCCGCCGCGGCCACCGCCACCTCGTCCGCGTACCGGCGCAGGTCCGCCAGGTCCTCGACGGGCGGTGCGGGCGGGTCGTCGGTGGGCCGTTCGCGCTCGGGACGGGCGACGAGCACGGTGAGCACGGTCAGGGCGAGAACGAGCAGCACCGACCAGATGACGGTGGCGCGGGGCACGTCGAGGAGGAACTCGTTCAGGACGATGGCCATGGCCGGCAACCTCACTCGGGAAGCGAAAGCGACGTCGGGTGCGCCGTGCGGGCTCACCCGGGTGCGGGGACGCCGGGGGCTCGGGACGCGCGGTGGGGAGCTTCGGGAAGGCGGTGCGGGCGTACGCCCGGACGGGTCAGGCCACCGGCGGGGCGCGGGACCCGAGGGCGGCCGGGACCCGGCCGACGGGCGCTCGCAGGACGGTGTCCGGCACGACCCGGTCGGCGGACGCGGCTGCCTCGGCGGCGACCGGCGATGCCGCCGGCCGGAGCCACGACGCGCCGTCGCCCGGCGCCCCGGCGAGCGCCGTGATGGTGGTCGAGGCGGCGCGCGCGTCCGGCGCGACGTCGACCGTCGGGCCGGGCAGCGCGCCCGAGGCGGCGGGGGCGACGGCCGAGGCGGCCATGACAGGTGCCGTCGCGAGGGCGGGCGCGGCGACGCCCAGGGTGAGGCCGCCGGTCAGGGCGAGGCCGGCCACCAGCCGAGACGCCCAGCGCGTCACCCACCACAACGGACAGGTGAGCGCGACCGGAAGCACGACGTCACGCTACCCCCGACCCCGTCGGTCCGCACTGCCGGCGGGCGTGTCGACGCCCATCCTTCACCCGCGATCCACCAGGGTGGACACCGCTAGAGGCGGTCGCCGTGATGCGCGTACACCCGGGGCGTCTCCTCGTCCCCGGCCCGGGCCGACGGGACGGACCGCGCCGGCGTCGGCGCCGCCGACGGACCCGGCACGGCACCGTCCTCCCGGTCCCCCGCGGGCGCGGGCGCCGCGCGGCGGCGCGGCCCGAGCAGGCGCGTCATCGGCGTCTCCACGAAGCGGTGCAGCAGCCCGGCGAGGACCAGGTTGACCAGTCCGAAGCCCACCACCACCGCCGGGCCCCACCACCCGGTCAGGCCGACACCATGGTGACCGGTGAGGCGCAGCACGGTGACCATGACGAAGACGTGCACCAGGTAGAAGGCGAACGACACCTCACCGAGCCACACCATGGGCCGGCTGCGCCACGGCGTCCGCCGACCGCGGACGTCCGCGTCCGCGGCGGCGGTGATGACCAGGATGTACGCGACCGACAGCAGTCCCGCCCACAGCTCGGCGCGGATCCACTCCCCCGCGACGAACCAGGTGGCCACGAAGACGACGGTGGCCACGCCCAGCCCCGGCCCCCGCCACCGGCCGCGTCGCATCAGCTCGGCGGCGGCCACGCCCATCCAGAACTCCAGCGACCGCACCGGCGGGAAGACCTGCGTGAACCACCAGCGGCTCTCCTCCGGCACCAGCTGCTGCGCCGGCCAGAGCGCGACGATCAGCAGCGGTACGGCGACGACCACCGCCCACAGCACACCCGGACGCGTCCGTTGGATCAGCGGCAGGGCGAACGGCAGGCACGCGTAGAAGAACAGCTCGCAGGAGAGCGACCAGCTCACGTTGTTGACGCTGTAGAAGATGCCCGGCGTGGGATCCCACGCCTGGACGAGCAGGAGGTTCTCCACCACGGCGCGGGGGTTCACCGGGTCGGCCATCGCGTACCCGACCAGGAGCACCACCGCGAACATCACCAGGTGGTTCGGGTAGATCTTGGCCAGCCGGCGACGCAGGAACGTCCGCTTCGCCTCGCCCGGTCGGGCCGACCACACCAGCACGAATCCACTGAGGATGAAGAAGAACTGCACACCCGACAGGCCCAGGGTGAACAGCCGGTCGACGACCGCCTTGTAGGCCGGCTCCGCCACGATCCCCATCGTGCCGGCGTGGAAACCGAACACGAGCATCGCGGCGATCCACCGCAACCCGGTCAGCGACGGCAGGCGACCCGCCCCGCCGGAGGCGCGGGTGCCGCCGGACGCGACCTGGTCGGCGACGGGTGCCGCCGTCACGCGGACCGGCCCACGGTCGTCGGGAACACCAGCACGGCGGCAACTCCTTCACGCTTCGCGTCACCGGCCGTGCCCGCGGGTCGGGGCTCGTGGCCGGAGGCCGACCGCGACCTTACCCGGCGGGCCGTTATCGTACGGGTGTTCGACGGTGGGGTACGATCGGGGCGTGGCGGACGTCGCGTACCAGCCCTCGATGCTGGATCTCGCCGAGGAGGGCCCCGCCCTGGGGCCGCTCACCGGTCACGTCACCCGGCACCAGCTCGGCCGAGGCGCCTGGGTCGACCACCTGCCCGGCTGGGTCCGCGGCTCCGACCACGTCCTCGACGTCCTCCTGGGCGACGTGCCATGGCGTGCCGAGCGCCGCCGGATGTACGACTCGGACGTCGACGTCCCCCGACTGCTCTGCTGGTACGGCGCCGGCCGGTCGCTGCCCCACCCCGTCTTGACCACGGCCCGCGACACGCTCACCCGGCACTACGCCGAGGAGTTGGGCGAGCCCTTCGTCACCGCCGGCATGTGCCTCTACCGCACCGGCCGCGACAGCGTCGCCTGGCACGGCGACACCCAGGGCCGCTCGGCGCACACGGACACGATGGTCGCCATCGTCTCCTTCGGCTCTCCCCGCCCACTCCTGCTGCGCCCGCGCGGCGGCGGCGCCCCGAGCCTGCGGTTCCCCCTCGGGCACGGCGACCTCGTCGTGATGGGCGGGTCCTGCCAGCGCACCTGGGAACACGCCATCCCGAAGACCGCCCGCCCGGTCGGCCCCCGGGTCAGCGTCCAGTTCCGCCCCGCCGGCGTGGCCTGACCCGCCCCGCGCCCTCACGCCCGCGCCTCCGCGCCCTGCGCCGCCCACGCCCACGCCCCACGACTTCATTGAAGTCGGGGCATCTCTGCCACCGGGACACCCCGACTTCACGGAAGGCGAGTGGATCAACCCCGGCGGGCGCTGCGCAACCCCGCGCGGCACAACCCCGCGCCGCCCCGACCGGCAGAGCGGCGCGGGTCAGAGGAGGCCGGCCAGTTTGTAGAGGACGAGCGAGCCGGCGACGGCCACGTTGAGGCTGTGGCCGGCCCCGACCATGGGGATCTCCACGGCCGCGTCCAGGCTGTCGAGCGCCTCCGGCGGGATGCCGCCCTGCTCGTGCCCGAGGACGACCACGGTCCGCCCCCGGGCGGCGGGCAGGTCACCGAGCCGGATCGCCTCGTCGGCCAGTTCGACGCCGAGGATGCGACTGCCGGCGGCCCGTTCGACGGCCAGCCAGCGCAGCGGTGAGCCGACCCGGTGCACGCAGCCCGGCCGGCGCAGCGTGTTGCCCCGGGCCACGGCCTCGTCGACCCAGCGGAACGGCGGCACCGCGAGGCAGGCGCCGACGGCATCGCAGGTGCGCAGGAGCGTACCGAGGTTCGCGCCGTGCATCGGCCAGAGCGGGGCCGCCACCAGGTGGCCCCAGCAGCGGTGCGGGCGGGTACGGCGGGCGGCCCGCAGCTCACGGGACGGTCGGACCCGGATGGCCGCGGTCATGCCGCGACGGCGACTCCGCCGCGGAAGGAGAAGACGAGGAACATGCGAGGTGTGCTTCGCGGCGCACACGAGCCATCGACGATGACAGAGCCCGCCCATTGTAGGCCGGCGGGACCCGCGGACGGCAGCACGCCGGCGGGCCCTGTCGGGCAGCGGGTCAGGGACGCTCGACCTGGTGGCCGATCACCGTCGGGCCGAGCATGACGGCGAAGCCGGAACCGTCGCGGCGCGGGTCCGCCGCCGGCAGCTCCACCGGATCGCCGTTCGCGGTGGCACCGACCGGGCGCGGACCGACCCACGCCGCGACCACGTCGGTCTCACCCTTGAGGAACCGCTGGGCGCGTACGCCGCCGGTCGCCCGGCCCTTCGCCGGGTACGCCACGAAGGGCGTCACCTTGACGGTGGCGCCGGTGGAGGTGACCACCATCGGGTCGCCGTGCGTGGGGTCGTCGGTGCGGACAGCGCCGAAGAACACCACCCGTGCGCCGGCCGGCACGGTGACGCCGGCCATGCCACCGCCCTTGAGGCCCTGCGGGCGTACCAGCGTGGCCGGGAACCGCAGCAGGGACGCCTCGGAGGTGACGAAGGTCAGCGACTCGGCGCCGTCGGTCAGCCAGGTCGCTCCGACCACCTCGTCGCCCTCGCGCAGGCCGATCACCTCGAACTCGTCGGACCGCACCGGCCAGTCCGGCGCGCACACCTTGACCACGCCCAGCCGGGTGCCCAGCGCCAGGCCCGGGGACCCGTCGGCCGACGACCCGAGCGGCGCCAGGCCGACCACCGTCTCCCCCGGCTCCAGCGGCACCAGCTCCGCGGCGGACATCCCGCCCCGCAGCGACACCGTGCCGGCCTGCTCGGGCAGCACCGGCAGGGGCAGGACGTCGACCTTGAACGCCCGGCCGGCGCTGGTGACCACGAGCACCCGGCCCCGGGCGGTCGAGTGCACGACGGCGCGTACCGCGTCGTGCTTGACCCGACCCTGCCGGCGGCGCCCCTCGGCGGTCTCCTCCGACTCCGCCGCGGTCCGGGCGACCAGCCCGGTCGCGGACAGGATCACCTGGCAGGGGTCGTCGGCGACCTCCAGCGGGCCCGCCGGTACGGAGGCGGCGAGGACCTCCTTGAGATCACCGTCGACCAGGTGGGTGCGGCGCGGGGTGCCGAACTGCTTGACGACGGCGGCCAGCTCGTCGGAGACGACCTTCCTGAGCACCTTCTCGTCGTCGAGGATCGTCGACAGCTCGGCGATCTCGGCGCGGAGCTTCTCCTGCTCGGCTTCCAGCTCGATCCGGTCGTACTTGGTGAGCCGGCGCAGCGGAGTGTCCAGGATGTAGGTGGCCTGGATCTCGGAGAGCGTGAACTTCTGCATCAGGCCGTCCTTGGCGGCCTGCGCGTCCTCGCTGGCCCGGATCAGCTTGACCACCCGGTCGATGTCCAGCAGCGCGATCAGCAGGCCGTCGACCAGGTGCAGGCGCTCCTGGCGCTTGCGCCGCCGGTACGCGCTGCGCCGGGTCACCACCTCGTAGCGGTGCGCCAGGAACACCTCCAGCAGCGCCTTCAGCCCGAGGGTGCGTGGCTGCCCGTCGACCAGCACCAGGTTGTTCACGCCGAAGGACTGCTCCAGCGGGGTGAGCCGGTAGAGGTCGGCGAGCAGCGCCTGGGGGTTGACGCCGACCTTGCACTCGATGACCAGGCGGGTGCCGTTCTCCCGGTCGGTGAGGTCCTTGACGTCGGCGATGCCGGTGAGCCGCTTGGTCTTCGTCACCTCGGTGGTGATGGCGGCGATGACCTTCTCCGCGCCGACGCCGTACGGCAGCTCGACGACGGTGATGGCCTGCCGACCGCGGCTGCCCTCCAGGGGACCGATCTCCACCTTGCCGCGCATACGCACCACGCCACGCCCGGTCTCGTACGCCCGCCGCACCTCGTCGAGGCCGAGCAGCAGGCCCCCGGTCGGCAGGTCCGGGCCGGGGACGAACTCCATGATCCGGTCCAGCGTGGCGTCCGGGTGGTTGATCAGCCAGCGGGCGGCGGAGACGACCTCGCCGAGGTTGTGCGGGATCATGTTGGTCGCCATGCCGACCGCGATACCCGATGCCCCGTTGACCAGCAGGTTGGGGAAGGCGGCCGGCAGCACCGTGGGCTGGGTCAGCGACCCGTCGTAGTTGGGCTCGACGTCGACGGTGTCCTCGCCCAGCTCGCCGACGAGCAGCATCGCCTCGCGGGACATCCGGGCCTCGGTGTAGCGGGCGGCGGCCGGGCCGTCGTCCGGCGAGCCGAAGTTGCCGTGCCCGTCGATGAGCGGCACGTTGAGCGAGAAGTCCTGGGCGAGCCGCACCATCGCGTCGTAGATGGCGGTGTCACCGTGCGGGTGGTACTTGCCCATCACGTCGCCGACGATGCGGGCCGACTTGACGTGCCCCCGGTCGGGGCGGTGGCCCTGCTCGTGCATCGACCAGAGGATGCGCCGGTGTACCGGCTTGAGGCCGTCCCGGGCGTCGGGCAGGGCCCGGCTGTGGATGACCGAGAACGCGTACTCCAGGTAGGAGTCGGAGACCTCGGTGACCAGGGGGTTGTCGAAGACCCGCGCGCCGGCCTGGTCGAACGCGGAGAGGTCGACCTTCGTTTCCTTGCGGCGTGCCATGGCTCAGCTTTCCCCTCGAACGACAGCGGTCGTCATGCGTCGATCGCCTCCCGGTCGACCCGGTCGGCGGAGTCGATCAACCAGTTGCGGCGCGGCTCGACCTTCTCCCCCATGAGCAGGTCGAGGATGCGCTCGGCGGCCTCGACGTCGTCGAGGGTGATCCGGCGGACCGCCCGGGTGGCCGGATTCATCGTGGTCTCCCACAACTCGTCGGCATCCATCTCACCCAGACCCTTGAAGCGCGGGATCGGGGTGACGATCTGCTTGCCGGACTTCTCCAGCTTGCGGACCGTCGACTCCATCTCCGCCTGGGTGTACGTGTAGATCGTCTGCGGGTTGCGGCCCTTGGTGGTGATCTTGTGCAGGGGCGGCATGGCCGCGTACAGCCGGCCGGCCTCGATCAACGGACGCATGTAGCGGGCGAAGAGCGTGATC
This sequence comes from Micromonospora sp. BQ11, assembly GCF_052068135.1. Taxonomy (NCBI): domain Bacteria; kingdom Bacillati; phylum Actinomycetota; class Actinomycetes; order Micromonosporales; family Micromonosporaceae; genus Micromonospora; species Micromonospora sp. BQ11. Next base: position 8,348 of record NZ_JBQHDB010000017.1, on the reverse strand, counting down.
AGCAGCGTGCGGATGTGCGCGCCGTCCACGTCGGCGTCGGCCATGATGAGCACCCGCCCGTAGCGCAGGGCCGACAGGTCGAACGTGCGGCCGGAGCCGGCCCCGAGCACCTGCACGATCGCGGCGCACTCGGCGTTGTCCAGCACCTGCTGGAGGTTGGCCTTCTGCACGTTGAGGATCTTGCCCCGGATCGGAAGTAGCGCCTGATACTCGGCAGATCGGGCAAGTCGCCCTGTTCCCAAGGCGCTGTCCCCTTCCACGATGAACAGCTCGCTGCGCTCGATGCCGGCCGACCGGCAGTCGACCAGCTTGGCCGGCATCGCCGCGCCCTCCAGGGCGGTCTTGCGGCGGGCGGCGTCCTTCTGCTGCTTCTGGGTCAGCCGCACCCGGGCCGCGTCGACGATCTTCTGGAGCACCGTCCGGGCCTCGGCCTTGGTGCGCCGGTCCTCCAGCCACGCCTTGACGTGCTGCTCCACCTGCGACTGCATCACCTTGGTGATGCCGGCGGTGGACAGCTCGTCCTTGGTCTGCGACGTGAACTGCGGCTCCGGGATCCGGACGTGCACCACGGCGGTCATGCCCTCCAGGACGTCGTCCAGGGTGGGCGCGTCCTCCTTGGCCTTGAGCAGGCCGCGGGTGGTACGGATCGCGTCGGCGAGGGTGCGCGCCAGGGCCCGCTCGAAGCCCTTGCGGTGGGTGCCGCCGTGGGCGTTGCGGATGGTGTTGGTGAAGCACTCGACGGTGCGCTCGTAGCCGGTGCCCCAGCGGAAGGCCACCTCGACCTCGGCGCGGCGCTGCACGTTGGACTGCATGACGCCGTTGGCGTCGGCGGCGTTCTCCCGGTAGGTGCCCTCGCCGGTGACCAGCAGGGTGCCCGAGACCGGCCGGTCGCCGGAAGGCGCGAGGAACTCCACCATGGCGGTGAGGCCCTCGGGATAGTGGAAGCGCTCCTCGGTCGGCTCCTCGCCGGTCTCGTCGCGCAGCCGGTAGTCCACGCCCGGGACCAGGAAGGCGGTGTTGCGCAGCTTGGTGCGGACGGCCTCCACGTCGAGGGCCGCGCCGGTCTCGAAGTAGCGGGCGTCGTGCCAGTAGCGGATCGAGGTGCCGGTGCGCTGGCCGCGCTTCATGCCGCCGACGACCTGGAGGCCGGGGCCGGCGGTGAAGGGCGCGTCCGGGCCGTCGCCGTCGAAGACCCCCGGTACGCCGTGCCGGAACGACATGGCGTGGACCTTGCCGCTGCGGCGGACCGTCACGTCGAACCGCCGGGAGAGCGCGTTGACCGCCGACGCGCCGACGCCGTGCAGGCCGCCGGAGGTCTTGTAGCCGGAGCCGCCGAACTTGCCGCCGGCGTGCAGCCGGGTGAGCACCAGTTCCACGCCGGAGATGCCGGACTTGGCGTGCACGTCGGTCGGGATGCCCCGGCCGTCGTCGTCGACCTGGACGGACCCGTCGGCGTGCAGCGTCACCGTGATCGTCGTGGCGTGACCGGCGACACCCTCGTCGGTGGAGTTGTCGAGGATCTCGTTGACGAGGTGACCCACGCCACGGCTGTCGGTGGAGCCGATGTACATGCCGGGCCGCTTGCGGACAGCGTCCAGCCCCTCGAGGTGCGTGAGGTCGTCGGCCCCGTACAGGGTCTCAGGCTCTGCGGTCAACTGGTCGTACTCCCCGGTCTCGGCGGTGTGCTGCCGCTTCCCGGCGGGTGTGGCCGGCGCGGCACGCCGCAGCGAGCCTAGCCGTACGCCCCGACAACGCCGTGGACGCCTGCTCGACCCGCCGCATCCGGCTCAACCGGCGCGGACGCCGGACGATTCCGGTGGGTGACCCGGTCGACACCCCGCCGTTACTCCACGGTCCAGGTGATGTGCGCCGGGCGGACCCGGGCGCACAGGGGCCCGCCCTCGGCGTCGGTCAACCCGAGTCGGCCGACCAGTGCTCCCGCACCGTCGTACGCGGCGCGCAGCAGATCGCCCGGGACGTCGCCGAACACCAGCTTCGCGCGGCGGAACATCTCGAACTCGTCGCCCGTCACCGCACCCCAGCTGAGGTAGAGGAACCGCGCCCCGGGGCGCCCGTGCACCCACGGCCCGCCGACGTCGAGCAGCCCGTCCACGTCGCGGCTGGTCACCTCGATCTCCCAGGTCGCCTCGGACGCGTCGGCTCGCACGCGGTCGACCACCTCGGCCCTGCGTTGCATCCCGACGTGCACGTTGCCGAGCCGCAGCGCGTCGGCCGTCGCGCCGGCGCGCCGCCCCGGCAGGTCGCTGCCCTCGATCCGAATCCGCACGGTCCGACTCTAGGACGCGGCTACGCCCGTCGTCGGTGCACCGGCCGCGCGGGCATCGGCGTGGACGGCACGGCGGGTGGGCCCGTCTCGGCCTTCTCCGAGCGCACGCAGCAGGTCACCGGGTTGACCTACCATGGGCTCGCCCGCGGACACGCGTGCCGAAGGGGGCCTGGCGATGCGCGAGGACGATGCGGACCGGCTCGCGGCGGAGTCCCTGGCGGCCGGCGATCCGACCGGCTGGTTCGACCGCCTCTACCGAGAGGCGGCGCGGGGCGCGGCGGTGGTGCCCTGGGAGCGCACCGCTCCACACGGCCTGCTCGTCGACTGGACCGCCGCGCACCGGGTCGCCGGCGACGGACGGCGGGCCGTCGTGGTCGGCTGCGGGTACGGCCGGGACGCCGAGCACGTCGCCGGTCTCGCCTTCGCCACGGTCGCCTTCGACATCTCCCCCACCGCCGTGGCCGCCGCCCGGGAACGGCACCCCGACTCCGCCGTCGACTACCGGGCCGCCGACCTGTTCGACACGCCGGCGTCGTGGCGGCACGGCTTCGACCTGGTGGTGGAGAGCATGACCGTCCAGGCACTGCCGCTGCGGCTACGGCCGGCCGCGACCGCCGCGGTGGGCGAGTTGGTCGCGCCGGGTGGCACGCTGCTGGTCATCGCCGCCGGGCGCGGCGACGACGACACGCGGCCCGCCGGGCCGCCCTGGCCGCTGAGCCGCGCCGAGGTCGACGCGTTCGCCACCGGGGGCCTCACGCCCGTGCGGGTCGAGCACTTCCAGGACCCGGAGGGCGTACGCCGCTGGCGCGCCGAGTTCCGCCGCGCCGCCTGAGTCACCCCTCCTCCGGTACGCCCGGGATCCCGCACGCGGCTGCCCGGTGGATGCCGCACGCCTGCTCGACGGCGTGCGGCCCGCCCTCGTATGGCAACCCGTGAACGATCCTGTTACAAGGCATTGACGTTCGTCACATGAAGATGATCTGATCGCGCTCTCGGAGGATCTTTCACGTTTCGATGGACAGCTGGAGGGCGTCAATGTCCCGATTCCGTCGTACCGCCGCGGCGGCGGTGCTCGCCGTGGCCACCGCCGCGCTCACCACCGCCGTCGGCCTGTCCGCTCCCGCCACGGCGGCGCCGCCCACCGCCGCGGTGGCCCTCGGCGACAGCTTCATCAGCGGCGAGGGGGCCGGGGCGTACACCCCGGTGGTCGACGCCAACGGCGTCGCGCAGGGCTTCCCGGGGTGGACCGCCCCGAACAGCAATGCGTTCTTCTGCCACCGGTCGGCGAACGCCTCGCTGCACCGGGCGAACCTGCCGGGCATCCAGGACCGGTTCAACCTGGCCTGCTCGGGCGGCCAGCCGCACGACATCGCCGCCGCGTCGTCGGCGCGGACCAACGGCCGCCAGGTCGCCGCGCAACTCGACCAGCTCCGCGCGGTCGGCCGGACCCACGACATCGACCTGGTCCTGCTCGGGCTCGGCTCGAACAACAGCTCGTTCACGTTCGGCAGCGTCGCGGAGAAGTGCGCCAACCGGTTCATCGCCGACGCCTGGACCGGCTGGTGGGAGTTCTGGGCGTACCTGAACGGGCCGGTGGAGCAGAAGCCCTGCTCCGACGCGGACCTGGCCACCGCCGCGCAGCTCAGCGCCGCGACGACGGAGACCACCGCCGCCGTACGCCAGATCCTCACCACGCTGCGCGAGATCGACGCCGACGGCCAGCACCGGGTCGTCTTCCAGGACTACACCAACCCGCTGCCGTTCGACCTCGACCCGACGTTCCACAGCGAGGACAGCCGCGACGACACCCGGGACAAGTTCCGCGCCCTCGGCGCCGAGCGGTACGCGGCCGGCTGCCCCATCCACCGGGCCAGCCTGCTGCCCGGACACCGCTTCTCCCAGGGTCTCGGCACGATGGTGAAGTCCAGCCGGGACACCCTGGCCGCCGAGTTCCCCGGCGCCGACCTGGTCTACCTCAACGTGCAGCGGGCCTTCGACGGCGCCCGGCTCTGCGAGTCGTCGGCCAGCCCGGCCGGTACCCTGGCCACCCCGATCCGGCTCCAGGACGACCCGCCGAGCGGCACCTTCGTCACCAACCTCTCCGGGTACGACAAGATCGCCATCCAGCGGATCGCCAACACCTGCGTCACGTACTTCCAGACCTGCCAGGAGTCGTGGCACCCGAACGCCACCGGCCACCAGGTCCTCGGGCAGTGCCTGACCGGCGCCGCCGCGACCACCGCCCGCGACGTCTCCTGCACCCGCACCCCCACCGGCACCATCACCATTTCCTGACGTGCGGCTCCGCGATCTTGCACTTTGTGTCGGTGCCAAAGTGGCATTCAGGACAGAACGGCGACCACAAGTGCAAGATCGCGGGGCCTGCCCGGGCCGGGCGGAGCCGGGCGGGACAGGGAGGTCAGAGGTGGGCGGTGCCGAGGGCGTGGGGGGTGGGGGGCATCGGGATGCTGGTGTCAGGGAAGGGGAAGCGGTCCAGTTCGCTGATGGTGAAGCCGGCGGCGCGGATGGCACCCACCGTGTCGCGGCTGGTGTGGCAGCCTCCGCAGACCAGCGGCCACAGCGTCGCGTCGACCACCCGTTGCGCGCGGCGCAGGCCGGGCGTCTCCGCGCGTACGTGCTCGAAGAAGCGCACCTGACCGCCCGACCGTAGGATCCGGCAGGCCTCGCGCAGCGCGGCGGCCTGGTCCGGCACCGAACAGAGCACCAGGGAGAAGACCACGGCGTCGGCCTCGCCGTCGGCCACCGGCAGCGCCTCGGCGAGTCCGTCGGTCACGGTGACCGGCACCGGGGCGCGCGTCGCCGCCTCCTGGGCCGCCGCCCGCAGCCGGGGTTCCGGTTCGACGGCGAGCACGTGGGTGACCGTGGGCGGGTAGTACGCGAAGGCCCGCCCGTTGCCCGCACCCACCTCCACCACCCGGCCGGTGAGGCCGGCCGCCACCCGACGGCGGTACACGGCCACGCCGGCGCGATCCATGGTGTCGGTGGCGCGTTGGTACATCCACGCGAACACCGGGCGGGAGACCTTCCCACCGGACATGCCGTCCTCCTCCGAGAGCGAGCGGGTCCGGCGCCGGCATTCACCGACGCCGCAGTCGTGGGCGGCGACCGCCGAGGGAGAGCGGCCGACGAGGATGCCGACGCTACCTGCTCGCGACGACCGGAACGGGCCGTCGGAGCGTACGACGGGTGGCGGCCCGTGACGACCACATGACGTTTCGTATCGGCAGGCCGGCTCCACCCTCGAATCTCCACACGCGACCGACACCCGCGTCGGAGAAGTCGATGATCTACAGGTTAGGAGGAGAAGCCGAGGGTAGGGACCCTGGTCATGCGGGTCCTTGGAATCAACGCGATCTTTCACGATCCGGCGGCTGCCCTCGTGGTCGACGGCCGCGTGGTGGCCGCCGCCGAAGAGGAGCGGTTCAGCCGCCGTAAGCACGGGAAGCGTCCCGTGCCGTTCTCGGCGTGGGAACTTCCCGAGTTGTCCGCCGCCTGGTGCCTGGCCAGCGCCGGTGTCGACGTCGACGACCTCGACGCCGTGGCCTACTCGTTCGACCCGGGCCTGTGCCGGCCGGCCGACAGCCTCGGGCTCGCCGACCCGTGGGACTGGCTGCGGGTCGAGTACGCGCAGCGTGCGCCGCAGTTCCTCGCCGCCGCCCTGCCCGGCCTCGACCCGGCGAAGGTGCGGTTCGTCCCGCACCACGTGGCGCACGCCGCGTCGGCCGGCCTCGCCGCGCCGCCGGGCGGCGACGACACCGCCGTGCTCGTCCTGGACGGGCGCGGTGAGGTGGCCAGCCACCTGGCCGGCGTCTACTCCGACGGCCTGCTGAACCCGCTGTACGCGCAGGAGCTGCCGCACTCGCTCGGCCTGCTGTACGAGGACCTGACCCGGCACCTGGGCTTCCTGCACTCCAGCGACGAGTACAAGGTGATGGCTCTCGCCTCGTACGGGAAGCCGAAGCACCTGGGACTGCTGCGCGACCTGGTCCGGGTCACCCCGGAGGGCGGCTTCACCATCGACACGATCGACTGGGCGAGCATGGCCAAGGCGCGTACCGCCGACGGGGAGATGACCGACGACCACGCCGACCTGGCCGCCAGCGTGCAGACCCGGCTGGAGGAGGTCATCCTCGACCTGTCCGGCTGGCTGTACGACGCCTCCGGCGGTGCGTCGACGATCGCGCTGGCCGGCGGTGTCGCCCTGAACTGCGTGGCGAACGCGCGCCTCGCCGCCGAGGGTCCGTACCGGAACGTGTGGGTGCAGCCGGCGGCCGGCGACTCGGGCACGGCGCTCGGCGCCGCCCTGCACGTGGCCCGCGACCTGGGCGACCGGTCCACCCCGATGGGTGGCGCGGACCTGGGGCGCGGCTGGTCGGACGAGGAGCTGGAGGCGGAGCTGCGCCGTGCCGCCCTGCCGTACTTCCGGCCCGACTCGATCGCCGCCGAGGCCGCCCGGGTGCTGGCCGACAACGGCATCGTGGCCTGGTTCCAGGGGCGCAGCGAGTACGGTCCGCGCGCCCTGGGCCACCGGTCGCTGATCGCCCACCCGGGCGACCCGGCCACCACGGCCCGCATGAACGACGTCAAGGGGCGGGAGCAGTTCCGCCCGATCGCCCCGATGGTCCGCGCCGACCGGTTCGCCGAGATCTTCGAGGGCGTCTACCCCAGCCCGTACATGCTGTTCGTGCATCGGGTGAAGGAGCAGTGGCGGGACCGCATCCCGGCGGTCACCCACGTCGACGGCACCGCCCGGGTGCAGACCGTGCACGACGACACCGAGCCGGTGGTCGCCGCGATGCTCGCCGAGTTCGAGCGGCTGACCGGCCTGCCGGTGGTGGTGAACACGTCGCTGAACACGGCGGGCCGGCCGATGGTGGACACGCCGCGCGAGGCGATGGAGCTGTTCGGGTCCGCACCGGTGGAGCTGCTGGCGCTCGGCCCGTTCGCGGTGCGGCGGGGCGCGCTGGGCGGTGACCGGTGATCAGCGTCGTGGTGCCGACCCTCGGCCGGCCCAGCCTCGCGGTGCTGCTCGACGCGCTCGCCGCGCAGGTCGCCGACCTGCCCGACCCGGAGGTCCTGCTGGTCGACGACCGCCGCGACTCCACCGGGGAGCTGGCGGTGCCGGGGGCGCTGGCCGCGTACACGAAGGTGTTGGTCGGGCCGGGTGCCGGCCCGGCGGCGGCCCGCAACGTCGGCTGGCGTGCGGCCCGCTCCCCCTGGGTCGTCTTCCTCGACGACGACGTGGTGCCCGACAGCGGGTGGGCCCGCCGGCTGGTCGCGGACCTCGCGGTGGGCAACCGCGTCGGCGGCGCGCAGGGCCGCGTCGCGGTGCCGCTGCCCGCCGACCGGCCCCCCACCGACTGGGAACGCGGGACCGCCGGGCTCGCGGAGGGCGCCTGGATCACCGCCGACATGGCCTACCGCCGGGCGGCGCTCGCCGAGGTCGGCGGGTTCGACGAGCGGTTCCCGCGCGCCTACCGGGAGGACGCCGAACTGGCCCACCGGGTCCGGCTCGCCGGCTGGGACCTGGTCCGGGGGCAGCGGTCGGTGACGCATCCGGTACGCCCCGAGGACCGCTGGGTGAGCCTGCGGGTACAGCACGGCAACGCTGACGACGCGTTGCTGCGCCGGCTGTACGGGCCGGGGTACCGCAGCGCCCTGGAGCTGCCGCCCGGTCGACGCCACCGGCACGTCGCGGTCACCACCGCCGGCGCGCTCGCCCTGGCCGCCGCCGCGCTGCGTCCCCTGGCCCGGCCGGCGGTCCGGCCGGCGCTGGGCGGTGTCGCGCTGGCCGGTGCGGTCGCCTGGGCGGTCGGCACGGCCGAGTTCGCGCGGGCCCGGATCGCGCCCGGTCCGCGTACCGCCGACGAGGTCGGCACGATGCTGGTGACCAGCGCGCTGATCCCCCCGCTCGCCGTCACCCACTGGGTACGCGGCTGGTGGCGCAGCCGCACCGAGGACCCCGGGCGGGCCGTTGATGTTTGAGACTCTTGCCCCGGGCAACAGGTCCGGCATGGCGGGTGCCCCGATCGGTCCACGT
>NZ_JBQHDB010000016.1:0-170892 GCF_052068135.1 Micromonospora sp. BQ11 | reverse complement strand
CCCTCGGCGTCGGCGACCTCGCCACCGCCGTACCCGCCCTACGCGCCCTCCGCACCGCCCACCCCGACCAGCAACTCACCCTGATCGCACCCGCCTGGCTCACCCCCCTGGTCAACCTCATCGGGGGCATCGACCACATCATCGACGCCCCCGACCTCGGCCCCCTACCCTGGACCGGCCCCCACCCCGACCTCGCCGTCAACCTCCACGGACGCGGACCCCAGTCCCACCGCATGCTCACCACCACCCGACCCCGCCAGCTGCTCGCCTTCGCCAACCACGAAGCCGGCCACCACGACGGACCGGCGTGGGACGACGCCGAGCACGAGGTGCACCGCTGGTGCCGGCTGCTGGGGGCGTACGGGATCGAGGCCGACCCGGCCGACCTGGCGCTGCGCCGGCCGCCGCCCGGGCGGTTGCCGACCGGTGCGACCGTGCTGCACCCCGGCTCCAAGGTGCCCGCGAAGCGCTGGCCGCCGGAGCGGTTCGCCGCCGTCGCCCGCCACCTCACCACCGCCGGCCACCACATCGTGATCACCGGCAACCACAGCGAACGCCCCCTGGCCCACCAGGTGGCCCACCTCGCCGGCCTGCCCACCCACACCGTCCTCGCCGGCCACACCGACCTGCACCACCTCGCCACCCTCACCGCCCACGCCCGCCTCCTCATCAGCGGCGACACCGGCATCGCCCACCTCGCCACCGCCTACCACACCCCATCGGTCCTCCTCTTCGGCCCCGCCAGCCCCGCACACTGGGGACCACCACCAGACCGACCCCGACACCGGGTGCTGTGGATCGGAGAAGGTGATTGGAGCAGGTGGGACGGGGTAGGAAGCCATCCGACGTTGGCGGCGCTTCCGATCGACGAGGTGCTCGCCGCCGTGGACGAGGTGGAACGGACGGTGCGGGTTGCCGGTACGGTTGCGGCGTAGTGATCCGGGCAGGCCAGGGTATGGACGCCGCCGGCGCGGCAAGGGCTGGCTGTTCCTCGACCCCTCCGGTCAGCAGGTCCGCGACCCGGAGACGCTCGCCCGGCTACGGGAACTCGTCATCCCGCCCGCCTGGCAGGACGTGTGGATCTCGCCGTACCCGAACGGGCACATCCAGGCGACCGGCATCGACGCGGCGGGCCGCAAGCAGTACCTCTACCACCCGGCATGGCGGGAGAAGCGCGACGAGGCCAAGTTCGACCACGTGCTGGAGGTGGCCCGCCGGCTCCCGGTCCTGCGTGAGCGGGTGGGCAACGACCTCACCGGCCCGGGCCTGAGCCGCGACCGGGTCCTGGCCACGGTCACCCGGCTGCTCGACATGGGCATGTTCCGGGTGGGCAGCGACCAGTACGCCTCCGGCGAGGACCCCACCTTCGGGGTGGCCACCCTGCGTCCGGAGCACGCCCGTTCCCGGGGTGGCTGTGTCGTCTTCGAGTTCCCGGCCAAGGGCGGCATCGAGCAGGTACGCCGGATCGAGGATCCGGAGCTGTGCCAGGTGCTGACGAAACTGCGCCGCCGGCGCCGTACCGAGGAGCGCCTCTTCGGCTACTGGGACGGCCAGCTCTGGCGCGACGTGCGCAGCGACGAGGTCAACGAGTACCTGCGCGAGGCCAGCGGCGGGGAGATGACCGCGAAGGACTTCCGTACCTGGCACGCGACGGTGCGGGCGGCGGTCGAGCTGGCCACGGTGGGTCGGCAGCGGTCGGCCACCGCCCGGAAGAGGGCGGTCGCCTCGGTGATGCGCGACGTGGCCGAGTTGCTCGGCAACACCCCGACCGTGGCGCGGGCGTCCTACGTGGACCCGCGCGTGGTGGACCTCTACCACGACGGAGTGCTGGCGCCGGTGGCGCCGGAGACACCGCGCGAGGAGGCCGAGCGCCGGGTGCTGGAGCTGCTGGAGGACGCCTGACCGGCCCCGCCCACGGGTCCTGGGGGGAGACATGGACGGGACCGGGGCCAGTGGACGTCCTGGGAGTCCCGGGCGGGCCGCCCGCCGCCACGTGGGACGGCGGGCGCCTCCGCCACGGCCCCCGATGACGAGCCGGCCGTGAGGTCGAAGACCCTTCGCGACCGATCGCGTCGTCGTCAGTCTGCCCCGGGGAAGTTGACCACGGACGCCACACCGTTGACGATCGGTGCCTACCCCTCGTCAGCCGGTCGGGTGTTCGCCTCCCGGTACGCCTGCGGTGACATTCCGTAGGCGGCGCGGAAGGCGCGACTGAAGTGGGCGGGGTCGGTGAATCCCCAGCGCCGCCCGATGCGGTGCACCGGCTGGTGCCGCAGCAGGGGGTCGGCGAGGTCGCGGCGGCACCGAGCGAGCCGGCGCCTCCGGATCGACGCGGCCACCGTCTCCTGGTCGGGTTCGAAGAGCCGGTGCAGCGAACGCAGGGAGATGTGGTGCGCCTCGGCCACGGCCTGCGGTGTCAGGGCGGGGTCGGAGAGGTGCCGGTCGAGGAAGGCGTTCACCTGGGCCAGTGTCGCCTGCTGCCGTACGTCGGGTGGCAGGTCGTGCACGGCGTCCAGGTGGTGGGCGAACAGGGTCGCCACCAGGCTCAGGGTGATGTCCGCGAGGCGCGGGGCGTCGACGACCCGGAACTGCTCCGGATACCGGGTGATGTGGTGCAGGTGCATGGCCAGCAGGGCTCCGGGGCCCTCGGTGCCGGGCATGCGGGCCGCCGCCAGCCGGTCCACCCGGTCCGGGTGCAGCGGCAGCATCGACCGGGGGATCCCGACGGTGAGCGAGGCGGCCAGCTCCTGCCCACCGTGCAGGCTGCGGTGTTCCAGGCGGTGTGGACGACCCCAGTCGACCAGGGTGAAGTCGGACCGCGACATGGTGGTGTCCCGCCGCTGGGCGCTGATCGCGCTGGCGCCGCTGACGGTCAGCGCGACCTGGTACAGCTCCGGGTCCGCCTGGCGGATCAGCCGGGGGGTGCGCTGGCCGGTCAGCGACTGGTAGCGGAACCGGACGAGTTGCAGGCCACCGAGGTGCACGGAACGGGAGGTGGCCCGGAAGTCGGACACGTGGTCGCTGGACATGCTCATCGGCGCCGAGGCGCGGAACGACATGTCGAGGAAGAGCGGCCACCGGTCGGCCGGTGGCACCACGGTGGTGTCCATGACCTCCGCGCGCAGGACACTCATCCCACACCTCCCCGTGCCCGACATTGTGGACGACCCGGTGGCGGACCGCCTCCCGGGTCAGGTCTGCGAGCGGCTCCGGATCAGCGCCTCCACGCCGTCGAGGATGCGGTCGATGCCGAAGCTCCACTCCGCGTCGAACTCCTCCTCCGGGTCGAGCGACTCGTCGGTCAACAGCTTCCGGATCGCCGGGTAGGGACCGTCCCGGGTCAGCAGGGCGAGCTGCTGCCAGTAGCGGACGCCGACCTCGTCCGGGGTCTGTCCGGCCCGGCCGGCCGCCTCGGCCAGGTCCGCGGTCAGGGTGGCCCAGTTGCGCGCGTACCCGCTGACCAGCATGACGGTGGAGAGCCGTTCGCTGCCGCGCAGGCCGGTGCCGTCCAGGGCGGCCAGCGCGTGCTCCATCCAGCGGACCTGGCAGGGCCCCATCGGCGGCCCGCTGATGGGGACGTGCCGAATCCACGGGTGCCGGTGGATGGTCGTGACGTTGGCCCACGCCCAGCGGGCCAGCGCCGGCCGCCAGCCCTCGTCCGTGCCGCGGGGTGCGGGCGGGTCACCGTAGGCCGCGTCGACCATCAGGTCCAGCAGGTCGTTCTTGGCCGGGACGTAGCGGTACAGCGACATCGTAGCCACGCCGAGCGCCCCGGCGACCCGGCTCATCGACACCGCGCCCAGCCCGTCGGCCTCGGCCACCCCGATGGCGGCGGCCACCACCCGCTCCAGGGTCAGGCTGCGCTTCGGCCCCTTGCCGGGCCGTTCCCGCAGGCCCCAGGCGATCTCGACGCTCTCGGGGAGGTCGACGTCCTGCTCGTCCATCCGTGCCTCTCGGTCGGGGTGTTGACCGCCATCCTAGCTTCTGCGTATGGTGCACGCAGTTAAGCGTACGTCATACGCAGAAAGGAGGGTGGGATGGGCATGGACACGATGCCGAGGGCGGCGGTGGAGATCGTCGCGCTGCGCAAGTCCTTCGCCGGTGTGCGGGTGCTCGACGACCTGACCATGCGGGTCGCCCGGGGAAGCGTCCACGCGCTGCTGGGCCCCAATGGCGCGGGCAAGACCACCACGGTGCGGATCCTGGCCACGCTGGTCGCGCCGGACGGAGGCACGGCCCGGGTGGACGGTCACGACGTGGTTCGCGACCGACGCCGGGTACGCCGGACGATCAGTCTCGCGGGCCAGCACGCGGCCCTGGACGACCACCAGACCGGCACGGAGAACCTGGAGATGATGGCCCGGCTGGCCGGGCTCTCCCGGACGGCGGCGCGGCGGCGTGCGAGCGACCTGTTGGAGCGCTTCGACCTGACGTCGGCCGCCGGCCGGCGGGTGGTGACCTACTCCGGGGGGATGCGCCGCCGGCTCGACCTCGCCGCCAGTCTGGTCGGTGAGCCGTCGGTGATCTTCCTGGACGAGCCCACCACCGGGCTCGACCCGCGCAGCCGGCAGGGGCTGTGGGAGGTGGTCGGCGAGCTGGCCGGTGCGGGGGTGACGGTTCTGCTGACCACGCAGTACCTGGAGGAGGCCGACCGGCTCGCCGACCGTATCGCCGTGCTGCACGGCGGCCGGCTCGCCGCGGAGGGCACCGCGACCGAGTTGAAGCGCCGGTTCGGCGATCACCGCCTGGAGTTGACGCTGTGCGACGCGGACCGTTTCGCCGAGGTGGCCCGCCGCCTGGGCGACCGGGTCACCCACCGCGACCCGGCCCGGTTGGAGCTGGGCGTCACCACCGACGGCAGCGCCCCGCAGATGCGCCGCCTGCTCGACGAGGTGGACCCGGACGGGCGCGCGATCACCCGGTTCGGCGTCCGTACGGCCACCCTCGACGACGTCTTCCTCAGCCTGACCGGGCAGGCGGGCCCGGCCGACCGGGAGGTGGCCGGTGTCTGAGCTGACCGTCCGGCCGGCCGAGACGCTGGTCCTGGTGGGGCGCTGCGTACGGCTGTCCCGCCGCAACACCGACGCGCTGCTCACCTCGTTGCTGCTGCCGGTGATCCTGATGCTGCTCTTCGTCTACCTGTTCGGCGGCGCGATCGACACCGGCAGCGCGTACGTCACCTACGTCGTCCCGGGGGTGCTGCTGCTGTGCGCCGGTTTCGGGGCGGCGTCGACAGCGGTCAGCGTCACCACCGACCTGACCAACGGGGTGGTGGAACGGTTCCGGACGATGGACGTCGGGGCCACCGCGATCCTCTTCGGGCACGTCGCGGCGAGCGTCGTGCGCAACACGGTCTCCACCGTGCTGGTGCTGGCGGTCGCGGTGGCGATCGGCTTCCGGCCGGTCGTCGACCCGCTGCGGTGGCTCGCCGCCGCCGGGGTGCTGCTGCTGTTCCTGCTGGCGGTCTCGTGGCTGTCCGCCGCGTTCGGGCTGCTCGCCCGTACTCCGGAGGCGGCCAACGGCTTCACCTTCCTGGTGATGTTCCTGCCCTACCCCTCCAGCGCCTTCGTGCCGGTGGAGACGATGCCGTCCTGGTTGCGGGGTTTCGCCGACCACCAGCCGGTCACCCCGGTCATCGAGACGCTGCGGGCGCTGCTGCTGGGCACCCCCGCCGGATCCGCGCCGGCTCGCGCGGTGGCCTGGTGCCTGGGCATCCTGGTCGTCTCGGTGGCGTTGGCCGGGGTCCTGTTCCGCCGTCGCGTCGGATGAGCTGCCCGCCCGTACCGCGCCGGGGCCGTCCTCTGCGGAGAGAGGGCGGCCCCGGCGCGTCGTGGGGCGACTAGTCGTTGAGCACCTGGGAGAGCCGGTCCCGGAACCGCCGCTCGGAGTCGCTGACCACGTCCCCGCCGAGGCCCAGGAGCCCGCCGCTGGACGCCGCGCCCACCACCTGCTCGGCGATCGCCACCAGCCAGTGCTTGTACGCCCCGGCCTCGCCCTCGTCCACCTTGGCCGCGAGGAGCGCCGCCGCGGCCTTGGCGCGGCCGAGCACGTCCTCGGCGAGGGCCCGGGGGTCGGACGGCGCGATGACCGGCAGTTCCGCCCCCGCCTCCGGGTCACCCACCCGTGCGACGATCTCCTCGGCCACGGCCGCCACGAGCGGGTTCGCCGACTCCCGACCGGCGGAGATGGTCTCCAGCCCGGCCGCGCTCTCGGCCATGGTGCGCCGGGTGCCGTCGGACTCGGCGGCGCTCGCCGCGGTGAGCACCGACTGCGGGAGGCCGACCAGCAGCCCCCACTCCTCGTCGGTGAAACCGAATCCGGTGTACGCCGGCTGCTCGATCACGGCAACGTCCTCCTGCTCGTCGTTCACGTCCCGCCCCGGTGGTCGACGTCGATGCCGCGGGGCCGGTTCAGGCTAGTCCAGGGTCAGCAGGCCCTGTTCGGACACCACGCTGACGGACAGCGTCTTGTACCCGACCTCGTCGAAGAGAACCGTCATCCGGTCCTCCTCGTAGCTGAGCACCAGGCCGGACCCCCATTCCGGGTGCCGGACCTGGCTGTGCACGGGGAACGGCCCGACCGCGCCGTCGTCGGCTGTGCTGGTGCCGGCATGGCAGTTGTCGCAGTGCCCGCACACCTCGGTCATCTGCTCGCCGAAGTACGCCAGCAGCGTCTGGCCCCGACAGGCGGTGGTCTCCGCGAAGGCCCGCATCATGTCGGTGCGCGACCGGGTCACGTTCTGCTGCCGCTCGGCCTCGGCGACGGCGGCCGCGGCGGCGTCCACCGGCTGCGGGGAGTAGCGCGGTGCGCCGAGGCGCTGCTTCGACCGGGGCTCGGCGGCGCCGACCTGCTCCAGCAGGGCGAGGTACTGCCCGAGCTTGCGCGGCCCCAGGCCGGTCACCTCGCGCAGCTCCTTCTTCGTCCGGGCCTGCTTGCGCAGCAGCGCGGACAGGTCGCGCAGCTCGGTCTCGTCCGGCAGGCCGCCGCTGAAGAATCGTTGCAGCCCGACGTCCTCGGCCCGCCAGAGCAGCAGCACCCGGGCCGGCTCGCCGTCGCGCCCGGCCCGCCCGATCTCCTGGAAGTAGCTGTCCGGGGAGTCGGGCAGGGCCGTGTGCACCACCCAGGCGATGTTGGGCTTGTCGATGCCCATCCCGAACGCGGAGGTGGCGACCATGATCGGCACCTGGTCGGCGAGGAACGCCTCGTGCAGCTCGTGACGGGCGCCGGTGGCCATCCCGCCGTGGTAGTACTGCGCCGGGAATCCGGCGTCGGTGAGCCGCGCCGCCAGGTCCTCGGCGGAGCGCCGGGTGGGCACGTAGATGATGCCCGGCCGCCGGTCGTCCCGCAGCAGCGCGATGAGCCGCCGCCACCGGTAGTCCTCGGTGGGGCAGTGCGCGACCTCCAGGAACAGGTTCGGCCGGTCCAGCCCGGAGACCACCACCTCGGCGTCGCGCAGGCGCAGCCGGGCGATGATGTCGTCGCGGACCGGCGGCGAGGCGGTGGCGGTCAGCGCCACCACGGGAGGCCGGCCGATGCCCTCGATGAGGTGGCCCAGCGCCAGGTAGTCGGGACGGAAGTCGTGGCCCCAGGCGGAGATGCAGTGCGCCTCGTCGATTGCCACCAGCGCCGGCTTGAGCGATCTCACCTCGGCCATGCGGTCCGGGTTGGTCAGCTGCTCCGGAGTGATGAAGAGGAACTCCGCCCGCCCCTCGCGGATCTCGGCGATCGCCTGGGCCTGCTGGGCCGGCGACTCGTCGGAGCTGATCCGCACGGCGCGCAGTTCGGGTCGCTGGCGCTCGTTGAGCGCCGCGATCTGGTCCTGCTGGAGGGCGAGCAGCGGCGAGATCACCACGGTCGGGCCGGGGATCAGGCTGGCCGGGATCTGGTAGATCGCCGACTTGCCGGCGCCGGTGGGGAGAACCACCAGGGCGTCGCGGCGTTTCATCACCGCGCGCATCGCGGCCAGCTGGTTCGGCCGCAGCGCGGTCCAGCCGAAGAGGTTCTTCGCCGCGCGGCGCAGGGTCATCGAGTGCGTGGACAGCTTCATCGAGGGCCGGAGGTACCCCGGGTGATCAGCGGCGAAACCGCCACCGGCCCGTGACGGACGACCCGCGTCGAGCCACGCTCGCCGACGGGACGCCCGCCGCGGGCCCGTACCGCTCACCGCACGCGGGGCAGGACCTCGCGCTGGTAGAGGTCGAGTAGTCCCTGCCAGTGCGGGCCGGTGTTGGCGACGTAGACCTCGTCGAACCCGGCCTTCGCGTACTCCTCCAGCTTCGCGACGTGCGCGTCCGCGTCCCGCCCGCAGACGAACGCCTCCTTCATCATCTCCGGCTGCACCAGCTGGCCGGCCTGCTCGAAGTGGCGCGGCGACGGCAGCACCTGGGACAGCTCACCGGGGACGCCGGCATTGGGCCAGCGCTCGTACGCGATGCGCATCCCCTCGTCCTCGCTGTCGGCGTACGCCGCCTTGAAGCCGGCCTGGCACGGCTTGTCGCCCCCACCGCCGGACCGGAACCGCTGCACCATCTCCGCCTCGGGCGCGACGTTGACGTATCCGTCGCCGATCCGGGCGGCCAGGTCGATGGCCTTCGGCCCGAAGCCCGAGACGTAGACCGGCGGGGGCGTGTCCGGCAGGGTGTAGATCCGGGCGTGCTCGACCGTGTAGTGCTTGCCGTGGTGGTTGACGAAGCCGCCCTGCCACAGCTCGCGCATCACCGCGACAGCCTCTTCCAGCATCTCCAGCCGCACGTCGGCCTGCGGCCAGGCGTAGCCGAAGATGTGCTCGTTGAGCGCCTCGCCGGAGCCGACGCCGAGGACGAAACGGCCCTCGTGCAGCACCGCGCTCGTCGCCGCGGCCTGGGCGAGCACCGCCGGGTGGATGCGGACCGTCGGGCAGGTGACGGCGGTGGTGACCGGCAGTCGGCAGACCTGGCTGAGCGCGCCGATCACGGACCACACGAAGGGGCTCTGCCCCTGCGCGTCGGTCCAGGGGTGGTAGTGGTCGGAGATCCACAGCGCCTCGAACCCGGCCCGCTCGGCGCCGCGTGCCTGCTCGACCAGCTCGGCGGGCGTGAACTCCTCGCTGGACAGAAAGTACCCGATCTTCATCTCGTCCCCTTCGCCGTACGCACCGGTCCAACGATGCAGCCGTACCCGGGACGTGGTCGTCGAACCCGGCCGGCGGCCACGGCGTCGCCCGGCGCGGCGTCCGGGGCGGGGGTCAGCGGCGGAACATCGCGCGGATCGCGGCCAGCAGCAGCAGGCCGCCGACCACCAGACCGAGCAGGCGTACGCCGGGGATGTCGGCCGGGCTCGTCGCGTCGGCCAGCAGCACGGAATCCATCCCCGCACTCTCCCCAGCGCAGGCCGTCCCAGCAACTGTAAGGTTTATTGACTATTTGATCGCACGGTGTGACCATGACTGCACCGCCGCGTGGCGGGCCCACCCGGGGCGCGGAGAAGACGGGGGTACGACGGCATGGGCGAGCGATTCCGTCAGCGCGGCGAGGTGGGAGCGTGAGCGCGGGGAACCTCGCGTCACTCGCCGCCGCCGTCCTGCAACCCGGGTTCGTCGGCACCACCCCGCCGCCCTGGGTCTGCCGGTGGCTCGGCGAGGGGCTCGGCTCGGTGGTGCTGTTCGCCCGCAACGTGGTCGACCCGGCGCAGGTGGCCGCCCTGACCGCCACCCTGCGCGCCGAACGCCCGGACGTCATCGTCGCCATCGACGAGGAGGCCGGTGACGTCACCCGGATCGAGTCGGCCCGGGGCAGCTCCCGGCCCGGCAACCTCGCCCTCGGCGCCATCGACGACCCGGCGCTGACCGAGGAGGTCGCCCGGGACCTCGGCACCGACCTGGCCGCGCTCGGGGTGACCCTGGACTACGCGCCGGACGCCGACGTCAACTCCAACCCGGACAATCCGGTGATCGGCGTCCGCTCGTTCGGCGCCGAGCCCGCCCTGGTGGCCCGGCACACCGCCGCCTGGGTCCGCGGCCTCCAGGCCGGCGGGGTGGCCGCCTGCGCCAAGCACTTCCCCGGGCACGGCGACACCCGCGTCGACTCCCACCACGACCTGCCCCTGATCACCGCCGACCGGGCCCGCCTGGACGCGGTCGAGCTGGCGCCGTTCCGCGCCGCCGTGGCCGCCGGGGTGCAGGCGGTGATGACCGGCCACCTGCTGGTGCCCGCCCTGGACCCGGAGCTGCCGGCGACCCTCAGCAGCCGCATCCTGACCGGGCTGCTCCGCGACGAGCTGGGATTCTCCGGCGTCGTGGTCACCGACGCGGTGGAGATGCGGGCCGTCACCGACCGGTACGGCTTCACCGGCGCGGCGGTCCGCGCCCTGGCCGCCGGTGCCGACGCGATCTGTGTCGGCGGGGAGCACGCCGACGAGGACGCGGCCCGACGCCTGCGCGACGCCATCGTGGCCGCGGTGGTCTCCGGTGACCTGCCCGAGGAGCGCCTCACCGAGGCCGCCAAGCGGGTCGGCCAGCTCGCCGCGTGGACGGCGGCCGCCCGGACGGACCGTCCGCTGCGCGCCCTCGGCACGGACCCGTGCTCCTCCGTCGGCCTGGCCGCCGCCCGCCGCGCCGTCCGGGTCACCACCGCGCCGGCGGGCGCCGGAACGCTGCCGCTGGCCGGGCCGGCGCACGTGGTGGAGTTCGAGCCGCCGCGCAACATCGCGATCGGCGCGGAGACCCCGTGGGGTCTCGCCGCTCCGCTGGCCGACCTGCGGCCCGGCACCACCACCGCCCGGTACGCCGAGGCCGGGGTGCCCACCGACCCCACCGGCGGCGCCGACGGTCGCCCCCTGGTGCTGGTGGTCCGTGACCTGCACCGCCACGCCTGGATGCGGCGGGCGGTGGACCGGGCGCTGGCCGCCCGGCCGGACGCGGTCGTCGTCGAGCTGGGCGTACCGGAGCTGGTGACCGGTGCGGTGCACGTGGCCACCCACGGCGCCACCCGCGCCGGCGCCCGGGCCGCCGCCGAACTCCTCACCGGCGGACGGTGAGCCGACGCCGCCTCAGGGCTGGGTGGTGACGAGGTCCCGGTACTCGGGGTGGCGCTCGATGAACGCCGCCACGAAGGGGCAGCGCGGCACCAGCTTCGTACCGCGTTCCCGCAGCTGGTCGAGAGTTCCCCGGACCAGGGCCGCGCCGACGCCCATGTTCTGGAACTTCTCGTCGACCTCGGTGTGCGTGAAGACCAGCACCTCGCCCCGGGGCAGGTAGGCGGTGAATCCGGCCAACGCGTCGTCGACCAGGATCTCGAAGCGGTGCTTGGCGGGGTTGTCCTCGACCAGGGTGCTCACCCGGCCATTGTGCGCCCACCGTCGGTCAGCCGGTCAAGTTCGGTGAGCAACCGGTCGACCTCGTCGACGGTGTTGTAGTGGTAGATGCTGGCCCGTACGGCCCCGCCGCGCTCCCGCAGGCCCAGGCTCTGGAAGTACTCGTAGGCGTAGTAGTCGCCCGCCGACAGGCAGAACCCGGCCGCGCCGAGCGCCTGCTGCGTGTGCTGCGGCGACCGCCCCTCGATCCGGAAGGACACGGTCGGGCAGCGTCGCGCCGGTGAGCCGAGCACGGTCACGGCGGGCAGCGCGGCCAGGCCGGTGAGCAGCCGCTCCAGCAGCGATTCCTCGTACGCCTGGGAGGCCGTCAGCCCGGCGCGCAGCCGTTCGCGCCGCCCTCCGGTGGCCTCCGGGTCCAGCCCGGCCAGGTGGTCCACCGCGGCGGCGACACCGGCGAGCAGCGGAAAGCTCGGCGTGCCGTACTCGAACCGGTCCGGCACCGCGTCGGAGGAGGGCAGCAGCTTCTCCGGCCGGAGCCGGTCCCACACGGCCGGGTCGGCGACCATCGCGGCCAGGTGCGGCCCGGACCACTTGTAGGCGCTGGTGACCAGCACGTCCGCGCCCAGCGCCGCCAGGTCGGTCGGGCCGTGCGGGACCGAGTGCACCCCGTCGACGCAGACCAGCGCGCCGGCCGCGTGGGCGGTCATGGCGATCGCCGCCACGTCCGGGACGGTACCGATCGCGTTGCTGCCGGCGGTCACCGCGACCAGGCGGGTCCGCTCGCCGACCAGGTCGGCGTACTGCCCGGCCGGCAGCTCGCCGGTCGCCGGGTCGACCTCCGCCCACCGCACGACGGCGCCGGCCGCCTCGGCGGCCTGCACCCACGGCCGCACGTTCGCGTCGTGGTCGAGCCGGGAGACCACCACCTCGTCGCCGGGCCGCCACGTCGCGCCGAGGGTCCGGGCCAGGGTGTACGTCAGCGCGGTCGCGCTCGGCCCGAGGACCACGCCGTCCGGCTCCGCGCCGAGGAGGTCGGCGACCGCCGAGCGGGCGGCGGACACCAGTTCCAGCGAGCGGCGGCCCGGGGTGAACGCGGCGCTGCGGTTGCCGATCGCGGTCCGCATCGCGTCGGTCACCGCGTCGATGACGGGCGCGGCGGTCTGTGTCCCGCCGGCGCCGTCGAAGTGGACGAAGCCCTCGGTCAGGGCGGGGTAGGAGGCCCGGGTGCGGGCGATGTCGAACGGCATTCCGGGACCCTAACCGTGTCGCGGCGGTCTCGTACCCTTGGCGGCGTGACGAACCGACGCGTGATCCCCCCGCTCACCCCCACCCGCCGGGCCGCCGGACTGCTGGCCGGACTGGCGCTCGGCGTCGCCGTGCTCGCCGGATGCAGTTCCGAGGGCGCCGAGACCGACTGCGGCCTGGACGCCTGCACCGTGACCTTCGACCGGGGCGTCAACGCCGAGGCGAACGTCCTCGGTGTCAAGGCCAAGCTCGTCGGTGCCCAGGACGACCAGGTCACCGTCGAGGTCGCCGGCGAGCAGCTGACCCTGACCACCGGCCAGCAGGCCACCGAGGTGGCCGGCCTGAACGTGACCCTCGACAGCGTCACCGGCCAGAACGTCACGATCCGCGTGGCGCGTCCGTAATTCCACTGGACCAGCAGGTGGGCGGCGGTGGCCCACGTTTGGAAATCTTCGCTTCCGGAGATTGAGGCGCCATGTCTCTGACCCGGAACGCCGAAGCCACCGCCGCCCGTACGGCGAACAGCAGGTGGCTGGAACTCCTGGCCCGTGCCGGCTTCATCGGCTACGGCGTCGTGCACCTCCTGTTCGCCTGGCTGGCCCTGCAGATCGCGTTCGGGAAGCCCGCCGACGACGGCGACCAGTCCGGCGCGCTGCGGACCCTCGCCGCCCAGCCGCTGGGCAAGGTGCTCGTCATCACCATCGCCGTCGGCCTGCTCGCCATGGCGATCTGGCAGGCCCTCGAGGCCGCCGTGGGCCACCGCGTCGAGCGGGGCAGGGAGCGGGTCTGGGAGCGGCTCGCCTCGGCCGGCCGCACGATCGTCTACCTCTACTTCGCGTGGACCGCGTTCAAGGTGTTCAAGGACGCCGGCTCCAACAGCGCGGACCAGCAGGAGGCGCTGACCGGCAAGGCGATGGAGTCCACCGGCGGTCGCTGGCTGGTCGGCCTCGCCGGGCTGGTGCTCGCCGCGATCGGTGTCGGCCTGGTCATCTACGGCGTCGTCAAGCGCTTCGAGAAGCACCTGAAGACCGGTGAGATGGCCCCGAGGACCCGCAAGGTGACCCGCCGGCTCGGCATCGCCGGCTACGTCTCGAAGGGCGTCGCGTACGGCATCTCCGGCCTGCTGATCATCCTGGCCGCGGTGAACTACGACCCGGAGAAGGCCCGCGGTCTCGACGCCGCGCTGCGGACGCTGCGTGAGCAGTCGTACGGGCAGATCCTGCTCACCGTCGTCGCCCTCGGCATCGCCGCCTTCGGTGTCTTCTGCCTGCTCCAGTCGCGGTACCGCAAGGTCTGAGGCTGGTCGATTCCGGGTTCGCCGGGCACCATGGGGCTTTTGCCCGAAGCAGTGTCGCCCGGTCGAAGAGGGAGAGAAACACGTGCAGAGGTACGTCTGGACGATCGTCGCCGTGCTCGCCTCGGCGGCGATCGCCCTGTTCGTGGTGGAGGTCGTGCACCGGGTGATCCGGCGTCTGGGCCGCCGCTCGCTGCTGATGACCGAGCTCACCCAGCACGCGCACCGCTCGTTCCAGGTGGCGGCGACCGTCCTGGCGGTGCACTTCGCCGTCCGGTTCAGCACGGGGTACGCGGTGGGCACCCCGTGGCGGCAGGTGGTCCTGCACCTGCTGGTGCTCGCCGTGATCGCGACCGCGGCGTGGCTGGTCGCCGCGCTGCTGGTGGTGGCCGAGGACACCGCGCTCGCCCGGTTCCGGGTGGACG
Organism: Micromonospora sp. BQ11; assembly: GCF_052068135.1. Taxonomy (NCBI): domain Bacteria; kingdom Bacillati; phylum Actinomycetota; class Actinomycetes; order Micromonosporales; family Micromonosporaceae; genus Micromonospora; species Micromonospora sp. BQ11. The sequence continues at coordinate 156,639 of NZ_JBQHDB010000016.1, read as the reverse complement.
TGCCGGACAACCGGCACGCGCGGCGGGTGCGGACGCAGGTGGTGATACTGCGCCGGCTGACCATCGCCGTGATCGTCGTGCTGACCATCGGCGTGATGCTGATGACCTTCCCCGCCGTCCGCGGCATCGGCGCCGGTGTGCTGACCAGTGCCGGTGTGGTCGGTGTGGTCGCCGCGCTGGCCGCGCAGAGCCTGCTCGGCAACGTCTTCGCCGGTCTCCAGCTCGCCTTCAGCGACGCGGTACGCCTCGACGACGTGGTGGTCGTCGAGGGGGAGTGGGGCCGGATCGAGGAGCTGACGCTCAGCTACGTGGTGGTCCAGATCTGGGACGACCGGCGGCTGATCCTGCCCACCTCGTACTTCACCAGCAAACCGTTCCAGAACTGGACCCGGACCGAGGCGGCGGTGCTCGGCACGGCCGAGTTCGACGTCGACTGGTCGATCCCCGTGCAGGCCATGCGGGAGGAGCTGCGCCGGCTGGTGGAGAGCAGCGAACTGTGGGACGGGCGGGTCTGCGTCCTGCAGGTCACCGACGCCACCGGCGGCATGGTCAAGGTCCGCGCGCTGGTCAGCGCCGCCGACGCCGGCAGCCTGTGGGACCTGCGCTGCCTCGTCCGCGAGCACCTGGTCGCCTGGGTCCGTGACCACCGGCCCACGGCCATGCCGCGCCTGCGTACCGAGGTCGGCGACGCCGGTGGCGACCTGCCCTGGCAGTGGGTGCAGCCCCGCCGCCCGGTCCGCCGCCGCACCGACGGTGAGGTGCCCGACGGCGCCCGCGTGTTCGGCGGCAGCGACGACGGCGACGCCCGCAGCGAGGCCTTCGTCGGCCCCGACGAGCACGTCGAAGCCCGCCGCTGACGCCCGCCCCGCCCTCCTCGCATCCGCGGAACCCCTCGCGCCTCCGGCGCGGGGGGTTCCCGCCTTTCCCCGGGCGCGAGCGACCTCCGGCGGGCCCGGACAAGGGCACGCCCCCGGTCCGGGCCCCACATCCGCGGTCCCCGACGCCGTTCGCGCCCTGTCGAGCTGAGTCGTCGACGACATCACGGGCACCGACGTCCGAGATCGTCCAGAGCGTTCCCGGCCGCCCAGCCGCCCAGCCGCCGGCCGCACGGCCGGACTGGCGGCTGGTCCCGGCCGGTGATCCGTCTACGACATCAGCTCGACAGGGCGCCGGCACACGTCCCCGAACAGCGCACCCCAGGGGGAGAGGCGTGACCTTGGAGATCTGAGGGCGTTTGGTGTGGTGGGGGAGGGATACGGCCGCCCGGGAAGTTTGACCGGGCGTTTCGTGGGGACCTGCAGCGCGACGCTTCTGCTTTCTGCCCGGGCCGGCGAACCGGCACCGGGAACACGGCGGTCCGCCCGTCGCGAAAGGATTGACGGGGGGCGACTCCGGGCATACAGCGCGGGATGATGAAAGGAGGACAGCATGGCTGACGTGGCGAACACCCGCACATCCCGAAACGGGAGCGAGCCGTCCACCGCCGAGCTGGTGCAGCGGGCCACGGAGCAGGTCTCCCGTCTGGTCCGAGACGAACTGGCCCTGGCCCGGGCGGAGCTGACCCAGAAGGGCAAGCACGCCGGCATCGGCATCGGCCTCTTCGGCGGCGGCGGTGCGCTGGCGCTCTACGGCCTCGGTGCCCTGGTCGCCACCGCGATCCTGTTGCTGGACCTGGTCCTGCCCGCCTGGGCGGCCGCCCTGATCGTCGCGGTGGTGCTCTTCGCGGTGGCCGGCGTACTGGCGCTGGTCGGCAAGAAGCAGGTCAGCCAGGCGGTCCCGCCGATGCCGGAGGCGACGGTGCGCAGCGTCCGCGCGGACGTGGACACCGTCACCGCCGCGGTGAAGGACAGGGGACGGGCATGACGGGAAACGGGCGGGGCCCCGGTGACACCGACGCGCTCCGCGAGGAGATCCGGCGGACCCGGGTCGAGCTGGGCGAGACGGTGGAGGCGCTGGCCGCGAAGGCGGACGTGAAGGCCCGCCTGCGGTCCTCCGCCGACCAGGCGAAGGACCGGATGCGGGAACAGGCCGCGCAGACCGTCGCCCGGGTGCGCGGGCAGGCTGCGCAGAAGGCTCAGGTGGCCCGGGTGCAGGCACGGGAGAGGGGCGAGGTCGTCCAGCGCAACCCGACCCCGTTCGCGGCGTTGGCGGCTGGTGCGGTCGTCGCCGTGGTCGTATTGATGATCATTCGGAGGCGCAGGTGAGCAATCGGATCGGGAAGGCCGCGTACAGGCCGGTCGGCGTGCTGATGGGCATCGCCGCCGGTGCCGTCGCGGGCGCCATCTTCCGGCAGGTGTGGCAGATGACCGCGGGAGACGGCGAGGCCCCCAGCGCCACCGACGAGGACCGCGGCTGGGGCGAGGTCCTGGCCGCCGCGGCGTTGCAGGGCGCGATCTTCTCGGTCGTGCGGGCGGCCGTGGACCGGGGTGGAGCGGTGGGCGTACGACGGTTCACCGGTCACTGGCCGGACTGACCCGCGGGACCTTCCGGCCCCCTCACCGCATCGACGGTGAGGGGGCCTTTCGCGTGGTGCCGAGCGCCCGCCCAGCGGATCTTCGGCAGCCGTCAGGTCACATGTCGGAGAATTTCGTCCGCTAGTCTGTGCAGAGTTTTGCGCACGTGGTTTGCTGATCCACGCTGTTGCGAGATGGCGTGGGTTGAGAGAAGTCTCCTCTGTGGGGGCCGCCTCAGACGCCGCTGCTCGAAAACGGCCAATCGGCCGCACGGCGTGCTCGGCCGCCAGTTTTAGAAGGAGATACACATGGCGCAGGGAACCGTGAAGTGGTTCAACGCTGACAAGGGCTTCGGCTTCATCACCGTCGACGGCGGGGGTGCTGACGTGTTCGTCCACTTCTCGGCCATCCAGACCAGCGGTTACCGCACGCTGGAGGAGAACCAGCGGGTGGAGTTCGAGATCGCCCAGGGTCAGAAGGGTCCGCAGGCCGAGCAGGTCCGCCCCATCTGAGCGGTGCCGGTCGGCAGCCGCCGGCCATTGGGTGGTCCGGCCCCCCGGATCTGAGTGAAGCCCCGTACCCCCGTCCCGGGATGCGGGGCTTTCCCCTGTCCGGGGTGGCGGGTGCCCGCCTCGGAGTCGGCCGGTGGTCAGCGGCGCGCGCGGGCGCGCAGGCCGAGCCAGATCACCACCAGTCCGACCAGGACGAAGACCGGGCCGACGGTCGCCCAGATCCGCTGGTCGGTCATCACGGAGCCCTCGACGTAGCCGAGGCCCTGCACGGTCCAGACCGCGCCGAGCACCACGGCGAGCAGGCCGAGAGTGAGGGCCAGCCACCCCTTCATCGCGTTCTCCCTCCGTGGAGGTTCCGCGCCGGTCCGCCCGTTCACCATCGGTGGTGCACCTGCGGCCGGATCAACTCGTCGTAGACGTCCGCCACGACGGTCCGCTCCCGCTCGGACAGCGGCGGTTGCCCGGCCACGGCGGTGTTGGCCCGGGCCTGCGCGGCGTCGCGGGCCCCCGGGATGACCACGGTGACGCCGGGGGAGTCGACGACCCAGCGGAGTGCGAACTGCGCCATCGTACGGTCGGGCCCCACCAGCGGCGCGAGCCGACGGACGGCCTTGAGACCCTCGTGGAAGTCGACACCGGAGAAGGTCTCGCCGACGTCGAACGCCTCGCCCCGCCGGTTGTACGACCGGTGGTCGTCGGAGGCGAAGGTGGTGTGCTCGTCGTACCGGCCGGACAGCAGGCCACTGGCCAGCGGCACGCGGGCGATGAGGCCCACCCCGGCGGCCGAGGCGGCGGGGAGCACCCGCTCCAGGGGCTTGTGCCGCAGGGCGTTGAGGATGATCTGGACGCTGGCCACGCCGGGGCGCGCGATCGCGGTGAGCGCCTCGTCGCACGTCTCCACGCTGACCCCGTACCCGGCGATGCGCTCCTCGGCGACCAGCGTGTCGAGGGCGTCGAAGACCGCGTCGTCGGCGAAGACCGGCGTCGGCGGGCAGTGCAGCTGCACGAGGTCCAGGGTGTCCACGCCGAGATTGCGCCGGGAGCGGTCGGTCCACTGCCGGAAGTGGTCGAGGGTGTACGCCTCGGGCCGCTGCTCCACCCGGCGGCCCATCTTGGTGGCCACGGTGAGGCCGGCGTCTCCCCGGGTGCGCAGGAAGCGGCCGATCAGCTGTTCGCTGCGCCCGTCGCCGTAGACGTCGGCGGTGTCGAGGAAGGAGACACCGGAGTCGACCGCGGCGGCGAGCACGCCCATCGCGTCGGCCTCGGTGACCGTGCCCCAGTCGGCGCCGAGCTGCCAGGCGCCCAGCCCGATCACCCCGACGTCCCGCCCGAGCCGGGGGAAGGTTCGCTGCTCCATGGGTCAGAGCCTAGTGATCCGCTTGCCGGGCTGCGCGGCGGGCCGTACGGTAAACAAGACGGACGTACGGTTTGGGAGGTTGGCATGTGGGACCCCGTGACGTACCTGCGCTACGGCGACGAGCGCTCGCGCCCCTTCCACGACCTGGTGGCCCGGGTCGCGGCGGACCGGCCCCGCGCGGTGGTCGACCTGGGCTGCGGCCCCGGCACGTTGACCGCGACGCTCGCCGCGCGGTGGCCGGCGGCCCGCGTGCGGGGCCTGGACTCCTCGGCGGCGATGGTCGCCGCCGCCGTCACCACGGTCGACGTCGCCGAGGGGGACGTGCGGGACTGGCGGCCCGACGCCGACACCGACGTCGTGGTCTGCAACGCGGTGCTCCAGTGGGTACCCGACCACCGGGGCCTGCTCACCCGGTGGGCCGCCGAGCTGCCCGCCGGCGCGTGGCTCGCGGTGCAGGTGCCCGGCAACTTCGACGCGCCGTCGCACCGCGCGCTGCGCGAGGTCGCCGCCCGGTCCGCCTGGCGCGACACCCTCGCCCCGCTGCTGCGCGAGGCGCCGGTCGACGACCCGGTCGGCTACGCCACGCTGCTGACCGACGCCGGCTGCACCGTGGACGCCTGGGAGACTACCTACGTGCACCTGCTGCCGGCCCGCGCCGACGCGGACCACCCCGTCCTGACCTGGATGGAGGGGACCGCGCTCCGGCCGGTCCGCGCGGCCCTGGACGCCGCCGGCTGGTCCGACTTCCGGACCGAGCTGGGCGTACGGCTCACCGAGGCGTACCCGGCGCGGCAGGGTCGGGTGTACTTCCCGTTCCGACGCGTCTTCGTCGTCGCCCGAACCGGCGCCCGTGCCGAGGAGAACCAGTGACCGACCTGCCCACGTTCATCGCCGGAATGCCCAAGGTGGAGCTGCACGTGCACCACGTCGGCTCCGCCTCACCCCGGATCGTCGCCGAGCTGGCCGCCCGGCACGAGGGTCGTACGCCGGTGCCGGCCGATCCGGCGGCGCTCGCCGACTACTTCGTGTTCCGCGACTTCGCGCACTTCATCGAGCTGTACCTGAGCGTCGTGGACCTCGTCCGCGACCCGGAGGACGTCTGGATCCTCACCCACGAGGTGGCCCGGGAGCTGGCCCGCCAGCAGGTCCGCTACGCCGAGCTGACCGTGACGCCGTACTCGCACGTACACCGGGGGATCCCCGCGCCCGCGTTCTGCGAGGCGATCGAGGACGCCCGCAAGAGGGCCGCCGCCGACTTCGGCATCGAGCTGCGCTGGTGCTTCGACATCCCGGGCGAGGCCGGCCTGCCGGCGGCCGAGGAGACGCTGCGCATCTCGCTGGAGGAGCGCCCGGACGGGCTGATCAGCTTCGGGCTGGGCGGCCCGGAGATCGGCGTGCCGCGCCCGCAGTTCAAGCCCTACTTCGACCAGGCACGGGCGGCCGGTCTGCGCTCCGTGCCGCACGCCGGGGAGACCACCGGCCCGCAGACCGTCTGGGACGCGCTGCGCGACCTGGGCGCCGAGCGGATCGGGCACGGCATCTCCGCCGCCGAGGACCCGGAGCTGCTGGCGTACCTGGCGGAGCACCGGATCGCCCTGGAGGTCTGCCCGACCTCCAACGTGCGTACCCGCGCGGTCGCCACGATCGACCAGCACCCGCTGCGCCGGCTGGTCGACGCGGGCGTGCTGGTCACCGTCAACTCCGACGACCCGCCGATGTTCGGTACGACCCTGAACGACGAGTACGCGGTGGCCGCCCGGCTGCTCGGCGTCGGCCCGGAGGGCCTGGCGGCGCTGGCCAGGGACGCCGTGTCCGCGTCCTTCCTCGACACCGCCGGGAAGCAGCGGATCAGCGCGGAGATCGACGCGTACGTGGCCACCGGCCGATAGGGGAGTGGCGCGCGGCGGGAGCAGGTGTGGGGGACCGTTCTCTCCCGCCGCGCGCACGGCTCCACCGGCCGGGTGGGTGGGTGCCTGGGGCGATGGCCGGCGGAACTGATGGGTTCTGGTTCGATCCTGACAGCTGCCGGTCCGCACGCCACCGGGGTTAACCGTGATCTAAGGAAGACTTGACGGGACCCACAGCCTCCGGTCGGCGGAGCGTCAGGCGTCGGTGGAGCGGGGTCGGGGCCAGCGCCGGCCGCCGTTCTTCTGGTCGCGGGCGTCCCGGGCCATCCGGCCGACCAGCCCGAACCGGCTGACCTGCCGGGGCGTGGCCTCCGGGTCGGCGAGCAGCATCACCACGCTGGCACCGCCGAGCCGTGCCCGGTCGATGCTGACCGAACCGCTGGCCTGCAACGACACCCGCTTGGCGATGTCCAGCCCCAGCCCGGTGGAGCCCTGGCCGCTGGAACCCCGGCGCAGCGCCCGGTCCGGGTTGGCGATGCCGGGACCCGCGTCGTCGATCCGGATCGCCACGTAGCCGTCCCGCCGGGACACCGCCACCTCGAAGGCGGTGCCCTGCGGCGTGTACCGGAAGACGTTGCCGATCACCGCGTCCAGCGCGGCGGCCAGCTCGGCCCGGGGCACCGGGGCCGGAATCCGCAGCTGCGCGCCGAGCACCCGGTGCGGCCGGTTCTGGTCCCCCGCGAGGGCCGACCAGAACACCATGCGGTCGCGGACCACCTCGCTGACGTCGCACATCGCCGGGGCCGTCTCCTGGCTGACCGCCTTGCGGGTGGTCTTGATGATCTGGTCGACCTCGCCCTCCAGGGTGGCGATCGCCTGCCGGATCCGGCGGATCCCGCGCAGCCGGTCCAGCTCGGCGGGGCTGAACGTGCCGATGCTCGTGTCGTCGGACTCCAGCGCCTCGGCGTCCAGCCGCAGCGCGGTCAGCGGCGTACGCAGTCGGTGCGACAGGTCGGCGACCAGTTCCCGCTCGTCGGCGCGGGCGGCCACCAGCCGCTCCGCCATCCGGTTGAAGGCGTACCCGGCCTCGGCCAGCTCGCGCGGGCCGGTCGGCTCCACGCGTACGCCCAGGTCGCCGTCGCCCACCGCGAGCGCCGCGCGGACCAGGCCGCGGGCCGAGTCGACCGCGCGGACGGCGACCCGGTCGACCACCAGCACCGTGGCGCCCACCAGGGCGGTGGCCACCCCGAGCAGCAGCACCCACCTCGTGGTGGACACGCCGCCGAGCGCGGACTCCGGCACGAACACCTCGACCACGGCCGTCGTGTCCCCGAGCGCCACCGGGTCGAGGCGGACCAACCCGCCGTCGACGTCCACCACCAGGGACCGGCCGTCGGCGCGGGCCTGGTCCAGGTCCGCGGCGGTGGCCCGGCCGGACGACTCGTCGCCGCCCAGCCCCCGCACGAGCGGGCGGGTCGCCGGGTCGTCACCGGTGGCCTCCGAGGCGCGCCGCACCACGTCGGCGTCCGTGCTGACCGCCAGGGCGCCGGTGACCAGGGCGCTGCGGCGGGCCGCGTCGGCGATCGCGTCCTCCCGGGCCCGGTCACCGAGGCTGACCGTGAGCGGGACCAGGAACGCCAGCGCGACCAGGGTGCACATGCCGGCCGTGAGCAGGGCAAGCGTTCGCCTCAGTCCGGCGCCACCAGCCGGAAGCCCACCCCCCGCACGGTGCGCAGGTAGCGCGGCTTCGCCGCGGACTCGCCCATTTTGCGGCGTAGCCAGTACAGGTGAACGTCGATGGTCTGGTCCTCGCCGACCGACGGCTGCCGCCATACCTCCTCCAAAAGCTCCCGGCGGGACACTACCCGCCCGGGTCGCGCGGCGAGATACGCCAGCAGGTCGAATTCCTTGCGGGTCAGTGCGAGGGGCTCGCCGTCGAGGAGGGCGCTGCGTTCGCCCACGTCGACCCGGAGCCCACCGACGGTGTGCACCGCCGGTTGGACCGTACGGCTCGCGCGCCCGGCGCGGCGCAGCACCGTGGTGATCCGGGCGTCGAGGTGCGCGCCGGTGAACGGCTTGACCATGTAGTCGTCGGCGCCGGCGCGCAGCAGCCGTACGACGGACTGCTCGTCGTCCCGTGCGGTGGCGATGATGATCGGCACGTCGGTGATGCCGCGCAGCATCCGCAGCGCGTCCGAACCGTCCAGGTCGGGCAGGCCGAGGTCGAGGACCACCAGGTCCGGCGTCTCGGCGGCCACCCGCCGCAGCGCGTCCAGCGCCGTGCCCACGGCGTGCACGGCATGGCCCCGGTCGGCGAGAGAACGCAGCATCGCGCCGCGTACGACGTGGTCGTCTTCGACCAGGAGCACGGTGGCCACCCCAAGAACGTACTCGGCGTGGCAAGTTGATCGCGTTGCGGCGTACCCCGCAACCGGGCAAGCTGGTACGACGATGCCCTTCACGCTCTTCGCCGACAGTCGCCTGGCGCTCGCCCGGGACGCCCTCGCCGGCCTGTCGGTCGGCGACGCGCTCGGCTCCCAGTTCTTCGTCCCCGGTCGGCGTCCCGCCGACCTGGCCGCCGGTCGGCTGCCCCCGCCACCGTGGCCGTGGACCGACGACACCGAGATGGCCTGCTCGGTGGTGGCGGCACTGGCCGAGGCCGGCCGCGTCGACCGGGACGCCCTCGCGCTCGCCTTCGCCGAGCGGTGTGAGCCGTACCGGGGCTACGGGCCGGGCGCGGTGCGCATCCTGCGGCTGATCCGCACCGGCACCCCGTGGCCGGTGGCCGCCGCCTCCGCCTTCGACGGACAGGGTTCCTGCGGCAACGGGGCGGCGATGCGGGTGGGGCCGCTGGGCGCGTACTTCGCCGACTCGACCAGCAAGGCCGCCGCCCAGGCCCAGGCGTCGGCCGAGGTGACCCACGCGCACCCCGAGGGCGTCGCCGGGGCGGTCGCGGTGGCGGTGGCGGCAGCGCTGGCCGCCCGGGCACGCCTGGACGGCGACCGGCCGGAGCCGGCCCGGCTGCTCGCCGGTGTGGCGGCCGCGCTGGACCCGGCGACCGAGGTGCACCGGAGCGTACGGCGCGCCGCCGACCTGCTCGGCCGGCCCACCGCCGACGTCGTGGACGCGCTCGGCAACGGTGCCCGCGTCACCGCCCAGGACACCGTCGGCTTCACCTGCTGGGTGGCCGCCACCCACCTGCACGACTACCCGGCCGCCGTCCGAACCTGCGTCGAGGCGGGCGGGGACGTGGACACCACGGCGGCGATCGTCGGCTCGGTCGTCGCCGCGTACACGGGGGTGGGCACGCCGGGCGGCGTGCCCACCGCCTGGCTCACCGCCCGCGAGCCCCTGCCGCACTGGGTGGGCTGACTCCTCACCCCGCCCGCGCCGGCTCCTCCCGCCGCTCGGCGGTCGCGGGCCTGTCGGGCGTGGCGGTCGCGTTCGGCGTCGCGGTCGCGTCGGCCTCGCCGTCGGGCCGGGGCTCGTCGGGGGCCGGGCCGTCGAGGACGGCTCGCAGGTCGGTCTGCGCGTCCGGTGCGTTCTTGCGGCGCCGGCTGAGCAGCCAGCCGCCGACGAGCCCGCCGCCCAGACCGGCCAGCAGCCCGGCGACGAGCAGGCCCTGCGGGCTGCCGCCGTCGCCGTCCGTCCCGGCCGCCGGCCCGTCGGCCACCTGACCCTGCGGCGCCGCCGGCGCGCCACCGTGCCCGCCGTGGCCGGCCACCGCCCCGGGAGCGGCGGGCAGCAGGGTAAGCACCGGCGCCGCGGCGTCCGTCCGCCGGACCACCGTGCCGTCGGCGTACGTCTGGAGCACCTCGAACGCCAGCCGGTCCGCCGTCGGCAGCGGGCCCATGGAGAGCACCAGACGGGCCGGGCCGGCCGCCGCCCCGGGCATCCGCGTCCAGGTCACCGCACTGGTGACCGTGGTGACCCGGGTGGAGTGGATGCCGGCGACCGGCGTGTCGAGGAGGCGGGAGTCGATCCGGGGCGCCCAGCCCGCGACCGACATCGGGTAGACCTCGGCGATCGGGGCGTCGGCCGGCAGCCGTACCTCGATCCGCGTGGTCTTCGTGCCGGCGCGGTCCTCCGGCACCACGAACTCCACCTTCACCGCCTCGCCCTGCCGGGCCTGGCTCGGGGTGATCGTCACGTCCGCCGCGTACGCCTCACCGGGCCAGGCCAGCACCGCCAGCGTGACCAGGGCGGTCACCACCCCGGCCCGGCGGACGCGGATCTCGCGCGTTGTCGCCATCGTCGGTTCCCATCCGTGTCTCCAGCGGCCGGTACCGGCTCCGGCCTCACCCGGTAGTTCGGACGGGAGGTCGAAAAGGTTCAACGCCGCTGGTGTCGGCCGCTTGGTGTTGGCCGCTGGTGTTGGTCGCTTGGTGTTAAGAGGGGGCCCCGCCTCTACCGGAGGCGTTAAGAGGGGGCCCTTCCTTTCCCCTGCGGCGTCGGTGCTCGGGCGACCGATAGCATCGGCAGGAACGCCCGTCGGCATCTCACCGTCCGTACCTGCTGGAGGAGTCACCGTGTCCGCACCCCGTACCCCCGCCGTGGCCGACCCCGTCGTCGTCGCCGCCGGGACCACGGCGGCCGACGCGGTGGCCGCGGCCGGGCTGCCCGCGTCCGGCCCGAAGGCGGTCGTCGTCGTCCGCGACCCGCAGGGCCAGCTGCGCGACCTGGACTGGGCCCCGGCCGAGGACACCCGCGTCGAGCCGGTCAGCCTGGACAGTCCGGACGGACTGAACGTGCTGCGCCACTCCACCGCGCACGTGCTCGCCCAGGCCGTGCAGGACGTCTTCCCGGAGGCGAAGCTCGGCATCGGCCCGCCCATCGAGAACGGCTTCTACTACGACTTCGCCGTCGACAAGCCGTTCCAGCCGGACGACCTGGCGAAGCTCGAGAAGCGGATGCAGGAGATCGTCAAGTCCGGCCAGCGGTTCCGCCGCCGCCGCTTCGGCAGCCTCGACGAGGCGAAGGCGGAGCTGGCCGCCGAGCCGTTCAAGCTGGAACTCATCGACGTGAAGGGCGAGGGCCTCGACACCGACGAGGTCATGGAGGTGGGCGGCGGCGAGCTGACCATCTACGACAACCTCGCCGCGAACGACGACAAGGCCTGCTGGTCGGACCTGTGCCGTGGCCCCCACCTGCCGACCACCCGGCTGATCGGCGCGTTCAAGCTGATGCGCTCGGCCGCCGCATACTGGCGTGGGTCGGAGAAGAACCCGCAGCTCCAGCGGGTGTACGGCACCGCGTGGCCGACCCGGGACGAGCTGAAGGCGTACCTGAAGCTGTTGGAGGAGGCCGCCCGGCGCGACCACCGCAAGCTCGGCGCGGACCTGGACCTGTTCAGCTTCCCCGACGAGATCGGCTCCGGCCTGGCGGTCTTCCACCCCAAGGGCGGCATCATCCGCCGGGAGATGGAGGACTACTCCCGGAAGCGGCACGAGGCCGCCGGGTACGAGTTCGTCAACACCCCGCACATCACCAAGGGGCAGCTCTTCGAGACCTCCGGGCACCTCCAGTGGTACGCCGACGGCATGTACCCGCCCATGGAGATGGAGGGCGCGAACTACTACCTCAAGCCGATGAACTGCCCGTTCCACAACCTCATCTTCCGGTCCCGGGGGCGCTCCTACCGGGAGCTGCCGCTGCGGCTGTTCGAGTTCGGGTCGGTCTACCGGTTCGAGAAGTCCGGCGTGGTGCACGGCCTGACCCGGGTCCGCGGCATGACCCAGGACGACTCGCACATCTACTGCACCCAGGAGCAGATGGCCGGCGAGCTCAAGTCGCTGCTGTCGTTCGTGCTGGACCTGCTGCGCGACTACGGCCTGGACGACTTCTACCTGGAGCTGTCGACCCGAAACCCGGAGAAGTCCGTCGGCACCGACGAGAACTGGGAGCGGGCCACCGAGGCGCTGCGCTCGGCCGCCGAGGAATCCGGCCTCGCCCTCGTCCCCGACCCGGGCGGCGCGGCCTTCTACGGCCCGAAGATCTCCGTTCAGGCCAAGGACGCCATCGGCCGGACCTGGCAGATGTCCACCATCCAGGTCGACTTCAACCTGCCGGAGCGGTTCAACCTGGAGTACCAGGCGGCCGACGGCACCCGGCAGCGGCCGGTCATGATCCACCGGGCGCTCTTCGGCTCGATCGAGCGGTTCTTCGGCGTGCTCACCGAGCACTACGCCGGCGCGTTCCCGGCCTGGCTGGCCCCGGTGCAGGTGGTCGGCATCCCGATCCGCGAGGACCACACCGACTACCTGCACGGCTTCGTCGCGGCGCTGCGTGCCGAGGGGATCCGCGCCCAGGTGGACGCCGGTGACGACCGGATGCAGAAGAAGATCCGCACCGCGCAGCAGCAGAAGATCCCGTTCATGGTCATCGCCGGCGACGACGACGTGGCCGCCGGCACGGTGTCCTTCCGCTACCGGGACGGCTCCCAGCGCAACGGGGTGCCGATCGCCGAGGCCGTCACCCACGTCGTCGACGTCGTCTCCACCCGCACCAACGTCGGCCCCTCGGCCGAGGTGTAAGGAAGGGCCCCCTGTTATCGCTTTTTGCATAACAGGGGACCCCTTTTAACATCCCGTCCGGGTGGACGGCGGTGGTGGACGTGGGGTTGGTCAGATGCCGCAGGTCGGCGCGGACCAGGACTGTCCCGCCGAGTTGCCCAGGTGGGTGTGGTCGTCGTGGGCCGGGTAGCCGGGGCCGAGGATGTTGCTGAAGCCGTGGTTGCGCGCCTGCTGGGCGAGCCGGCAGAGGGAGGGCGACCCGACCAGGTCCACCCCGTCGCCGTACAGGTGTCGGCTGCCGGCCGCCCCGCCGACGGCGTTGTTGCAGGAGTAGCTGCGGAATCCGCTGCTGATGTAGAGCGGCACGTCGCCGAGGGCCTTCCGCATCGCCTGGAGCTTCCACATCGAGACCAGCGCGTTGAACCTCGCGGTGCTCGCCGAGACCGCCCCGCCGGACCAGTCGCTGTTGCACCGGTTCCACTCGGCGTAGCTGAAGCTGACCGGGGTGCAGTCGTCGTCCTGGAGGGCGTAGAGCTGGTTGAAGGTCTGCGGGCCCGCGATGCCGTCGGCGGGGAGGCCGTACGCCTGCTGGAAGCGGATCACGGCGGACCGGGTCGCCGGGCCGTACGCCCCGTCGATGGTGATCCGGGCGCCGTAGCCGGGGTAGCCGGAGACCCGGATCTGGAGCTGCCGGACGTCTTCCCCGGTCATGCCGGAGGAGAGCATGCGGCCCCAGGTGTAGCAGCCGTCGGCGTGCGCGGCGCCGCCGGTCGCCGTCACGGCCACGACGGTGGCGACGGCGGCCAGGACGCAGGCGGCGAGTGCCCGGCCGAGACGGTGGAGAACGGGGGTACGTCGTTTCACGGTCAGCTCCCATCGACGATCATCACAATCGATTGGATGAAAGTTTCATAGATACGCATCCATTCGTCAATATTCGACGGTCCGGGGCGGTGGGGCGACATCGGGCGGGACGTAGGATCGGTGGCGTGACAGGGGAGGAACGGCACACGGGCAGTGGCGAGATGGCGGACGGCCTGGACCGGCTGTGGACGCCGCACCGGATGACCTACATCTCCGGTGAGGACCGGCCGGAGGGTGGTTACGAGAAGCCGAGTGGCTGCCCGTTCTGCCTGGCCCCCGGCCGGCCGGCGGACGAGAGCCTGGTCGTGGCCCGCGGCGAGCACGTCTTCGTGGTGCTCAACCTGTACCCGTACAACCCGGGTCACCTGCTGGTCTGCCCGTACCGGCACGTCGCCGACTACACCGAGCTGGACCCGGCCGAGACGGTCGAGCTGGGCGTGTTCACCCAGACCGCGATGCGGGTCGTCCGCAAGGTCAGCAACGCCCACGGCTTCAACCTGGGGATGAACCAGGGCGGCGTGGCCGGTGCCGGCATCGCCGCGCACCTGCACCAGCACGTCGTGCCCCGCTGGGGCGGCGACGCCAACTTCATGCCGGTCATCGGCCGCACGAAGGTCCTGCCCCAACTGCTCACCGACACCCGCGACCTCCTCGCCCGCGCCTGGCCCAGCTGACGGCGGCGGCGTTAAGAAGGGGCCCTTGTACAACGCCAGGCGTTAAGAGGGGGCCCTTCCTTCCACCCGGAGGGGTGGCAGGATGCGCCGATGGCACTCACCACGCGGACACTGGGCCGCAGCGGCATCGAGGTCAGCGCCCTCGGCATGGGGTGCTGGGCGATCGGTGGGCCCTGGTCGGAGGGGGCGCAGCCGCTGGGCTGGGGTGCGGTCGACGACGACGAGTCGGTCCGCGCGGTACGCCGCGCCCTGGACCTTGGGATCACCTTCTTCGACACGGCCGACACGTACGGGGCCGGGCACTCCGAGCGGATCCTCGGCCGGGCGCTCGCGGGTCGGCGGGACGGGGCGGTGCTCGCCACCAAGTGGGGCCACACCTTCGACGAGGCCACCCGGCGGGCCACCGGGCAGGACTCCTCGCCCGCGTACCTGCGCCGGGCCGTCACGGACTCGCTGCGGCGGCTGGGCACCGACCGGATCGACCTCTACCAGCTGCACCTGGCCGACCTGTCCGCGCCGCGCGCCGAGGCGTTGATCGCCACCTGCGAGGACCTCGTCGCCGACGGGCTGATCCGCGCGTACGGGTGGAGCACCGACCGGCCCGACCGGGCGGCCCTGTTCGGCCACGGCGCCCGACACGCCACCGCCGTGCAGCACACCCTGTCGGTGCTGCGTGACGCACCGGACCTGCTCGCCGTCTGCGACAAGTACGACCTGGCCAGCGTCAACCAGGGGCCGCTCGGCATGGGCCTGCTGACCGGCAAGTACACCGCCGGGTCCACGCTGCCCCGCGACGACGTACGCGGGATGGCCCCCGGCTGGCTGGAGTGGTTCCGGGGCGGCCGGCCGGCGCCGGAGTGGCTGCGCCGGGTCGGTGCGGTACGCGCGGCGCTCACCGCCGACGGACGTACCCTCGCGCAGGGCGCGCTGGGGTGGATCTGGGCGCGCAGCGGGCGGACGATCCCGATCCCCGGCTGCCGTACCGTCGCCCAGGCCGAGGAGAACGCCGCCGCCCTGCACCGCGGCCCGCTCTCCCCGGACCACTTCGCCGAGGTCGAACGCCAACTGGCCGCCCTGCGCGCGGCGGCGCTACGGGCGGCCGACCGCCCGCACTGGCCCAGCCCGATGCTTCCCGTCACCCGCCCCTGACGTTCCGTCTACGGGGTGTTCTCCTTGCGGATCTGGTCGGCCAGGTGGCTGGGCATGGGGTCGTAGCGGACGAAGTGGCGGCGGAAGGTGCCGGTGCCGGACGTCATCGCCCGCAGCTCGACCGCGTACCGCAGCAACTCGGTGGCGGGGACCTCGGCGCGGACCAGCGTGCGTCCCTCGGCGGCGGTGTCCGGCTCGGTGCCGAGGACCCGCCCGCGCCGCCCGGACAGGTCTCCCATGACCGCGCCCACCGAGGAGTCGGGGACCCGGACGGTCACCTCGTCCACCGGCTCCAGCAGGGTCGGCTGGCCCTTCTCGGCGGCGTCGCGCAGCGCGAGGGCCCCGGCGGTCTGGAACGCCGCGTCGGACGAGTCGACGCTGTGCGCCTTGCCGTCGACCAGGGTCACCCGCAGGTCGACCGCCGGGTGGCCGGCGACCAGGCCCCGTTCCATCTGGGCCCGTACGCCCTTCTCCACCGACGGGATGTAGTTGTGCGGCACCGCGCCGCCGACGACCCGGTCGACGAATTCGAAGCCGGTGCCGCGTGGCAGCGGCTCGACCTCGATGTCGCAGACGGCATACTGGCCGTGGCCGCCGGACTGCTTGACGTGGCGGCCGTGGCCGCGGGCGGCGACGGTGAACGTCTCGCGCAGCGGGACCCGCACCGGCTCGGTGTCCAGCTCGACGCCGCCGGCACGCAGCCGTTCCAGCACCACGTCGGCGTGCGCCTCGCCCATGCACCAGAGCACCAGCTGGTGGGTCTCCGGGTTGCGTTCCAGCCGCATGGTCGGGTCGCCGGCGACGAGCCGGGCCAGGTTGCGGGCCAGCGCGTCCTCGTCGGAGCGGGTACGGGCCACGATCGCCACCGGCAGCAGCGGCTCCGGCATGTCCCAGGGGGCGATGAGCAGCGGCTCGTCCCGGGCGGAGACGGTGTCGCCGGTCTCCGCGCTGCCCGACTTGGTGATGGCGCAGATGTCGCCGGCCACGCAGGCACCCACCTCCCGCAGGCTGGCGCCCAGCGGCGTGTAGATGTGCCCGACCCGCTCGTCGGCGTCGTGGTCGGGGTGGCCGCGCTCGGCCAGGCCGTGACCGGAGACGTGCACGGTCTGCTCGGGGCGCAGCGTCCCGGAGAACACCCGGACCAGGGACACCCGACCGACGTGCCGGTCGACGGTGGTCTTGACGACCTCGGCGACCAGGGGCCCGTCCGGGTCGCAGGTCAGCGGCGGCCGGGGCGAGCCGTCCACCCCGGCGACGGCCGGCAGCTCGTGCTCCAGCGGCGACGGGAACCCGGCGGTCAGCACCTCCAGCAGCGCGTCCAGGCCGACGCCGGTCTCCGCGCAGGCCGGCACCACCGGGTGGAAGTGACCGCGGGCGACCGCCTTCTCCAGGTCCTCGATGAGGACGTCGGTGCCGATCTCCTCGCCGTCGAGGTACCGGTCCATCAGCGTCTCGTCCTCGCTCTCGGCGATGATCCCCTCGATCAGCTCGTTGCGGGACTCGGCGATGGCGGGCAGGTGCTCGGGGTCCGGCTCCCGGACGTCGGCGGGCAGACCGGCGGTGTAGTCGAAGACGCGACGGGTGATCAGACCGAGCAGGCCGACCGTGGAGATGCCGTCGTCGCCGAGCATCGGCAGGTACAGCGGCATCACGTTGTCGCCGAAGACCCGCTGGCACAGCGCCACCGCCTCGTCGAAGTCGGCTCGCGGGTGGTCCAGCCGGGAGACGGCGACCGCCCGGGGCATGTCGACGGCCGCGCACTCCTCCCACAGGGCGGCGGTGGCGGCGTCCATGCCGTCGACGGCGGAGACGACGAAGAGCGCGGCGTCCGCGGCCCGCAGGCCGGCGCGCAGCTCACCGACGAAGTCGGCGTAGCCGGGGGTGTCCAGCAGGTTGACCTTGATGCCGTCGTGCACCAGCGGGGCGCACGCGAGGCTGACCGAGCGCTGCTGGCGTACGGCGGCGGGGTCGTGGTCGCAGACGGTGGTGCCGTCGGTGACCGACCCGGCGCGACCGATCGTGCCGGTCGCCGCGAGCAGCGCCTCCACGAGTGTCGTCTTGCCGGAGCCGGAATGCCCGACGAGCACCACGTTGCGGACCCTGGCGGGATCGGTCACCACCGGCGCGCCGGTGGCCCCTTTCTCCTGACTCTTCTGCGCCATGGGGCGCACCTCCCTCAGCCGGTGGTTGGTGGCGACCGCCGCGCGCGGAGTGTGCGGCTCGGGCGGGTGCGCGGCGATATCCTCCGGTGGTCTGCTGCCGAGCGGGAACGGGACGGTCGGTCGGGTGAGCTGGCTCACCTCTCCACGCTCGATCTCACACCCGTTGCCCGGACGGCACAAGCTTTCCCCGGGCGGGTCGCCTGACCGGCCGTATCGCGGTGGGGCCGGGACCGTTATCGTGGGACCGCCATGGCGAAGATCTTCCAAGTGACGGCCCGCGCGGGGATGACCCGCGTCGTCGAGCCGATCGCGCGCGGCCTGCTCCGAGCGGGCGTCACCCCCAACGCGGTCACCGTCGCGGGCACCCTCGGGGTGCTCGTCGGCGCCCTCGGCTTCGGCGCCCGCGGGCACCTCGTCGCCGGTGCGCTCATCGTGACGGTCTTCGCCCTCACCGACCTGCTCGACGGGACGATGGCCCGGATGAGCGGCGGTTCCACCCGGTTCGGGGCCTTCCTCGACTCGTCCATGGACCGGGTGGCCGACAGCGCCGTGTTCGGCGCGGTGGCGTACTGGCTGGCCACCGAGCACGATTACTCGGGCGTGGCCGCCGCGGTGCTCTGCCTGGCCGCAGGCGGCCTCGTCTCGTACGTCAAGGCGCGCGCCGAGGGCCTCGGCATGAGCGGCAACGTCGGGATCGCCGAGCGCACCGAGCGCCTGCTCATCGTCGGTGTCGGCGGTGTGCTCACCGGTGTCGGCGTCGACGTGGCCCTGGAGGTCGCGCTCTGGCTGCTCGCCGCCGTGTCCATCTTCACGGTGGGCCAGCGGATGCTCCACGTCTACCGGCAGGCCCAGCAGGTCCCCGCAGCCCCCGGCGGCCAGGGGTGAGCGGCACAGGGCCGGGGGTCCGGCGCCGGTGAACCTCACCGAACTCGGCTACGTCGCCGGCTGGCGCGCCATCCGCGCGCTGCCCCGGCCCGTCGTGGCCGCGGCGTTCCGGGCGGGCGCCGACCGCGCGCACCGTCGCGGCGGCGCGGGTACGGCCCGACTCCGCGCCAACCTGCGCCGGGTGGTCGGCCCGGACCTGCCCGAGACGGACCTGGACGAGCTGGTCCGGGCCGGCCTGCGGTCGTACGCCCGGTACTGGATGGAGGTCTTCCGGCTGCCGTCGCTGAGCCGGCGGGAGATCCTGGCCGGGTTCCGCCTCGACGGCCACGAACTGCTCGCCGCCGACGTGGCCGCCGGCCGGGGCGCGGTGGTCGCGCTGCCGCACGGCGGCAACTGGGACGCGGCCGGCGCCTGGGTGGCGGCGACCGGCTGGCCGCTGACCACGGTGGCCGAGCGGCTGCGGGGGGGCCTCTACGAGCGGTTCGCCGCCTTCCGGCAGGGGCTCGGCATGGAGATCCTGCCCACCCACGGCGGTCCCCGGCCCACCTTCGACGTGCTGGTCGACCGGATCAACGCCGGTGCGGTGGTGCCGCTGCTCGCCGACCGGGACTTCTCCGCCCGCGGGGTGGAGGTCGACTTCTTCGGGGCCCGGACGAAGATGCCGCCCGGCCCGGCGCTGCTCGCGCTGCGCACCGGGGCGCCCCTCTACGTCGCCTCGATGTGGTACGAACCGGACGCGGCGTGCGCCTCCCTGGAGGGTCCGATCCCCGTTCCCGGTGCCGAGGAGGGTCCCCTCGACCAGCGGGCGCGGGCGCTGACCCAGCGGATCGCCGACGGACTTGCGGCGGGCATCGCCCGGCATCCGGAAGACTGGCACATGTTGCAACGGATGTGGCCGGACCAGCGGGCCACGGCGGACGGCGCGGCGCAGCCGCCGCCGGCCACCGGACGGGTCTGAGGGAGAGGGCGCCAACGTGCGGATCGGCATCGTGTGCCCCTACTCCTTCGACGTACCCGGTGGCGTGCAGAACCACGTCATGGACCTGGCCGAGGCACTGATCGGGCTGGGTCACGAGGTGAGCGTGCTCGCCCCGGCCGACGAGGACTCCGCTCTCCCGCCGTACGTGGTGTCGGCCGGGCGGGCCGTCCCGCTGCCGTACAACGGGTCGGTGGCCCGGATCGCGTTCGGGCCGGTGTCCACGACGCGCGTCCGCCGCTGGATCACCCGGGGCGACTTCGACGTGCTGCACGTGCACGAGCCGCTGACGCTGAGCCTGTCGATGCTGGCCGTACTGTCCGCCCGTGGCCCGGTGGTCGCCACCTTCCACACGGCGATGACCCGCTCCCGGGTGCTCGCCGCCGCCCAGGGCGCCCTCCAGATCGTGCTGGAACGGATCACCGCCCGCATCGCGGTCAGCGCCCTGGCGCGCAAGGTGCAGGTCGAGCACATGGACGGCGGGGCGGTGGAGATCCCCAACGGGGTGGCCGTGGCCAAGTTCGTCGACGCGGAGCCGCTGCCGGGCTGGCCGGGGGAGTGCGCGCCGGGGCAGGGCGGGACGATCGGCTTCCTCGGGCGCTTCACCGAGTCCCGCAAGGGCTTCCCGGTGCTCCGGGACGCCTTCGTCGCGCTGGCGCCGGAGCGTCCCGGCCTGCGGCTGCTGGTGGCCGGCCCCGGGGACCCCGACGACCTGTTCGACCGGTTCCCGGCCCCGCTGCGCGATCGGGTGACCTTCCTGGGCCTGGTCTCGGAGCAGGAGAAGGCCCGGATGCTGCGCAGCGTGCACCTCTACGTGGCGCCGAACATCGGTGGCGAGTCGTTCGGCATGATCCTCACCGAGGCCCTCGCGGCGGGTACGACCGTCGTCGCCAGCGACCTCGACGCGTTCCGCCGGGTCCTCGACGGCGGCCGGGCGGGTCGGCTCTTCCGCACCGGTGACCCGGGCGCGCTGCGGTCCGCCCTCGTCGACCTGCTCGACGATCCGGCCCGCCGGGCGGACCTGACCGCCTGCGGGGACCAGGTCGTGGCGAATTTCGACTGGCCGGTGGTTGCCCGCCGTGTTCTGGAGGTATACGCAGCGGCGATCGAGGCCACCGACGGGCGGGTCATCGACCAGGAGTGGGCGGGACTGGGCTGACCACCGGTGCCGCTGGGACGCCGGTGGTGCCAGTGGTGCGGCGGTGACCACCGTCGGGGACCGGCCGGGGCCGGAGGAGACGGAGCAGCACTACGATGCCGGGCATGTGGTGGGTGGTGGGCGCGGCGCTGGTCGTCGCGCTGGTTTCGGCGTACCTCCTGTGGACCGCCGGCCGTGTCGACCGGCTGCAGTCCCGGGCGGAGCTGGCGGCCCGGGCGCTCGACGCCCACCTGCTGCGCCGCGCGGCCGCCGCCGCGGTCCTGGCCGAGCGACGGTACGGCGTCGAGCTGTACTCGGCCGCGCGGATCGCGCTCGACGTCGGGCCGGACGAGCGGGAGGCCGCCGAGAACGACCTCACCCGGCAGTTGCGTGCGGTTCGGCTCGACCCGACCGATCCGGACTGCGAGGCGGTCATCGCCGCCAGCCGACGGCTCGCCCTGGCCCGACAGGTGCACACCGACCTGGTCCGGGACGCCCGCACGGCGCGGAGCCGTCCACTGGTACGCCTGTTGCGGATGGGGCGCCGCCACGAGTGGCCGCGCTACTTCGACATCGACGACCCCACCCTCGTCGCCGCGGCCGACGTTCCCGCCGGCTGACCGACCACCTGCTACCGGACCGGTCCGGTCGGCCGCCCTATTTGTTGATCGACTCGATGTCGTGGACATCGGGGTGTCCACGTCCGCTGATACCCCGATGTCCATGACATCGAGTGGACCAAGGGCCGGCGCCGGGCCAGGGCAGGGGCCCGGCCAGGGCCGGGGCCGGGGCCGGGGCCGGGTGACGGTGGCCACAGTGCAGGCCACCGTGGGTGCGATTGGCTGTCGGACGGTGTGCGAACCCGCCGTAGCCTTTCCGCAGCCACCCCCCGAAGCCCGTTCGAGGAGCGATAACCCGTGTCCGAAACCACCTCCCGGAACGCCACCGCCACCCCCGTCACCGGCACCGCCCGGGTCAAGCGCGGCATGGCCGAGATGCTCAAGGGCGGCGTGATCATGGACGTGGTCAACGCCGAGCAGGCCAGGATCGCCGAGGACGCCGGCGCCGTCGCCGTGATGGCGCTCGAGCGGGTGCCCGCCGACATCCGCGCCCAGGGCGGGGTGTCCCGCATGAGCGACCCGGACATGATCGACGGCATCATCAACGCGGTCTCCATCCCGGTCATGGCCAAGGCCCGGATCGGTCACTTCGTGGAGGCGCAGATCCTCCAGTCGCTCGGCGTGGACTACGTCGACGAGTCCGAGGTGCTGACCCCGGCCGACTACGCCAACCACATCGACAAGTGGGCGTTCACCGTCCCCTTCGTCTGCGGCGCGACCAACCTCGGCGAGGCGCTGCGCCGGATCACCGAGGGCGCGGCGATGATCCGCTCCAAGGGTGAGGCCGGCACCGGTGACGTCTCCAACGCCACCACCCACATGCGGAAGATCCGCCAGGAGATCCGCCGCCTCCAGTCGCTGCCCGCCGACGAGCTGTTCGTGGCCGCCAAGGAGCTGCAGGCGCCGTACGAGCTGGTAAAGGAGATCGCCGAGACCGGCAAGCTGCCGGTGGTGCTCTTCACCGCCGGTGGCATCGCCACCCCGGCCGACGCCGCGATGATGATGCAGCTCGGCGCGGAGGGCGTGTTCGTCGGCTCCGGCATCTTCAAGGCCGGCAACCCGGCGCAGCGCGCCGCCGCGATCGTCAAGGCCACCACCTTCCACGACGACCCGGACGTGCTGGCCAAGGTCTCCCGGGGCCTCGGCGAGGCGATGGTCGGCATCAACGTCGAGGAGATCCCGCAGCCCCACCGCCTGGCCGAGCGCGGCTGGTGACGTGAAAGGAAGGGCCCCTTGTTAACGCCTCGTGCAGAGGAAGGGGCCCTTCTTAACGCTCAGGAGAGGAACGAACGTGACGGCACCCGTGATCGGTGTGCTCGCCCTCCAGGGCGACGTACGCGAACACGTCGCGGCCCTGGCCGCGGCCGGCGCGGACGCCCGCCCGGTCCGCCGTCCCGGGGAACTGGACGCGGTCGACGGGCTGGTCATCCCCGGTGGGGAGTCCACCACGATCAGCAAGCTGGCCGACATCTTCGAGATGCGCGAGCCGATCGACAAGCGGATCGCCGGCGGGATGCCGGTCTACGGCTCCTGCGCCGGCATGATCATGCTCGCGACGGAGGTCCTCGACGGCCGACCGGACCAGCGCGGCTTCGCCGGCATCGACATGACGGTGCGCCGCAACGCCTTCGGCCGGCAGGTCGACTCGTTCGAGGCGCCGGTGGAGATCGCCGGTGTCGAGGGCGAGCCCTTCCACGCGGTGTTCATCCGCGCGCCGTGGGTCGAGCGGGTCGGCGACGGCGTCGAGGTGCTCGGCACGGTGACCGAGGGGCCGGCCGACGGCCGGATCGTGGCGGTACGCCAGGGCAACCTGGTGGCCACCTCGTTCCACCCGGAGCTGACCGGCGACCGGCGGCTGCACGGGTACTTCGTGGAACTGGTCCGCACCGCAACCTGAACCGCCCCCGCGGAGGTGCGAGGCCGGCGGTGAGCGGCAGGGCCTTTCGTCCCGTCTGCCCCGTTCCGGGGTGGGCGGGGCGGGCTGTCGGCGTGCGGTGCGTGACAGTCGCCCGCTGGTCGCCGGTAGGATTGCCGAGATTCGGCAGGGCCATCTGCCCGCCACGGCTTCCACCAGAGCTGACCGGCACCACCGCGTGCGCCGGCGGGAGCGGGGCGTGCGCGGTGCGGTCGATGCAGACGGCGGGTAGCAACGGAGGTAACAGATGTCCGGCCACTCAAAGTGGGCGACGACCAAGCACAAGAAGGCGGTCATCGACGCCAAGCGCGGCAAGATGTTCGCCAAGCTGATCAAGAACGTCGAGGTCGCCGCGCGGACCGGCGGCGGTGACCCGGCCGGCAACCCGACGCTCTACGACGCCATCCAGAAGGCCAAGAAGAACTCGGTCCCGAACGACAACATCGACCGCGCGGTCAAGCGGGGCTCGGGCCTGGAGGCCGGCGGCGCCGACTGGCAGACGATCATGTACGAGGGCTACGGCCCCAACGGCGTGGCGATGCTGATCGAGTGCCTCACCGACAACCGCAACCGTGCCGCCACCGAGGTGCGCACGGCGCTGACCCGCAACGGCGGCTCGCTGGCCGACGCCGGCTCGGTGTCGTACATGTTCTCCCGCAAGGGCGTGGTGATCGTCCCCAAGGCCGGCACCAGCGAGGACGACGTCATGATGGCCGTCCTCGACGCGGGCGCCGAGGAGGTCAACGACCTCGGTGAGGCGTTCGAGGTGGTCTCCGAGCCGACCGATCTCATCCCGGTGCGCACCGCGCTCCAGGACGCCGGCATCGAGTACGAGTCGGCCGAGTCGTCGCTGATCCCGAGCGTCAACGTCCCGCTGGACGAGGAGGGCGCGCGGAAGATCTTCAAGCTGATCGACGTCCTGGAGGACTGCGACGACGTGCAGAACGTCTACGCGAACTTCGACGTCAGCGACGAGATCATGGCCGCCGTCGGCTGATCAACCGAGACTGCGACGAAGGCACCGCCCACCGGCGGTGCCTTCGTCGTGTCAGCCCCGGCGTCGCAGCAGGTCGTCGACCCGGCCGCGGGCGGCGGCCGACACGGCGGGGCGCGTCCAGCCGACGAAGCGGGTGAACAGTTCGGCCGGATCGGGCGCGGCCGGCCGGAGGCGCAGCCAGTCGACGGCGGCGTCGTGCAGCAGCGCGCACAGGTAGACCGACAGGCCCACCGGGTCGTGCGCGTACTCCACCCGCAGCGCCAGCTTCGCCGGCTGGCAGGGCCACGGCGCGGCGCAGGCCCGGCAGAGCCACACCGGCCGCACGGCGACGTGCCGCCGACGCGGCACCGCGCCGCTCACCGCAGCCGCCCCGTCGGGCGCCGTCCGTCGGTCCCCGCCGGCTCCTCCCGGGGTACGCCGACCGCCCGGCGCTCCGGCGGTTCCGCCGGCTCCCGGTGACCGGTGGGGGAGTGCCGGCGGTGCCGGGGACCGGCTGCGGCTGCCGTGCCATGGGGAACCTCCCTCGTCGTGGATGTTCACACTCTGTCGGTGCGACGACTACGGTCGGAAGGCGTCGGCGGTCCACCGGCCGACGGTGGCGTGACCAGGGGCCGGTGTGAGGGAGGTGTGATGGGCGACGTGTCCACGCTGGAGTTCCTGGGCGACGAGCTGCGCCGGGCGCGGCGGGAGCGCGGGCTCAGCCAGGAGGAGCTGGCCCAACGGATCAACTACTCGCCGTCGCTTGTGGGCATGGTGGAGATCGGCCACCGCACACCCTCGCAGGACTTCGCCGGCCGGGTCGACGCGGCGCTGGAGTCGGGCGGCTTCATCGGGGAGGTGGCGGCGTCATGGACCTGAGCCCGGCGGTCTGGCGGAAATCCACCCGTAGCGACAACGGCGGTTCCACCTGCGTCGAGGTGGCGACGAACCTGGCCGGCGTGGTCGGCGTACGCGACAGCAAGGATCGTGGCGGGCCGGTGCTGGCCTTCGGCCCGGCGGCCTGGACCGGCTTCGTGGCCGCGGCCCGGTCCGGTGTCCTGCGGCCCGGCGGCGACGGGTAGCACTGTCTGCGGGTGCGGCTCCCGACTCCCGTAGTCGGTCGCCGGACGTGCGCCGGCCCGGCACCTCCGTGGATGCCGGGCCGGAGTCGGAGCGACGCCCTAGTGGCGGGCGCGCACGGCCTTGACCACGCTGTCCGCGATGTCCCAGAGCACGATCAGGATCGTGCTGACCACGACGACGGTGGCGACGGTGGTCAGGTTGTCGCCCTCGCCCAGCCACTCGAAGCGGGCCACGACGTCGGGGTTGAGCAGCCGGTCGGTCGACATCAGCCAGATCACCGGCACCGCGAACGCCAGATTGAGCACGGCGTTCACCGCGACCAGCCGCCAGGTCCAGCGTCCGGCCCGGTACTTGGCGATCTCCAGCGCCACGCTGGCGACCAGCACGGCGATCAGGAACGGCAGCCAGAAGCCCCACAGCGCCGGGTCGAGGATCGGCAGGTTGTCGTCGCCGTCGGCGGGGACGAACGACCGGACGTGCTGGATCGGCAGGTAGACGATGAACAGCGCCAGGAAGCCGATCGCAGCGGCGGTGTCGGTCAGCGTGATCTGCCGGTCGACCGGGCCCTCCGGGAGCTGGTCGACGGTCCACGACGGCAGGTTCAACGAGGTGTTGGTCCGCTCGAGCACCGCGAAGACCAGGGTGACCCAGAAGGTGATCTGGACGGCCACCGTGAGCGCGGTCGCCACCCCCTCGCCGACGGCCCCACCGGCGTTCTCCCCGTCGGTCGCCTCCAGCAGGCCGACGATGATGCCCACCGTGGCCGGCACGAACGAGAGCAGCAGCTTCAGCAGCCGCTCCCACACCAGGTAGTAGGTCGGGCCGATGAGCTGCAACCGGCGGTCGGTGTAGCGGGCGGCGAGCTGCGCGGGGTCGCCCAGCTCGGTGAGCACCTCACGCTCGGCCGTGACGGTGTCCCGGCCGTCGGTGGAGCGGCCCTCGACCATGTCCTCGATCGAGGCGCGCAGCTCGCTGGCGATCTCGTCACGTCGCGGCGCCGGCACCGCGCGCAGGGTCGCGGCGACGTAGCGGTCGGTCAGGGAGGTCATCGGTCCACTCCTTCGATGAGGCCGGTCACGGAGGTCTGTACGGCGGACAGGTCGGCGAGGAGCCGGTCGAGCAACGAATCGCCCTCCGCGCTGGTCCGGTAGAACTTGCGCGGTCGGCTCTCCTCGGTGTTCCACTCGCTGGTCAGCAGCCCCTGGTCCTCCAGGCGGCGCAGCAGCGGGTAGAGGGTGTTGGCGTCCACCGGGAAGCCGTGGTCGGTCAGGCGTTGCAGCAGGGCGTAGCCGTAGTCGGGGCGACGCAGGGCGACGAGGCTCGCCACCACGACCGTGCCCCGTCGCAGCTCCTGGAGGTGTGTCCGAAGGATCTCGTCGCTGACCATGCGTCACACGATACTGTGCGGCACACACCATTGTCTAGCAATACATCATCGTGCCGGAACGAGATCGCGAGCGGGAGGGACGCGGGTCGACCGCGCGCCTCCCGCCCGCGCCACCTCAGCAGGACCGGCCCTGCCGGAAGGTGCGCTCCACGAAGGACGCCGGCCCGACCTGGAAGTAGCCGACGCCGGACCGGATCGGGTGACCGGTGAACAGCTCCACCCGGCTGCCGAACCGGACCAGGTACGCCGACTCGTCACCGGCGTCGTTCCAGATCAGCGAGCCGCGCGGGCCGTAGATCTCCTCCAGCTGGTCGAAGGACATCCCGACGGACGCCCCCGAGGGGGAGCGGGGCGGGACGGTCGCCGTGCCGACCTCCACCAGCCGGCCGTCCCGGAAGGCCAGCAGGATCACCCCGGCCCAGTCCCCGGTGACACCGGCGTGGACCACGCCGGTGCACCCGGGCGCGACCCAGTCGATCAGACCGGCCGCGGAGAGCCGGTCGAACCGGGCGCCGATCCGGAACGGGCCGGCGCCGCGGACGCTCAGGATCTCCGGGTGGGCGTGCTGGTCGGTGCGCGGCGCCGCAGTGATCCGGGTGGCGGCGAACTCCGACGGGGAGGCCGTGACGGCGGTGGCCCGGACGCCGGCGACGGCCGGGGAGGCGACGGTCACCGGAACGACGGCGGTGAGGGCCAGGACGCCGGTGAGGACGGTGGACGAGAGACGGTTCATGACGGGTCTCCTCGGTGTGTGGTTCTCCTGTCCTGTTGGTCTCCGGCGCAGGCGTTCTGGTTCGTCGGGTTCCCGACCGGATGCGGGCCGGTGGCGCAGCCCCGTGGGGAGTGCCGCCGCGCGGCGGGACGGTTACCGTCGAGCGGGGAAGGCCGGCCGGAACGCCGCCGATCCGGAGGTGATGCGATGACCGCACCGGCGTCGATCGGCTCCTACCGCGTGGAGCGGCTGCTCGGTGCGGGCTCGTTCGCCACCGTCTGGCTCGCGTACGACCCGGTCCTCGACGCCCGGGTGGCGATCAAGGTGCTGGCCGAGAACTGGAGCCACGATCTGCGGGTCCGGGAACGGTTCCTCGACGAGGCGCGGCTGCTGCGGCGGCTGGAGCACGAGCGGTTGATCCGGGTGCACGCGGTCGGCGAGTTGGCTGACGGTCGTCCGTACTCCGTGCTGGCCTGGGCGGACGGCGGCAGCCTGCGGGACCGGCTGGCGCACGGGCCGCTGCCGGTGGCGTCCGCCGTGGCGCTGCTCGACGAGATCGCCGCCGGGGTGGCGATGCTGCACCGGCACGGCGTGGTGCACCGCGACCTCACCCCCGGCAACATCCTCTTCCGGTCCGACCCCGAGGGCGAGCGGGTGCTCGTGGCCGACCTCGGGCTGGCCAAGGCACTCGCCGCCGCCTCCGGGCTGACCGCCCGGGCGGGGACACCCGGTTACATGGCCCCCGAGCAGGACGACCCGCTCGCGGTCGTGGACACCCGGGCGGACGTGTTCGGGCTGGGCCGGCTCGGTCTCCGGCTGCTCGGCGACACCACTCACCCGCACGGTGCGGCGGTCCGGCTGCGGGCCGGCGTACCGACGCCGGTGGCCGAGGTCCTCCGGCGGGCCACCGCCGCGCGCCCGGCAGACCGCCACCCGGACGCGGCGGCGTTCGGGGCGGCGCTGCGGCGCGCCGCGCTGCCGGCCGGGACGCATCCGCCCGCCGGGCCGGCGGGTGCGGAACGGCCGGTGCGTCGACGACGGCCGGCCACCGTCGGGGCGGGCCTGGTGGCGCTCGTCGCGCTGATCGCCGTGGCCGGTGACGCCGCCACCGGCGTCCGCACCGCACGCACCGCCACCAGCGGGCCGGTCACCGTGACGCTGCCGGCCGGGTGGCGGGCCGCCGGCACCGGCTGGGCCGGACAGTACGGCGACGACGGCCGCCTCGAACCGGCGCTGGTCATCTCGCCGGACCCGGACCGCTGGGCGGCCGACCCGAGCGTGCCGGGCGCCTTCGTCGGCCTCTCCGCCCGTACGGCCCGGCGTGCCACCCCCGAGGCGTTCCTCGCCGAACGCCCCCACGCCGACTGCGTCGCCGCGCCGGTGCGGCGTACCCGGCAGGACGACGTCGACTGGGTGGTGGCCCGGTTCTCCTGCCCGGCCGGGCGACCGGTGATCGTCGAGGCGGTCGGGCGCGCGGCCGGCCCCGCCGGCCTGCTCTACGTGCAGGTCGTGCCCCCGCCGGGCGGCGACGACGAGTTCGTCGACGGGCTGCTCGCCGGGGTGCGGGCCCGCTAGCCGGGTGTCACACCACCACCACGGTGATCGGGTACGCGGTGCCGTTCTGCGGGATCGTCACGACCACGGTGCCCACGCGGACGAAACGGATGTCCACCACCCCGGCCTCGTAGCTGCGGGACACCAGGTCCTCGCGGTCCACGGTGACCTCGCCCGGCCCGATGCCCCGGATGCGCAGCACCCCACCGGTGGCGAAACACAGCGACCGCACCAGCGCCAGTTCGGTCTCGGCGAGAACCAGGTCGTAGCGGACCGCACCGAGACAGGCGTCCGGCAGCGTGGTCGGGGACGGTGGTGGCGTACTCCTGCGGGGCGTCCGGATGGGAGCGCCCGACGCGGGCGGCCGGCGCGTCGTCGCGGTCGTCGTCGCCGCCGTGGGCGGGGCCGGCGACGGCGGGGTCGGGGCGGTGACCGTCGCCGACCCGCCGGGCGTGGCGGTGGACGGCGCGGGTGGCTGGACCGGCAGCGGCGCGACGGGGGCGTCGCCGCAGGCCGCGACCCCGGCCAGCAGGGCGAGGAGGGAGATGGCGGCGGCCGACCGGGGGGTCGCCCGCCTCCGCTCAGCCATCGGACATCCGCTGCCGGACCTGCTGGCGGGCCTGGTGGATCCGGGACTTCACGGTCCCCTCGGGCACGCCGACCACGGCGGCGATCTCGCGGTAGTCGAGGCCGAGCACGTCGCGCAGGGTGACCACCTCGGCCAGGTCGGGCCGGACCGCGTCGAGCGCGTCGAGCAGGTCGAGCCGGGTGCCGGCGACCACGCTGGTGCGCCGGGGGTCGGGCACCTCCGGCAGCGGCACGCCGGCGGCCTCCACCAGCCAGCGCCGGCGCAGCACCCGGTAGGTGGACCGGGCGCGGTTCGCGGTGAGCCGGTAGAGCCAGGTGTGGAACGACGACCGGCCCTCGAACCGGGTGATGCCCACCGCCAGTGCGAGCAGCGCGTCCTGGCAGGCCTCCTCGGCGTCCTCGCGGTGCGGCAGCAGGCGGGCGCAGAGCCGCAGCACCTCCGGCCGCACCACGGCCAGCAGCGCGTCGAGTGCGGCGGCGTCGCCGTGGGAGGCGGAACGGGCCAGCTCGTCGGTGCCGTCCGGAAGGGGCATCAGGTCGTCCCATGCTCGCCGGTGTTCCCTGGCTCCAGGCTACGGTCGCCGACGCCCCGCCGCGGCGGGCGAGTCCGGCAGCCGACTGCCGACCGCCGGCGCCGCGCGCCGGGCGGAGGAGATCCACACCACCCGTCGCGGGTCCTCCGCGCGGCTGCTGGAGGCGCCGCCGAGGGCGGGGATAGGGTAGGCCGACCGACCTCGACCATCCCATGATCCGACCCGGGGGGGCCACCGCATGGGCGATTCGTTCGCGCATCTGCACGTGCACACGGAGTACTCGATGCTCGACGGTGCGGCCCGCCTCAAGGACCTCTTCGCCGAGGTCAAGCGGCAGGGGATGCCGGCGGTGGCGATGACCGACCACGGCAACATGCACGGCGCGAACGACTTCTACAAGCAGGCCATGGCCGCCGGGGTCACCCCGATCCTCGGCATCGAGGCGTACGTGGCGCCGGAGTCGCGGTTCCACAAGTCTCGGGTGCGCTGGGGCCGGCCGGAGCAGAAGAGCGACGACGTCTCCGGCAGCGGCGGTTACACCCACAAGACGATCTGGGCGCGCAACAAGACCGGCCTGCACAACCTGTTCACGCTCACCTCCAAGGCGTACACCGACGGCTTCTTCGTCAAGTGGCCCCGGATGGACACCGAGCTGCTCGCGGAGTACTCCGACGGCCTGATGGCCACCACCGGCTGCCCGTCCGGCGAGGTGCAGACCCGGCTGCGGCTGGGCCAGGACGCGCAGGCCCGGGAGGCCGCGGCGAAGTACCAGGAGATCTTCGGCCGGGAGAACTACTTCCTGGAGCTGATGGACCACGGCCTCGACATCGAGAAGCGGGTCCGCGACGGGCTGCTGGAGATCGGCCGCAAGCTCGGCATCCCGCCGGTGGTCACCAACGATTCGCACTACACGCACGAGGCGCAGTCCGAGTCGCACGACGTGCTGCTGTGCGTGCAGACCGGCAGCAACGTCGCCGACCCCAACCGGTTCCGGTTCGGCGGCAGCGGCTACTACATCAAGTCCGCCGACGAGATGCGCGCCGTCGACGGCTCGGACGTCTGGCTGGAGGGCTGCCGCAACACCCTGCTGGTCGCCGAGCGGGTCGACCCGACCGGGATGTTCGAGTTCCACAACCTGATGCCGCGCTTCCCGGTGCCCGACGGGGAGACCGAGGAGTCCTGGTTCCGCAAGGAGACCTTCAAG
Organism: Micromonospora sp. BQ11; assembly: GCF_052068135.1. Lineage (NCBI taxonomy): Bacteria > Bacillati > Actinomycetota > Actinomycetes > Micromonosporales > Micromonosporaceae > Micromonospora > Micromonospora sp. BQ11. The sequence goes on along the minus strand of NZ_JBQHDB010000016.1, from coordinate 125,538 downwards.
GGCCTCGCCCGGCGGTTCCCCGGGGGCATCCCCGAGGGCCACGTCGTCCAGGCCGAGTACGAGCTGGGCGTCATCATCCAGATGGGCTTCCCGTCGTACTTCCTCGTGGTCGCCGACTTCATCCAGTGGGCGAAGAACCAGGGCATCGCGGTGGGTCCGGGCCGTGGCTCGGCCGCCGGCTCCCTCGTCGCGTACGCGCTGGGCATCACCGACCTGGACCCGATCCCGCACGGGCTGATCTTCGAGCGGTTCCTCAACCCCGAGCGGGTCTCCATGCCCGACGTCGACATCGACTTCGACGAGCGTCGGCGCGGCGAGGTCATCAAGTACGTGACCGACAAGTGGGGCGAGGACAAGGTTGCCCAGATCGCGACGTTCGGCACGATCAAGGCGAAGGCCGCGATCAAGGACTCGGCCCGGGTCCTCGGCTACCCGTACGCGGTCGGCGACCGGATCACCAAGGCCATGCCTCCGGCCGTGATGGGCAAGGACATCCCGCTCACCGGCATCTTCGATCCCCAGCACCCCCGGTACGCCGAGGCCGGTGAGATCCGTGGCCTGTACGAGTCCGACCCCGACGTGCGCAAGGTGATCGACACCGCGAAGGGCATCGAGGGGTTGATCCGGCAGACCGGCGTGCACGCCGCCGGCGTCATCATGTCCGCCGAGCCGATCATCGAGCACATCCCGCTGATGCGCCGCGACTCCGACGGCGTGATCATCACCCAGTTCGACTACCCGACGTGCGAGTCGCTCGGGCTGCTGAAGATGGACTTCCTCGGCCTCCGCAACCTGACGATCATCGACGACGCGGTCAAGAACATCAAGCTCAACCACGGCAAGGACCTCGACCTGCTGGGGCTGTCGCTGGACGACAAGGCGGCGTACGACCTGTTGGCCCGCGGTGACACGCTCGGCGTGTTCCAGCTCGACGGCGGGCCGATGCGCTCGCTGCTGCGGCTGATGAAGCCGGACAACTTCGAGGACATCTCGGCGGTCCTGGCCCTGTACCGGCCCGGCCCGATGGGCGTGGACTCGCACACCAACTACGCGCTGCGCAAGAACGGCCTCCAGGAGATCACCCCGATCCACCCGGAGCTGGAGGAGCCGCTGCGGGAGATCCTGGCCCCCACCCACGGCCTGATCGTCTATCAGGAGCAGGTGCAGCGCGCCGCGCAGATCCTCGCCGGCTACACCCTCGGCCAGGCGGACCTGCTGCGCCGGGCGATGGGCAAGAAGAAGAAGGAGATCCTCGACAAGGAGTTCATCCCGTTCCGGGACGGCTGCCGCGAGCGCGGCTACTCCGACGAGGCGATCCAGGCGGTGTGGGACGTCCTGGTGCCGTTCGCCGGGTACGCCTTCAACAAGGCGCACTCGGCCGCGTACGGGCTCGTGTCGTACTGGACCGCGTACCTGAAGGCGCACTACCCGGCCGAGTACATGGCGGCGCTGCTCACCTCCGTCGGCGACGACAAGGACAAGATGGCGCTCTACCTGTCGGAGTGCCGGCGGATGGGCATCCAGGTGCTGCCGCCGGACGTGAACATCTCCGCCGGGCCGTTCACCCCGGTGGGCCGGGAGATCCGCTTCGGCCTGGGCGCGATCCGCAACGTCGGCGCGAACGTGGTCGCCGCCATCATGCGGTGCCGCGAGGAGAAGGGCGGCTACACCGACTTCTACGACTTCCTGTCCAAGGTGGACGCGGTCGTCTGCAACAAGAAGACCATCGAATCGCTGATCAAGGCCGGGGCGTTCGACTCGCTCCAGCACAGCCGCAAGGGCCTGCTCACCGTGCACGCCGACGCCATCGACGCGTACGCCGACGTCAAGCGCAAGGAGGCCGTCGGTCAGTACGACCTCTTCGGTGCCGGCTTCGGCGAGGCGGACACCGGCGGCAGCACCACCGTCATGCCGGTGATCGGCGAGGGGGAGTGGGACAAGCGCGACAAGCTCGCCTTCGAACGGGAGATGCTCGGCCTCTACGTCTCCGACCACCCGCTGTTCGGCCTGGAGCACGTGCTCGGCGCGGCCGCCGACTGCACCATCGCCGCGCTCTCCGAGGAGGGGACCGTCCCGGACGGGGCGGTGGTCACCCTCGCCGGCATCCTCTCCGGCGTGCAGCGCCGGGTCACCAAGCAGGGCCGGGCCTGGGCGTCGGCCACCCTGGAGGACCTGGCCGGTGGGGTGGAGACGCTGTTCTTCCCCAACACCTACGAGGTCATCGGGCAGTACATCGCCGAGGACGCCATCGTGGTGGTCAAGGGGCGGGTCGACCGGCGCGACGACACCCCGCGCATCATGGCGATGGACATGTCGATGCCGGACGTCAGCAGCAACCCGGGCACCAAGCCGATCACGTTGACCATCCCGGTGCACCGCTGCACGCCGCCGCTGGTGGAACGCCTCAAGGAGACCCTGGTGCTGCACCCCGGTGACACCGAGGTGCACGTCAAGCTGCTCAACGGCGGCAAGGTGACCACGCTGCGGCTCGGCCCGTTCCGGGTGGCCGCCACCACGGCACTGATGGGCGACCTGAAGAGCGTCCTCGGCCCCGCCAACGTGACCTGACCGCGGCCACGGCCCGGGGTGGTTCCGGCGCGCCCGTTGCGCATAGTGACGACGAGGTGCAGAAGGTCGACGGCGCTGTCGAGCTGACTCGTCGACGACATCAGCCCGACAGTCCTCAGCGGCACCCAAGGCTGCCGGGCCGCGAGTGCGGGATTGGCTGTGCCGGCCATCGGGCCGGCGCGGTTAGCGTCGGCGGCGTGGACATTGAGCAGGCACAGACGTTGTGGCAGCCCGAGCCCGGCTGGTTGAACACCGCCTCGTACGGGCTGCCGCCGGAACCGGCGTGGACGGCGTTGCAGGCGGCACTCGCCGACTGGCGGGTCGGGCGTACGTCCTGGGAGAGCTGGGACGGGGCGACCCAGCGGTCCCGGGCGGCATTCGCCCGGCTGATCGGGGTACCGGTCGCCGACGTGACGATCGGTGCGACCGCCTCGCAGTTGCTCGCCCCGGTCGCCGCCGCCCTGCCGGCCGGCGCCACGGTGGTGGTGCCCGAGGTCGAGTTCACCTCCAACCTGTTTCCGTGGCTGGCCCAGGAGCCGCGCGGCGTGCACGTCCGTACCGTTCCGTTGGACAAGCTGGCGGACTCGGTCGACGCCGACACGGACCTGGTCGCGTTCAGCCTCGTGCAGTCGTCCGACGGCACCGTCGCCGCGTACGAGGAGATCGTCGCGGCGGCCCGGGCCCACGGCGCTCTCGTGGCGGTGGATGCCACCCAGGCCTGCGGCTGGCTGCCCTTCGACGGGACACGGGCCGACGTGGTCGTGGTCGGGGCGTACAAGTGGTTGATGGCGCCGCGCGGCGCCTCGTTCGCCTACCTGGCCCCGGCGCTGCGCGACCGGCTGCGCCCGGACGCCGCCAACTGGTACGCGGGCGTGGACCCGCACACCTCCTACTACGGCCCGCCGCTGCGGCTGGCCGAGGACGCCCGGCGGTTCGACATCTCGCCGGCCTGGTTCAGTTACGTGGGCGCGGCCCCCGCCCTGGAACTGGTCGCCGAGATCGGGCTGTCGGCCATCCACGCCCACGACGTCGCGCTGGCCAACCGGTTCCTGGTCGGGCTGGGCCGGCCACCGGGGGACAGCGCGATCGTCACGGTGGAGGTGCCCGGTGCGCAGGAGCGGCTGGAACGGGCCGGGGTGCGGGCGGCGGTCCGCGCGGGTCGGGTCCGGGCCTCGTTCCACGTCTACTCCACCGAGGCCGACGTCGACCTGGCGCTCGACGCGCTGACCTCCTGAGTCCGGGGCGCCCCGTCCGCCCTCGCGCTGCGCTGGTGGACATCCCGCCGCAGGCAATCCCACCCGGGGCGCATCCGGGACGCACCCTTCCGGCGAACCCCCTGGTAGTGATTGTCTACCCGGGGGTACGTCTGGTGTTGACAGAAGGGGCTCCGGCCGACGCCGTCGAGATCGTGCGCAAACGTCTCTCGCTCGCCGCGGAGGACCTGGACGGCGACCGGGTCGCCGCGCTGATCGCCGACTTCGCCGGGCAGTGGGGCGTGCCCGCGCTGTGGGAGCGGGTCTGCGTCCCGATGCTCGCCGGCCTGTCCGGCCACACCGCCACCGAGATCGCCGTCGAACACGCGCTCTCCGAGGGCGTACGGGTGGGCCTCGACGTGCACCTGCGCGAGCCGGTCCGACCACTGCCCGCCGACGGTGTGCTGCTCGCCGGTGCCGAGCACGAGACACACTGCCTCGGCCTGCACGCCCTCGCCGCCGCGCTGCGGGAGCGCGGCCGGGGCAGTCTGCTGCTCGGGCCGGCCCTGCCCTGGGTGGCGCTGGCCAGCGCCGTACGCCGCGCGCGCCCGCACACCGTCGTGGTCTGGTCGCAGACGCCGGTCACCGGCCGCGCGTACCGGCTGGTGCGGTTCGCCCGGGACTTCCCGTCGGTGCGGGTGTACGGCGCGGGGCCCGGTTGGATCGAGCCGCTGATCGCTCCGGCGACCCACCTGGGGAGCCTCCCCGGCGCCGTCACGACGTGCCTGACCTCAGCCCGTCGCTGAGACGCCGCTGGCCGGCACCCGGTGTTCGGGTGCCGGCCAGCGGCTTGGTTCCCCCTTGGAGGAAGGTCTGTGATTGTCAGCTGTTCCAGTGCTCGGCCACCAGGTCGGCGGCCTGCTGCTCCCACTGGGCGTAGTGGAAGGGGTAGGCGGAGACCTGGACGGTCTGGGCGGCCTTGGTCAGCGGCATGTCCTGCCAGCCGTCGACCTGCTTGAGGCCCTTCAGGAACGCCATCGTGGAGTACTCCGGGTCGGTGATCTGCTCGACCGTGCCCCAACCCGAGCTGGGGCGCTGCTGGAACAGGCCCTGCGAGTCGTGGTCGTTGCGCTCACCCAGGTGACCCAGGTTCTCCAGCTTCGACTCCTGCAACGCGGTGGCGATCGCCACCACGGCGGCGCGCTGGTCCATGTCGGCCTTTTTCGTCGCGGCGATGATGGCCTTGACGTTGGCGGTCTGCTCGTCGTTCAGGTCGATGCGGGACTGCTTGCCCTGCACACCGTGCGGAATCAGCGTGCTGCGGTCGGCCTTGTCGGCCTTGTTGTCGGCCTGGACCGCGACGGTGACCGGGGTGGTCTCCACGGTCGGGGTGGCGGTGGCGGGGCCGGCGTAGATGCCACCGGCGAAGGCCAGCCCAGCGATACCGAGAACGCTCTTACGCAGGATCGTGTTCATCACGAAGCTCCTTCGGGGGTCAGCACCACCACGCCGAGGGGGATCGGCGACACAAGGGGTGCGCGGCACCATCAGGCGCTGGAAAGACTTTCGGGGGATCGGCACAACCGAGCAGGGGGGTGCTCGTCTGCGGTGCCGGAGGGTGTAACGACCGGCCGGCCACCATCATTCCGGGGCTACGACCCGCGCCGGGGGCGGCGCGTCCTGCTCGATCGTCCACCTGATGTAACGATGTAACGACCCCCGGGCGGCCACGATTCCGCCACCGGGATGCCCCCGGTCACACCCCGAAACCGGACATCGTGTCCACTCCCGGACGCCGCGCCCAGGTCACCGGGGCCGAGATCCACTCCGTGTCGGCGACATCGGGTCATCCCGCCCACCCGGACACCCCGATGTCACCGACATCGAGTCGATCAATCAGCGACCCGGACAGGGCGGCGATCCGGACAGGCGGCGCAGGTCTGGCCGGAGGCTGCGTGACCGCCACCACATTAGATACGGATCGGTTCCGTATCGTTAATAGGCAGTCTACGCTCGGCCCGAGATAACGAGTCTGAGTCGTATCGAAATGGGAGCCGGGGCGTCGACATGCAACCGTACGAGAACACCGGACATCCGAGGCGGTGGGCGATCCTGGGAGTGCTGGTGATCAGCCTCCTCGTGGTCGTCCTCGACAACACGATCCTCAACGTCGCCCTCCGGACCCTCGCCGACCCGGTGCACGGACTCGGGGCCAGCCAGGCCGAGCTGGAATGGTCGATCAACTCCTACACGCTGGTGTTCGCCGGGCTGCTCTTCACCTTCGGTGTGCTCGGGGACCGGGCCGGGCGCAAGCGGTTCCTGCTGGTCGGCCTGGCGCTGTTCGGTCTGGCGTCGCTGCTCTCGGCGTACGCGCAGAGCCCCGCGCAGCTCATCGCGGCCCGCGCGCTGATGGGTGTGGGTGGCGCGGCCATCATGCCGGTGACCCTGTCGATCATCTCGAACGTCTTCGACCCGCGGGAGCGGGGCCGTGCCATCGGTGTGTGGGCCGGAGCGGTGGGCCTGGCGGTGGCGATCGGTCCGGTGCTCGGCGGCGCGCTGCTGGAGACCTTCTGGTGGGGGTCGGTCTTCCTGATCAACGTGCCGGTGGTCGTGGCCGGCCTGATCCTGGTGACCCTGCTGGTGCCCGAGTCGCGTGACCCGAAGCCGGGGCGCGTCGACGTGCCGGGCGTGGTGCTGTCCGTGGTCGGCCTGGTCGCCCTCTCCTACGGCATCATCGACGGCGGCGAGCACGGCTTCGGTCGGCCGGTGGTGTGGGGCGCGATCGTCGGGGGCCTGGCGGTGCTGACCTGGTTCGTCGTGCACGAGCGGCGCAGCGACCACCCGTCACTGGACGTGCGGCTGTTCCGGGTGCCCCGCTTCGCCGCGCCGGTGGCGATGATCGGGCTGGTGTTCTTCGCGGCGATGGGCGTGATGTTCTTCAGCTCGTTCTACCTGCAACTGGTGCGCGGCTACAGCCCGCTGGAGACCGGTCTGCTCTTCCTGCCGTTCGCCGTGGCGCAGCTCGCGTTCGCGCCGCGCAGCGCCCGGATGGTCCAGCGGTACGGCGGCAAGGCCGTCTCGGCGGTCGGCCTGGCGTTGACCACGGCTGCCCTCGCGGTGTTCGCCGTGGTCGACCAGACCACCGCGATCTGGGTGATCCTGGTGGCCTTCTTCGTGCAGGGCGTCGGGATGGCGAACATCATGCCGCCGGCCATGGAGTCGATCATGTCGGCGGTGCCCCGGGAGAAGGCCGGGGTCGGCTCGGCGGTCAGCAACACCGTCCGGCAGGTGGCCGGGGCGCTCGGTGTGGCGGTGCTCGGCTCGGTGCTGTCCGCGGTGTACCGCGCCGACGTCGAGGGTGCGCTGCGCGACCTGCCCGCCGGGGCGCGCGAGGCGGCGGGCGAGTCGGTGTCCGGGGCGTACGCCGCGGCCGGACAGCTCGGCCCGGCGGGCCCGCAGCTGATCGCGGTGGCCAACGAGGCGTTCGTCTCGGCGATGCACACGGCGGCGGTCGTCGCCGCGGTGGTCGCCGGACTCGGCGTCCTCGTCGTGCTGCGCTGGATGCCCGGCCGTCCCGCCACCCCGGTGGTCGTTCCCCCAGTGGCTGAACCCGAGTTGGCCGGTACGGCCTGACGTCGGGGAGAATAGCGACATGACTTCCACCGCCGACGCTCCGCGGTCGCCCGGCCGGCCGCGGAGCGTCCGCGCGGACGAGGCGATCGTCGACGCCACGCTCGACCTGCTCGCCGAGGGCAGCACGGTGGAGGCGATCTCCATCGAGGCCATCGCGAGCCGGGCGGGAGTCGGCAAGGCCACCATCTACCGCCGTTGGCCCGGCAAGGACGCGCTGCTGCGCGACGCCCTGCGTACGCTCAAGGGCACCCCGCCGACGCCGGTCGGCCGGTCGGTCCGCGACGACCTGGCGCTGCTGGTCGGCGCGGTCGGGCACCACATCGACCCCCGGGCGGCCCGCATCATGCCCTGCCTGGTGCCGGAGGTGAACCGCAGCCCGGAGCAGTACGAGCTCTACCAGGACATCGTCGAGCCGCGACGGCAGCTGATGCGCGACGTCCTCCGGCGTGGGATGCGCAGCGGCGAGCTGCGCGCCGACCTCGACGTCGAGCTGGTCATGGCGCTGCTCACCGGCCCGATGCTCCTGCAACGCGTGCTGCGGTGGCACCCGGGCCTGGACGAGGCGACCATGCCCGAGAGGGTCGTCGACACCGTCCTCGCCGGGATCCGCGCACCCGACTGAGGCGCGGGCCGGCCGCGGTCAGCCCTGCGGTGTCCGCAGCCGGTGCAGGCGCAGCGCCAACTGCACCTCCAGCGCCCGCTCGGGCTTCTGCCAGTCCGCGCCGAGCAGGTGCCCGACCCGCTCCAGCCGCTGGGTGACCGTGTTGACGTGCACGTGCAGCTGCTCGGCCGCCCGGGCCAGGCTGCCGCCCACCCCGAAGTACGACTCCAGCGTCCGCACCAGCGCGGTGCCCCGCCGGGCGTCGTAGTCCACCACCGGACCGACGGTCGCGGTCAGGAACCGGGCCACGTCCCGGTCCCCGCCGTCGCCCACCGCCCCGAGCAGCAGGCCGACGAAGCCCAGCTCGGCGGTGCTGGCGCCCTGCCCGGCCCGGCCCAGCGCGCCCAGCGCGGTGAGGCACCGGTCGGCCTCCTGGAACGTCGCGGCCAGCGACGCCGGCCCGGTCGACGGCCCACTCGCGCCGGCCGTCACCGGCCGCCCGGTGATCCGCGACAGGTCCCGGGCCACCGCGCGGGCGCTGCCGCCCGCGTCCCGGCCCGGCAGCATCAGCACCACCCGGCCGTCCCGCGCCGCGGCCAGACCGCCCCGGGTCAAGGCGTACGTCGTGGCCCACGACAGCACCCGCAGCCGGGCCGAACCGGTCGCGGCGATCGCGTCGTCGCCCACCGCCACCAGGACGTGCGGGGCGTCCAGGTCCACGCCGAGGCGCCGGGCGCGGCTGCGCAGCGCGTCGGTGTCCCGCAGCGGACGGGCGATCAGGTCGTCCAGCAGTTCGCCCCGGACCCGCCCCTCCGCCTCGGCGACGGTACGACGGAACAGCAGCAGCAGCGCGGTCACGAACGACGCGCGCTCCAGGATCCGCTGGTCGGCGTCGACCAGTTCGTCGTCGGGGCGCAGCACCAGCGCGCCCAGGTTCTCGGCGCCGGCCACCACCGCCGCGTACCAGAGGTGACCCCGGCGGACGCTGCGCCCCTCGGTACGCGACGCGGCCACCGCCTCCACGATGTCCGCCCGGTCCGGTTCGTCGATCTCCCCGACCCGGGCCAGCAGCCGCCCGTCCGCGTCCAGCGCCAGCAGCGCACCGCCGAGGACCTCGGTCACTGCGGCGGCCACGTCCTCCGCGCCGCCACCGCGCAGCACCAGCGCGGTCATCCGGTCGTGCGCCGCCGCCGCCCGCTCCACCGACGTGCTGTGCGCCCGGATGGTGGTGTTGGCGGCGGACAGCTCCTCCAGCGCCGCGCGGGTCTCGGCCAGCAGCCGGGCGGTGTCGATGGCGACCGCGGCGTGCGCGGCGAGGGAGACCAGCAGGGCCACCTCCTCGCGGGCGAACGGCCGCGCCGAGCGGTTCGCCGCGTACAGCACGCCGATCGACGTGGAGCCCAGCCGCAGCGGCACCCCGAGGATCGCCACCAGGCCCTCCTCGCCGACCCCCGCGTCGATCTCCCGGGTGTGGTGGAACCGGTCGTCCTCCGGGTAGTTCGCGGTGACGTACGGGGCGCCGGACTGGGCCACCAGACCGCCGAGACCGGCGCCCATCGGCAGCCGCAGCCGCTGGAACCGCGCCGAGACCGAGCCGTCGGTCACCCGCATGTACGTGTCGCCGCGCTCGTCGTCGTTGAGGGTCATGTAGGCGACGTCGGCCCCGAGCAGGGTGCGCGCCCGGTGCACGATCGCACGCAGCACGTCGTCCACGTCGCGCAGCCCGGCCAGGTCGCTGACCGTGTCGTACAGGCCGGACAGCTCGGTCTCCCGGCGGCGGCGGCGCTCCAGCAGCGCGCGGACCCGCAGCGCCACCGTCTTCGCCTGCTCCAGCTCCGCCAGGCGGTCCGCGGGCAGGCCGGCGGCGCGGGCGGCCACCAGGGGTCCCTCGAACTCCACCGCCGCCGCCTCGCGGGCGAGCAGTTCCAGGAACTCCACCGGCGACGACATGACCGACATTGTGCGGGGTGCCACTAGTTCGCCGTCCAGCCCCCGTCGAGGGCGATCGAGGCGCCGGTGATGAACGCCGCCGGCGGGGAGCAGAGGTACGCGAGCAGCTCCGCCACCTCCTCCGGCTCGATCAGGCGCTTGATCGCGGCCCGGGCGAGCATGATCTTCTCGACCACCTCGCTCTCCGGGATGCCGTGGGTGGCCGCCTGGTCGGCGATCTGGCTCTCCACCAGCGCGGTGCGCACGTACGCCGGGTTGATGCAGTTGGCCGTCACCCCGTGCGCGGCACCCTCCAGCGCGATCACCTTGGACAGACCCTCCAGGGCGTGCTTCGCCGACACGTACGCCGCCTTGTACGGCGAGGCACGCAGCCCGTGCACGGAGGAGATGTTGACGACGCGGCCCCAGCCCCGCGCGTACATGTGCGGCAGCGCCCGGCGGACGATGAGGAACGGTGCCTCCACCATCACCCGGTGGATGTAGGAGAACCGCTCCGGGGAGAAGTCCTGCACCGGTGCCACGTGCTGGAGCCCGGCGTTGTTCACCACGATGTCGATGTCGGCGTCGAGCCGGTCCACCGCCGCCGGGTCGGCGAGGTCGACACCCTCGGCCCGCCCGCCGGCCTCGGCCGCCACCACCTTGGCGGCCTCGGTGTTGCGGTCCACCACCAGGACCTCGGCCCCGGCGGCGGCCAGCCGTAGGGCGCACGCCCGGCCGATGCCACTGCCGCCCCCGGTCACCAGGGCGGTACGACCTGCGAGGTCGACATGCACGACGTGGGGGACCCCCACGGGTTCTGCCGTCATGGCGCAAGAAGTTACGAGCTGTGTGGCCGGAGGCACATGGGGCGGCGACACATACTCGACCCTCAGCGTGTGTGGCCGGCTGCGACCTGCCTTCGGACCGCGCGGGTACGGCGTGTCCCGGACGACGGGCGTTCCGGGGCACCAGTAGGGTGTCGAACACACGTACTGCCGACGGGTGGGGAGGAGGCGGCGTGCGCGTGCTGGGCGTCGACCCGGGGCTGACCCGGTGCGGGGTCGGCGTGGTCGAGGGCGTGCCGGGCCGCCCCTGCACGCTGGTCGCCTACTACGTGGTCTACACCGACCCCGGCGACGACCTGCCGGTGCGCCTGCTGCACCTGGACCGCACCCTCACCGAACTGGTGGCCGAGCACCGTCCGGACAGCGTCGCCGTCGAGCGGGTGTTCAGCCAGCACAACGTCCGCACCGTGATGGGCACCGCCCAGGCGAGCGGGATCGCGGTGCTCGCCGGGGCCCGCGCCGGGCTGCCCGTGCAGACGTACACGCCGAGCGAGGTGAAGGCGGCCGTCACCGGCTCCGGTCAGGCGGACAAGAAGCAGATGACGGCGATGGTCACCCGGCTGCTGCGCCTGGCGGAGCCGCCCCGCCCGGCCGACGCCGCCGACGCCCTGGCCCTGGCCATCTGCCACGTGTGGCGCGGCGGCACGCGCTCCAAGCTGGCCGCCGCGGCGGACCGGGTACGACGAGGAGGAGTCCGATGATCGCCAGCGTGCGCGGCGTGGTGACCGCGACCGGCCCCGACCATGCCGTGGTCGAGGTCGGCGGGGTGGGCCTGGCGGTGCAGTGCGCTCCGGGGACGCTCGCCGACCTGCGGGTCGGGCAGCCGGCCCGGCTCGCCACCAGCCTGGTGGTCCGGGAAGACTCGCTCACCCTCTACGGCTTCGCCGACGACGACGCCAAGCAGCTCTTCGAGTTGTTGCAGACCGCCAGCGGGGTCGGCCCGCGGCTGGCCCAGGCGGTGCTCGCCGTGCACACCCCGGACGCGGTCCGCAAGGCGATCGCGAACGCCGACACGGCGGCGCTGACCCGGGTGCCGGGGATCGGCAAGAAGGGCGCCGAGCGTCTGGTGCTGGAGCTGCGGGACCGGATCGGTCCGGTTCCGGTGGGTGCCGACGGCGCGGCCGGGGTGACCGGGGGCGGCTGGCCGGAGCAGGTCCGGCAGGCGCTGGTCGGGCTCGGGTGGACGGCGGGGCAGGCCGACCAGGCGGTGGCCGCGGTGGCGGAGTCCATCGACGGTGAGGTCCCACCGGTGCCGGTCCTGCTCAAGCAGGCCATCCGACTGCTGGGCCGGACCCGATGAGCGCGAGGAGTGAGCCGGGTTTGCGAGCCCCGCAGTCGCGAATGAAGGTGGCTCGATGAGCGCGAGGAGTGAGCCGGGTTTGCGAGCCCCGCAGTCGCGAATGAAGGTGGCTCGATGAGCGCGAGGAGTGAGCCGGGTTTGCGAGCCCCGCAGTCGCGAATGAAGGTGGCTCGATGAGCGCGAGGAGTGAGCCGGGTTTGCGAGCCCCGCAGTCGCGAATGAAGGTGGCTCGATGAGCGCGAGGAGTGAGCCGGGTTTGCGAGCCCCGCAGTCGCGAATGAAGGTGGTCCCGTGACCGGTCCGGACGGCGGCCTGGTCTCCGCGTACGTCAACGACGCCGATCGGGACGCGGAGGTCAGCGTCCGCCCGAAGCGGCTGTCGGAGTTCATCGCCCAGGACCGGGTCCGGGACCAGCTCGACCTGCTGTTGCAGGGCGCGATGCGGCGTGGCTCCCCGCCGGACCACATCCTCCTGTCCGGGCCGCCGGGCCTCGGGAAGACCAGCCTGGCCAACATCGTCGCCGCCGAGCTGGGTGCGGGGATCCGGGTCACCAGCGGCCCGGCGATCGAACGCTCCGGTGACCTGGCCGCGATCCTCACCAGCCTCGCCGAGGGCGACGTGCTGTTCATCGACGAGATCCACCGCATCGCCAAGCCGGCCGAGGAGCTGCTCTACAGCGCGATGGAGGACTTCCGGGTCGACGTGATCGTCGGCAAGGGGCCGGGCGCGACCGCCATCCCGCTGGACGTGGAGCCGTTCACGCTGGTCGGTGCGACCACCCGCTCCGGCCTGCTGACCGGTCCGATGCGGGACCGGTTCGGGTTCGTCGCACACCTGGACTTCTACTCGCCGGCCGACCTGGAGACGCTGCTGCACCGCTCGGCCCGCATCCTCGGCGTGCCGATCACCGACGACGGCGCGACGGAGATCGCCGGTCGCTCCCGGGGCACCCCCCGCATCGCCAACCGGCTGCTGCGCCGGGTGCGGGACTTCGCCGAGGTCCGGGCCGAGGGTGTGGTCACCCTGGAGACCGCCCGGGCGGCCCTGACCGTGTACGACGTGGACGCGCTCGGCCTGGACCGGCTGGACCGGGCGGTGCTCACCGCCCTGGTCGACTCGTTCCGGGGCGGGCCGGTGGGCCTGTCCACCCTGGCGGTGGCGGTGGGGGAGCAGCCGGACACGGTGGAGGAGGTCTGCGAGCCCTTCCTGGTGCGCGCCGGCCTGCTGGCCCGTACGCCCCGGGGTCGGGTGGCGACCGAGGCGGCCTGGCGCCACCTGGGCCGTACGCCCCCTAATGGTACATTTGGTACGGATGCCCCTTCCGTGCCTGATCTGTTCTCCAGTGCGCCCGATCAGCCGTGATCCGAACGTGATCTGCACCTCACGGGCGATTTCCCAGGCGCAGGGATTAGACTCGCGCCGGTCTGTACAGGACGTGAGAATCCGCCTCCGCTCCGGCGCCCCTCGTGCCGGCGGAGGCCAATGGGAAGGTCAACAACGTGCTGCACGCACAATCCGCAGGCGGCGCCGGCGGTTTCACGCCGATCCTCATGATCGCTCTGCTCTTCGGCGTCATGTACTTCATGATGATCCGCCCCCAGCAGAAGCGGCGCCGTGAGGCCGAGGCCATGCAGTCCGCGCTCTCCCCGGGCGACGAGGTCGTCACCATCGGCGGCCTCTACGGCACGGTGACCGGCGTCGACGACGACACCGTCCTGCTCGAGGTCGCCCCCGGCGTGCAGACCCGCTACGCCCGCCCGGCCATCGCCCGGGTGGTCAGCCAGGTCGAGCGCGTCGAGGAGCCCGTCACCGAGGACGCGGACACCGTCAAGGAGTGACCGCCGTACCCGTCCGGGTGCGGACGGCCGTCCCGCGGGGGATCCGGCCGGGCCGCCCACGGGGCAGCGGGAGCGGCGACAAAATTGGATAGTGGGGCCGACGCCCGGCGTCGGCACGCCGGCACGACCGTCGACGCCTGTGCGTCGCCCGGGCCGCCGGCGGTGCCGCTCGCGACGTCGGTCCCGGTAAACCGTCGGCCGGGAGACCGTCCCGACCTCGCCGCTGTGGTAGCGGCGCGACCGTACAGGGAGACAGGACAGCCGTGGCACCACCTCAGGGACAGATGCGCCCCGGACGGCAGTTGGCCGTGCTCGGGTTCATCTTCGTGGTCCTCTACCTTCTGGTGTTCTTCGGGGGCAATGCCAGCGGTGGCTGGAAGGACCGGTTGGAGCCGCGCCTCGGCCTCGACCTGGTCGGCGGGACGCGGCTCACACTGGAGGCGACCAACACCGTCGACGGCCGGGCCCCCAACTCCGAGAGCCTGGAGGAGGCCCGCCGGATCATCGAGAGCCGGGTCAACGCGTTCGGCGTGGCCGAGGCCGAGGTGGTCACCGAGGGCGACCGGAACATCGTGGTCTCCCTGCCCGGCGAGAACCGGAACCTCGACGAGGTCGGCGAACCCGCTGAACTGCGCTTCCGGAAGGTCCTCAAGATCGCCGACGGCAGCGGCGCGTCCGCGACCCCGCCGACGGCCAACCCGGCCCCGTCCGGCAGCGCCAACCCGGCCCCGTCCGGCAGCGCGAAGCCGTCCGGCAGCGCGAAGCCGTCGCCGTCGGCGAGCGTCAAGGCCACCGCGTCGCCGTCCGGCGGCCAGGGTGGTGGCGCCCCGGCGCCGAGCGCCAGCGCCTCCCCGTCGGCCTCCCCGAGCGCCGCGGCGCCGTCGGCCAGTGCCGAGCCGGCGCCGGCCGGGATCGAGGAGCAGCGCAAGGCCGTCCAGGCCAAGGTCGGCGCGGCGGCGTGGGCCGCCGCCAGTGCCCTCCAGGCCCCGGCCGACCTGGCGACCGACCCGTCGCTGGCCGAGAAGCTGAAGCCGTTCGCCGGCCTCACCGGCCGCGAGGTCGCGGTGCTGCCGGCGCAGATGCAGTTCAACGTCCCGCAGATCACCTGCGCGCAGCTCGACGACCGCCCGCCGGCGTCGATCTCCCCTCCCGACCAGCAGGTCGTCGCCTGTCAGGGTGGCGCCGCGAAGTACCTGCTCGACCAGGCGAAGGTGCTCGGCACCGACGTCGACGACGCCAACGCGGTGCTCGACCAGACCAACCAGTGGGTCGTCAGCCTCGACTTCACCGGTGACGGTCAGGAGAAGTGGACCAAGCTGACCGGCGAGGCGTTCAACAACGAGGGTCAGGCGTGCGACCCGGCCGCGCTCGGTGACAGCGGAAAGTGCCTGGTCGCCGTCGTGCTGGACAACCAGATCGTCTCCGCGCCCGAGATCCAGGGTGTGCTGACCGGCAACTCGCAGATCACCGGCAACTTCACCAACGCCGACGCCAGCAAGCTGGCCAGCCAGCTCCGCTTCGGCGCACTGCCGCTGACCTTCGAGGCCGCCGAGCAGCAGAACGTCACCGCCACCCTCGGCGCCAGCCACCTGCGCGCGGGCCTGATCGCGGCCGGCATCGGCATGCTGCTGGTGGTCATCTACTCGTTCTTCTACTACCGCCTGCTGGGCTCGGTCATCTTCCTGAGCCTGGTGCTGTCGGCGCTGCTGGTGTTCGGCGCGCTGGTGGTGCTCGGCCGGCAGATCGGCTTCACCCTGACCCTCGCCGGCATCGCCGGCATGATCGTCTCACTCGGTGTGGCGGCGGACTCGTTCGTCATCTACTTCGAGCGCCTCAAGGACGAGATCCAGGAGGGGCGCAGCCCGCGTAGCGCGGTCTCCCGCGCCTGGATCCGGGCCCGCCGGACGATCATCTCGGCGAACGCCATCACCATCATGTCGGCGGTCGTGCTCTACATCGTCTCGGTCGGCACCGTGAAGGGCTTCGCGTTCGCGCTCGGCCTGGCGACCGTGCTCGACCTGGTCGTGGTCTTCCTCTTCCGACACCCGATCATGACCATGTTCGCCCGTACCCGGGCGTTCCTGTCCCCACGGGTCAGCGGGCTCGGCCGCGTGCTTCCGTCCCGCACCGAGCAGGCGAAGCCCCGCAACCCGCGCGTCAAGGAGGCCTGAGATGGCTGGAAGCAGTCTGGCTAACCGCCTCTACCGGGGCGAGGCCGGTCTCAACGTCGTCGGTCGGCGCAAGCTGTGGTTCACCGTCGCCGGGGCGCTGGTCCTCCTGGCCCTCGCGAGCTTCCTGATCCGCGGGTTCAACCCCGGTATCGAGTTCGCCGGCGGCAACGTCCTGCGGGTGCCGACGAGCGTCGGCACGCTGGAGGACGTCGAGGCCCGGACCGGCACGATCCTCTCCGGCCTGGGTGCGGAGGCCAAGGTGGTCACCGCCCAGGAGGTCGGTGGTGAGACCGGCGGCGCGGTGTACGAGCTGAAGACGACCCAGCTCGACCAGGAGCAGGACCGTGCCGCCCGGGCCGGGCTGGCCGAGGCGTACGGGATCAACGTCGACCAGATCTCCGGCGACCGGGTCAGCAAGGCCTGGGGTGACCAGGTGACCGACCGGGCCCTGCTGGGTCTGGTCATCTTCCTGGCGGTCGTGTCGATCTACCTGGTCCTGCGCTTCGAGTGGCAGATGGCCGTGGCGGCCATCGCGTCGCTGGTGATGAACCTGGTCCTCACCGCCGGCATCTACTCGCTGGTCGGTCTGGAGGTCACCCCGTCCACCGTCATCGGATTCCTCACCATCCTGGGCTTCGCGCTCTACGACGTGGTGGTGGTCTTCGACAAGGTGCAGGAGAACACCCGGGGGATCACCGCCAACAGCAACCAGACGTACGGCGAGGCGGCCAACCTGGCGTTGAACCAGAGCCTCATGCGCTCGTTCAACACCTCCGTCGTGGCGCTGCTCCCGGTCGGCTCGATCCTGTTCATCGGCGCCTTCCTGCTCGGCGCGGGCACCCTGAAGGACCTCGGTCTGGTGCTCTTCGTCGGCATGGCGGTGGCGTTCCTGACCTCGATCCTGCTGGCCACCCCGCTGCTGGTGCTGCTGAAGAACCGCGACCCGCGGATCCAGGCGCACAACAAGCGGGTGGCGGCCCGGCGGTCCTCGATCGCCCGGGGCGAGACGACCGGCAAGCCGGCGCCCCGCGCGGACGAGGACGCGGAGGAGGCGGTGGACGGCGAGTCCGCCGCCCTGGCCGGCGCCGCGCCCAAGGTGGGTGCCCGCCCGGCCGCCAAGCGGCCCACCGGTGCCCGCGGCGGTCGTCCCGCCGGCGGCAGCGGCAACCGACCGGGCGGCGCCAAGCGGCGCTGACCCACCCGGGGCGACCCGGTAGGAATCGGCCTGACGGCGTCCTTCATGCTGTGCGAGCAGCATGGAGGACGCCGTCGTCGTGGAAGGGAAACGGAACTGCCGTGACGGAGACCCACAGCACCGGAGCGCGCGGAGACAGCGGCCCCGAGGTGGCGCGCCTGGTGTCCAGCCGGGTGCTGGACGTACCGGACTTCCCGAAGCCCGGCATCCTGTTCAAGGACCTGATGCCGCTGTTCGCCGACGGTGCGGTGTTCCGTGAGGTGGTCGACGGGATCGTGGCCCACCACGGGCGGGACTCGTTCGACGCCGTGGTGGGCATCGAGGCGCGCGGTTTCGTGATCGCCGCCGCGATCGCGTACGCGACCGGGGTCGGCGTGGTGCCGGTGCGCAAGGCCGGCAAGCTGCCCCGCCCCGCGTACTCGGCCTCCTACGCCCTGGAGTACGGCGAGGCGACCCTGGAGGTGCACCAGGACGCGTTCACCGCCGGGCACCGGGTGCTGGTGGTCGACGACGTGCTGGCCACCGGCGGCACCGCCGAGGCCACCCTGGACCTGGTGGAGCGGGCGGGCGGCACGGTCGCCGGTTTCACCGTGCTGATGGAGCTCGGTTTCCTCGGCGGCCGGAAGCGGCTGGCGCCGCGTCCGGTGCATGCCCTGTTGACCGTTTGAGCCCGCAGGGCCGTCCGGTCGGCCCCGGCGCGGTCCGTCCGGCGGAGCGGCGGGGCACCATGCGTACGGGTAGCATTGCCCATTGCTGACCGGCGGGGGCTCCCGACGGTGGGCGAGGACCGGTGCGGGGACCGGCGCGGAACACGCCGGCCCGGCGGCCGGTTGACAGGAACGTCGGCCGGACGGCCGGCGCAACCCGGCGAGCGGTGAGGAGGCCGGTGTCCCACGATGTCGTCCCTCCGGTGGAGGGCGCGGTGCACCCGACAGGCGACACGGACGGCTCGGTGACCGGTCGGAACTCTGACGCGACCAGTCGGGCGACGGTGGCCGGCAACGGCTCCTCCGACCCCGGCGGCGTCGCCTCCGGCGGCACCCGCACGGCCGGCGTTCCCGACGGCACCGGCGACCCGGCCGCGACCGGGATCTCCGCCGAGATGTCCGTCGACCCCTCGCCGAGCGGTGGTTTCGCCCTGTCCAACGCGCCTACCGGCCGTCGGGTTCGGGCGCGGCTGGCGCGGTTCAACGCGCCCTGGCAGACCTCCCAGGTCAGCGAGGTGCTCGAACCGCTGATCTCGACCCACCGCGACGCCCACCCCAAGGCCGACGCGCGGCTGCTCCAACGCGCCTTCGACACCGCCGCCCGCTGGCACTCCGGCCAGTACCGCAAGTCCGGCGACCCGTACATCACCCACCCGCTCGCGGTGGCCACCATCCTGGGCAACCTGGGGATGGACACGACGACGCTGGTCGCGGCGCTGCTGCACGACACGATCGAGGACACCGAGTACACGCTCGACGCGATGCGTGCCGACTTCGGCGGCGAGGTGGCCCTGCTGGTCGACGGCGTCACGAAGCTGGACAAGGTCAAGCTGGGCGACGCGGCCAAGGCCGAGACCATCCGCAAGATGGTCGTGGCGATGGCGAAGGACCCCCGGGTCCTGGTGATCAAGCTCGCCGACCGGCTGCACAACATGCGGACCCTCACCTTCCTGCCGCGTCCCAAGCAGGAGCAGAAAGCCAAGGAGACCCTGGAGATCCTGGCTCCACTGGCCCACCGGCTCGGTATGAACACGATCAAGTGGGAGTTGGAGGACCTCGCCTTCGGGACGCTGTTCCCGAAGCGCTACGAGGAGATCAACCGGCTGATCGGGGAGCACCAGCCGCAGCGCGAGGCCCTGCTGCGCCAGGTGACCCAGAAGGTCTCGACCGACCTGAAAGCCGCCAAGATCAAGGCGGAGACGACCGGCCGGCCGAAGCACCTCTACTCGATCTACCAGAAGATGATCGTGCGGGGTCGCGACTTCAACGACATCTACGACCTGGTCGGGGTGCGGATCCTGGTCGACACGGTGCGGGACTGCTATGCGGCGCTGGGTGTCATCCACGCCAACTGGCAGCCGGTGCCGGGCCGGTTCAAGGACTACATCGCGATGCCCAAGTTCAACATGTACCAGTCGTTGCACACGACGGTCATCGGGCCCACCGGCAAGCCGGTGGAGATGCAGATCCGCACGTACGCGATGCACCGCACCGCGGAGTTCGGCATCGCCGCGCACTGGAAGTACAAGGAGCACAAGGGCACGCAGATCGTCGGCCCGCCCGCGCACATCGACGAGATGACGTGGCTGCGGCAGTTGCTGGACTGGCAGCGGGAGGCGGCGGACCCGAGCGAGTTCCTCGACGCGCTGCGCTTCGACCTGTCCAGCCAGGAGGTGTACGTCTTCACCCCCAAGGGTGACGTCATCCCGCTGCCGACCGGGTCGACGCCGGTGGACTTCGCGTACGCGGTGCACACCGAGGTCGGGCACAAGTGCATCGGTGCGCGGGTCAACGGCAAGCTGGTGCCGCTGGAGTCGACGCTGTCCAACGGCGACGTGATCGAGATCTTCACGTCGAAGTCGGACACGGCCGGCCCCACGCAGGACTGGCTGGGCTTCGTCAAGAGTCCGCGCGCCCGCACCAAGATCCGTCAGTACTTCAACAAGGAGCGGCGCGAGGAGGCGATCGAGGCCGGCAAGGACGCGATCGTCAAGGCGATGCGCAAGCAGGGCATGCCCCTGCAGCGGATGCTGACCTCCGACAACCTGATGGCGATCGCCCGGGACCTGCACCTGGCCGACGTGGCGTCGCTGTACGCGGCCGTCGGCGACAGTCAGGTCTCCGCGCAGTCCGTGGTGCAGAAGCTGATGGCCACGTACGGCGGCGAGGAGGGCGCGGCGGAAGACATCGCCGAGACCGCCGTCGCCACCCGGCCACCGCGCAGCCGCCAGAGCAGCGCCGACCCGGGTGTGGTCGTGCGGGGCGTCAGCGACGTCTGGATCAAGCTCGCCCGGTGCTGCACACCGGTCCCACCGGACTCGGTGTTCGGGTTCGTCACCCGCTCCGGCGGGGTGAGCGTGCACCGGGACGACTGCGCCAACGCCGAGGACCTGCGCGCCCAGAACGAGCGGGTGGTCGAGGTGAGCTGGAAGCTGACCTCCGCCTCGACCTTCCTGGTCGCCATCCAGGTCGAGGCACTGGACCGGCACAAGCTGCTGGCCGACGTCACCCGGGTGCTCTCCGACGAGCGGGTCAACATCCTCTCCGCCACCGTCACCACCACCCGCGACCGGGTGGCGGTGAGCCGGTTCAGCTTCGAGATGGCCGACCCCAAGCACCTGGGTCACCTGTTGGCCACGGTCCGCAAGGTCGACGGCGTCTTCGACGCCTACCGGGTCACCTCCGGCGCCTGAGCGACGCCCTCGGGGCCAGGTCGAGCGGTTGGCCGCGGCCAGGTGGGCGCCGCGCGGCTGCCGGCGCTTGACGCCGTCCGTTACGGTGTCCACGGTGTGCCGGGAAGTCTGGTCGGCGGTCCTCATTCGACGTCGCCCCGGAGGCCGCCGTGCAGCCACCCGCCATCCGCACCGAACACCTCACCAAGCGCTACGGGCGGCTCGTAGCGCTCGACGACCTGGACCTCACCGTCGCCCGCGGTGAGGTCTTCGGCTTCCTCGGGCCCAACGGGGCCGGCAAGTCCACCACCATCCGGTTGCTGCTCGGGCTGGCCCGCCCGACCGCGGGCCGGGCCCGGATCTTCGACACGGACGCCGGCGACGTGGCACGGGCGCACCGGCTGCTGGCGTACGTGCCGGCCGACGTGGCGCTCTGGCCGCAGCTCACCGGCGCCGAGACCCTCGACCTGCTCGCCGCCACCGGCCCGGGCGTCGACCGCGCCTACCGCGACGAGCTCGTGCGGCGGTTCGACCTCGACCTGTCCAAGCCGGCCCGGACGTACTCCACCGGCAACCGGCAGAAGGTGGCGCTCGTCGCGGCCTTCGCCACCCGCGCGCCGCTGCTCGTGCTCGACGAGCCCACCAGCGGGCTGGACCCGCTGATGGAACGCGAGTTCCGTCGCGCGGTCGTCGAGGCCCGGGACGACGGACGCACGGTCTTCCTGTCCTCGCACCAACTGGCCGAGGTGGAGGCCGTGTGCGACCGGGTGGCCATCCTCCGCGCCGGCCGGCTGGTCGATGTCGCCACCGTGCCCGACCTGCGCCGGCTGCACCGCGCCGAGGTGCTGGTCCGCCACACAGGGGACGGGCCGGACCTCGACGGCGTCGCGGGGGTGGAGGAGGTGGCGCGCGAGGGCGGATCCACACTGCGGTTCACGTTCACCGGGCCGCCCGGGCCGGCCCTGCGGGCCCTCGCGGCGGCCGACGTCACCGCCCTGACCGTGCGGGAGCCCACGCTGGAGGAGATCTTCCTCGACTACTACGGGGAGACGGACCGGTGACCGCCGCGTACACCACCCGGGTGGCGACCCCCGCCCACCACGCCGGGCGGACGGTGAGTCGGCTCGCCCTCCGACAGGTCCGCCGCGGCGCCATGGTCGTGTTCGCCGTGACCACCGGCATGTCCGCCCTGGTCGCGGTCACGTACGAGCGCACCGCGGGTGACGCCCTCGACGCCGCCGCGCTGGCCGCGCTGGCCGCGAATCCGGCCGTCCGAACCCTGTTCGGCGAGCCGGTCGCCCTCGACACCCCGGGCGGCTTCACCGTCTGGCGGACCGGTGCCGCCCTCGCCGTCCTGGTGTCGGTGTGGGGGCTGCTCGCGGCCACCCGGATCACCCGTGGCGAGGAGGACGCAGGCCGGTGGGACCTGGTGCTCTCCGGACGGCTCGGGCTGCCGGCCGTGGTACGCCGGCACCTGATCGTCCTGGTGGCCGCCATGGCGGTCATCGCGACCGGGGTGACCGGGGCGCTCGTCGCCGTCGGCACGCCGCTGGTCGGGGCGGTCCTGCACGGCTGCGGCCTCGCCCTGGTCGGCATGTTCGCCGTCGCGCTGGCGACCCTCGCCGCCCAGGTGTTTCCCACCCGGTCCGGGGCCAGCGGCGCCGCGGTGGCGGTGCTCGGCCTCGGCCTGCTGGCCCGCATGGTCGGTGACGGGTCGACCGCGCTGGGGTGGCTGCGGTGGCTGTCCCCGTACGGTCTGCTCGCCCTGACCCGGCCCTACCACGACGACCGGCCGGTCCCGCTGGTGGTGCTGGCGACGGCCGTGGTCGGGGTGACCGTGACCGCGCTGGTCCTGGCCGGCCGGCGGGACGTGCGCGGCGGGCTGCTGCCGGCGTCCGCCGGGCGGCGGCCCCGACGGTGGCTGCTCGGTTCGGTCGACGCCTTCGCGGTACGACGGCTGCTGCGCCCGCTCGCCGGCTGGTCGGCCGGGATCGCCGCGTACTTCCTGCTGATCGGCGTGCTCGCCACCGAGATGACCGCCTTCCTGACCGACAACCCCCGTTTCGCCGCGCTCGCCGCGGAGGCCGGCTTCGGGGCGCTCGGCAGCGTCCGGGGCTACGCGGCGGCGTTGTTCGCGCTGCTCGCCGTCCCGGTCGGTGCCTTCGCCGCGGTACGCGTGGCGGCGTTCGCGGCGGCGGAGACCGATCGCCGGCTCACCCCGCTGCACGCGCAGCCGATCACCCGGGACCGGTTGCTCGGCGCGGAGGTTCTCGCCACGCTCGCCGGGGTGGCGGCGCTCCTCGCGGTCGCCGGGGTGGCCACCTGGTGCGGTGCCGCGACCGTCGGAGCGGACCTGCCGCTGGCCGCGGCCCTCGCCGGCACCGCGAACGTCGCGCCGATCGTGCTGCTCTGCCTGGGCGCGGCAATCCTCGCCCTCGGCTGGACGCCCCGTGCGGTGCTGGCGGTCGGTGTCCTGCCCGGTGCCGGCGGGTTCCTCTGGCAGGTGGTCGCGGACAGCGTCGGCGCGCCGCGGTGGGTGGCCGGCATGTCACCGTTCCGCCACCTCGCCGCCGTCCCGGACGGCGCTCCGGACATCGCGGCCAGCGTGGTCATGGTCGTGCTGGCCGTGCTCCTCGGCGTGGTGGGGGTGGCGCGCTACCAGCGGCGCGACCTGGGGGGCTGACCCACCGGCCACCACGCGACGAAGCGCCCTCCGGCCGACGGCCGGAGGGCGCTTCGCGTACGTCAGGGGTCAGCCCTGCGGGGCGCTCATGGTGAGCTTGTTGATGGTGATCTCCTTCTTCGGGTGACCACCACCGGCCTGCTGGGCGAACGCCTTGTCGTCGCCGGCCGCCGCCACCTGCTTGACGATGTCCATGCCGCCGGTGATCGTGCCGAGGACGGTGTAGTTGGGGTCGAGCGGCGAGTCCCCGTAGACGATGAAGAACTGGCTGCCGGTGCTGCCCGGCTGGCCCGAGTTGGCCATCGCGATCACGCCCTCCGGGTACGGGGGACGCTGGTCGGTGGGGAGGTTCTCCTCGGTGAGCCGGTAGCTCGGACCGCCGGTGCCGTCGGTCTCCCGCCAGCCCTTGCCGGTCGCGCTCGGGTCGCCGCACTGGAGCACCTTGATGCCCTCGGTGACGAGCCGGTGGCACTTGCTGTTGTCGAAGAAGTTCTTCTCCGCCAGGTGGTTGAAGCTCGCCGCGGTGCACGGCACCTTGGACCGGTCGACCTTGGCGATGATCGGCCCGAGGTTGGTCTCGAGCGTCAGCGTCTGGGTGCCGGTGTTGGGCTGCTGGTTGCCCGGCAGACCGACGTCCTTGATCTGCGGGGTCCGCTGGTCGGCCGGGATCTCGGTGAACGCGCACTGGGCGGCGCCCTGCGGAGTCGCCGCGGTGTCGGTCGGATCGTCGTCGCCGAGGGCGGACACCAGCCAGACCGTGCCGGCGACCACGAGCAGCAGGGCCGCACCGGCCCCGACGATGGCCTGGGTCTGCCGCCGCCGGCGGGCCCGGGCGGCCCGCTCGGCCATCTCCTTCTCGAGCCGCGCGCGGGCCGCCGCGCGCTGCCGCTCTCTGGTGGACGTCACGCCTGGATCCTCCTGGGCTTTCGGGCGCGGTGGGTGCCGCTCACGGTGGGGTGGCCGGTCAGCCGGCGCTCGGGCTGGCCGCCGGGGAGCCCGACGCCGACGAGGCCGGGGTCGGCGTCACCTCGGCGGAGGCCGGCTCGGTGACGGTCAGGCTCTGCACGACCACGTCGTCGTCCTTCGGCTTGACCTTGGCTCCAGCCCCATTGTCCACGGTCGGCAGGGCGCCGATCTTCTCGACCGTGGCCAGGCCGCCGGTGACCCGCCCGACGATCGAGTACTTGGGGTCGGCGGGGGTGGAGTCCTTGAAGAAGATCAGGAACTGGCTGCCGGTGACGCCCGGCGGCGTGGAGACCATGGCGACCGTGCCCTTCGGGTACGTCGCGGGCGCGCCGGGTGCCGGGCTCGCCGAGGGTGCCGGGTTCGGCACGTTCTCGTCGTAGAGGGAGTAGGTCGGGCCGCCGAGCCCGGTGCCGCTGGGGTCGCCGCAGCGGACCGCGCCCTCGGTGGTGATCTCGTGGCACTTGGTGTTGTCGTAGAACGACTTGCTGGCCAGGTACGCGATGCTGGCCGCCGCGCAGGGCGCCGACGCCAGGTCCAGCTCGGCGGTGATCGGGGCGCCCTGGTTGGTGACGACGGTCATCGTCCGGGTGCCCTCGGTGGGCAGGCCGGTCGTGGCCGGCGTGCCGACGTCGCGGAGGTTGGTGTTCGCCGTGGCGTCCTGCGGGGTCCAGAGGCAGACGTCCTCGGCGGCGGTGTTCTGCTTCGGGTCGGAGTCGAAGGCGCCCAGCGCCCACGCCGAACCGGCCACGACGAGCGCCAGGACGATGGCCGCGCCGACCCCGGCCTGGATCTGCCGCCGACGCCGGGCCGCGGCCGCTCGTCGGACGAGCTGACGGTCGACCTTGGCCCGCGCGAGCTTGCGCTGCCGGTCCCTGCTGGAAGCCACCCGTGCTCCCCTTCCTCTACCCTGGTCCGTGGCGGTCGGGCGCCGCGCGCCCGCGCAGGTGGCAGGTGCGCCACGCCACACGCCGCCAGAGTGTACGGCCACGGCCTGTGGATGTGGTGTACGAGGTCCGGGCTGCGGCTATCGGAACGTGTCACTGTCCGGTGAGCGGTGCGTCTGCGGCGGGGCCGGCGAATCCGGTCGCCCCGCCCGTTAGGCTTCTGAACGGGGACGGACATCTCGACGGAAGGGGAGCGGACGTGCTCGTGGCCGGCTTTCCGGCGGACGCCTTCGGCACCAACTGCTACGTGGTCGCCGCGGCGCCGGGGGAGCAGTGCGTGGTGGTCGACCCCGGGATCGGGGTGCTCGACCGGCTCGACGCGCTCCTGGCCGAGCACCGGCTGCACCCGGCCGCCGTGCTGCTGACGCACGGCCACCTCGACCACACCTTTTCGGTCGCGCCGGTCTGCGGCGCCCGTGGCATCACCGCGTACGTGCACCCGGGCGACCGGGAGATGCTCGCCGACCCGACCAAGGGGCTGTCCGCGGACCTCGCCGCGCTGTTCGGCGGCCGGCTGCCGTACACCGAGCCCGAGGACGTGGCGGAGCTGGCCGACGGCGCCACCCTGAGCCTCGCCGGGTTGGAGATCACCGTCGACCACGCCCCCGGCCATACCGGCGGGTCGGTGCTGTTCCGGCTGCCGGCCGCGGGCTCGTCGTGGGAGTCGGATCAGCTCTGTCTCTCCGGTGACGTCCTGTTCGCCGGCTCCATCGGCCGCACCGACCTGCCGGGCGGCAGCCTCTCGACGATGATGACCAGCCTGCGGGACAAGATCCTCCCGCTCGCCGACGACACCGTCGTCCTGCCCGGCCACGGCCCCGCGACCACCATCGGCCGCGAGCGCGCGACCAACCCGTACCTCGCCCAGGTGGCGGGGGCCGGCGCCGCCCGCCCGGCTGCGCCCACCCGCGGTCTGTAGGACCGCCGCGACCCACGACCTCACCGCGCGGTCCGCGCGGCGTTCAAGGAGTACGTCATGAGCAAGCCCACGCCCATCTCCGGCTTCCCGGAGTGGACGCCCGCCCAGCGGATGATCGAGCAGTACGTCCTGGACCGCATCCGCGCCACCTTCGAGCTGTACGGCTTCGCGCCGCTGGAGACCCGCGCGGTGGAGCCACTGGACCAGCTGCTGCGCAAGGGGGAGACCTCCAAGGAGGTCTACCTGATCCGCCGGTTGCAGGCCGACACCGACGGCCCGGCCGGTGACGACGCGCTCGGCCTGCACTTCGACCTGACCGTGCCGTTCGCCCGGTACGTGCTGGAGAACGCCGGCAAGCTGCAGTTCCCGTTCCGCCGCTACCAGATCCAGAAGGTGTGGCGGGGGGAGCGCCCGCAGGAGGGCCGCTACCGCGAGTTCGTCCAGGCCGACATCGACATCGTCGACCGGGACACCCTGCCGACGCACTACGAGGCGGAGATGCCGCTGGTGATCGGCGACGCGCTGCGCTCGCTGCCGATCCCGCCGGTGACGATCCAGGTCAACAACCGCAAGATCTGCGAGGGCTTCTACCGGGGGATCGGCCTGACCGACCCGGCCGCGGCGCTGCGCGCGGTGGACCGGCTGGACCGGGTCGGCCCGGCGAAGGTCGCCGAGCTGCTGGCCGAGACGGCCGGGGCGAGCGAGGCGCAGGCGAAGGCGTGCCTGGCCCTGGCCGAGATCTCCGCGCCGGACGCCTCGTTCGCCGACGCGGTCCGGGCCCTCGGGGTGACCGACCCGATGCTCGACGAGGGCATCGAGGAGCTGGTCCGGGTGGTCGACACCGCCGCGGCGCACTCCCCGGGGCTCTGCGTGGCCGACCTGCGCATCGCCCGCGGCCTCGACTACTACACCGGCACCGTCTACGAGACGCAGCTCGCCGGGTACGAGCGGTTCGGCTCGGTCTGCTCCGGTGGCCGGTACGACAACCTGGCCAGCTCCGGCAATGTCCGCTTCCCGGGTGTCGGCATCTCGATCGGGGTGACCCGGCTGCTCGGGCTCCTCTTCGGCGCCGGTGCGCTGTCGGTGTCGCGGGACGTGCCGACCTGCGTCCTGGTCGCGGTCACCAACGAGGAGGAGCGGTCGGCCAGCAACGCCGTCGCCGAGGCGTTGCGGTCGCGGGGTGTCCCGACCGAGGTGTCGCCGAGCGCCGCCAAGTTCGGCAAGCAGATCCGGTACGCCGAGCGGCGCGGAATCCCGTACGTCTGGTTCCCCGCTGCGGAGGGTGACCAGGTGAAGGACATCCGCTCCGGCGAGCAGGTGGCCGCGGCGGCCGGCACCTGGATGCCGCCCGCGGTGGACCTCAAGCCTCTGGTCAGCTGAGACATTACTGGCGCGTACGGCCGATCGGACCTACGGTGGCGTAAGTTACGTCACCGTAGGGAGATCGTCGTGACCACACTGAGCCAGACCGCGCTGCTGACCGAGCTGGAGCCGGTCGTGGAGAAGAACCTCGACCGGCACCTGTCCCTGGCGAAGGAGTGGTTCCCGCACGAGTACGTGCCGTGGAGCGAGGGACGTACCTTCGACGGGCCGCTCGGCGGCGAGGCGTGGTCCGAGCAGGACAGCACCATCCCCGAGGTGGCCCGTACCGCGCTGATCGTCAACCTCCTCACGGAGGACAACCTGCCCTCGTACCACCACGAGATCGCCACGCTCTTCGGCCGCGACGGCGCCTGGGGGACCTGGGTGCACCGGTGGACCGCCGAGGAGGGTCGGCACGGCACCGCCATCCGCGACTACCTGACGGTCACCCGGGCGGTGGACCCGGTGGCCCTGGAGCGGGCCCGGATGACGCACATGTCGGCCGGGTACCACAACGTGCACGACGACGAGGTGCTGCACTCCCTGGCGTACGTCTCGTTCCAGGAGCTGGCCACCCGGATCTCGCACCGCAACACCGGGCGGGTGACCGGCGATCCGGCCTGCGAGGCGCTGCTGGCGCGGGTCGCGGCCGACGAGAACCTGCACATGGTCTTCTACCGCAACCTGCTCGCGGCGGCGTTCGAGCTGGCGCCCGGCCAGGCGATGCGGGCGGTGGCCGACGTGCTCGCCGACTTCCAGATGCCCGGCGCCGGCATCGACGGCTTCGCCCGTAAGTCCGTGACGATCGCTCTGGCCGGCATCTACGACCTGCGGCAGCACCGCGATGAGGTGGTCATGCCGGTGCTGCGGCAGTGGGACGTGTTCAGCGTGACCGGCCTGGACGCCGACGGCGAGGCCGCCCGGGACGAGATCGCCGGACACCTCGACGCCCTGGAGCGCAACGCCGCGCGCTTCGAGGAGAAGCGCGACGCCCGCGCCGCCCGCCTGGCCACGAGGAGCTGACCCGGGTACCCCGGGCGCGACCGTCGCTGGCTCTCTCTGACGACGACCGCGCCCGGGGCAGCTCGCTCCCGGCTCCCGCCTCCCGCTCCCCGCTCCCCGCCCCCGCTCCCCGCTCCCGCGATCTTGCACTTCCTGCCCCGACGAAAGCCGCACAAGCCGCGAAACAGCGACCAAAAGTGCAAGATCGCCGCGGGGAGGGGTGGGGTTGGGCGGGGGGCGCGGAGGGGCGGGGCGGGGATGGTTCGGGGGTCAGGCGGGGGAGTCGAGGGGGAAGAGGAGGCAGCTCGAGGTGGCGTGGGCTACCAGGCGGTCCTTCGTGTCGGTCAGGCGGGCCTCCGCCAGGGCGGTGCGGCGACCGCGCTGGAGCACGGTGCCCTCGCAGCGCAGGATGCCCGAGTCCACGGTGACCGGCCGGAGGAACTTCACGTTCAGGTCCAGCGAGGTGTAGCCGACGCCCGCCGGCAGCGTGGTGTGCACCGCGCAGGCGGCGGCGGTGTCCAGCAGCGTGGAGATGACCCCACCGTGGACGGTGCCGAGCGGGTTGTAGTGGAACTCCTGCGGCATCAGCTCGACGGCGACGCGGCCCTCGTCGGCCTCCATCCGGGCGATGTCCACCAGGTGCATGATCGGCGGTGCGGCCAGCTCGCCGGCGATCATCGCCCGCAGCAGTTCCAGGCCGCTGCGTCGCCCGAGGTGGGCCGCGTTGATGCCCGGGTCGGACCAGGAGAACGTACGGCTGCGCACCGGGTCCTGCGTCTGCGTCATGGACTCAGCCTGCACCGCGTTGCTGAGTCTGTCAATCAGACCTAGCCTTGGCTGGTATGAGACCCCCGGCACTGGACTGGTCGATCGAGAACTGCACCATCGCCCGCGCGATGGAGGTCCTCGGTGAGCGGTGGACCATGGTGGTGCTGCGCGAGGTCTTCAACGGCGTACGCCGCTTCGACGACATGCGGGTCCGCACCGGCATCCCCCGGCAGGTGCTCACCAACCGGCTGGCCACCCTCGTGGAACAGGGGGTGCTGCGCCGCGAGCCGTACCGCGAGCCGGGCAGCCGGGTCCGGCACGAGTACCGCCTGACCGACAAGGGACTCGACCTGTGGCCGGTGCTGGTCGCCGTGCTCGGCTGGGGTGACCGCTACCTCGCCGACCCGGAGGGCTCCCCGCTCACCGTCGCCCACCGCGAGTGCGGCGGCGAGGTCCGCGTCGAGTTGTGCTGCGCGCGCGGGCACGAGGTCGCCGGTCCGCGCGACGTGGTGCCGCGTCCGGGTCCCGGGGCGCGCCGCCGGGCCGACTGACGCCGACGACCCTCCGGGCGTACGCCCCGAGGGGGCGCCCGCGTGCCGTTCCCGCGGGCGTAGGTGTATCGGCGATCGTGCATATGTGGTCTCTCTCCCGGTGTGACGGTGGCCGCCGGGGAATGTATCCACAGTGTTGCATGGCTGTGACGGATCAAGCTCGGGTGAATTCGGACGAATCCAGGTCTTGCCTACGATCTTAAGTATGTGAATACTTCAGTTCACCCGACCGGTTCCCCCAGCTCGGCCGGGTTGCCCCTGGCTCTCGCCACCCCCGGCGCGGGCCGTAGCCCCCTCTCCCGGAGGTTGTTACATGCGACCCACGAGGTCAACGTTCCGCCGTGCCGCCACGATCGTCGCGGCCGGAACCCTGGTCGCCGGTGGACTCATCGGCGCCCCGGCCCAGGCCGCCTCCGCCGCCTCGCCGGACGCCGCCGCCACCCTCGCCCAGCGCCTCGGCGACCGCGCCGCCGGCACGTACGCCGGCGCCAACGGCAAGATGGTCGTCGCGGTCACCGACGCCCTCGCCGCGCGCCAGGTCGCCGCCGCCGGCGCCACCCCGAAGATCGTCGAGCGCGGCGCCGCCGAGCTGAACCGCGCCACCGCCGAGCTGGAGCGCACCGCGAAGATCCCCGGCACCGCCTGGTGGACCGACCCGGCCACCAACCAGGTGGTCGTCTCCGTCGACAGCACCGTCACCGGCGCCAAGCTGGAGCAGGTCAAGGCCGCCGCCGCGCGTACCGGCGGCGCGGTGCGCATCGAGTCCGAGGCCGGCGTGCTGAGCACCCGCATCTCCGGCGGCCAGGCCATCTACGCCCAGGGTGGTGGCCGCTGCTCGCTCGGCTTCAACGTCCGCAACAGCGCCGGCGAAAAGTTCTTCATCACCGCCGGGCACTGCACCAACATCGCGGCGAACTGGTACTCGAACTCCGCCCAGACCTCGCTGCTGGGCAGCCGTACCGGCACCAGCTTCCCGGGCAACGACTACGGCATCGTCCGGTACAGCAACCAGACCACCACGCAGCCGGGCAACGTCTCCCTCTACAACGGCAGCTTCCGGGACATCACCGGCTCCGGCAACGCCTTCGTCGGCCAGTCGGTGCAGCGCTCCGGCAGCACCACCGGCCTGCGCAGCGGCTCCGTCACCGCGCTCAACGCCACGGTCAACTACGCCGAGGGCTCCGTCTCCGGCCTGATCCGCACCAACGTCTGCGCCGAGCCGGGCGACAGCGGCGGCTCGCTGTTCAGCGGCGGCACCGCCCTGGGCCTCACCTCCGGCGGTAGCGGCAACTGCCGTACCGGCGGCACCACGTTCTTCCAGCCGGTCCCCGAGGTGCTGAGCCGCTACGGCGTGGCCGTCTACTGATCCGTACGCACCACACGGCGGGCCGTCGGGCAACCGGCGGCCCGCCCGCGTGCAAGGAAGGGCCCCCCGTTAACGCCTCGTGTAGAGCAGGGGGCCCCTCTTAACACCTACCTGTCCGGACGGCGGTGCAGAGCCAGCGCCACCACGAGTGGGCAGAGCGCTTCGGCGCCGGCGGCCACCCGCTCGGCCAGCCCGATCCGGGGACCTCCGGTGACCAGTTCCACCACGAACCATCCCACCGCCACGAGCAGCACCGCCGCTGCGGTCGTACCCCCGCGCGGTGGAAGGCCGGCGGACGGTGACGGCGCGCGGCGTCGGACCGCCGCGAGCGCCGGCCACAGCGCCAGGGCGCCGAACGCGACGGCGGCGGCCAGCCCGTGCGGCGCCGAGGAGCCGCGTTCGGCGGGGAGCGGGAAGGCCGCGACCGCGACCGTGGCCGCGCCGCCGAGGGCCAGCAGCGCCCGGCCGGTCGGGCGCAGCGACCGCAGCCCGGCGGCGGTCACGCAGTGGCACAGGCCGAGGCCGACCAGGGCGAGCGTCATGATCCAGCGGTCGGTGGCGTCGCGCGCCGCGAGCGCGCTGATCGTGCCGGCGACCTGGTCGAAGCCGCCCGGCTGGCGGGCGGCGGCGAGCGTCCAGCCGCCGATCAGCAGGACCGGCGCGGCGGTCGCGGAGAGCAGGGCCCACGGGGGTACGCGCATTCGGCACACCGTACGCGGACCGGCGCGCGCCGGTCTGCGGGCGTTAAGCGGGGACCCCTCCTCTACCGCAGGCGTTAAGAGGGGGCCCTTCCTTACCCAGCGACCGGGCGCGGGGGGAGGCTGACAGAATGCGGGTGAAGCAGACGTAGGAGCAGATGAGGAGACGCAAGTCGTGATCCGTACCCATGACGCCGGCAGCCTGCGCGCGACGGACGCCGGCACCACGGTGACGCTCGCCGGGTGGGTGGCCCGCCGGCGCGACCACGGCGGTGTCATCTTCGTCGACCTGCGCGACGGCTCCGGCGTCGTCCAGGTCGTCTTCCGCGAGGAGGACGCGCACGCGCTGCGCAACGAGTTCTGCGTGAAGGTCACCGGCGAGGTGACCCGCCGCCCCGAGGGCAACGAGAACCCGGAGCTGCCGACCGGCGAGATCGAGGTGACCGCGACCGCGCTGGAGGTGCTCTCCGAGGCGGCGCCGCTGCCGCTGCCGGTCGACGACCAGGTCGAGGCCGGCGACGACATCCGCCTGCGCTACCGCTACCTGGACCTGCGCCGCAGCGGCCCGGCGAACGCGATGCGGCTGCGGTCGCGGGCCAGCCAGCTCGCCCGCGCGGTGCTGCACGAGCGGGACTTCCTGGAGATCGAGACCCCGACCCTGACCCGGTCGACGCCCGAGGGCGCCCGGGACTTCCTGGTGCCGGTGCGGCTGCAGCCCGGCAGCTGGTACGCGCTGCCGCAGTCGCCGCAGCTGTTCAAGCAGCTGCTCATGGTCGGCGGCATGGAGCGGTACTACCAGATCGCCCGCTGCTACCGCGACGAGGACTTCCGCGCCGACCGGCAGCCGGAGTTCACCCAGCTCGACATCGAGATGTCCTTCGTCACCGAGGACGACGTGATCGACCTCGGCGAGGCGATCGTCTCGGCGCTGTGGAAGGACCTGGCCGGGCACGAGATCTCCCGGCCGATCCCGCGCATCACCTGGCACGACGCGATGGCCCGGTACGGCTCGGACAAGCCGGACCTGCGCTACGGCGTCGAGCTGACCGAGCTGACCGACTACCTGCGCGGCACCGGGTTCCGGGTGTTCGCCGGAGCGATCGACGCGGGCGGGTACGTCGGCGCGGTCGTCATGCCGGGCGGTGCGTCGCAGACCCGCAAGGAGCTGGACGGCTGGCAGGACTGGGCCAAGGCGCGGGGCGCCAAGGGCCTCGCGTACGTGGTGCTCGACGCCGAGACGGGTGCGCCGCGCGGCCCGGTGGCGAAGAACCTCTCCGAGGGGCACCTGGCCGGGCTGGCCGACGCGGTCGGCGCCAAGCCGGGCGACGCGGTCTTCTTCGCCGCCAGCCCGGACACGCGCGAGGCGCAGGAGCTGCTCGGTGCGGCGCGGATCGAGATCGCCAAGCGGGCCGGCCTGGTCGACGAGAGCGCCTGGGCGTTCTGCTGGGTGGTCGACGCGCCGATGTTCGAGAAGACCGACGAGGGTGGCTGGACGGCCGTGCACCACCCGTTCACCTCGCCGAACGCCGACTGGGTGGGCCGCTTCGAGGAGGCGCCGGACCGCGCGCTCGCGTACGCGTACGACATCGTCTGCAACGGCAACGAGATCGGCGGCGGCTCCATCCGTATCCACCGGGGTGACGTGCAGAAGCGGGTCTTCGACCTGCTGGGCATCACGCCGGAGGAGGCGCAGGACAAGTTCGGCTTCCTGTTGGAGGCGTTCAAGTACGGCGCCCCGCCGCACGGCGGCATCGCGTTCGGCTGGGACCGGGTCTGCATGCTGCTGGCCGGCGCGGACTCGATCCGCGAGGTCATCGCCTTCCCGAAGACCCGGGGTGGCTTCGACCCGCTGACCGGCGCGCCCACCCCGATCACGGCCCAGCAGCGCACCGAGGCCGGCATCGACGCCAAGCCCAAGCCGCAGGCAACCCCCCACACCGGCACCGCCGGCCCGACCGCCCCGGTAGCCGACCCCACCTGACCCCACCCCACCCCCCGGCCCCCCAGCCGGTCCCGTTGATCAAGAGGTTTGCGTCATGATCGGGCCTCCGATTGACGCAAACCTCTTGATCAACAAGGGGGAGGGGTGGGGATGACGCTGCTCGTGGTGGGAGCCAGTGGGTTTCTTGGTGGGGAGGTGTGTCGGCAGGCGGTTGCCGGCGGGCGCGCGGTGGTCGGAACCTGTCACGGCGGGTCCGTGGGGGTGGCGGGCGTCGTCGTGCGTCGGCTCGACGTGACCGATCGGGCCGCCGTGCGCGCGCTCCTGGCCGAGGTACGCCCCGACGCCGTCGTCGCCACCCCCTACCGGTACGACGACTGGGCCGTCACCGCCGACGGGGCGGCCCACGTCGCGTACGCGGCCGCCGAGGTGGGGGCACGCCTGGTGCACCTGTCCAGCGACGCGCTGCACGCCGGTCGCCCGACGCCGTACTCCGACGACGACCCGCCCACGCCGATCTTCCCGTACGGCGCGGCGAAGGCGGCGGCGGAGACCGCGGTACGGGCGGTCGACCCGGGCGCGGCGCTGGTGCGTACCTCGCTGATCGTCGGTGAGGGCAGCAAGCAGATCCAGCTCTGCCGGGACGCCCTCGCCGGCCGGGCCGCCCTGTTCAGCGACGAGTTCCGCTGCCCCATCGACGTGACCGACCTGGCCGCCGCCGTCCTCGAACTCGTCGACGGTGACCACGCCGGCCCGCTCAACGTGGCCGGGCCGGACGCGGTGAGCCGCGCCGAGCTGGGCCTGCTGGTGGCGCGCCGGGAGGGCCTCGACCCGGCCGGCCTGAAGACCACCACCAGTGCGGCGTCGGGTCTGCACCGTCCCACCGAGGTACGCCTCGACTCCACCCGCGCCACCGGGCTGCTGCGGACCCGCCTGCGCGGTGTGGTCGAAATCCTGGCCTGATCCCGCCGCCGGATCGTCAAGAAGCAAGCACACTTTCTGTGCA
This sequence comes from Micromonospora sp. BQ11, assembly GCF_052068135.1. Lineage (NCBI taxonomy): Bacteria > Bacillati > Actinomycetota > Actinomycetes > Micromonosporales > Micromonosporaceae > Micromonospora > Micromonospora sp. BQ11. The sequence goes on along the minus strand of NZ_JBQHDB010000016.1, from coordinate 90,682 downwards.
CAACTATTGTGCACAGAAAGTGTGCAGAGATAGTGTGCGTCCATGGAGAATCCCTCGTCACCACCGTCCGAGGCTCGGGAGGTCCACCTCGACGGTCGGCAGGTGCGTGTCCTGGCGCACCCTCTGCGGATGCGCCTGCTCGGCTCCCTGCGGCTGGACGGCCCGGCCACCGCCACCGCCCTGGCCGAGAAGCTGCACACCAACACCGGCGCGACCAGCTACCACCTCCGCCAGCTCGCCGAGGTCGGCCTGGTGGCCGAGGACCCGGAGCTCGGCACCGGCCGGCAGCGCTGGTGGCGGGCCGTCCACGACATCAGCAACTTCGAGCCCACCGACTTCGACGACGACCCGGACGCCCGGGCCGCCGTGGAGTGGATCATGGCCGACCAGGTGCGGCACCTCGTCGAGGCGGCGCAGCGGTGGCGATCCGTCGCCGCCGACCACGACCGCGCGTGGCGGGACGCCGCCGGCATGGGCGACCTGGTCCTGGCCCTCGACCCGGCCCGCCTGCGGGCGCTCAACGACGAACTGTGGGCGGTGCTGATGCGCTACCGCGACGAGTCGCTGCCCCCCGGCCCGGACGCGCGCGCCGTGCACGTCTTCCTGTCCGCGTTCCCCCGCGTGGAGGACCGATGAGCACCCTGACCGTCCACCAGGTCCGGCGGCGCTACCTCGTCCTGCACGGCCTGCGCTGGCTGCCGGTCGGGCTGGTCATCCCGGTGACCATCCTGCTCATGCAGGAGCGCGGCCTGTCGCTGACCCAGATCGGCCTGGCCTTCGCCGCCCAGGGCCTGCTGGTCCTCGCCCTGGAGCTGCCCACCGGCGGCCTCGCCGACGCCCTCGGCCGGCGGCCCGTGCTGGTGGTCGCCGCCGTGGTCAACCTCGCCTCCACCGGCCTGCTGGTGGTGGCGGACACCTTCGCGCTGCTGATCGCCGTCTGGGCGTTGCAGGGCGTCTACCGGGCGTTGGACAGCGGCCCCCTCGAAGCCTGGTACGTCGACACCACCCTCGCCGCCGACCCCGACGCCGCGTACGAGAAGGGGCTCGCCCGGGGCGGGACGGTCCTCGGCCTGTGCATCGCCGCGGGCGCCCTGCTCAGCGGCGGCCTGGTCGCGCTCGGGCCGATCGGGCCGGTCAGCGCCCTGACCACGCCGGTCCTCGTGGCGGTCGCACTTCAGCTGGTGTCCCTGGTGGCGCTACTGACGCTGCTGGTCGAGACCCGTCCCGCCGCCGGGAGCGGCGCGCTGCGCTCCTCGGTGGCCGAGGTGCCCCGGATGGTGGGTCAGGCGTTCGGGCTGCTCCGCCGCTCGCGGGTGCTGGCCGCACTGGTGACGGTCGAGCTGTTCTGGGGCTTCGGCATGATCTCCTTCGAGAGCCTGTTGCCGGTCCGCCTCGCCGAGGTCGTCGGCGACCCCGACCGGGCGGCGGCGCTGCTCGGGCCGGCCAGCACGGTCGCCTGGCTCGCCTCGGCCGGTGCCGCGGCGCTCGTCCCGCTGCTGACCCGCCGGCTCGGCGCGCCCGCCAGTGCCGTGCTGCTGCACGTCGTGCAGGGCGTCACCGTGGTCGGCATGGCCCTGCTCGCCGGTCCGGTCGGCGTGCTGGTCGCCTACTTCCTCTGCTACGCCATGCACGGCGCGGCGAACCCGGTTTACCAGGGGCTGGTGCACCGGCAGGTCGACGGTCCGCACCGCACCAGCGTCCTGTCGCTCACCTCGATGGTGGCCATGCCCTCCGCCGCGGCCGGTGGCGTGGTGCTCGGCGCGGTGGCCGACCGGGCGAGCGTGAGCACCGCGATGCTGGCCGGCGCGGCCGCCCTGGCGCTCGCCGCCCTGGGCTACCTGCCCTCCTGGCGGGCCGCCCGCCGGTCACGTCAGGTGCACCGAGGTGCGGCCGAGGGTGCCGGTGTAGCCGAGGCGGCGGTAGAGACGGATCGCGTCCACGTTGTCGGTGTAGACGCCGAGCGCGACCGTGTCGTGCCGGGCGGACAGGGCGCGCGTCATGCCCGCGGTCAGGGCGGCCCCCAGGCCACGGCCCCGGCGGTCCGGCGCGACGGTCAGCCCGGCGACGAAGCCGATGTCGCCCCGGCTGCGGTCGGCGCCGCAGGCCACGAGCCGGTCGCCGTCGCGGATGCCGTACCAGTCGACGATCCGCGGGTCGTCGGGACGTGACGTCGTGCTCGGGAACGAGGAGTCGATCAGCGCGGTCAGCGCCGGGTGGTCCGCGTCGGTGAGGCGGACCACCCGCTCCTCCTCCGGCTGGTGGGGCGGCGCAGCGGTGGCCCAGAGGAAGTCCCACTCGTGGTGCAGGTCCACCGCGATCCGACCGGCCAGCAGCGCCGGGTCCAGGTGGGGCAGGTGCAGCCACCGGTCCGGGCCGAGTGCGCCGTCGGCGACGAGGTCGGCGACGAGATCGACCGCCGGCTCCGGCGCGCCGATCACGGCACCCGCCGGGCCCTGCCCGTCCGGCAGCAGCCATCCGACCGCGTCGCCCCGGCGCCAGCCGCGTGGCTGGTCGTCGTGCCAGAGGGCGAACCGCGCGTACGGGTGGTGACCGGTCGCCGCCAGGATGGCGTCCCGCCCCTCCAGGGCGTCAGCCGCGATGATCATGCCCTCAGCCTAGAACGCCGGTGGCGTCGGGCATCGGGCCGGAGGCACCTCATCCACGGTGGAGATTGGCGCGCGGACCGATTGGGTACATCCCGGGCCGACCTACTGGGAACCCCCACCGGAGGAACGACATGCTCGCCATTCTCGCGGCAATCGTCTTCGCTTTCGCCCTGCTCATCGACCTGCTCAACACGAACTTCGGTGCTCCGGACCTGTTCGAGCGGTTCACCCTGATGCTCATCGGCCTGCTGCTGCTCTCCCTCTACCTCGCCGGCGTCGGCAGCGGCCCGCGCGGCGGCGGTGGCGGTCGCTGGTACCGCGGTCGGCGCCCGGGCCGGGGCTGACCGGATCCGATCATCGACGGCCCGGTCGGTGGCGCTGGTTCGGCGCCATCGGCCGGGCCCGGTACTGTTCCCGTGATGGAGTCCGACGCCCTCTTCACCCTCGGTGAACCCGCCGGTGCGCCCGCCGCGCCCACGGGCCCCGCCGGTGTGGACGGCTTCACCCCGGTCCGCGAGGACTCACCTCTGCCGGTCCGGATGCGCCCCGCGAGCCTCGACGAGCTGGTCGGTCAGGATCATCTCCTCGCGCCGGGCGCACCCCTGCGGCAACTCGTCTCCGCCGCCGCACCGATGTCGGTCATCCTCTGGGGGCCGCCCGGCAGCGGCAAGACCACGATCGCGCACCTGGTGGCCCGCGCCACCGACCGCCGGTTCGTCGCCATGTCCGCGCTCTCCGCCGGGGTCAAGGACGTCCGCGCGGTCATCGAGACCGCCCGCCGCCAGCGCCGCTCGGGCGGCCCGCAGACCGTGCTCTTCATCGACGAGGTGCACCGGTTCAGCAAGACCCAGCAGGACTCGCTGCTCGCCGCCGTCGAGGACCGTACGGTCACGCTGCTCGCGGCGACCACCGAGAACCCGTACTTCTCGGTCATCTCGCCGCTGCTCTCGCGGTGCGTGCTGCTCACCCTCCAGCCGCTGGACGACGAGGCGGTGCGCGGCCTGCTGCGGCGCGCGGTCGCCGACCGGCGCGGCCTGGCCGGCGTCCTCACCCTCGAACCGGAGGCGGAGGACCACCTCGTCCGCCTCGCGGCCGGCGACGTCCGCAAGGCGCTCACCGCGCTGGAGGCGGCCGCGGCCTCGGCGACCGCCCTCGGCGCGGGCCGGATCGACCTCGCCACCGCGGAGCAGGCGGTCGACACCGCGGCGGTCCGGTACGACCGCGACGGCGACGCCCACTACGACGTGACCAGCGCGTTCATCAAGAGCATGCGCGGCTCGGACGTGGACGCCGCCCTGCACTGGCTGGCCCGGATGCTGGTGGCCGGTGAGGACGCCCGGTTCATCGCCCGACGCCTGGTCATCTTCGCCAGCGAGGACGTCGGCATGGCCGACCCGGCCGCGCTCGGCGTGGCCACCGCCGCCGCCCACGCCGTCGAGTACGTCGGGCTGCCCGAGGCCCAGCTCAACCTCGCCCAGGCGGTCATCCACCTGGCGACCGCGCCGAAGTCCAACTCGGCCACCACGGCCATCGGCGCGGCCATCGCCGACGTCCGGGCCGGCCGGGGCGGCTCCGTGCCGCGCGGGTTGCGCGACGCGCACTACGCCGGCGCCAAGGGGCTCGGTCACGGCACCGGGTACCGCTATCCGCACGACGACCAGCGGGGCGTGGTGACCCAGCAGTACGTGCCCGACGATCTCGTCGGGACCGATTACTACCGGCCCAGTCAGCACGGCGCCGAACGCTCGGTCGCCACCCGGCTGCCGCTGCTGCGCCGTATCGTGCGTGGGCTTCCCACCCCGGCTCCGCGCCCCTCGGCGCCGGCCGCCGGGACCGGGAGCGCCGACGACGGCGACCGCCCGGGGGGTACGGGCGACAACGGGGCGCACGAGAGCGGCAACGACGCCGCCGGGGAGGGTCAGCAGTGAAACCACGTGGTGGGGAGCGACCCGAGGACGGTCCCGAGGAGCGGCGTGACTCCCGCCCCAAGGGCCGCCGGTGGGGGCGGGGCAAGGCCGAGCCCGAGCCGGAGGAGGCGGTCAGCGGCGAGGAGTTCGGCTGGATCGACGAGCTGCGGACGGCCAAGCAGGACCGGGGCGAGCTGGGGCCCGGTGGCGTACCGGCGCCCGGCGGTCGTCCCGCGGCAGAGCGGCCCGGCCCGGACGCGCCCGGCCGGCGAGGTCCCGGTCCCGCCGCGACACCACCCGTACGGCGGGGCGAGGCGGAGCCGCCGCGCCCGCGCCCGGTCGACGGGCCCTGGCCCGGTTCCCCGGAGCCGTCCGGCCCGGCGGGCCGCGTCGACGCCCGCCCACCCGCCCAGCGCCCCGGCCCGGCCGGCCCAGCGGCTCCCGGCGGCGGCTGGCCGCAGGGCCCCCCGGACGGCCCGGACCGCCGACCGGGACCCGTGCCCGGCCCGCCGGCACCGCAGATGCCGCCGGCCGGCCGGTCGCAGCCCGGTCATCCGGCGGATCCGCCCGCCGGACCTCCGCGCGGCGCACCGTCGGGTCCGCCCCCCGGGCCACTGCAGGGGCTCCGGGACGCGCGCACGGCGAGCCGGGAGGACGGGCCGGATCTGAACCGGTCGCGTGACCTGCGGGGTTCTGCGGAGCGGGCTCGTGGGTCGGTTGACGGGCCGGATCTGAATCGCTCGGGTGATGTGCGGGGTTCTGCGGAGCGGGCTCGTGGGTCGGTTGACGGGCCGGATCTGAATCGCTCGGGTGATGTGCGGGGTTCTGCGGAGCGGGTCCGGGGGTCGGTTGACGGGCCAGATCTGAATCGCTCGCGTGACCTGCGGGGTTCGGCGGAGCGGGTCCGGGGGTCGGTTGACGGGCCGGATGTGAACCGGTCGCGTGACCTGCGGGGTTCTGCGGAGCGGGTCCGGGGGTCGGTTGACGGGCCGGATCTGAATCGCTCGGGTGATGTGCGGGGTTCTGCGGAGCGGGTCCGTGGGTCTGTTGACGGGCCGGATCTGAATCGCTCGGGTGACGTGCGGGGTTCCGCGGAACGGGTCCGGGGGTCGGTCGGTCGGGAGGACGGGCCGGACCTGAACCGGTCGCGTGACCTGCGGGGTTCTGCGGAGCGGGCTCGTGGGTCGGTTGACGGGCCGGATGTGAACCGGTCGCGTGACCTGCGGGGTTCGGCGGAGCGGGTCCGGGGGTCGGTTGACGGGCCGGATGTGAACCGGTCGCGTGACCTGCGGGGTTCTGCGGAGCGGGTCCGGGGGTCGGTTGACGGGCCGGATCTGAATCGCTCGGGTGATGTGCGGGGTTCTGCGGAGCGGGTCCGGGGGTCGGTTGACGGGCCGGATGTGAACCGGTCGCGTGACCTGCGGGGTTCCGCGGAAAGGGTCCGGGGGCCGGTTGACGGGCCGGATGTGAACCGGTCGCGTGACCTGCGGGGTTCGGCGGAGCGGGTCCGGGGGTCGGTTGACGGGCCGGACCTGAACCGCTCGGGTGACCTGAGGAGTTCCGCGGGACGGGTTCGCGTGCCTCCGCCGGGAGCCCAGCCGACCGGCAACGCCCCGGCCGGGCCGCGCCCCGGCCCCGGCGTACCCACCGACGTGCCACCTCCGCACGGCGCGGCTGACGGTCGGCGTGCCCCGGGGAACCGTCCCGGTCCGCCGGCCGGCGTCGACGACACGACCGGCCGTGGCCGCAGGCTCGATGGTCCCGCCGGCCCCGGCGCCTACCCGGACGCCGTCGCCGGTCGGCGTCGCGGGGCGACCGGAGGCGAGCCGCCCACACCCGGCGGCGGCAACGCGCCGGCCGGACCGCGCGGCCGCAACGCCCCGCCGGTGCCGCGCGGCGGCGACGTGCCGGGCGGCGGCGCTGCGCCGGCCGTCCCCGGGATGTCCGGTGTGGAGACGGTTCCCGGCGCCGGTCGGCGCCGGGTGCCGGAGACGGAACAGCCCGTGGTGCCCCGCAGCGGCAACGCGCCCCCGCTGCCCGGCGCGGAGCCCCGCACCGACGGCGGTGGGCCGGTCCGGGGTCGCCGTGCCGCCCCGGACGACGATGCCCCCACAGGCGGCCGGCGGGCCGCCCCGGACCAGACGGACCCGGGCACACGCGGACGGCGTGCCCTTCCCGACGACACCGACAGCGGCCGGCGGGGCCGGCGCGCCCGTCCCGAGCCCGGCGACGCGGACGTTCCGGCGCGCGGTCGACGTGCCCTGCCCGACGACGGGGACGGCACCGGCCGGGGCCGACGTGCGGCCGCCGACGGCGGGGACTCCGCTGCACCGCGCCCCCCGGCGCCGTCCGGCGCTGCCGGCACGCCCCGGCGCGACCGGCCGGAACGGCCCGCCGACTGGCTCCGCCAGGCCGGCCGGGGCACCCACACCGATCCCAAGCTGCCCACGGTGACCCGACGGGCGGCGTCCACCCCGACGAGCGGCCCACCGTCGGCGCCCGATCGGGCGCCGGGTGACCCGGACGCTCCCGCCGCCGCGCGCCGGCCGACCGCCGGTCCCGGTGGACGCCCGCCACGCCCCGGAACGGGTGCCGGCGGAGGTCGACCGTCCACCGACCGTCCCCGTCCCGGCGCCGAACCGCCCCGGCCCACCGACGGGCCCCCGCCCGGACCCGCGGCTCCGCCCGGTGCGGGCCGACCGGTTCCGCCGGTGGGTGCCGGTGGCCCGGCTCCCGACGCGCGGTCGGCCGGCCGCGCCCGACCCGACGGCCCGCCCGAGGGGCCGGCGCGGGGCGCCGCGCGGCCCGGCACCGGCCCGATCCGTGGCGCCGCCGTGCCGCCCGGAGCCCTCCGTCCCGACGGCGCACCGGCCGGACCGCCCGCCGGTACGGCGCGGCCGGTCGATCCGCGCCACCGCGGCCCGCACCCGGGTCCCGGCCCGGCGCGCCCGCCGGCGGACGAGGCCGGCCGCTCCGAGGCGACCTCCGGCGGCGGTCTCCCCCCGGTGCCGCCGGGCCAGCCGGGCGTGGCCCGCGTACCCGCGCCGGGCCCGCGCGCCGACGACCGGTCGGCGGGACGCGCTGCCCCACCGCACCGCGACCCGGGCCGTCCGGAGCCGTCCGGCGTCTCCCCGGTCCCGCCCCCGCCGGGCCGTCCCGCCGAACCGGCGGTGGCGCGTGCCGCCGTCGTGCCGCATTCCACCGGCCCGGTCCGGTCCGCTCCGGATCCCGCGGACGGGCCGGCCCTGCGAAGGGCCGCCGGCCCGGGCGGTGCTGACGACGACCCGCCGGCCGAGGGCGGCGCCCGGTCGGAGCTGCGCCGGCAGACGCGGGAGAAGAATCGACTGCGGCTGGGGGTGCTCGTCCTGGTCAGCGTGGTGCTGCTGGGCGCGATCCCGCTCTTCTTCGGTCTGCGTACGCTCAGCCGGGACCCCGTCTTCGACTCCCTCGACGACCTGGACGTGCCGAGCTGGGCAACGGTCCGGACGGTCGACGACGTCAGCGGCAGCCGGTGGTGCCTGCTGGACTGCCGGCTGCGGGAGCGCACGGTCACGTCGGAGCGCCCGCCGGAGGAGACGGCGCAGGCGTACGAGGCGGCGCTGGCCCGGGACGGCTGGCAGCGGTGGCAGGTGGCCCGGTGCCCCGAGAAGGAGGAGAAGGGCACCTACACCTGCTGGCGGCGGGACGAGCTGACCCTCGACCTCTGGGTACGCGAGCCGACGTGCGTCCCGCCTCCGGTCGAGGGTGAACCGGCGGCCGTGCCAGCACCCGCCCCGTCGGCCGCAGCGCAGGAGTGCGCCGGCTCGTTGGTGTCGGTGAAGGTACGCAACGCGATCGACGACGAGCGGACCCGGCCACAACCGAGCACCGACCCGTCACTCACCGGCGAGGATCCATACCCGACGCTCAGTGAGGATCCGCTCGGCGAGCTGACACCCTCACCGTCCTGAGCCGGTTTCGCTCACGGACGGTAGGGTCTGGGGCTGGCAGGCCCGCCTGCTCCCGCTGACCCGGCACGGGTCGCCGAGCGGTATCAGTGGACGAGACGATCGCGTGAACCGGGGACGCCGGTTGCCGCGTAACTCTGTTTGAGGAGGACAGGCGTGGAGTTTGGAGAGGTCGCGGCCCTGATCGCGGCGATCGCGTTCGCGATGCTGGTGTTGATCCTGACGCTGCCCATCCTGCGGCTGCGGCACACCGTGGACGCCGCCACCCGGATGATCAACGACCTCAACGACCGCAGCGCCCCGCTGCTCGGCGACGTCAACACCACGGTCAAGAACGTCAACGTCGCGCTGGAGCAGGTGCAGACGTCGCTGGACGGCGTGAACCTCCAGCTGGCCAAGGTCGACACCATGACCAGCCACGCGCAGAACGTCACCGCCAACGTCGCGAACCTGGCCACCGTCGTGTCGGCCGCCGCCGCGAACCCGCTGGTGAAGGTGGCGGCCTTCGGCTACGGCGTCCGCCGGGCCGCGGCGTCCCGCCGGCACGCGGAGACCGAGCGCGAGGTGCGCGACACGATCAAGCAGCAGCGTCGGGCCGCCCGGCGCGGCAACCGCTGACCCCGCCGGCGAGCAGGAGGTACGAGCATGAGGCGACTGTTCTGGCTGGGCATCGGTCTGGCGGTCGGCGTGGTGGTGGTGCGCAAGGCGACCCGCACCGCGCAGTCGTACACCCCGGCCGGCATCGCCAGCACCCTGTCGCAATCCGCTGGCGGGCTGGTGGAGGAGCTGCGTAGCTTCGTGGAGGACGTCCGGATCGGGATGGCCGAACGCGAGCAGGAGATCCACGCGGCGTTCGCCCGGGGCGAGGCGTTCGACGACCAGTTCGCCGAGCTGCGGGAGGACCCGCGGATCGGCGATCGAGAAATCTTTCCGGAGGAACACCAGCGATGAAGACGGCGGAGATCAAGCGGCGGTACCTCGCGCACTTCGAGGCGAACGGCCACGCCGTGGTGCCGTCCGCTCCGCTGCCCGCCATCAGCGACCCGAACCTGCTGTTCGTCAACGCCGGCATGGTGCAGTTCGTCCCCTACTTCCTGGGGCAGCAGACGCCGCCGTACCGCCGGGCCGTCAGTGTGCAGAAGTGCATCCGCACCCCGGACATCGACGAGGTCGGCAAGACCAGCCGGCACGGCACGTTCTTCCAGATGAACGGCAACTTCTCCTTCGGTGACTACTTCAAGGACGGGGCGATCCCGCTCGCCTGGGACCTGGTGACCAGGTCGCAGGAGCAGGGCGGCTTCGGCCTGGACCCGGAGCGGATCTGGCCCACGGTCTACCTCGACGACGACGAGGCGTTCGAGATCTGGCGGTCGGTCGGCGTGCCGGCCGAACGGATCGTCCGCCGGGGCAAGGCGGACAACTTCTGGTCGATGGGCATTCCCGGCCCGTGCGGCCCCTGCTCCGAGCTGTTCTACGACCGGGGTCCGGAGTACGGCCGCGAGGGCGGCCCGGCGGTCGACGAGGACCGCTACATGGAGTTCTGGAACCTCGTCTTCATGCAGTTCGAACGCGGCCCGGGCACCGGCAAGGAGGAGTACCCGATCCTGGGGGACCTGCCGGCGAAGAACATCGACACCGGCATGGGCCTGGAGCGCATGGCGTCGATCCTCCAGGGTGTCGACAACCTGTACGAGATCGACGAGGTCCGGCCGATCCTCGACAGGGCGGCGGAGCTGACGGGCAAGCGTTACGGCGCGAACTCCGGCCACGTGGCCAGCGAATCGCACCCGGACGACGTGCGCCTGCGGGTGGTCGCCGACCACGTCCGTACCGCCCTGATGCTCATCGGCGACGGCGTGACCCCGAGCAACGAGGGTCGCGGCTACGTGCTGCGCCGGATCATGCGCCGGGCGATCCGTTCCGTGCGGCTGCTCGGTTGGCAGGACCGGGCGCTGCCCGAGCTGCTGCCGGTGGCCCGGGACTGCATGGCCCCGTCGTACCCGGAGCTGGCCACCGACTTCGACCGGATCGCCGACTACGCGTACGCGGAGGAGGAGGCCTTCCTCTCCACCCTGCGGGCGGGCACCACGATCCTGGACACCGCGATCACCGAGACCCGCACGGCCGGGGGGAGGGCGCTGTCCGGGGAGAAGGCGTTCCAGCTGCACGACACGTACGGCTTCCCGATCGACCTGACCCTGGAGATCGCGGCCGAGCAGGGCCTGTCGGTCGACGCGGAGGGCTTCCGGCGGCTGATGGCCGACCAGCGGTCGCGGGCGAAGGCCGACGCGCACGCGCGCAAGACCGGGCACACCGACCTGTCGGCGTACCGGTCGGTGCTGGACGCCGGTGGCCCGGTCACCTTCACCGGCTACGGCGAGGTGTCGCGGGAGTCGACCGTCCGGGCGGTGCTCGGCGTCGACGGCCCGCGCCGGGCAGCGGTCGAGGGCGACACGATCGAGCTGGTGCTCGACGCCACCCCGTTCTACGCCGAGGGCGGTGGGCAGCAGCCCGACCAGGGCATGATCACCGTGGGCGGCGGCCAGGTCGAGGTGCTCGACGTGCAGCAGCCGGTTCCGGGGCTGATCGTGCACCGGGCCCGGGTGGTGCGGGGCGAGGTGCGCGCCGGTGAGACCGGGTACGCCGAGATCGACACGAGTCGCCGGCGGGCGATCTCCCGGTCGCACACGGCGACGCACCTGGTGCACCAGACGATGCGCAACTTCCTCGGTGAGTCCGCCACCCAGGCCGGTTCGCTGAACGCGCCCGGCCGCCTGCGGTTCGACTTCAACACCCCCACCGGGGTGGCGCCGAGCGTGCTGCGCGACGTCGAGCAGCAGGTGAACGAGGTGCTCCTGGCGGACCTCGAGGTGCACGCCTTCATCACCTCGCTGGAGGAGGCGCGGCGGATCGGCGCGATGGCGCTCTTCGGCGAGAAGTACGGCGAGGAGGTGCGGGTCGTCGAGGTCGGCGACTACGCGCGGGAACTGTGCGGCGGCACCCACGTGGCGCGCTCCGGCCAGCTCGGCCTCGTCAAGATCCTCTCCGAGTCGTCGATCGGCTCCGGCGTCCGCCGGGTCGAGGCGCTGGTCGGCATGGACGCGTTCAACTTCCTGGCCCGCGAGCACCTTCTGGTCTCCCGGCTCGCCGAGCTGTACCGGGTGCCCAGCGAGCAGGTCGCCGACCGGGTCGAGCAGACCGTGACGCAGCTGCGGGACGCGGAGAAGGAACTGGAGAAGCTGCGCGCCCAGCTCGTCCTCGGCGGCGCGTCGGCCCTCGCCGCGCAGGCGAAGGACGTGCACGGGGTCGCGTACGTCGGCACCGAGGCGCCGGAGGGTGCGGCCGGCAACGACGTGCGGACCCTGGCCCAGGAGATCCGTGGACGGATCGACCCGGCCCGGCCGGCGGTGGTCGCGGTGGCGGCGCGGGCCAACGGCAAGGCGTCGCTGGTGGTGGCCGTCAACCCGGCGGCCCGTGCCCGCGGCCTGGCCGCGTCGGACCTGGTGAAGGCCGCCTTCTCCGGACGCGGTGGCGGCAGTCCCGACCTCGCCCAGGGCGGCGGCCTGCCGGCGGCGGAAGCGCCCACGCTCCTGCTGACGGTCGAGAAGGCGATCGCCGAGGCGTGATGGACGACTCGACGCGACCAGGGCGGACCGCACGGTCCGCCCTGGTTCGTCATCCGAGGAGAGTGACGTTGGGTGACTGAGTTGCCGCGTGGCGTCCGCCTCGGTGTCGACGTCGGTCAGGTGCGGGTCGGGGTGTCCCGGTCCGATCCGCACGGGGTGCTCGCCACCCCGCTGGTCACCCTTGCCCGGGACCTGACGGCGGCGCCGGACACGGTGCCGAGCGACCTCGCCCAGCTCGCGGCCCTCGTGGCGGAGCACGAGGCGGTCGAGGTCGTCGTCGGCCTTCCGGTCAACCTCGCCGGCAAGCACGGTCCGGCGGCGGTCCACGTGCAGGCGTACGCTGACCAACTGGCCGATGTAATAGCGCCCGTTCCGGTAACGCTCACCGACGAGAGGATGTCCACGGTCGTGGCTTCTCGTAGGCTTGCCGAGCGCGGCGTCCGAGGACGACGACAACGGGCGGTGGTCGACCAGGCCGCCGCGGTGGAGATTCTGCAGAGCTGGCTGGACGCGCAGCGGAGGCGGACGCGATGATCGACGATCTCGACCTGGGGTTCGACGAGCAGGATCGGGGGGAGAAGGGCCGGCACCGGCGCGGTTACGCGCGTAAGCGCAACGGTGGTTCCGGTGGCGGGCGGGGCAAGACCGTCCTGGCTCTCCTGCTCGCCTTCGTCCTGCTGGGCGGCATCGGGGGCGGAGCCTTCTACGGCTTCGACCGGGTGCAGAGCTACTTCGTGACCCCGGACTACGACGGCGCCGGCACCGAGGAGGTGCAGGTCGAGATCAAGGCCGGCACGCTGCTCGCCGACATGGGCCTCACCCTCTACGAGGCCGGCGTGGTGAAAAGCACCAAGGCGTTCATCGAGGCCGCCGAGGAGAATTCGCTCAGCAAGAACATCCAGGCCGGCACGTACAAGCTGCGCAAGCAGATGAGCGCCGCGAACGCCATCACCGCGATGCTGGACCCGAAGAACAAGATCGTCAACGGGGTGACCATCCCCGAGGGGCGCACCGCGAAGAACATCTACAAGGTGCTCAGCGAGAAGACCAAGATCCCGGCCAAGGACTTCGAGGCCGCGGCCAAGAACCCGCTGGCGCTGGGCGTGCCGAACTGGTGGTTCAAGCGTGAGGACGGCAAGACGGTCAAGCCGTCGATCGAGGGCTTCCTCTACCCGGACACGTACGAGATTCCGCCGAAGGCGACCGCCGAGACGATCCTCAAGCAGATGGTGGAGAACTTCCTCACCGTCACCAGCGAGATGCAGTTCGCCGACAAGGTGCAGAAGGACCTGGGGGGCGTCAGCCCGTACGAGGCGCTGATCGTGGCGTCGCTCGCCCAGGCGGAGGCGGGTAACAAGGACGACCTCGGCAAGGTCGCCCGGGTCGCCTACAACCGCGTCTACAAGGGCAACTTCGACTGCGGCTGTCTGGAGATGGACGTCACCGTCAACTACTACCTGGAGCTGACCGGTCAGAAGACCAAGAGCTCCAAGGAGATGACCGAGTCCGACCTGAACAACCCCAGGAACCCGTACAACCGGAAGCTGCAGGGGTTGGTCCCCACGCCGATCAACAACCCGGGCAAGGACGCGCTGGCCGGTGCTATGGCGCCCCCGAAGGGCAACTGGCTGTTCTTCGTGGCGATCGACAAGGAGGGCCACTCCGAGTTCGCGGAGACCTACGAGCAGCACAAGCGCAACGAGGACAAGGCCCGGGAGGCCGGGATCATCTGATGGCGGCGCACAGGGCGGCGGTGCTCGGGAAGCCCATCGCGCACTCCCTCTCCCCGGTGATCCACAACGCCGGCTACGCGGCGGCGGGGCTCACCGGCTGGTCGTACACCCGGATCGAGTGCGCGGCATCGGAGCTGCCGGACCTGGTCGCGGGCCTGGGCCCGGAGTGGGCCGGGCTGTCGGTGACCATGCCCTGCAAGGAGGCGGCGCTCGCGGTGGCCGCGGAGGCCTCGCCGGTCGCCGCCGCCGTCGGCGCGGCCAACACGCTGGTACGCCGGCCGGACGGCTCCTGGTACGCGGACAACACCGACGTCGCCGGCATGGTCGACGTGCTGACCGGCGCGGGCGTACGCCCCGGTGCGACGGTGACCGTGCTCGGCGCCGGCGGTACCGCTCGGGCTGCGGTCGCGGCGGCGGCCCGGCTCGGCTGCACCTCCGTCGTCGCGGTCGCCCGGCGGGCGGCGGCGGTCGACGACCTGGCGGCCGTGGCGGAGGCGCTGGGAATCACGCTGACCGGCGCCGACTGGTCGGCTGCGGCGGACCGGATGCGGACCGACGTGGTGGTCTCCACCGTTCCGAAGGGTGTCGCCGACCCGCTGGCCGGGGAGGTCGACTGGCGGCCGGGAACGGTCTACTTCGACGCCGTCTACGATCCGTGGCCGACGCCGCTGGCCGCCTCCGCCGGGGCAGCCGGCTGCCCGGTCGTCTCCGGTCTCGACCTGCTCCTCGCCCAGGCACTCGGGCAGTTCGTCCACTTCACCGGTGTGGCCGCCCCGGTCGACGCGATGCGCGAGGCTCTGGCGGCAGCCCGCCGCTGACCCTTCCTGGCCTCAGCCCCGCCGTTCCTGGCGGCGTTCCCGTCGCTCGGTCGACGCCTGACGGAGTCGGGAGTACCAGTGCGGCGTGGTGGCCGGGTCGAAGATGCGGGCGATCACGATGTCGGTGGACGAGTGGGCGAGGATCGACAGCACGATGGTCAGCGCCACCAGGTGGAAGATCTCGTCACCGGCGACGATTCCGGCCTGGAGCACCAGCAGCCCGTACACCACCGACGCGAAGCCCTTCGGGCCGAACCACATCGCGGCGAACTGCTCGGTGCGGCTCAGCCCCGACCCGAGGAACGACAGGGCGAGCGCCACCGGGCGGGCCACCACGATGGCCAGCACCGCGAAGACCCAGCCCGTCCAGGCGATCTCGCCGAGGAACTCCACCGAGATCAGGGCGCCGAACACCAGCAGGGCGGCCAGCTTGAACAGCTCCGCGACCAGCTCGCCGAAGTGCTCGAAGCTCTCCCGTTGCCGGTTGCCGAAGGTCGCCACGGTGATGCCCGCGGCGAACGCGGCGAGGAAGAGGTTGGCGTGCGTGACCTGGCCCAGAGCCAGCACCAGCAGGCCGATCGCCACCCCGTTGAGCGGCTCGTACTGGGTGGAGGCGGAGAAGAACCGGCTGCGCTCCAGCCGCAGTGCCAGCCACGGCACCGCCACCCCGATGACCATTCCGAGCAGCAGTTCGGTGCCCAGCTCGTCCAGGTGCAGGTCGTCGGAGCCGGACGCCACCGCGATGAAGAGGATGACGAACGGCAACGCCAGGCCGTCGTTGATGCCGGACTCGACGTTGAGCAGGTGCCGCAGCCGCCCGGGCACCCGTTCGTTGCCGACCAGCGCGGCGGCGAAGACCGGATCGGTCGGGGCGAGCACCGCGCCCAGCAGCAGGGACTCCGGCCAGTCGAGTCCGGCGACGTAGTGCGCCAGCAGCGCGGTGATCAGCAGGGTCAGCGGCAGGCCCCAGCCGAGGGCCCGGCCGGGCAGCCGCCAGGCCGAGCGGAGGTCCGCGAAACCGACCCGCATGCCGTCGGTGAAGAGCACGGTGAACAGCGCCAGTTCCGCGAGCGTCGCCACGATCGGGCTGTCCGCGGTGATGTCCAGGGCCCCGGTGGTCTCCGCGCCGAGGAGGACCCCGGCGGCCAGGAAGACCACGGCCGTGGACAGGATCGTGCGGTGGGCCAGGCTGGAGAGCAGGACGGCCAGCAGCAGCACGGCCGCGAACGCGAAGAGCAGCACCGGAAGCTCCCGACGGGGTCGACGAAGGAGTTGCCGACCAGACTTCCCGGCGCGCCGCCATGATCGTACGGGTTCCCCGCGTTCCCGCAAGAACTGGTGGCGCACCGGCGAGGAGCGCGTCCGCAGGGCGGGACGGGGCGGGCACCGCTCCGGCCCGGCCACCCGCCGTGACAGACTGACCGCTGTGTTGCGCTGGTTGACTGCAGGTGAATCGCACGGCCCCGCCCTCGTCGCGCTCCTGGAGGGGGTGCCCGCCGGGATCGAGGTGACCACCACCGAGATCGCCGGCGAGCTGGCCCGGCGCCGGCTCGGCTACGGCCGGGGTGCCCGGATGGCCTTCGAGCAGGACGAGATCGAGATCATCGGCGGGCTCCGGCACGGCCGCACCATCGGCAGCCCGGTCGCCATCCGCGTCGGCAACTCCGAGTGGCCCAAGTGGCAGACCGTGATGGCCGCCGACCCGGTCGACCCCGACGAGCTGGCCGGTCAGGCCCGCAACGCGCCGCTGACCCGTCCCCGGCCCGGTCACGCCGACCTCGCCGGCATGCAGAAGTACGGCCACACCGACGCCCGCCCGATCCTGGAGCGGGCCAGTGCCCGGGAGACCGCCGCCCGGGTCGCCGTCGGCACGGTCGCCAAGGCCCTCGTGCGGCAGGCGTTGGGCATCGAGATCGTCTCGCACGTGGTCGAGCTGGGACCGGTGGCCGCGAAGCCGGGCCTGCGGCCCCGGCCGGAGGACGCCGAGCGGATCGACGCCGACCCGCTGCGCTGCCTCGACCCCGAGGCCAGCGTGCGGATGGTCGCCGAGGTCGATGCCGCGAAGAAGGCCGCCGACACGCTGGGCGGCGTGGTCGAGGTGCTGGCGTACGGGGTGCCGCCGGGCCTGGGCAGCCACGTCCAGTGGGACCGAAAGCTCGACGCCCGGCTCGCCACCGCGCTGATGTCGATCCAGGCCATCAAGGGCGTGGAGATCGGCGACGGCTGGCAGCAGGCGCGCTCGCGCGGCTCCGAGGCGCACGACGAGATCCTGCCCACCGCCACCGGCGTCCGGCGGATCACCGACCGGGCCGGCGGCCTGGAGGGCGGCATCACCACCGGTGAGCCGCTGCGGGTGAAGGCCGCGATGAAGCCGATCTCCTCGCTGAACCGGGCCCTCGCCACCGTCGACGTGACCACCGGGGAGCCGGCCACCGCCATCAACCAGCGCTCCGACGTCTGTGCGGTGCCCGCCGCCGCCGTGGTCGCCGAGGCGATGGTCGCGCTGGTACTCGCCGAGGCCGCGGTGGAGAAGTTCGGCGGTGACTCGGTCGACGAGATGCGCCGCAACCTCGCCGGCTACCTCGACGCCCTGGTGATCCGCTGATGGCGCCGGTGTGCGTCCTGGTCGGTGCGCCCGGTTCCGGCAAGACCACGGTCGGGAAGGCGCTCGCCGACGTGCTCGGCGTCGAGTTCCGGGACACCGACCTGGACATCGAGCGGATGGCCGGCAAGCCGATCCCGGAGCTCTTCATCGACGAGGGGGAGGCCCACTTCCGTACGCTGGAGCGGGCCGCGGTGGCCGCGGCCCTGGCCTCCTGCTCCGGGGTGCTCGCCCTCGGCGGCGGCGCGGTCCTCGCCGAGGAGAACCGCGCCGCGCTGGTCGGGCACCGGGTCGTGCACCTCTCCGTCGAGCTGCCCGACGCGGTCAAGCGCGTCGGTCTCGGCGCCGGTCGCCCGTTGCTGGCGATCAACCCGCGCGCGACGCTGAAGCACCTGATGGACCAGCGCCGACCGCTCTACGCCGAGGTGGCCACCGCGACCGTGGTCACCGACGGGCGCGACCTCGACTCGATCGTCGACGAGATCGCGTCTCTGCTGAAGCGGTGACGCCGGTCAGCCGCGGGCGATCCGGTCGAGCACGTCGGCCAGCGCCTTCGGCTCACTGAGCATCGGCCAGTGCCCGGTGGGTAGCGCGTGTACCTGGCCGCCGGCCAGACCGGCGAAGAACGGGTGCCCCTGCGCGATCATCTGCTCCACCACGTCGAGCGGGAACGTGCTGGCGACCAGGGCGGTCGGCACGGCCCGCCCGCCGGTGCGCCGGACCGGATCGGTGGCGGCGCGCAACGGGTGCGGCGTGGCGCGTGCCCGCAGGAGGGCCAGCGTGGCGTCGTCCAGCCCGGCCAGGTTCTGCGGGTCCGACGCCGGATCCCACTCGGGCGGGGGGAGCAGGTGCCCGTCGCCGATCCGCTCCCGCAGCCGCTCCTGCTCCTCCGGCTCGATGCTGTCGAACTGCGACAGGCCGTCGGGCATCGGCCCACTCTCCACGTAGACCACCCGGCCGATCCGGTCCGGCGCCCGGTCCGCCGCCTGGGTGACCGGCAGCCCGCCGCCGGAGTGCCCGACCAGCAGCACGTCGCGCAGGTCCTCCACCTCCAGCAGCCGGAGCACGTCCCGGGTGTGCGTCTCCAGCCCGACCTCCGGGCCGGCGAGGTGGTCCCGCTCCGCGACGCCGGTGAGCGTCAGCGGGTACACCTCGTGCCCCCGCCCGCGCAGGTCCCTGGTGACCTCCCGCCACGCCCAACCACCCAGCCAGAAACCCGGCACCAGTACGAACGTCGCCATCTGCGATCCCCTCACGTGTCGTCGTCACCACGACCGTACGATCGAATCCGGACAGGTTCCGCCCGCTTTGAAGGAGTGTCCTGTGTCGCATCCCGCCGGGCGGGTCCTCGGGCTGCTGGAACTGCTCCAAGGCCACCACCGGCTCACCGGCGGTGAGCTGGCCGGCCGGCTCGGCGTCGACGAGCGCACCGTGCGCCGCTACGCCGCCACACTGCTCGACCTGGGCATCCCGGTCACCGCCGACCGGGGTCGGTACGGCGGCTACCGGCTGCTCCCCGGGTACAAGCTGCCTCCGCTGATGCTGACCGACGACGAGGCGGTGGCCGTCCTGCTCGGACTGGTCGCCGCCGAACGGCTCGGTCTGGGCACCGAGCAGCCGGCCGCCGCCACCGCCGCCGCCAAGATCCGTCGAGTGCTGCCGGCCGCGCTGGCCGACCGGCTGGCGGCCGTCCGCGAGCACCTCGCCTTCACCCTGCGCCGGGTCGAGCCGGACGCCCGCCCGGCAACCGGCACGCTGCTCGTGCTGGCCACGGCGGCCCGTGAGCAGAGGCGCGTACGGATGGCGTACCGCTCCCGCTCCGGCACCACCTCCGAGCGGGAGCTGGACCCGTACGGCCTGGTCTTCCACGCCGGGCGCTGGTACGTGAGCGGGCACGACCACCGCAGCGGCGAGGTCCGCACGTTCCGGCTGGACCGGATCGGTGCGGTGACGGCGGGGGAGGGGACCTTCACGACGCCCGACGGCTTCGACCCGGTGGCGCAGGTGAGCCGCTCCCTGGCCGCCGTGCCGTGGGCGCACGAGGTCGAGGTGCTGCTGGAGACGGACCTGGCCACCGCCCGGCGACGGCTCCCGCCCAGCGTGGCCGAGCTGACCGCCACCGCCGAGGGGGTGCTGCTCCGTGCCCGCGTCGAGCGCCTGGAGGGGATGGCCGCGCTGCTGGCCGGACTGGGCTGGCCGTTCACGGTGGTCGCCCCGGACGCACTGCGCGACGAGGTGGCCGCCCATGCCGCGCGGCTCGCCGACTGGGCGCGACGCTGACCGTCCCTGTCCGTGGACGGTTCCCCCGTCGTGCCCCGGTGCTGGACTAGGCTGCCCGCGATGGACGACGTGACCCGGATCCCGGTCGGCGGCGAACGGCCGTACGACGTGCTGGTGGGACGTGACCTGCTGGACCGGCTGCCCGGTCTGCTGCCCGGCGCCGACCGCGTCGCGGTGCTGTACGCGCCCCCGCTCAAGGCACTGGCCGACGCACTCGGCGACCGGCTGCGCGCCGCGGGCGTCGCCCCGCTGCCGATCGAGGTGCCGGACGCCGAGGCGGGCAAGCACATCGACGTCGCCGCCGCCTGCTGGGACCGGCTGGGCGAGGCGGGCTTCACGCGTACCGACGCGGTGGTCGGGGTCGGCGGCGGCGCCGTCACCGACCTGGCCGGCTTCGTGGCGGCCTGCTGGCTGCGCGGCGTCCGGTGGGTGCCGGTGGCGACCTCGCTGCTGGGCATGGTCGACGCCGCGGTCGGCGGCAAGACCGGCATCAACACGGGGGCCGGCAAGAACCTCGTCGGCGCGTTCCACCCGCCGGTCGGCGTGCTCGCCGACCTCGCCACGCTCGACAGCCTGCCCCCGGCGGATTTGGCCGCCGGGCTGGCCGAGGTGGTCAAGTGCGGCTTCATCGCCGACCCGGTGATCCTCGACCTGGTCGAGCGGGACGCGGCGGCCGCCACCGATCCCACCGACCCGGTGGCGCGGGAGCTGATCGAGCGGGCGATCCGCGTCAAGGCCGACGTCGTCTCGGGCGACCTGCGCGAGTCGGGCGTCCGGGAGGTCCTCAACTACGGCCACACCCTCGCCCACGCGATCGAGAAGGTGGAGGGCTACCGCTGGCGGCACGGGCACGCGGTCGCCGTCGGCCTGGTGTACGCGGCGGCCCTGGCCCGCCTCGCCGGCCGGCTAGACGAGGCCACCGCCGCGCGGCACCGGGACACCGTCGCCGCGCTCGGGCTGCCGACCAGCTACCTGGCCGACGCCTGGCCGCAGCTGCTCGCCGCCATGCGGGTGGACAAGAAGGCCCGGGGCAGCCGGCTGCGCTTCGTGGTGCTCGACGGGCTGGCCCGTCCGGCGATGCTGGAGGGTCCCGACGACGCGCTGCTCCACGCCGCCTACCAGCAGGTGGCGGCGTGAGCGCCGGCACCGCGCCGGTTCGGTCCCGCCGGGTGTACGTGCTGAACGGTCCCAACCTCGGCCGGCTGGGCACCCGGCAGCCCGAGGTGTACGGCGCCACCACGTACGCCGACCTGGTCGCGCTCTGCGAGGCGACCGGGCGGGAGCTGGGCCTGGACGTGACAGTGCGGCAGACCGACACCGAGCACGAACTGCTCGGCTGGTTGCACGCCGCGGCCGACGAGGAGGCCGCGGTGGTGCTCAACCCGGCGGCCTGGTCGCACTACTCGATCGCGGTCCGGGACGCCTGCGCGATGCTGCGCGCGCCCCTGGTCGAGGTGCACATCTCCAACATCCACGCCCGGGAGGAGTTCCGGCACCACTCGGTGGTCTCGGCGGTGGCCACCGGTGTGATCTGCGGACTGGGCGTCGACGGTTACCGCCTTGCCCTGCACCACCTGGCCGCCCGCGCCTCCTGACCCCGGCGGTCCGTTCCGGCAGGTCACGGTCACGTGGTTACCGTGCGTCACGATTTCCGGTCGCGCGGTTTCGGTCACGCTGTGTGGTTTCCTCGCCGACCGGCAGGGAGGGCGCTCGCCCCCTTTGCTCTGCACCCCTATCCGCGCCAAGCCGCTGAGCTGCGGCAACGGAGGATCATGTCGAGGTAGGTCTCCGGGCGGACGTCACGCTCGGTGCCTGGCGCGTATCGGGGTGCAGAGCAAAGTGGCGGGCGGTCGCAGGGCAGTGGGATCGGTGGCGTCACGCTCCGTCAGGAGACGGCTCATCGGAGTGGGCGGAGGTTCGGGCCGCCGTGGCGGCGTCGCGGCAGGTCGGATGTGGCGGTGGGTACCCGAAAGACTCCGGCGGGCGGCGGAGCCGGTCGCAGCTAGTAGACTTGCTCAGTCTGTCCGCCAATTGATGATCAAGGCAGGAAATGGCCACCACCAACGACCTGAAGAACGGCCTGGTACTCAACCTCGACGGAGAGCTGTGGGCCGTCGTCGAGTTCCAGCACGTCAAGCCCGGTAAGGGTGGTGCGTTCGTGCGTACCACCCTGAAGAACGTGCTGTCCGGCAAGGTGGTCGACAAGACCTTCAACGCGGGCACCAAGGTCGAGACCGCGACCGTGGACAAGCGCACGATGCAGTACCTGTACGCCGACGGCGAGGACTACGTCTTCATGGACCTGGAGACGTTCGACCAGATCACCGTCCCCGGCGGCACCGTCGGCGAGGCGGCCAACTACCTGCTCCCCGAGGCCGAGGCCACCGTCGCCACCCACGAGGGCGTCCCCCTCTACATCGAGCTGCCGACCTCCGTCGTGCTGGAGGTCACCTACACCGAGCCGGGCCTGCAGGGCGACCGGTCGACCGGCGGCACCAAGCCGGCCACCGTCGAGACCGGCGCGACCGTGCCGGTGCCGCTCTTCATCACCACCGGCGAGAAGATCAAGGTCGACACCCGCGACGGCCGTTACCTCGGCCGCGCCTGATGGCCGAGGGTCCCAAGCAGCAGATGCCGGCGCGCCGCAAGGCGCGCAAGCGGGCGCTGGACGTGCTCTTCGAGGCCGACCTTCGGGACCGTCCGCCCGTCGAGGTGCTCGCCGGGTACATCGAGCGCATCGAGAAGCCCCGCCCGGAGCACCTGGGGTACACGGTCAGCCTGGTCGAGGGGATCGCCGGCCACCTCGACCGGATCGACGAGCTGATCGCCAGCTACGCCGAGGGCTGGACGCTCGACCGGATGCCGGCGGTCGACCGCAACCTCGCCCGGATCGCCGTCTACGAGTTGCTCTACGTCGACGAGATCGACGACGCGGTGGCGATCAGCGAGGCCGTGGAGCTGGCCCGGCAGATGTCCACCGACGATTCGCCGCGCTTCCTCAACGGCATCCTCGGCCGCATCGCCGAGTACGCCACCCGCTGACCGGACGCCGGCGGGAACGACCGGAACCACGACGAGGGCCCGTGCCGTCCGGCACGGGCCCTCGTCGTTCGGTGGATCAGGAGGCGAAGAACGCCCGCGGGTCGGCGACCAGCACGCCGTGCTCGGTCAGCCGCTCGATGAGGCCCGACGGCGAGGCGTCGTAGACGATCGCGAGGGCCCGCAGGTCGTCGGCGCGGATGGAGAGCACCCGGCCGTTGTAGTCGCCGCGCTGCTGCTGGATGGCGCGCGCGTACCGGGCCACGTAGGCCAGGTCCTCGGACGCCTCGTCGTAGAGCCGCTCCAGGTCCAGCACGATCTTGCTGGTGGGCTCGTGGCGCACGCCGCTGCCGTCGGGCAGCAGCTCCGAGACGGGAACACGGTAGAAGTCGGCCAGCTCGGCCAGGCGGGACACGGTGACGGCGCGGTCGCCGCGCTCGTACGAGCCGACCACCACCGCCTTCCAGCGGCCGTTCGACTTCTCCTCCACGCCCTGCAGGGACAGGCCCTGCTGCTGGCGGATGGAGCGCAGGCGGGCGCCCAGAGACTTGGCGTATTCAGAGGGCATTCGGACACTCCCAGTGCTGCTCGGGGTTCTCCCGTCGATCGCTACGGAGCGTGACGGTACGGGGATTGCGACACGTGGTCAAGTGGTGATGACCTTCCCATCGGGCCGCACCGGGCCGTTCGTCCCCTCTTCATGGCGCTGACCAGGGAATCAGTGGCCGGCGACGGGCGGCCCGGTGACCACTGGTAACGTGGCGTGAAGCCCCGGTCCGGGCCGCTCGCGGCCCGCCACCGGTCATCCGACGTCCTTTAACGACCCGTCCCGTGAGGCGGGGAAGGAGGTCCGCCGTGGCCTACCCACCGGCTGCCCAGTCGCCGCCCGCGCGGCAACCCTCGGTGAAGGTGATCCTCGCCAGCGCCGACGTCCAGCGCGTGGTCGACCGCATCGCCCACCAGATCCTGGAGAAGACCCAGGGCGCCCAGCAGACCGTGCTGCTCGGCATCCCGACCCGGGGCGCACCGCTCGCGCGGCGCCTCGCCGCCCGGATCAGCGCCTTCGAGGACGTCGCCGTACCGGTCGGTGTGCTCGACATCACCCTCTACCGCGACGACCTGCGCCGGCACGCCACCCGCGCGGTCGGTCCGACGCAGCTCCCCCCGGGCGGCATCGACGGCAAGCGGGTCATCCTCGTCGACGACGTGCTCTTCTCCGGCCGTACCGTCCGGGCCGCCCTCGACGCCCTCAACGACGTCGGCCGCCCGGCGTCCGTGCAGCTCGCCGTGCTGGTCGACCGCGGCCACCGGGAGTTGCCGATCCGCGCCGACTACGTCGGCAAGAACATCCCGACCTCCCTCGCGGAGAGCGTGAAGGTCACCCTCGCCGAGACCGACGACGCCGACGAGGTCAAGCTGTACGGGGGGACCGCCGCATGATCCGCCACCTGCTCTCCGGCGCCGACCTGGACGCCGCGACCGCCACCGAGATCCTCGACACCGCCGCCGAGATGGCCACCGTCGCCGGCCGCGAGGTCAAGAAGCTGCCCGCGCTGCGCGGGCGGACCGTGGTGAACCTCTTCTACGAGGACTCCACCCGCACCCGGATCTCGTTCGAGGCGGCGGCGAAGCGGCTGTCCGCCGACGTCATCAACTTCTCCGCCAAGGGCTCCAGCGTCGCCAAGGGCGAGAGCCTCAAGGACACCGCGCTCACCCTCCAGGCCATGGGCGCCGACGCGGTCGTCGTCCGGCACCCCGCCTCCGGAGCTCCGCACCGGCTCGCCGACTGGGTCGACGGGTCGGTGGTCAACGCCGGCGACGGCACCCACGAGCACCCGACCCAGGCGCTGCTCGACGCGTACACGATGCGCTCCCGGCTGGGACGACTGGCCGGCCTCTCGGTCGCGGTGGTGGGCGACGTGCTGCACAGCCGGGTGGCCCGCTCCAACGTCCTGCTGCTGTCCACCCTCGGCGCGAAGGTCACCCTGGTCGGCCCGCCGACGCTGATCCCGGTGGACATCGCCTCGGCGCTCGCGCCCGGCACCGACGTCTCCTACGACCTGGACGCGGTGCTGCCGCAGTCGGACGTGGTGATGATGCTGCGGGTGCAGCGGGAGCGGATGAACGACTCCTACTTCCCGTCCGCCCGCGAGTACGCGCGCCGCTACGGGCTGGACGGCTCGCGCATGCGCCGGCTGCCCGAGCACGCGATCGTCATGCACCCCGGCCCGATGAACCGAGGCATGGAAATCACGCCCGAGGTCGCCGACTCGCCCCGCTCCACCATCGTCGAACAGGTCGCCAACGGGGTTTCCGTGCGGATGGCCGTCCTCTACCTGCTGCTCGGAGGGAACAACCGGTGACCGCGTACCTGATCAAGAACGTGAGCGTCGTCGGCGCCGCGCCGACCGACCTGCTGATCCGCGACGGCGTCGTCGCCGAGACCGGCACGGGCCTGACCGCGCCGGCCGCCACCGTCGTCGACGCCACCGGGCTGGTCGCCCTGCCCGGCCTGGTCGACCTGCACACCCACCTGCGCGAGCCGGGCCGGGAGGACGCCGAGACGGTGGAGACCGGGTCGCGGGCGGCGGCGCTCGGCGGCTACACCGCCGTCTGCGCGATGGCCAACACCTCGCCGGTCGCCGACACCGCCGGCGTGGTCGAGCAGGTCTGGCGGCTGGGCCGGGAGGCCGGGCTGGTCGACGTGCAGCCGATCGGCGCGGTCACCGTCGGCCTGGCCGGCGAGCGGCTGGCCGAACTGGGTGCGATGGCCGACTCGGCCGCCCGGGTACGGATCTTCTCCGACGACGGGCACTGCGTCGCCGACCCGAAGCTGATGCGCCGGGCCCTGGAGTACGTCAAGGCGTTCGACGGGGTCATCGCCCAGCACGCCGAGGAGCCCCGCCTCACCGAGGGCGCCCAGATGCACGAGGGCGAGGTGTCGACCCGCCTCGGGCTGACCGGCTGGCCGGCGGTCGCCGAGGAGGCGATCATCGCCCGGGACGTGCTGCTCGCCGAGCACGTCGGCAGCCGCCTGCACGTCTGTCACGTCTCCACCGCCGGCAGTGTCGAGGTGCTGCGCCAGGCCAAGGCCCGCGGCGTCCGGGTGACCGCCGAGGTGACCCCGCACCACCTGCTGCTGACCGACGAGGTCGTGAGCGGGATGAGTGAGCTTGCGAGCCCCGCACTCTCGAACAACTGGAGCCCAGCGGGCGCCTACGACCCGGTCTTCAAGGTCAACCCGCCGCTGCGCACCGCCACCGACATCGCCGCGCTGCGCGCCGCGCTCGCCGACGGCGTCATCGACGTCATCGCCACCGACCACGCCCCGCACGCCGTGGAGGACAAGGAGTGCGAGTGGGCGTACGCCCGGCCGGGCATGCTCGGTCTGGAGACGGCCCTGTCGATCGCCCTGGACGTGCTGGGTCCCGAGTGGGAGCTGATCGCCGAGCGGATGTCCCGCACGCCGGCCCGGATCGCCGGCCTCGACGGCCACGGCGTCGACCCGGCGCCCGGCGTGCCGGCCAACCTGACCCTGGTCGACCCGGCCGCCCGCCGGGTCATCGAGCCCGCGGAGCTGGCCAGCCGCAGTCGCAACACCCCGTACGCCCGCATGACGCTGCCGGGTCGCATCGTGGCGACCTTCCTGCGCGGCGAGCCGACGGTCCTGGACGGAAAGGCTGTCAAGTAAATGGCGAAGCGGAGAAACGCGATCCTCGTCCTGGAGGACGGGCGCACGTTCCACGGCGAGGCGTACGGCAGCGTCGGGGAGACCTTCGGTGAGGCGGTCTTCAACACCGGCATGACCGGCTACCAGGAGACCCTCACCGACCCCTCCTACCACCGGCAGGTGGTGGTACAGACCGCGCCGCACATCGGCAACACCGGCGTCAACGGCGAGGACGACGAGTCCGGCCGGATCTGGGTCGCCGGGTACGTGGTGCGCGACCCGGCCCGGATCGGCTCCAACTGGCGCGCCACCGGTGGCCTGGAGGACCGGCTCGCCGCCGAGGGCGTGGTCGGCATCAGCGGCGTGGACACCCGGGCGCTGACGCGGCACCTGCGCGAGCGCGGCGCGATGCGGGTGGGGATCTCCAGCGTCGAGACCGACCCCCGGGCGCTGCTGGCCCGGGTCCGCCAGTCGCCGCAGATGGTCGGCGCGGACCTGTCCGCCGAGGTGACCACCGACAAGCCGTACGTCGTCGAGGCGGAGGGCGCGCACCGGTTCACCGTCGCCGCCCTGGACCTGGGCATCAAGCGCAACGTGCCGCGCCGGCTCGCCGCGCGCGGGGTCACCACCCATGTACTGCCCGCCCACTCCACCATCGACGACCTGCTGGCCACCGGCGCGGACGCGGTGTTCTTCTCGCCCGGCCCGGGCGACCCGGCCACCGCGGACGGTCCGGTGGCGCTGGCCCGGGAGGTGCTCAGCCGGAAGGTGCCGCTGTTCGGCATCTGCTTCGGCAGCCAGATCCTCGGCCGGGCACTGGGCTTCGGCACCTACAAGCTCGGCTACGGCCACCGCGGCATCAACCAGCCGGTGCTCGACCGGGCCACCGGCAAGGTCGAGGTGACCAGCCACAACCACGGCTTCGCCGTGCAGGTGCCGGGCGCCGGGAACGGCGCCGTCGTCCCCGACCAGGTGATCGAGACCGAATTCGGCGGCGTCCAGGTGTCGCACGTCTGCCTCAATGACAACGTGGTCGAGGGGCTGCGGGCCACCGACGTGCCCGCCTTCACCGTCCAGTACCACCCGGAGGCGGCGGCCGGCCCGCACGACGCGGACTACCTCTTCGACCGCTTCGCCGAGCTGATCGAGGGCCGCGGCCTCGACCGGAACCACAGTGAGGGCGGAAAGAATGCCTAAGCGCACGGATCTCAAGCACATCCTCGTCATCGGCTCCGGGCCGATCGTCATCGGTCAGGCCTGCGAGTTCGACTATTCCGGCACCCAGGCCTGCCGGGTGCTGCGCAGCGAGGGCATCCGGGTCAGCCTGGTCAACTCCAACCCGGCCACGATCATGACCGACCCGGAGTTCGCCGACGCCACGTACGTCGAGCCGATCACCCCGGAGTTCGTCGAGCTGGTCATCGCCAAGGAGCGTCCGGACGCGATCCTGCCCACCCTGGGCGGGCAGACCGCGCTGAACACCGCGGTGGCCCTGCACGAGGCGGGCGTGCTGGAGAAGTACGGCGTGGAGCTGATCGGCGCGAACATCGACGCGATCAACCGCGGCGAGGACCGCCAGCTGTTCAAGGACATCGTCGCCAAGGCCGGCGTACGCCTGGGTGTCGAGGACCCGACCGGCCTGGTGCCGCGCTCGCGGGTGTGCCACTCCATGGAGGAGGTCGAGGCGACCGTCGCCGAGCTGGGCCTGCCGGTGGTGATCCGGCCGTCGTTCACCATGGGCGGCCTCGGCTCGGGCATGGCGCACACTCCCGAGGACCTGGCCCGCATCGCCGGCGACGGCCTGGCCGCCAGCCCGGTGCACGAGGTGCTCATCGAGGAGAGCGTGCTCGGCTGGAAGGAGTACGAGCTCGAACTGATGCGCGACCGGCACGACAACGTCGTGGTGGTCTGCTCGATCGAGAACATCGACCCGATGGGCGTGCACACCGGCGACAGCGTCACCGTGGCGCCGGCCATGACGCTGACCGACCGGGAGTACCAGCGCCTGCGCGACCTGGGCATCGCGGTGCTGCGCGAGGTCGGTGTCGACACCGGCGGCTGCAACATCCAGTTCGCCGTCAACCCGGCCGACGGCCGGATCGTCGTGATCGAGATGAACCCGCGGGTGTCCCGCTCCTCCGCCCTGGCGTCGAAGGCGACCGGCTTCCCGATCGCGAAGATCGCCGCGAAGCTCGCCATCGGCTACACGCTGGACGAGATCCCCAACGACATCACCCTCAAGACCCCGGCGGCGTTCGAGCCGACGCTGGACTACGTGGTGGTGAAGATCCCCCGGTTCGCCTTCGAGAAGTTCCCCGGCGCGGATCCGGAGCTGACCACCACGATGAAGTCCGTCGGCGAGGCGATGAGCCTGGGCCGCAACTTCACCGAGGCGCTGAACAAGGCCATGCGCTCGATGGAGACGAAGGCCGCCGGTTTCTGGACCCTGCCGGACCCGGCCGACGCGACGAGGGAGAACACCCTCGCCGCGCTGCGGATGCCGCACGACGGCCGGCTCTACACGGTGGAGCGGGCGCTGCGGCTGGGCGCGTCGATCGCCGAGGTCGCCGCCGCCTCCGGCGGCATCGACCCCTGGTTCCTGGACCAGATCGCCGCCCTGGTCGAGCTGC
Organism: Micromonospora sp. BQ11; assembly: GCF_052068135.1. NCBI lineage: Bacteria > Bacillati > Actinomycetota > Actinomycetes > Micromonosporales > Micromonosporaceae > Micromonospora > Micromonospora sp. BQ11. The sequence goes on along the minus strand of NZ_JBQHDB010000016.1, from coordinate 61,824 downwards.
GCGCCGAGATCGTGGACGCCCCGGTGCTCGACGCGGACCTGCTGCGCCGGGCGAAGCGGGCCGGCCTGTCCGACCGGCAGCTGGCCGCGCTGCGCCCAGAACTGGCCGCCGAGGACGGCGTCCGTACGCTGCGGCACCGGCTGGACATCCGGCCGATCTACAAGACCGTGGACACCTGCGCCGCCGAGTTCGAGGCGACCACGCCGTACCACTACTCGTCGTACGACGCCGAGACCGAGGTCGTCGGGTCGGACCGGCCGAAGGTGCTGATCCTCGGCTCCGGACCGAACCGCATCGGGCAGGGCATCGAGTTCGACTACTCGTGCGTGCACGCGGTCCAGGCGCTGCGAAGCGCGCCGATCCGCGGAGCCGCTGCGACCGGTTCCGGCACCGAAGGCGCCGGCTATGAGACCGTGATGGTCAACTGCAACCCGGAGACGGTGTCCACCGACTACGACACCGCCGACCGGCTCTACTTCGAGCCGCTGACCTTCGAGGACGTGCTGGAGGTCTGGCACGCGGAGGACACCTCCGGCCGGGCGGCCGGCGGTCCCGGCGTGGTCGGGGTGATCGTGCAGCTCGGCGGGCAGACGCCGCTGGGTCTCGCCCAGCGACTCAAGAACGCCGGCGTGCCGGTCGTCGGCACCAGCCCGGAGTCGATCCACCTGGCCGAGGAGCGCGGCGCGTTCGGCGCGGTGCTGGCGCGGGCCGGCCTGCGGGCCCCGGCGCACGGCACCGCCACCTCGTACGACGACGCGAAGGCGATCGCCGACGAGATCGGCTACCCGGTGCTGGTCCGGCCGTCGTACGTGCTCGGCGGGCGGGGCATGGAGATCGTCTACGACGACGCCACGCTGCGCGACTACATCGGCCGGGCCACCGACATCAGCCCGGACCACCCGGTGCTGGTGGACCGCTTCCTCGACGACGCCATCGAGATCGACGTGGACGCGCTCTGCGACGCCGACGGTGAGGTCTACCTCGGTGGTGTCATGGAGCACATCGAGGAGGCCGGCATCCACTCCGGCGACTCGTCGTGCGCGCTGCCGCCGATCACCCTGGCCGGCTCGCACGTGGCCCAGGTGCGCCGCTACACCGAGGCGATCGCGCGCGGCGTGGGTGTGAAGGGCCTGCTCAACGTCCAGTACGCCCTCAAGGACGACATGCTGTACGTGCTGGAGGCCAACCCGCGCGCCTCGCGTACGGTCCCGTTCGTCTCCAAGGCCACGGCGGTGCCGCTGGCCAAGGCGGCGGCCCGGATCGCACTGGGCGCCACGATCGCCGAGCTGCGCGCCGAGGGGCTGCTCCCGGCCACCGGGGACGGCGGCTCGCTGCCGGACAGCGCCCCGATCGCGGTCAAGGAGGCGGTGCTGCCGTTCAAGCGGTTCCGCACCCGCTCCGGCAAGGGCATCGACTCGCTGCTCGGCCCGGAGATGAAGTCGACCGGCGAGGTGATGGGCATCGACACGTCCTTCGGACACGCTTTCGCCAAGTCGCAGTCCGCCGCGTACGGCTCGCTGCCGACCGGTGGGAAGATCTTCGTGTCGGTCGCCAACCGGGACAAGCGCGGCATGATCTTCCCGATCAAGCGGCTGGCCGACCTGGGCTTCGAGATCGTGGCCACCACCGGCACGGCCGAGGTGCTGCGCCGGCACGGCATCGCGTGCGAGCAGATCCGCAAGCACTACGAGTCGGGCGCGGGCGAGGACGCCGTGTCGCTGATCCTGGGCGGCGACGTCGCCCTGGTGGTGAACACCCCGCAGGGTTCCGGCGCGAGCGCCCGTTCGGACGGCTACGAGATCCGCAGCGCCGCCGTGACGGCCGACATCCCGTGCATCACCACGGTTCCCGGTGCGGCGGCGGCGGTGATGGGCATCGAGGCGCGCATCCGTGGCGACATGCAGGTCCGTCCCCTCCAGGACCTCCACGCCGCCCTGCGGGCCGCGAAGTGACGAGCGTGCTCTTCGAGCGGGTCGTACGCCCGGGGTTGTTCCGGATCGGCGGCGGGGACGCCGAGGCGGCGCACGAGTGGACGCTGCACCGGCTCGCGGCGCTGTCCGCACGCCCGGCGGCGCTCGCGGCGCTGCGGGCCCGCTACCTGGTGCGAGCCCCGCGCACCGTGTTCGGGGTGGAGTTCCCGAACCCGGTGGGGCTCGCCGCCGGGATGGACAAGGACGGCGTCGCGCTGCCGGCCTGGCCGGCGCTGGGCTTCGGGTTCGTCGAGGTCGGCACGGTCACCGCGCACGCCCAGCCGGGCAACCCCCGGCCCCGGCTGTTCCGGCTGCGCGGCAGCGAGGCCGTGGTCAACCGGATGGGCTTCAACAACGGCGGTGCGCAGGCCCTGGCCGTGCGCCTGGCGGCGCTGCCCCGCCCGATCGGGGTGCCGCTGGGCATCTCGCTGGGCAAGTCCAAGGTGACCCCGCTGGAGGACGCGGTCTCCGACTACCTGGCCTCGTACCGGGCGTTGCGTGACCACGGCGACTACTTCGCCGTCAACGTCTCCTCACCGAACACGCCCGGCCTGCGCTCGTTGCAGGACAAGTCCCACCTGGACGCGCTGCTCGCCGCCCTGGTGGGGGAGAAGCCGGTGCTGGTGAAGATCGCTCCGGACCTGACCGAGCCGGCCATCGCCGAGCTGCTGGAGGTCTGCCTGGCGCGGGGCGCGGCCGGGGTGATCGCCACCAACACGACGCTGGCCCGCGACGGGCTGGCCCCGGCCGACCGGGAGCGCGGCGCGGAGACCGGCGGACTGTCCGGCCGGCCGCTGGCCGCGCGTGCCCGCGAGGTGGTGTCCTTCGTGCACCGCGAGACCGCGGGCCGGCTGCCCGTGATCGGCGTGGGCGGGATCCTCGATCCGGACGACGCGTCCCGGATGCTCGACGCCGGAGCGGCCCTGGTCCAGCTCTACACCGGGTTCATCTACCGGGGTCCGGCGCTGGTCCGCGCCGCCGCCCGCGCCGCGGCCACCTCCCGCCCGTCGCCGGCCACCCCGGCGTCGATCTAGGACGCGGAGCGGATGACACCCGAGGAGATCCTGGCGGGGGACCGGGCGCACGTGTGGCACCCGTACGCTGCGCTGCCACCCGCGTCACCGCCGTACGTGGTGGACGGGGCGCAGGGCGTACGGCTGCGCCTGGGCGACGGCCGGGAGCTGGTTGACGGGATGTCGTCCTGGTGGGCGGCGATCCACGGCTACCGGCACCCGGTGCTGGACGCGGCGGTGACCGACCAGCTCGGCCGGATGAGCCACGTGATGTTCGGCGGGCTGACCCACGCCCCGGCGGTCACCCTGGCGCGCACGCTGGTCGAGCTGGCCCCGGACGGCCTGGAGCACGTGTTCCTGGCCGACTCCGGGTCGGTGTCCGTCGAGGTGGCGGTGAAGATGTGCCTGCAGTACCAGCGGGCCACCGGCCGTCCGGAACGCCGTCGGCTGGGTACGTGGCGCGGCGGCTACCACGGCGACACCTTCCACCCGATGAGCGTCTGCGACCCCGAGGGCGGGATGCACCACCTGTGGGGAGACGTGCTGCCCCGGCAGATCTTCGCCCCGGTGCCGCCGGCCGGTTTCGACGCGGAGCCGGACGAGTCCTACTGCGCGGCGCTGGTGGAGGCGGTCGAGCGCCACGCGCACGAGCTGGCGGCGGTGATCGTCGAGCCGGTGGTGCAGGGTGCCGGCGGGATGCGGTTCCACCATCCGCACTACCTGCGGGTGCTGCGGGAGGTGACGGCCGCCCACGGCGTGCTGCTGATCTTCGACGAGATCGCCACCGGCTTCGGCCGGACCGGTCGGATGTTCGCCGCCGAGCACGCCGGGGTCACCCCGGACGTGCTCTGCGTCGGCAAGGCGCTGACCGGCGGCTACCTCACCCTGGCCGCCGCGCTCTGCACACCGGAGGTCGCCCGGGGCATCTCCGCGGCCGGTGTGCTGGCGCACGGCCCCACCTTCATGGGCAACCCGCTGGCCTGTGCGGTCGCCAGCGCCTCCCTCGGCCTGCTGCGGACGGGGGACTGGTCGGGGCAGGTGGCCCGGCTGGAGACCGGGCTGCGGGCCGGCCTGGAGCCCCTGCGGGGTGCGCCCGGCGTGCGCGACGTACGCGTGCTCGGCGGGATCGGCGTCGTGCAGCTGGACCACGAGGTGGACATCGCGGCGGCCACCGCCGCCGCCGTCGGCGAGGGCGTCTGGCTGCGGCCGTTCCGGGACCTGGTCTACACCATGCCGCCGTACGTCACCGACGACGCCGACCTGGCGAGGATCGCCGCCGGGGTCGCCGCCGCCGCCAGAACGGGCTGAGCGGCCGTACGCGGGCGGCGTGCGTCGCCCGCACGAGCACCGTGCCCGGGCGGGCCTGCGCCGGGTACGCGGAGAGGAAAGGCACTGCGATGGAGACCTTCGGCGCCCGGCTGCACCGGGCCATGAGCGAGCGGGGGCCGCTCTGCGTCGGCATCGACCCGCATCCGGGTCTGCTGGCCCGCTGGGGCCTCGACGACGACGTACGCGGGCTCGACCGGTTCGCCGGAACCGTCACCGAAGCCCTCGGTGACCGGGTCGCGGTGGTCAAGCCCCAGTCGGCCTTTTTCGAACGGTTCGGATCCCGAGGTGTGGCGGTCCTTGAGTCAACTATCCGACAGTTACGTAACGCTGGCTCGCTCGTTGTCGCCGACGTCAAGCGTGGGGACATCGGCTCGACCGTCGCCGCCTACGCCTCGGCCTACCTCGACCCATCGAGTCCGCTGTATGTGGACGCGGTGACCGCCAGTCCGTACCTGGGGGTCGGATCGCTCGCCCCGATGTTCGAACTGGCGGCCCGGCACGGCGGCGGCGTCTTCGTGCTGGCATTGACGTCGAACCCGGAGGGCGGGGCCGTCCAGCGTGCCCGGACGGCCGACGGGCGGACCGTCGCGCAGACCGTCATCGACGAGATTTCGCAGCTCAACGCGGGTGCGCAGCCGCTGGGAAGCATGGGTCTCGTGGTCGGTGCGACGGTCGGAGACACCGGTCACGACCTGACCGGGGTGAACGGTCCGCTGCTCGCACCGGGCCTCGGTGCGCAGGGTGCCACGGCTGCGGACCTGCGCGTCGTGTTCGGGTCGAGCCTGCCCGCGGTGCTGCCGTCGTACTCCCGCGAGGTGCTCGGCGCGGGTCCGGATCCGGCCGCCCTGCGAGCCGCCGCGGACCGCGTCCTGACCGAGTGCCGGGCCGCTCTGGCTGCCCGTTGACTGACTGACGGCTCGGTCACTTTCGTTCGACCGACGCGCGCCCACGTTGCCGAAAGCTCCGTTGACCGCTAGTTTTCCCCGCGCTGGGAACCATTGACCCCTTGGTTCACAGCGACACCACGTTTCACAGATGCGGCGGTGCGCCCCGCCCGCCGCGATAGGGACCTGAGGAGAACTGGTGCCGCTCCCGTCACTGACCCCCGAGCAGCGCGCGGCCGCGCTTGAGAAGGCCGCGGAGATCCGCAAGGCCCGTGCTGAGCTGAAGGAGCAGCTCAAGCAGGGCAAGACCACCCTCGGAGCCGTCCTCGAGCGTGCCGAGTCCGACGATGTCGTCGGCAAGCTCAAGGTGTCCGCCGTCCTCCAGGCGATGCCGGGCATCGGCAAGATCCGGGCTACCCAGATCATGGAGAAGCTCAAGATCGCTGACAGCCGTCGCCTGCGTGGCCTCGGCGAGCAGCAGCGCAAGGCACTGCTTGGTGAGTTCGCCGCCAACTGAGGCCGGCAGCGTGTAGAAACAAGCAGTGAGCACGGATGACAGGGCGCGCCCGGCGGCTCGGCTCACTGTCCTCACCGGACCTTCGGGTTCCGGCAGGGAGAGTGTCGTCGAGTCGGTCCGGGCGCGTTCTCCGTCCGTGTGGGTCCCGGTACCGGCCACCACCCGGCCCCGTCGCCCGCACGAGGTGGACGGGGTCGACCGGCTGTTCCTGACCCGGACGGAGTTCGACCGCCGGCTCGCCGCCGGCGAGCTGCTGGAGTGGAGCCGGATCGGGCCCTACCGGCGCGGCACGCCGTACGAGCCGCTGCGGGCCTGCCTCGACACCGGCCGCGCGGTGCTGCTGTCCCTCGACCTGCCCGGCGCGCTGCTGGTCCGGTCGGCGCTGCCGGACGTCCGGCTGGTGCTGCTCCACCCGCCCGGAACCGCCCCCGACCCGGCCGTCGACGCGGTCGCGGAACTCGCCGTCGCGCACGACCTGACCGAGCGGGTCGTCGACGAGCTGGTAGGCTTGTTCGGTTCTTCCTTTCTGGCTCCGGCGCGACCGCGCGTGCGCGGTTGACCGCCAGCACCGCGCGCGGTGCGAAAGACGCAGAGGTTAATTCGTGGGATCCATCGCCAACCCCGAAGGCATCACCAACCCGCCGATCGACGAGCTCCTCGAGAAGACGACGTCGAAGTACGCGCTGGTCATCTTCGCGGCCAAGCGTGCGCGCCAGGTCAACGCCTACTACAGCCAGCTCGGTGAGGGCCTGCTGGAGTACGTCGGCCCGCTGGTCGAGACGACCCCGCAGGAGAAGCCGCTCTCCATCGCCATGCGCGAGATCAACTCGGGTCTGCTCACCGCCGAGCCGACCGACCAGCCGTAAACCGCCCGGCACCGATGTTCCCCCGGATCGTCCTCGGGGTCGGTGGCGGCATCGCCGCCTACAAGGCCTGCGAGCTGCTGCGGCTCTTCACCGAGTCGGGCCACCAGGTCCGGGTCGTGCCGACCGCGTCGGCGCTCCGGTTCGTCGGGGCGCCGACCTGGGCGGCCCTGTCCGGGCAGCCGGTCGCCGACGACGTCTGGGCCGACGTGCACGAGGTGCCGCACGTCCGCCTCGGCCAGCAGGCCGACCTGGTCGTGGTCGCGCCGACCACCGCGGACCTGCTCGCGAAGGCCGCGCACGGCCTCGCCGACGACCTGCTCACCAACACGCTGCTCACCGCGCGGTGTCCGGTGGTGCTCGCCCCGGCCATGCACACCGAGATGTGGGAGCACCCCGCCACGGTGGCGAACGTCGCGACCCTGCGGTCGCGCGGGGTGCGCGTCGTCGAGCCCGCCGTGGGTCGGCTCACCGGCGTCGACACCGGCAAGGGCCGGCTGCCCGACCCGGCGGAGATCTTCGCCGTCGCCCGGCGGGCCCTGGCCCGGGGTGTCCACGCTCCCGCGGACCTCGCCGGCCGGCACGTCGTCGTCACCGCCGGCGGCACCCGGGAGCCGCTGGACCCGGTGCGCTTCCTGGGCAACCGCTCGTCGGGCAAGCAGGGCTACGCGTTCGCCCGCTCGGCCGTCGCCCGTGGCGCCCGCGTCACCCTGATCTCCGCCAACGTCGCGCTGCGCGACCCGGCCGGGGTCGACCTGGTGCGCGTCGGCACCACCGCCGAGCTGCGCGAGGCCACCCTCGCCGCCGCCGACCGCGCCGACGTCGTGGTGATGGCGGCCGCTCCGGCCGATTTCCGTCCGGCGACCTACGCGCCTGGCAAAATCAAGAAGTCGGACGACGGCACCGCGCCCACGATCGAGCTCGTCACCAACCCGGACATCGCCGCCGAGCTGGGCCAGCGTCGTCGACCGGAGCAGGTGCTGGTGGTGTTCGCCGCGGAGACCGGCGACGCGGAGGCCAACGGCCGGGCCAAGCTCGCCCGCAAGCGGGCGGACCTCATCGTCATCAACGAGGTCGGCGCGGACAAGGTCTTCGGCGCCGAGACCAACGCGGCGACCGTCGTCGGCGCGGACGGCTCGGTCAGCCGGATGCCCGAGCAGTCCAAGGAGGACCTCGCCGACGGTGTGTGGGATCTCGTCGTACACCGGCTGGCGGAACGGTCCTGACCGCTGGGCGCTCCGCATTCTACGAGTCACCCTAGAAATCCGGTGACTAAACTGCCGCGAAGCGAATGTTCAAGAGTCTTCACATGCTTAGGAGTGCCGTGACACGTCTCTTCACGTCCGAATCGGTCACGGAAGGCCACCCGGACAAGATCGCCGACCAGATCAGTGACGGCATCCTCGACGCCCTGCTCGCCCAGGACCCGCACAGCCGGGTAGCGGTGGAGACGCTCATCACCACCGGCCAGGTGCACGTCGCCGGCGAGGTCACCACGAAGGCGTACGCCGACATCCCCACCATCGTGCGGGAGACCATCCTCGGCATCGGCTACGACTCGTCGAAGAAGGGCTTCGACGGGGCGTCCTGCGGCGTCAGCGTCTCGATCGGAGCGCAGTCGCCGGACATCGCGCAGGGGGTGGACAACGCCTTCGAGCTGCGTACCGGCGCGTCGGAGAGCGCGTTGGACGCGCAGGGCGCGGGCGACCAGGGCATGATGTTCGGCTTCGCCTGCTCGGAGACCCCTGAGCTGATGCCGTTGCCGATCGCCCTGGCCCACCGGCTGGCCCGCCGGCTGTCCGCCGTACGCAAGGACGGGACGATCCCGTACCTGCGGCCGGACGGCAAGACGCAGGTCACCATCGAGTACGAGGGTCTGCGTCCGGTCCGCCTCAACACCGTGGTGGTCTCCAGTCAGCACGCGGCGGACATCTCCCTGGACTCGCTGCTCACGCCGGACGTGCGCGAGCACGTCATCGCCCCCGAGCTGGAGAGCCTGGGCCTGGACACCGAGGGCTACCGGCTGCTGGTGAACCCGACCGGCCGGTTCGAGATCGGTGGTCCGATGGGGGACGCCGGCCTCACCGGCCGGAAGATCATCGTCGACACCTACGGCGGGTACGCCCGACACGGTGGTGGCGCCTTCTCCGGCAAGGACCCGTCGAAGGTGGACCGTTCGGCCGCGTACGCCATGCGGTGGGTGGCGAAGAACGTCGTTGCCGCCGGGCTGGCGGAGCGGTGCGAGGCGCAGGTCGCGTACGCGATCGGCAAGGCGCACCCGGTGAGCCTGTTCATCGAGACCTTCGGCACCGAGACCGTGTCGGTGTCGTCCATCGAGAAGGCCGTGACCGAGGTGTTCGACCTGCGTCCCGCCGCCATCATCCGGGACCTGAACCTGCTCCGGCCGATCTACGCGCAGACCGCCGCGTACGGGCACTTCGGCCGGGAGCTGCCGGACCTGACGTGGGAGAGCACCGACCGGGCCGCCGACCTCAAGTCGGCCGCGGGAGCCTGACCGGCACCAGGCGCAGCGACCGGCGACCCGCGGACGGGTCGCCGGTCGCTCGTGTCTGCGTCGACGTGCCCCTGGCCCACCTGGACCGACCGTTCGACTACCTGGTTCCCGCCGCCCTGGACGCCGAGGCGGTGCCGGGCACCCGGGTGAAGGTCCGCTTCGCGGGGCAGCTCGTGGACGGCTGGCTGCTGGAACGGGCCGACGAGTCGGGGCACACCGGGCGGCTCGCGTACCTGGAGAAGGTCGTCTCGCCGGAGCCGGTGCTCGCGCCGGAGATCGCGGCCCTGGCCCGCGCGGTCGCCGACCGGTACGCCGGCAGCCTCGCCGACGTGCTCCGCCTCGCCGTGCCGCCCCGGCACGCCCGGGTGGAGAAGGAGCCCCGTCCGGACGCCGCGGCCACGCCCCCGGCCGCTGGGGAGGGCGACGCCGTGCCCGCGGTCGATCCGGGACCGTGGCGCGACTATCCGGCCGGGCCGGCCCTGCTGCGCGCGCTCGCCGACGGCCGGGCTCCCCGCGCCGTCTGGTCCGCCCTGCCCGGGGAGGACTGGCCCGCCCGGTACGCCGAGGCCGTCGCCGCCACCGTGGCCGGCGGCCGGGGCGCCGTGGTGGTGGTCGCCGACAACCGGGACCTGGACCGCCTCGACGCCGCACTGACCGCCGCGCTCGGCACCGGGCGGCACGTCACCCTCTCGGCGGCGCTCGGCCCCGCCCGTCGCTACCGGGCGTTCCTGGCCGCCCGTCGGGGCGACGTGCCGGTGGTGATCGGCACCCGGGCCGCCATGTTCGCCCCGGTGCGGCGGCTCGGCCTGGTGGCCGTCTGGGACGACGGCGACGACCTGCACGCCGAACCCCGGGCGCCCTATCCGCACGCCCGTGACGTGCTGCTGACCCGTGCGCAGCTCACCGACGCCGCCGTCCTGGTCGGCGGGTTCGCCCGCACCGCCGAGGCGCAGCTGCTGGTGGAGACCGGCTGGGCCCGGGAGGTGGTGGCCGACCGGACCACCGTGCGGTCCCGGATGCCGGCGATCGCCCCCACCGGCGACGACCCGCAGCTCGCCCGGGACCCGGGCGCGGCCACCGCCCGCCTGCCCAGCCTGGCCTGGACCACCGCCCGGGACGCGCTGCGTGGCGACCTGCCGGTGCTCGTGCAGGTGCCGCGGCGGGGCTACCTGCCCTCGGTCGCCTGCGCCGACTGCCGTACCCCGGCCCGCTGCCCGCACTGCTCCGGTCCGCTCGCGCTGCCGTCGGCCGAGGGCATTCCGGCGTGCCGGTGGTGCGGGCGGGTCACGGCCGCGTACGCCTGCCCGGAGTGCGGTGGGCGGCGGCTGCGGGCCTCGGTGACCGGGGCCCGGCGGACCGCGGAGGAACTGGGCCGCGCCTTCCCCGGCGTGCCCGTGCGGACCTCGGGGCGGGAGGAGGTCCTCGCGGTCGTCCCCGGCGGCGCGGGCCTGGTGATCGCCACGCCCGGCGCGGAGCCGGTCGCCGAGGGCGGCTACGGCGCGGTGCTGCTGCTCGACTCGTGGGCGCTGCTCACCCGCGCCGACCTGCGGGCGGGGGAGGAGGCGCTGCGCCGGTGGCTCGCCGCCGCGGCGCTGGCCCGCCCCGCCGACGCCGGCGGTCGCGTGGTGGTCGTCGCCGACGGGGCCCTCGCCCCCGTCCAGGCGCTGCTGCGCTGGGACGCCGCCTGGTTCGCGGCGCGGGAGCTGGCCGAGCGGCGGGAACTGGGCTTCCCGCCGGCGGTCCGGATGGCCAGCGTCACCGGGCCGGCGGCGGCGGTCGCCGACCTGCTCGCCGAGGCCCGCCTGCCCGAGGGGGCAGAGCTGCTCGGGCCGGTGCCGGCCGACGGCGAGCGGGAGCGGATGCTCGTCCGGGTGCCCCGCGCGCGGGCCGCCGCGCTGGCCGGGGCCCTGCACTCGGCCGCCGGGGTACGCACCGCCCGCAAGGCCGCCGAGCCGGTCCGCCTCCAGGTGGACCCACTCACCCTCTTCTGACGCCTGTGGCGGGGCCCGCCACCGACGGAGGGCGGGCATCGGACAGGCCGGCCGGAACCGGGCGGTCGGTGTCGCGGTGCGTCACCGTCGCACCCCGTGTGCGGGAGGAGGTTCCCTCACGGGTGGTAGCATCGCCCGTCATGCCCGGGCGTACGGCGGCTCCAGGTCGCGGCACGGCGTTACACGCGCCGAGCTGGGGTTGTCGCAGGATCGCGCGACGGTGGCGGGGGCGCGTCGGTGCGACGCGATGTCGATGAAGTCAAACAGTCGGTGATCAGGGGTGGACCACTCGTGACCGTTCGTCAATCGATCGTCTTCAACGGTGACCTCGGCAGCGGCAAGAGCACCGTTTCCGTGGAGATCGCCAAGCGGCTGGGCCTGCGCCGCGTGAGCGTCGGCGACCTCTACCGCCAGATGGCGCAGGAGCGGCAGATGACCGCCCTCCAGCTCAACCTGCACGCCGAGCTGGACCAAGCCGTCGACGGATACGTCGACCAGCTCCAGCGGGACATCGCCGCGTCCGGTGAGTCGCTGGTCATGGACTCCCGCCTGGCCTGGCACTTCTTCACCGACGCGCTCAAGGTGCACATGATCACCGAGCCGGGCGAGGCGGCCCGACGGGCGCTGCTGCGCCCCTCCGGGCCGGCCGAGAGCTACACCTCGCTGGAGGAGGCGAAGGCCAAGCTCCGGGAGCGCAGCGACAGCGAGCGCAACCGGTTCATCGTCCGTTACGGGGTGGACAAGGCCCGGCTGCGCAACTACGACCTGGTCTGCGACAGCACCCGCGCCACCCCGGCCGAGGTGATCACGCACATCGTCGACGCGTACGAGGGTCGGCTCGGCGCGGACGTCCTGCGCGACAACCCGCCGCTGCTGCTGCTCGACCCGGCCCGGGTGTACCCGACCGAGGACGTCTCGGTCCTGCGCGACCTGTGGGACACCGGCTTCGTCGGCGAGGTGGCCACCGGGGGCGACGAGTCGCCGGAGCCGCTGAAGATCGGCTACACCGGCGAGTACTTCTTCGTGGTGGACGGCCACCGTCGACTCAGCGCCGCGCTCCAGAGCGGGTTCCACCTGGTTCCCGCCCTGCTGGTCGCCGAGGTGGACGAGCCGGTGGTCGGCGGGATGAGCGCGGTGGACTACTTCGCCGCCCAGGTCCGCCCCGGCCTCATCCACGACTGGGAGGCCGCCCACTCCATCACGCTGCCGCTGCCCGAGCACGCCCTGCTCGCCGCCGGCGACGCGGTCCTGGCCGGGGAGCCGGGCGCCGGCGCCTGAGCCGCGGCCCGCCGCGCTGGTCCGACCCCGCGCACGTTCTCGCCGCGCGGGGTCGCACGGCGTGCGGTCGGCGCGCATGATGGAGCCTCCCGACCCCGATCGACGCGGGAGGCCGGTCATGGACGCCGCCGAGGCACTGACGCTGCTCATGTCGCACGAGGGACGGGTCGACCCCTATCCGACGTACGAGCGGTTGCGCGCGTACGGGCCGGTGGTACAGGCCGGGCCGGTCTTCTACGTGGTCACCGGCCACGCCGAGGCCGACGGCATCCTGCGGGACCCGGGGTTCGGGGTGCTCGACGACGCTCTGCGCGACCAGTTCCTGCCCGGCTGGCGGGAGAGTCCGGCGGTCGCGTCGATCTCCCGGTCGATGCTGCGCACCAACCCGCCCGACCACAGCCGGATGCGTCGGTTGGCGTCCGGGGCGTTCACGCCGCGCCGGATCGGGGCGATGCGGGACGTGGTGGAGGCGCAGGCCGGGGACCTCGTCGACGCGATGGTCGCGCGGGCCGCCGCCGGCGAGCCGGTCGACTTCATGTCCGAGTTCGCGTACCCCCTGCCGGTGGGGGTGATCTGCGCGCTGCTCGGCGTCCCGGCGGAGGACCGACCGCTGTTCCGGCGCTGGGCCGGTGACCTGACCGGCGTGCTGGAGCCGGAGATCACCGCCGACGAGCTGGCCGTCGCCGACCGGGGTGCCACCGAGCTGCGCGACTACTTCGGCGAGCTGATCGCGGCCCGCCGCCGCACGCCCGCCGACGACCTGACCACCGCCCTGGTGCAGGTGCACGACACCGACGGGGACCGGCTCTCCGGTGACGAGCTGCTGGCCAATCTCGTGGTGCTGCTGGTCGCCGGCTTCGAGACCACCACGAACCTGCTCGGCAACGGCCTCGTCGTGCTGCTCGACCACCCCCGCGAGGCCGACGCGCTGCGCGACCACCCGGATTTCGCCCCGGCGTACGTCGACGAACTGCTCCGCTTCGACTCCCCGGTGCAGCTGACGACCCGGGTCAGTGGCGTCGCCACCCGGTACGGCGACCTCGACCTGCCGGCCGGGAGCTGGGCACTGCTGCTGCTCGGCGCGGCCAACCGGGACCCCCGGCGCTACCCGGAGCCGGAGCGCTTCGACCCGTGGCGACCGCAGGTGCATCCGCTGTCGTTCGGCGCCGGCCCGCACTACTGCCTCGGGGCCGGCCTGGCCCGGCTGGAGGCTCAGGTCGCCTTCCCGCTGCTGCTGCGCCGGCTGCCCGGCCTGGCGCTGGCCGGGCAACCCCGGCACCGGACCCGCCTGACGCTGCGTGGCTACGACACCCTCCCGGTGACCATCGACACGCAGGCGGCGGCCCCCCATCGTGGTACGCCGGCCGGAGCCGCCGAGCACACTCCGTAGACTGGTACGGCCCAGCTCGTCCCGCCCACGAAGGAGCCACCCCGAGTGACCGTCCAGCCCATCCGTCTGTTCGGGGATCCGGTGCTGCGCACGCCGGCCGATCCGGTGGTCGACTTCGACGCCGAGCTGCGCCGGCTCATCGCCGACCTCACCGACACGATGCGTGAGCAGAACGGCGCCGGTCTCGCGGCGCCGCAGCTCGGAGTGGGCCTGCGGGTGTTCACCTTCGACGTCGACGACGTGCTCGGCCATTTGGTCAACCCCGTGCTGGAGTTTCCCGATGCGGAGGAGCAGGACGGCCCCGAGGGCTGCCTGTCCATCCCCGGGCTCTACTTCGACACGAAGCGCCGGCAGAACGTGATCGCCAAGGGCTACAACGGCTACGGTGACCCGCTGCAGATCGTCGGCACCGGCCTGATGGCGCGCTGCGTGCAGCACGAGACCGACCACCTCGACGGCGTGCTCTTCGTCGACCGGCTGGACCCGGCCGGCCGCAAGGAGGCGATGAAGGCGATCCGCCAGGCGGAGTGGTACGACCCGGCCGCCCCGCCGACGGTCAAGGTCAACCCGCACGCCTCCAGCAGTCCCTTCGGTCTGGGTCGGTGACCCGGTGCGCGTGATCTTCGCCGGCACCCCGGCCGTCGCCGTCCCCGCCCTCGCCGCCGTCGCCGCCTCCGGGCACGACCTGCTGGCCGTGGTGACCCGCCCCGACGCCCCGGCCGGCCGTGGCCGTGGCCTGTCCCGCTCCCCGGTCGGCGCGTGGGCCGACGAGCACGGCGTCGAGGTGCTCACCCCGGCCCGACCCCGGGAGCCGGAGTTCCTGGCCCGGCTGCGCGAGCTGGCACCGGACTGCGTGCCGGTGGTCGCGTACGGCGCCCTGGTGCCGCCCGCCGCCCTGGAGATCCCCCGGCACGGGTGGATCAACCTGCACTTCTCCCTGCTGCCGGCCTGGCGGGGCGCCGCCCCCGTGCAGCACGCGGTGCTGCACGGCGACGAGGTGACCGGCGCCAGCGTCTTCCAGCTGGAGGAGGGGCTGGACACCGGCCCGGTCTTCGGCACCCTGACCGACGAGATCCGTCCCGGCGACACCTCCGGCGACCTGTTGGAACGGCTGGCCGAATCCGGTGCCGGCCTGCTCGTCGCCGTCCTCGACGCGATCGGGGCCGGCACCGCCCGCGCCGAGCCGCAGCCCGCCGACGGCGTGTCCCTGGCGCCGAAGCTGACCGTCGAGGACGCCCGGGTCCGGTGGACCGACCCGGCCTTCGCGGTCGACCGCCGGATCCGCGCCTGCACGCCCGCGCCCGGCCCGTGGACGATGTTCCGGGGCGAGCGGGTCAAGCTGGGCCCGGTCGACCCGGTGCCCGACGGCCCGGAGCTGAAGCCGGGTGAGCTGCTCGTGGAGAAGGCCCGGGTGCTGGTCGGCACGGCCACGACCCCGGTGCGCCTCGGCGAGGTGCGGGCGGCCGGCAAGCGGGCCATGCCGGCGACCGACTGGGCGCGTGGCGCCCGCGTCACCGCTGGCGAGGACCTCGCGTGACCGGGCCGTCGCAGGACCGGGACGAGCGCCGCTCCGCCGGGGGCGGGCGTGGTTACTCCAGCTCGGGTGGGCGCGGCGACGCCGCGTCGGGTCGCGGGCGCCCCTCGGGCGGCGCGCGGGGCGGCCCGGACCGGCGGGACGGCGCCCGTCGGCCGGTGCGGCCCGCGGTGGACCTGCCCCGCCACGTCGCGTACGAGGCGATCGCGGCCGTGCACCGGGACGACGCGTACGCCAACCTGGTGCTCCCGACGATCCTGCGGGACGCCGGGCTCTACGGCCGGGACGCCGCGTTCGCCACCGAGCTGACCTACGGCACGCTGCGGCACCTCGGCACGCTGGACGCGATCCTGTCCGACGCCGCCGGGCGGGACGTGCAGCGCATCGACCCGCCGGTGCGGGACGCGCTGCGGATCGGGGCGTACCAGCTGCTGCACACCCGGGTCCCGGCGCACGCCGCGGTGTCGTCCACGGTGGACCTGGTGAAGTCGGTGGGCCCGGGCGCGACCGGGTTCGCCAACGCCGTCATGCGCGAGGTGGCCGGCCGGGACTCCGACGCGTGGGTGGCGAAGCTGGCCCCGCCGATGGAGACCGACCCGGTCGGGCACCTGGCCCTCGCGTACAGCCATCCGCAGTGGATCGTGCGCGCCTTCGCCGAGGCGCTGGACGGCGACCTGGGGGAGACCGCCCGGCTGCTCATCGAGGACAACGAGCGCCCGCCGGTGCACCTGTGCGCCCGGCCCGGTCTCGCCGATCCGGTGGAGCTGGCCGACGAGGTCGGCGGCGCACCCGGTGCCTTCTCCCCGTACGCGGTCTACCTGGCCGGGGGCGCCCCCGGCGACCTGCCGGCGTTGGCCCAGGGGCGCGCGCACGTGCAGGACGAGGGCTCCCAGTTGGTGGCCAACGCTCTCGCGGTGGCCCCCCTGGACGGTCCGGACGGCCGCTGGCTGGACCTGTGCGCCGGCCCGGGCGGCAAGTCCGGCCTGCTCGGCGCGATGGCAGCGCAGCGCGGGGCGCGGCTGACCGCGGTCGAGGTGTCCGAGCACCGGGCCCGGCTGGTCGCCCAGGCCACCCGGGACCTACCGGTCACGGTGCTCAACGTCGACGGCCGGACGGTTGGCGCCGACCCGGAGCTGCCCGAGGAGCACTTCGACCGGGTGCTGGTCGACGCGCCGTGCACCGGGCTGGGCTCGCTGCGTCGGCGACCGGAGTCGCGCTGGCGGCGCCAGCCGTCGGACCTGCCGCCGTTGACCCGGTTGCAACGGGAACTGCTGGGCGCGGCGCTGCGGGCGGTCCGTCCCGGCGGCCTGGTGGCGTACGTGACCTGCTCCCCGCACACCGTGGAGACGCACGTGACGGTGACCGAATCGGCCCGCCGCTCGGGCGTGCCGGTCGACTTCGTCGACGCCCGGCCCCTGCTGCCCGCCGGCATGCCCGGCCTCGGCGACGGGCCGACGGTGCAGCTCTGGCCGCACCGGCACGGCACCGACGCCATGTTCCTGGCGGTCCTCCGCCGCACCTGACCCCCCCGCCCTCCCCGCCCCGCGATCTTGCACTTTCGGTCGCCGTTATGGGGATTCGTGTCCCTTGTGTCCCGACACAAAGTGCAAGATCGCCGGGGCGGGGCGGGGCGGGGCGGGGCGGGGCGGGGCGGGGCGGGGCGGTCGGGGGTGAAGTGGGGTCAGGTGCGGGGGAGGGCCTTGGTGCCGGCGTTCCTGACGGATCGGGTCAGGGTGCGGTCGTCGGCCCAGAGGAAGCACTGGACGCCCCGGTGACCGTTGCGCCAGTCCTGCTCGTAGGGCTGGAAGTAGATCGACCCGGCGCGGAACTCGACGTCGCCGCGCGGCACCTTCGCGTACGACGCGACGAGGGTCAGACACGCCTCGTGGGCCTTGCGTTCGGCCTTGTCGAAGGCCGTGTAGCTGGTGTCCGGGGCGACCCAGACGCCGACGAACTCGGCCCGGTGCGGCGTCGTGCAGGCGACCGCCCTCATCTCGGTGACGTCCTCGCCCTTCATGACCGGGTCGAAGCAGCCGTGACGCAGCGGTGCGGCGCCGGTCAGCGCGCCCTTCAGGCTGCCCGTGCGCAGCACCACGCTCGGGTCGTCCACACCGCGCACCTCGGTGACGTCGCAGCGGAACCAGCGGGACCCCCCGGTCCAGGCCGCGGGCGAGGGGTACACCACGGAGACGCCGACCCGGCCGGTACGCCAGTCCGCGCCCAGCGCCTTCGTCGTCTCCTTGTGGCAGGTGGCGTACGCCGCACGGGTGCCGGCGGAACCGGGGGCGGGCGGCTGGGCGCCCTGCGCGGCGGCGCCGGTGAGGGTGCCGACGTGCAGGGTCTCCACGCGGTGCGGACGGTCGCAGCCCACCGGCCCGTACGAGCTGAGGTAGCCGACTTCCTGGACGTGGGTGTGGCAGGTGCCCGACTCGGGGGTGAAGGCCGCGGGGGTGGCGATCGTGGTCCAGTCGTCGGTCAGGTCACCGTCGGTGCCGGCCGGCGGAGTACCGCAACCGGTCGACGTCACCGCCGCCACGGCACCGAGCGCGACCCCGATGAGCCACCGTCGCATCGCCGTCGACCTCCCGTCGTCCGGTGGTCGGCGCCGGCCCGTCGACCGGTGCGCGCCACGGTGCGGCAGCATACGGCACCCGTGCTCAGATGGCGGGTAGTCCCTGTGGGCCGGCGCCCCGCATGGACCGGGTCAGCTTGCGGTCGTCGCTCCACAGGAAACAGCGCACGCCCCGGTCGCCCTCCTGCCACTCCCGCTGGGACGGGGGGTAGAAGATGGACCCCGCCCGGTACGGCAGGTCGCTGTTGTTGGGTACGGCGGCGAACGCGGCGATCAGCGCCATGCACCGCTTGTGCGCCTGCTGGTCGGCCTTGACGAACTCGTCCCAGCTCATGTCCCGCTCGACGTAGACGCCGACGAACTCGGCGCGGTGCGGCTCGGTGCACAGCACCGGCGCCATGTAGTTCAGGTTGTCGCCGATCAGCTTCGGGTCGAAGCAGCCGTGCACCAGCGCCGAGTCGCCGATCATCGCGCCGCGCAGGCTGCCGGTGCGGTTGATCGGCCGCGTGTTGTCGATGCTGTTGGTCTCGCTGAGGTCGCACCGGAACCAGCGCGCGCCGCCCCGCCAGGCGGGCACCGTCGGCAGGGCGATGTTCAGGGCGAGCCGGGCGGAGTGCCAGTCGCCGCCGAGCACCTCCCGCGCCCGCTGGTCGCACTCGGCGCGCGCGGCGCGCAGCCCGGGGGAGCCGGGCTCCGGCCGCTCCCGCTGGCGTGCCACGGCCCCGGTGAAGGTGCCGACGTGCACCGCCTCGGCGAGGTGGTTGCGGGCGCAGTCCACCGTCTCGTACGTGGCGGCCTGCACGACGGGCGTGATCCGGGGCATGCAGACCCCGGAGGCCGGTGTGAACGGCAGCGGGGCCGACAGCGCGGGCCAGTCGTCGGTGAGGTCGCCGTCCGAGCCGCCCGGCCGTACGCAGCCGGCCAGCAGGGCCGCGCCCGCGGCGGCCAGTGCCAGCGCCGTCAGCACCTCGGGGGCACGCCCCAGCAACCGTCGCATCATCCGCCCTTTCCGGGAGCTGACGGCCAGTCGGACCCGCCGCCGGGCGCAGGTGCCCACCGACGTCGTACGACCCACGTCACCGTCCCCGATGGAGTGTTGCCGCGTTTCCGTCGTCCGGCCAGTCAACGATGGCTGTTCGTCCGGTTTGGCCGAGCCGGAACGGCCTATTCTGCACCACTGGTCACCGCTGGGTCACAGGGCGTCCCGGATGGTGCCGCGCCGCTGGCGGCGGGTGGCCGCGTTCGTACACTGGCCCCGTGACCGTACCGCCGCCGATCGTCGCGCCGAGCATCCTGGCCGCCGATTTCGCCCGCCTCGCCGAAGAGGTCCGTGCCGTCGAGAACGCCGCGGACTGGTTGCACGTGGATGTCATGGACAACCACTTCGTGCCGAACCTGACCATCGGTCTGCCCGTGGTGCAGAGCCTGCGGGCCGCCACCGAGCTGCCCTTCGACGTACACCTGATGATCACCGACCCTCGGCGCTGGGCGCCCGGGTACGCCGACGCCGGGGCGTACAACGTGACCTTCCACGCCGAGGCGTGCGACGACCCGGTGGCCCTGGCCAAGGACCTCCGGTCGGCGGGCGCGAAGGCGGGGCTGGCGATCGACCGGGACACGCCGATCGAGCCGTACCTGGAGCTGCTGCCGAGCTTCGACACGCTGCTGATCATGACGATCAAGGCCGGCTTCGGCGGGCAGCGGTTCCTCCCGCACCTGCTCGACAAGGTCCGGGCGGCCCGTCGGCACGTCGATGCCGGGCACCTGGAGCTGCGCATCGAGGTCGACGGCGGGATCGCCGCCGACACCATCGAGCAGGCCGCCGAGGCCGGCGCGGACGCGTTCGTGGCGGGCACCGCCATCTACGGCGCGGACGATCCGGCGGAGGCGGTCCGCCGCCTCCGCTCCCTCGCGGAACGCGCGGTGGCCGGGGCCTGAGGTGGACCCGGCCGACGATCGCAGGGACCTGATCCTCGTCGTCGACGACGACGAGGACATCGCCCGTTTCGTGGAGTTCAACCTGCGGTTGCACGGTTTCGACGTGGTCCACGCCGGCGACGGTCAGGAGGCGCTGGAGGTCATCGAGCGGCAGCGCCCGGACCTGGCGGTGGTCGACCTGATGATGCCCCGCATCGACGGTCTGGAGCTGACCCGCCGGCTGCGGGCCGACCCGATGACCGCGGCCCTGCCGGTGATCATGCTGACCGCCAAGGGCCTCACGGTGGACAAGGTGCACGGGCTCAGCGCCGGCGCGGACGACTACCTCGTCAAACCGTTCGACACCGCCGAACTGGTCGCGCGGGTCAGTTCCACGCTCCGCCGCAACAAGGAGTTCCGCGAGGTCTCCCCGCTGACCGGCCTGCCGGGCAACAGCCGCATCCGGCGGGAGATCGCCGACCGGATCCGCGGCGGGACGGACTACGCGGTCGGCTACATCGACATCGACCGCTTCAAGAGCGTCAACGACCGGTACGGTTTCGTCCGCGGCGACGACTTCATCTCCGCCCTGGCCCGCACCCTGCACCGGGCGGTGGTCTCGGTCGGGCTGCCGCCGGCCTTCCTGGGCCACGTCGGCGGCGACGACTTCGTCTTCGTCTGCGCCCCCGACCAGGTCCTTCCGCTGACCTCCCGTGTCTCCGCCGACTTCGAGAAGGCGGCGGACGCGCTCTACGACCCGTCCGACCGCGAGCGCGGCTTCGTCGAGCTGCCGGACCGGCGCGGCAACATCCGGCGGGCGGCGCTGGTCACCCTCTCCATCGGCGTCTCGGTCTCCGACGGCAACAAGCGCATCACCAGCCCCCTGGAGGCGATGACCACCGCCTCGGAGATGAAGACGGTGGCCAAGAGCCAACCCGGGTCGTACGTCGCGGTGGACCGCCGCCGGGGCGTGGGTGACCCGCACCACCGTCATGTGAAGTAGCTCGCCTGTGGGGCGACACGCCCCGTCGGGCGTGTAAGACTTTCGGGGTACCCACCACGCGCTGGCGGGACTCGGTGTAATTCCGAACCGGCGGTGATCCACGGTCCGACCGTGGTAAGCCCGCGACCCGGTCGGCCTCGTGCCGCCCGGTGGACCTGGTGAGAATCCGGGGCCGACGGTTGGGTGCGGGCACGCCCGCTCCCAGACAGTCCGGATGGGAGACAGCGCGCGGGACGGACGGGCGTGCCCGGCCGCCGAGGTTCGGCGCGCCGTGACCGCCCCCCGGGTCGGCTCTGCCGTACCCGTGCCCTCCGCCGCCGCACGTCCGCGGCCCCATGCCGCCCGCTCCCGTCGCCGCCCGCGCCGCCGACCGAGTGAGAGGGCAGGGCATGGCCGGGGTCTCCGTCGACGAGGCGATGCGCCGTGCGGTCGAACTGGCCGCGCGCGGCCTCGGCACGACCAGCCCCAACCCCGTCGTGGGCTGCGTGCTGCTCGACGCCGACGGCCAGGTCGTCGGGGAGGGCTTCCACGCCTACGCCGGTGGTCCGCACGCCGAGATCGTCGCGCTCGCCCAAGCCGGTGAGCGGGCCCGTGGCGGCACCGCCGTGGTCACCCTGGAGCCCTGCGACCACACCGGCCGCACCGGCCCCTGCAGCCTCGCGCTGGTCCAGGCCGGGGTCTCCCGCGTCGTCATCGCCGTTCCCGACCCCAACCCGGTCGCTTCCGGGGGCGCCGCCACGTTGCGCGCCTCCGGGGTCCAGGTCGACCTGGGCGTACGCCGGGCGGAGGCGGAGGCCGGCAACATCGCGTGGCTCACCTCGATGCGCCGGGGCTGGCCGTACGTCATCTGGAAGTACGCCGCCACGCTCGACGGCCGGTCCGCGGCGGCCGACGGCACCAGCATGTGGATCACCTCCGAGGCGGCCCGGATGGACGTGCACGCACTGCGCGGCACCGTCGACGCGGTCGTCGCCGGGGTGGGCACCGTGCTCGCCGACGACCCCCGGCTCACCGCCCGGAACCTGCGCGACGGCTCGCTGGCCATCCGGCAGCCGCTACGGGTGGTGGTGGACTCGGCCGGTCGTACGCCCGCCGACGCCCGGGTCCGCGACGGCGCCGCCCGGACGTGGATCGCCACCGCCGCGGAGGTCGGTGCCGGCCCGGACGGCCGGGTCGACCTGCCGGCGCTGCTCGGCGCGCTGCACGGGCGCGGGATCCGCGCGGTCCTGCTGGAGGGCGGCCCGAAGCTGGCCGGGGCGTTCCTCGCCGCCGGCCTGATCGACAAGATCGTCGCCTACGTCGCGCCGCGGCTGCTCGGCGCCGGCCCCACCGCACTGGTCGACGCCGGTGTGACGACCATCGCCGAGGCCATCGACGTGGACTTCATCGACGTTACGCAGGTCGGTCCCGACCTGCGGATCACCGCGCTGCCCCGGAAGAGGGAGGCCTGACATGTTCACCGGCATCGTCGAGGAGTTGGGCGAGGTCGTCCGGATCACTCCGACGGCGGGGGACTCGGCACTGGTCGCGGTCCGCGGCCCGCTGGTCACCTCCGACGCCCGGCACGGCGAATCCATCGCGGTCAACGGGGTCTGCCTGACCGTGGTCGACGCCGCCGACGGCGTCTTCACCGCCGACGTGATGGGGGAGACGCTGCGCCGCTCGGCCCTCGGCGCGCTGCACGCGGGGGACCCGGTCAACCTGGAGCGCGCCGCCGCCCTCGGCAGCCGGCTGGGTGGACACATCGTGCAGGGGCACGTGGACGGCGTCGGCGAGGTGGTCGGCCGGGAGCCGGCCGCGCAGTGGGAGACGGTGCGCTTCCGGCTTCCCGCCGCCCTGGCCCGGTACGTGGTGGAGAAGGGTTCGGTCACCGTGGACGGCGTGTCGCTGACCGTCGCCGAGGTGGGCCCGGACTGGTTCGCCGTCGGGCTGATCCCGACGACCCTGAAGCTGACCACCCTCGGCGCCCGGCGGGTCGGTGACCCGGTGAACCTGGAGGTCGACGTCCTCGCCAAGTACGTCGAGCGGCTGCTGGGCGCCCGCGCCTCCGAGACTCCGGGGCCGGTGGCGTGATGGGCCCCCTCGGCTGGCTGCTGCACGCGCAGGTGGAGATCGCCGGTTCGCCGGTGCTGGTCCGGGAGATCGTCGGCAACGGGTTCGGGCTCGCCTCGGCGCTGCTCGGCCTGCGTCGGGTGGTCTGGGCCTGGCCGGTCGGCATGATCGGCAACGCGCTGCTGTTCACCGTCTTCCTCGGCGGCGTCTTCGCCACCCCGCAGGCGCACGACCTCTACGGTCAGGCCGGCCGTCAGGTCTTCTTCTTCGCCGTCAGCCTCTACGGCTGGTGGCGCTGGTCGCGGACCCGTCGGTCGGGGCTGGACGCCGACGGTGCCGCGGTCACCCCACGCTGGGCCACCGGCCGGGAGCGGGCGGGCCTGCTTCTCGCCGCGGTCGTCGGCACCGCCGCCGCGTACCCGGTGCTGGCCGCCCTCGGCTCGTGGGGGCCACTGCCGGACGCGTGGATCCTCACCGGAAGCCTCCTCGCCACGTACGGCATGGCGCGCGGCTGGGTGGACTTCTGGCTGATCTGGATCGCCGTGGACGCGGTCGGCGTACCGCTGCTGCTGCGCGGCGGCTTCTACCCGTCGGCGGCGATGTACCTGTTCTACGGCGCGCTCTGCGTCGCCGGCCTCGCCGCCTGGTGGCGCACCTCGCGGGCCGTCCGACCGGCACCCGCCCCGATCCCGTCGACCTACACGGAGGCCGTCGCATGACCACGTTCGCGAGCATCGAGCAGGCGGTGGCGGACATCGCCGCCGGCCGACCGGTCGTCGTGGTCGACGACGAGGACCGGGAGAACGAGGGCGACCTGATCTTCGCCGCCGAACTGGCGACGCCGGAGCTGCTCGCCTTCATGGTCCGGTACACGTCCGGCTACGTCTGCGTGCCGCTCACCGAGAGCGAGTGTGACCGGCTGGACCTGCCGCCGATGCACCACACCAACCAGGACAAGCGCGGCACGGCGTACACGGTCACGGTGGACGCCCGCGAGGGTGTCACCACCGGCATCTCCGCCGCCGACCGCGCGCACACCATCCGGCTGCTCGCCGACGCCGGGACCCGCCCCACCGACCTGGCCCGCCCCGGCCACGTGGTGCCGCTGCGGGCCCGGGAGGGCGGCGTCCTGCGCCGGCTCGGCCACACCGAGGCCGCCGTCGACCTGGCCCGGCTGGCCGGGCTGCGTCCCGCCGGCGTGCTCTGCGAGATGGTCAACGACGACGGCACCATGATGCGGCTGCCGGACCTGGAGAAGTTCTGCGCCGAGCACTCGCTGACCCTGGTCACGATCGCCGACCTGGTCGCGTACCGGCGGCGGACCGAGAAGCAGGTCGAGCTGGTCGCGGACGCCCGGATGCCCACGCGGCACGGGGTGTTCCGGGCGCTGGGCTACCGCAGCGAGCACGACACGGCCGAGCACGTGGCACTGGTCATGGGCGACATCGGCGACGGGCGCGACGTCCTGGTCCGGGTGCACTCCGAATGCCTGACCGGGGACGTGTTCGGCTCGGTGCGCTGCGACTGCGGCCCACAGCTCAACGCCGCCCTGGAGCGGGTCGCCCGGGAGGGCCGGGGCGTGGTGCTCTACGTGCGCGGTCACGAGGGACGGGGCATCGGCCTGCTGCACAAGCTCCAGGCCTACCAGCTCCAGGACCTCGGCCGTGACACCGTGGACGCCAACCTCGACCTCGGCCTGCCGGCCGACGCGCGGGACTACGGCACCGGCGCCCAGATCCTCTACGACCTGGGCGTCCGCACGATGCGGCTGCTGACCAACAACCCGGCGAAGCGGGCCGGGCTGGAGGGGTACGGCCTGACCATCACCGGCCGGGAGGGTCTGCCCGTCCGGCCGCACCCGGAGAACGTGCGCTACCTGCGGACGAAGCGGGACCGGATGGGGCACCTGTTGGACGAGTTGGACGAGGTGACCGAGGCCCCGATGGGCCACCCGGTCGCCGGTGACGAGATCGGAGCGTAGGCATGGCGGGTTTCGGTGAACCGGGCGTGGAGGCGGTGGACGCGGCCGGGATGACCGTGGGTGTGGTGGCCGCCCGCTGGCACGGCGAGCTGACCGACCACATGGTGCAGCGGGCGGTGGCCGCCGCCGAGGCGTGCGGGGCGCGGGCCGTGGTCACCCGCGTGGCCGGCTCGGTGGAGCTGCCGGTGGTGGCCCAGGCCCTGGCCCGCCGCTGCGACGTGGTCGTCGCCCTCGGTGTGGTGGTGCGCGGGGCGACCGCGCACTTCGACTACGTGTGCCGCTCGGTGACCGACGGGCTCACCCGGGTCGCGCTCGACGAGGGCAGGCCGGTCGCCCACGGCGTGCTCACCGTGGACACCATCGAGCAGGCCCGCGACCGTGCCGGGCTGCCGGGTTCCGCCGAGGACAAGGGCTGGGCCGCCACCGTCGCGGCGCTCGACGCGGCCCTGGCGATCCGGACGCTCGCCGGCAACGGCCACCGGGTCGGCTTCGCCGGCTGATTCCGCGCAGCGCACCCCGGCACCCCCGTCGAGCGGCCGGGTGCGGGTCGCCCGCTGCCGCCGCGTGGCTCGCGGGTCGCGCCGCACGGCCGGCTGCCCGCTGCTTTCGTCACACGGTGTCACGCCAGCTCGACCCCGCCCCTCCTCCTCCGCCGACTTTGCTCTGCACCCCGATATGCGCCAGTCGCACACGGTGAGTACGCCGGCTCGCCGGGCTGCGGGACGCGGAAGCCGCGACCCAGGTCAGGCCGGTGGTGCGTTCCAGGGTGCAGAGCAAAGTCCCCGAGGCCGCCATGGTGCTTCCCACCGTGACGTTACTCAGAGTGAAGGCGGTCCTCCGGTTGCCCTCCGTGACCGTGGTCGCCGCGACCGCACCGGCCGTCCCGACATCGGCCGTGGACGCGCCGGACCCCGGCGGAGCCGTGGCCGGGGGACAGTTGAGAGAATCACCGGGTGAAGACGTTCGAGGAGTTGTTCGCCGAGCTGCAGGCCAAGGCCGCCGCCGGCACCCCGGGCTCGGGCACGGTCGCGGCCCTGGAGAAGGGCGTGCACTTCATCGGCAAGAAGGTCGTCGAGGAGGCGGCCGAGTCGTGGATGGCCGCCGAACACGAGGGGCCGGAGCGCACCGCCGAGGAGATCTCCCAGCTGCTCTACCAGGTCCAGGTGCTGATGCTCGCCAGCGGCCTCGACCTGAAGGACGTCTACCGACATCTGTGAGTGCGCCCCGCGTTGATCCTCCCCGATCGTTCGTTAAGGAGCACTCCGTCATGCTGCGTGTCGCCGTACCCAACAAGGGCGCCCTCGCCGAGAAGGCCGCCCAGATGCTGCGCGAGGCGGGCTACCGCCAGCGCACCGACCCGAAGGACCTGGTCTGCCGGGACGAGTCCAACGACATCGAGTTCTTCTACCTGCGCCCCAAGGACATCGCCACCTACGTCGGCTCCGGTGACCTGGACGTCGGCATCACCGGCCGGGACCTGCTGATCGACTCGGGCGCGCCGGCCGAGGAGGTGGTGGACCTCGACTTCGGCCGGGCCACCTTCCGCTTCGCCGCCCGCCCCGACGACATCGCCTCCGTGCAGGACCTGGGTGGGCACCGGATCGCCACCGCGTACCCGGGCCTCGTCGAGCGGCGCCTCGCCGAGATGGACGTCAAGGCCGACGTGATCCGCCTCGACGGCGCGGTGGAGAACGCCATCCGGCTCGGCGTCGCCGACGTCGTCGCCGACGTGGTGGAGACGGGCACGACGCTGCGCCAGGCCGGCCTGGTCGTCTTCGGCGACCCGCTGCTGCGCTCGTCGGCCGTGCTGGTCCGGCGCACCGGGGCACCGACCCACCCGCAGGCCGAGCAACTGCTGCGGCGCCTGCACGGGGTGCTCGTCGCCCGCCGCTACGTGATGCTCGCCTACGACGTCCCGGCCGGCCTGCTCGACCGGGCCAGCTCGTTGACGCCGGGCATCGAGTCGCCGACGGTCTCCCCGCTGCACCGCGAAGGCTGGGTGGCCGTGCAGGCCATGGTGCTCAGCGACGACGTGCACCGCATCATGGACGAGCTCTACGAGCTGGGAGCCCGGGCCATCCTGGTCACCAACATCCACGCCTGCCGGCTGTGAGCCGGTCGCCCGTCCCGGCCGAGGGCGCGGGCGGTTCCGCCCCGTCCCGGCCGGCGCCCGGTATCCCTGCCCCCGCGCCACGGTCCGCGCCGGCTGCCCCGTCGACCCCGACGCCGGCCGACCCGGCGTCGACGTCGACGGGTTCACCGCAGCGGGCCCGGCGGCTCCTGCCGGCCTGGCTGGCCCTGCTGTTCGTCGGGCTCGGTGGTGTCGCCGCCGCGGTGCAGGGTGCGGCCAACGCCGAGCTGGGCGAGCGCGCCGGGGATCCCACCATCGCCGCCGCGGTCAACAACCTCGGCGGGAGCCTGCTGATCGGGCTCGTCGTGCTCGCCCTGCCGTCGGTACGCGCGGGACTGACCGCGCTACGGCACGCCCGGCTGCCCTGGTGGGCCTACCTGGGCGGGTTGGGCGGGGCGACGATCGTCCTGCTCGGGGCGTACGTCGTGCCGGTGCTCGGGGTGGCCCTCTTCACGATCGCCGGCGTGGCCGGCAGCAGTGTGGGCGGGTTGGCCGTGGACCGCGCCGGCCTCGCCCCGGTGGGCCGGCTGCCACTGACCGGGCCACGCCTCGTCGGTGCGCTGCTCGGCGTCCTCGCGGTGGGACTGGCCCAGCTCGGCCAGCCCGTCGGCGACCTCGCGCTCGGACTCGTCGCGCTCACGGTCGCCGGCGGGGTGGGCATCGCACTCCAGGCCGCACTCAACGGCCGGGTCTCCGCCGCCAGTTCGCCCGCCGCCGGGGTCGCGGTCAACTTCGCCGTCGGTACGCCGGTGATCCTGCTCGTCGCGGCCCTGGCCGGTGCCTTCACCGGGCCCGCCCCGACCTGGCCCGACGTCTGGTACCTCTACACCGGCGGACTGCTCGGGGTCGGGATCGTGGCGTCGCTGGTGGTGGGCGTCCGGGTGGTCGGCGTGCTGCGTACCGGCCTGGTCGCGGTCGCCGGTCAGCTCGGCGGTGCCCTGCTGCTGGACGCGCTGGTGCCGGGTGGGCCCGGCGTACGCCTGCCGGTGGTCGCCGGCGCGCTGCTCACGCTGCTCGCGGCGTTCGTCGCCGGCCGCGGCGACCGCACCAGGCGTGTGGCGGCAGCGGGTGCGCCGGTGACGGGTGGCAGACTGGTGGGGTGAGTGAAACCGAGTCGGTCCGCCTCCGTCCCCGCCGGATCCGGGTGGTCTGCTGGGCCTCCGCGATCGCGTTGGTGGTGGTGTTCAGCCTCGTGGCCACCTCGCTGAGTGGCGCCACGGGTAGCGGCTACGGCACCTTCCAGCGCGGCGACCAGTTCGCCATGGTCGGTCTCGGCGTCTTCGGCGCCCTGGGCTTCCTGCTGTTCACCCGCCCCCGGGTCGAGGCCGACGCGCGCGGCGTGCGGGTCCGCAACGTCGTCGGCTCGTACGACCTGCCCTGGGAGGTCGTCCGGAGCGTCCGTTTCGACCGGGGCGCGCCGTGGGCGAGCCTGGAGCTGCACGACGACGACCTGCTGCCGATGGTGGCCCTCCAGGCCGCCGACAAGGAGCTCGCGGTCGACGGGGTCCGCGCGCTGCGCCGGCTGCACCAGGCCCACCAGGCCCGCCTCGCCGAGGGCGCCACCGGCCGCTGACCTGGGCCCGGGACGCCGCAGGGGGTCACCGGCGCCGGTCCGGCCCGGGGTGAGACGCCCGGTTTGGGGCGTCGGTGGGCGAGGGTGTAGTGTTGTCGAGTCGACCAGGCTGTCTCCGACAGCCATGAAAGAGGAGCTCCCGCTCCCACCCGAGTCGCCGCCACGGTGGCCGGGTCCGGTCACCGGTTCCGGGCACGTCCCGGTCCCGGATGCGCGATCATGTGATCGTGCCGACCGGTCGAGCGGGCCCTGGCATGCGCCGGGGCCTTCTGCTTTCCGGGTCGGTTCCCATCCGGGGACCGCGAGGGTCGGACACGAAGCAGACTCGACTCGAGGAGGCCCCATCAGCGTCGAACCACGCGTGAACGAGCAGATCCGGGCACGTGAGGTCCGACTGGTCGGCCCTGAGGGTGAGCAGGTGGGCATCGTCCCGCTGGAGCGCGCCCTGCAGCTGGCCGCGGACGTCGACCTGGACCTGGTCGAGGTTGCGCCGATGGCGCGCCCGCCGGTGTGCAAGCTCATGGACTTCGGCAAGTTCAAGTACGAGAGCGCACTGAAGGCGCGCGAAGCGCGGCGTAACCAGCAGCAGACCGTCATCAAGGAGATGAAGCTCCGGCCCAAGATCGACCCGCACGACTACGAGACCAAGAAGGGTCACGTGGTGCGGTTCCTCAAGGCCGGCGACAAGGTCAAGGTGACGATCATGTTCCGCGGTCGCGAGCAGAGCCGCCCGGAGCTGGGTTACCGGCTCCTGCGTCGGCTCGAGTCCGAGATCACGGAGCTGGGATACGTCGAGGCCGCTCCGAAGCAGGACGGCCGAAACATGATCATGGTTCTCGCCCCGCACCGGGCCGTCAAGGCCTCCGCGGTCGCCGCGACGGCGTCTCGCGGTGGGCCCCGGGAGCGGACCGCGGACGAGTCCGCCGGTCCGGAAGCCGGGGAGACCGCGGTAGCCGGCGAGACCGCAGCAGCCGGTGAGACCGGCACCGTCGCCGACAACAGCGGCGAGTAACAGGGGAGAGACGTTCCACATGCCGAAGATGAAGACGCACACGGGTATGGCCAAGCGGGTGAAGGTGACCGGCAAGGGAAAGATCGTTTCCCAGCAGGCCGGGCTTCGCCACAAGCTGGAGAAGAAGCCCTCCACCCAGACCCGGCGCCTGTCCGGCACGGTCGTGGTGGCCAAGGCCGACCTCAAGCGCATCAAGAAGCTGCTCGGCCGCTGACGCGCGCCACCCTGACGTAAGAAGGAGTTGAGATGGCACGCGTCAAGCGGGCTGTGAACGCCCAGAAGAAGCGCCGTTCCCTGCTGGAGACCGCCAGCGGCTACCGCGGACAGCGCTCCCGGCTGTACCGCAAGGCCAAGGAGCAGGTGCTGCACTCGATGCAGTACGCCTACCGGGACCGTCGCGACCGTAAGGGCGACTTCCGGCAGCTGTGGATCCAGCGGATCAACGCGGGTGCCCGCGCCAACGGGATGACCTACAACCGGCTGATCCAGGGCCTGCGCCTGGCCGGCATCGAGGTCGACCGCAAGATCCTGGCCGACATGGCCGTCAACGACGCCGCCTCGTTCGCGGCGATCGTCGAGCTGGCCCGGGCCGCGGTCGCGGCCGAGGGCACCGGTGGCGCGGCGGCCCAGGCCGCCTGATCCCCGCCAGCAACGCCTGCGAGGCGCCCCCCGTCACCTGCGAGGGGCGCCTCGCCCACGTCTGAGGAACCCATGCCCTTCACTCCGCGTACGCCCCGGGTGGTTGCCGCCCGCCGGTTGCAGCGCCGCCGGGACCGCGAGGCGACCGGCCGCTTCCTGGCCGAGGGGCCGCAGGCGGTCCGCGAGGCCCTGGCCCGTCCGGGGGTGGTCACGGAGCTGTTCGGTACGCCGACCGCCCTCGACCGGTACGCCGACCTGGCCGCCCGTGCGGCCGGCGCCGACGTGCCGGTCTCCGAGGTGACCGACGAGGGGCTCGCCGCCCTCGCCGAGACCGTCGCACCGCAGGGACTGGTGGCGGTGTGCCGGCACCTCGACGTGCCCCTGGAGCGGGCCCTGTCCGGCGCGCCCCGTCTCGTGGCGGTGCTCGCCGACATCCGGGACCCGGGTAACGCCGGAACGGTGCTCCGTACCGCCGACGCGGCCGGTGCCCAGGTGGTGGTGTTCGCCGGGGAGGCCGTCGACCCGTACAACGGCAAGGCCGTGCGGGCGTCGGCCGGCAGCCTGTTCCACCTGGACGTGGTCCGCGAGCCCGACCCCCGTCACGCGGTCGACGCGCTCCGCGCGGCGGGGCTGTCGATCCTCGCCACCACCGGGTACGGCGACGACGACCTGGACGACCTGGCCGACGACGGCCGCCTGACCGCGCCCACGGCGTGGCTGTTCGGCTCCGAGGCGCACGGCCTGTCCGAGGAGCTGACCGGTGCCGCCGACGCCCGTGTCCGGGTGCCCCTGCACGGGCGCGCCGAGAGCCTGAACCTGGCTGCGGCCGCCGCCGTCTGCCTGTACGCTTCAGCGAGAGCACAGCGCCGACCGTCGACCGGTCGCGCGGAACAGACAGCAGGGGAGAGCGTCCGCCCATGAACGCGCCACGGCGTTCGTTTAGCCAGCCCGCCGGTGTCGGCGGGCGGCGGGCCTGACCTGCTCTCCGCACAACTCCCACCGGCGGGCTGCGGCACAGCCGCGCGTCCGTAGACTCGCCTAGCCGCCCGTGAGGGCCGGCGCCGCCGTGAGGGAGTGCCCGTTCGCCATGAGCTACCGCAACGATCCGTACGACCCGAAGCAGGTCGCCCTGCTCGACCCGGCCGCCCTGGCCGACGCCGTCACCGACGCCGAGAAGGCGTTCGCCGCCGCCGGTGACCCCGACACGCTGACCGCGCTGCGCCCCGCGCACCTCGGCGACCGTTCGCCGGTGTCCCTGGCCCGCCGGGAGATCGGCGCGCTGCCGCCGGCCGCGAAGTCCGACGCCGGCAAGCGGGTCAACGAGGCCCGCCGGGCGATCGAGGCCGCCTACGCCGCCCGCGCCGAGATCCTCGACCGTGAGCAGGCCGAGCGGATGCTGGCCGAGGAGCGGGTGGACGTCACGCTGCCGTACGACCGGCGCCCGTCCGGTGCCCGGCACCCGGTGAGCACCCTCATGGAGCAGGTCAGCGACTTCTTCGTCGGGATGGGCTACGAGGTGGCCGAGGGTCCCGAGGTCGAGTTGGAGTGGACCAACTTCGACGCGCTGAACATCCCGCCGGACCACCCGGCCCGGGGCCTGATGGACACGTTCCACGTCGCGCCGGAGGACTCCGGCATGGTGCTGCGTACGCACACCTCGCCGGTGCAGGCGCGGACGATGCTGGCCCGTACGCCGCCGATCTACGTGATCTGCCCGGGTCGGGTCTACCGCACCGACGAGCTGGACGCCACCCACGCACCGGTCTTCCACCAGGTGGAGGGTCTGGTCGTCGACAAGGGCATCACGATGGCGCACCTGCGCGGCACACTGGACCACTTCGCCCGGGCGATGTTCGGGCCGGACGCGAAGACCCGGTGGCGGCCGCACTACTTCCCGTTCACCGAGCCGTCGGCCGAGTTCGACGTGTGGTTCCCGGAGCACCGCAAGGGCCCGCAGTGGGTCGAGTGGGGTGGCTGCGGCATGGTCAACCCGCGGGTCCTGCGGGCCTGCGGCATCGACCCGGACGTCTACTCCGGATTCGCCTTCGGCATGGGCATCGACCGCACCGTCATGTTCCGCCACGGCGTGGGCGACATGCGGGACATGGTCGAGGGCGACGTCCGGTTCACCCGGGCGTTCGGCCACGGCGCATGAGCGGGCGGGACGACGTGAGCGGCGTGCGGGTACGAGTTACGGAGACGGTGGTCTGAGTCATGCGAGTTTCTGTCAGCTGGCTGCGGGAGTACGTGGACCTGCCGGGCGACCTGGCTCCGGGCGACCTGGAGCAGGCTCTGGTCGACCTGGGCATCGAGGTCGACTCCATGCTGGACCTGGGTGAGACGGTCACCGGGTCCCTGGTGGTCGGTGAGGTCCGCGAGATCGAGGAGCTCACCGGCTTCAAGAAGCCGATCCGGTTCTGCCGGGTCGACGTGGGCGCCGCCAACGGCACCGGCGAGCCCCAGGAGATCGTCTGCGGGGCGCGCAACTTCGCCGTCGGCGACCGGGTGGTGGTGATCCTCCCCGGCGGTGTCCTGCCCGGCAACTTCGCCATCGGGGCCCGCAAGACGTACGGGCGCAACTCCAACGGCATGATCTGCTCGGCCAAGGAGCTGGGCCTCGGCGACGACCACTCCGGCATCATCGTGCTGCCCGAGCACGTCCCGGCCAAGCCGGGCGACGACGCGCGCCCGCTGGTCGGCCTCGACGACGTCGTGGTCGAGGTCGAGGTGACCCCGGACCGCGGATACCAGATGTCGGTGCGGGGCATCGCCCGCGAGCTGGCACACGCCCTCGGGGTGGGCTTCCGGGATCCCGGTCTCACTCCGGCGCCCGGTGCCACCGAGAGCCCCGCGTACCCGGTCGAGGTCCGGGACACCGTCGGCTGCGACCGCTTCGCGGCCCGGATGGTGCGCGGCGTCGACCCGGCCGCGCCCACCCCGGACTGGATGGCGCGGCGGCTCACCACCGCCGGCATCCGCAGCATCTCGCTGCCGGTGGACATCACCAACTACGTGATGCTCTGCCTCGGCCAGCCGATGCACGCCTTCGACGCCGACCGGATCGCCGGTCCGCTGGTGGTCCGGCGCGCCGAGGCGGGGGAGAAGCTCACCACCCTGGACGGTGTCACCCGCACCCTCGCCGCCGAGGACATGGTGATCTGCGACGACACCGGCCCGATCTCGCTCGCCGCGGTGATGGGCGGGGAGACCAGCGAGGTCGTCGACAGCACGGTGAACGTCCTGTTCGAGGCCGCCCACTGGGACCCGGTGACGGTCGGCCGTACCGCCCGCCGGCACAAGCTGTTCAGCGAGGCCGCCAAGCGGTGGGAGCGGGGCGTCGACCCGGCGCTGCCGCTGGTCGCCCTGGACGTCGCGGTGGCGCTGCTGGTCACACACGGCGGCGGCACCGCCGGCGAGGAGGTCCTCGACATCGACCACGTCCGGCCGCGTACGCCGGTGGTCATGCCGGCCGACCTGCCCACCCGGCGGGTCGGGGTGGAGTACCCGCCGGCCCGCGTGGTCGCCCTGCTGGAGCAGGTCGGCTGCACCGTGGCCGCCGGCGCGGACCGGCTCGGCGAGGACCCGGGCACGGTCGGTGTCGCCGCCGGTGGCACCGTCGCGCTCACCGTCACCCCGCCGAGCTGGCGGCCTGACCTCACCGACCCGGCCGACCTGGTCGAGGAGGTGGTCCGCTTCGACGGGTACGACCGCGTGCCCTCGGTGCTGCCGGTGGCGCCCGCCGGCCGGGGCCTGACCTGGCAGCAGCGGCGCCGCCGGGCCGTGGCCCGGGCGCTCGCCGACCAGGGGTACGTCGAGGTGCTCACGCAGCCGTTCGTCGCTCCCGAGCTGGCCGACCGGCTCGGCCTGCCCGCCGACGACGCGCGGCGGCGGGCGGTACGGGTGGCCAACCCGCTGTCCGAGGAGGAGCCGCTGCTGCGCACCAGCCTGCTCGGCCCGCTGCTCGGCGCGCTCAAGCGCAACCTGGGCCGGGGGATGCGTGACCTGGCGCTGTACGAGATCGGCGCGGTGTTCCACCCCCGTTCCGACGCCGGCGCCCCGCCACCCATGGGAGTGGAGCGCCGGCCGTCGGACGCGGAGTTCGCCGCCGCCGACGCGGTGCTGCCCGACCAGCCTCGGCACGTGGGCGTGGTCCTCGCCGGGGAGATCGAGCAGACCGGTTGGTGGGGTGCGGGCCGCACGGCCGGCTGGGCCGACGCCGTCCAGGCGGGCCGGGAGGTCCTCGCGATCGCCGGGATCCCGGCCGAGCGGGTCACCGTCCGCGCCGCCGAGTACGCGCCCTGGCACCCGGGGCGGTGCGCGCGGCTGCTGGTCGACGACACCGTCGTCGGGTACGCGGGTGAGCTGCACCCGGCGGTCCTCGCCGGGCTGGAGCTGCCCCGGCGTACGTGTGCCATGGAGCTGAACCTGGACGCGGTGCCGGCGGCGCCGATGGCGCCCGGGCCGGCGGTGTCCGGGTTCCCGCCCGCGCTGATCGACGTGGCGCTGGTCCTGGACGCCTCGGTGCCGGCGGCGCAGGTTCAGGAGGCGCTGGTCGAGGGCGCGGGGGAGCTGCTGGAGTCGGTGCGGCTGTTCGACGTGTACGCCTCCGCCCAGCTCGGGGCGGACCGCCGGTCACTGGCGTACAAGCTCACCTTCCGTGCCCCCGACCGGACGCTGACGGTGGAGGAGGCGGTGGCCGCCCGCGACGCGGCGGTGGCCCGCGCCGCCGAACGCTTCGGCGCGGTGCTCCGCGGCGCCTGAGGTGAAAGGAAGGGCCCCTTATTAACGCCAGGCGTTAATAAGGGGCCCTTCCTTTCACGCTCCGAGCGGCGGGTGAGCGAGACCACCGTGCTCATTGCCATGCAGTGCATTGCATGACCATGCAGTCCACTGGTAATCTCCTCTGCATAGTCATGCGGAGGTAAGTATGGGAATCCGAGTCGCGGTCGCCGGGGCGAGCGGCTACGCCGGGGGTGAGCTGATCCGCCTGGTCGCCGGCCACCCGGAGTTCGACCTGGTCGCCGCTACCGCGCACAGCCAGGCCGGTCACCGCCTGGACGCTGTGCACCCGCAGCTCCCCGGCCTGGACCTGGTGCTCGGTGAGACGGACGCGGCGACCCTGGGCGACGCGGACCTGGTCTTCCTCGCCCTGCCGCACGGTGAGTCGGCGGCCCTCGCCGCCCAGCTCCCGCCCGAGGTCCGGATCGTCGACCTCGGCGCGGACCACCGGCTGGCCAGCCCGTGGGACTGGGCCCACTACTACGGCGGCATGCACGCCGGGCAGTGGACCTACGGCCTGCCGGAGCTGCCCGGCCAGCGGGAGGTGATCGCCACGTCGACCCGTGTGGCGAACACCGGCTGCTACGCCGCCACCATCTCTCTGGCGCTCGCCCCGCTGATCGCCGCCGGCGCCGCCGACCCCGCCGACGTGGTGGTCGTCGCCGCCTCCGGCACCTCGGGCGCCGGCCGGGGCGCCAAGCCGCACCTGCTCGGCAGCGAGGTCATGGGGGACCTGTCGCCCTACCGGGTCGGCACCCACCAGCACGTGCCCGAGATCAAGCAGGCCACCGGCGCGACCGGCCTGTCGTTCACCCCGCTGCTCGCGCCGATGCCGCGCGGCATCCTCGCCACGGTCACCGCCGTCCCGGCGCGCGGCGTCGACCCCCGGGCGGTGCTCGCCGAGGCGTACGCGGACGCGCCGTTCGTGCACGTCCTCCCCGAGGGTGCCTGGCCGCACACCGCCGCCACCCTCGGCTCGAACTCCTGTCACCTCCAGGCCACCGTCGACGTCGACTCCCGCCGGTTGATCGTGCTCAGCGCCCTGGACAACCTCGGCAAGGGCGCCGCCGGCCAGGCGGTACAGAACGCCAACCTCATGCTCGGCCTGCCGGAGACGACGGGCCTCTCCATCTGGGGGGTGGCGCCGTGAGCGCGAGGAGTGCAGCGCAGCGGAGCCCCGCAGTCGCGAACGAAAGGTCAGCACCGTGAGCGTCACGGCTCCCCGGGGGTTCCGGGCGGCCGGCGTGGCCGCCGGTCTCAAGGCCAGCGGTAACGCCGACGTCGCCCTCGTCGTCAACGACGGGCCCGACGCCGGTGTCGCCGGTGTGTTCACCGCCAACCGCGTCAAGGCGGCACCGGTGCTCTGGACCCAGCAGGTCGTCCGGGGCGGCGTCGTCCGGGCCGTGGTGCTGAACTCCGGCGGCGCCAACGCCTGCACCGGCCCGGCCGGCTTCCAGGACACCCACGCCACCGCCGAGCACACCGCCGCCGTGCTCAGCTCGGCCAGCGCCCGCCTGCTGCTCGGCGCGGGCGAGGTGGCGGTCTGCTCCACCGGCCTGATCGGTGAGCGGCTGCCGATGCCGGCGCTGCTGTCCGGCGTCCGCACCGCCGTCCGGGGACTGTCCCGCGACGGCGGGATGCCGGCCGCCCAGGCGATCATGACCACCGACACCCGGCCGAAGACCACCGTCGCCCGGGGCAGCGGCTGGACGGTCGGCGGGATGGCCAAGGGCGCCGGGATGCTCGCCCCGGCGATGGCCACGATGCTCTGTGTGCTCACCACCGACGCGGTGGCCGGTCCGGAGACCCTGGACGCGGCCCTGCGGGCGGCCTGCCGGGTCACCTTCGACCGGATCGACTCCGACGGCTGCATGTCCACCAACGACACCGTCCTGCTGCTGGCCAGCGGTGCCAGTGGCATCGCGCCGACCGAGGAGGAGCTGACCGCCGCGGTCACCGCCGCCACGCACGACCTGGCCCAGCAGTTGATCGCCGACGCCGAGGGCGCCACCAAGCAGATCGCCATCGAGGTGGTCGGCGCTGCCGGCGAGGACGACGCGGTCGAGGTGGGCCGGTCGGTGGCGCGTAACAACCTGGTCAAGACCGCGCTGTTCGGCAACGACCCGAACTGGGGCCGCATCCTCGCCGCCGTCGGCACCACCGCCGCCGCGTTCGAGCCGGACGGCGTGGACGTCGCGGTGAACGGGGTCTGGGTGTGCCGGTCCGGCGCCGCCGCCGAGGACCGCTCGAAGGTCGACCTCACCGGTCGGGACGTCACGATCCGCATCGACCTGCACGCCGGCTCGGCCGCCGCGACGATCTGGACCAACGACCTGTCGCACGCGTACGTGCACGAGAACTCGGCGTACTCGACATGAGTCTCTCCACCGACCTCACCCGCGCCCAGGCGAAGGCCGCCACGCTGATCGAGGCGCTGCCCTGGCTGGAGCGCTTCTCCGGATCGACCGTCGTGGTCAAGTACGGCGGCAACGCCATGGTCGACCCGCAGCTTCAGCGGGCCTTCGCCGCCGACATGGTGTTCCTGCGGTACGCGGGTCTGAAGCCCGTCGTGGTGCACGGCGGCGGCCCGCAGATCTCGGCGATGCTCGGCCGGCTCGGCATCCCCAGCGAGTTCCGGGGCGGCCTGCGGGTCACCACACCGGAGGCGATGGACGTGGTCCGGATGGTGCTCGTCGGTCAGGTCGGCCGGGAGCTGGTCGGGCTGATCAACAGCCACGGCCCGTTCGCCGTCGGGCTCTCCGGCGAGGACGGCGGGCTGTTCACGGCGGTGCGACGGCCGGCGTACGTGGACGGGGAGCCGGTCGACGTGGGCCAGGTCGGTGACGTGGAGTCGGTGGACATCTCGGCGGTGACCGACCTGATCGCCGCCGGCCGGATCCCGGTGATCTCCACCGTCGCCCCGGACGCCGACGGGGTGCTGCACAACCTCAACGCCGACACCGCCGCGGCCGCTCTCGCGATCGCCCTGCGGGCGCGCAAGCTGGTCGTCCTCACCGACGTCCCCGGCCTGTACGCCCGGTGGCCCGACACCACCAGCCTGGTCAGCGAGATCACCGCGGACGACCTGGCGAAGCTGCTGCCGTCGCTGGAGTCCGGGATGGTGCCGAAGATGGAGGCCTGCCTGCGGGCGGTGCGCCAGGGTGTGCCCGCCGCGCACGTCGTCGACGGGCGGGTCGCCCATTCCACGCTGCTGGAAGTGTTCACGTCGGAAGGTTTCGGAACGATGGTGATCGCGTCATGAGCACGCTCGTGGAGCGGTGGCGGCAGTCGATGATGGACAACTACGGCACCCCGTCGCTGGCGCTGGTCGCCGGCTCCGGCGCCGTCGTGGTCGACGAGGCCGGCCGGGAGTACGTCGACCTGGTCGGTGGCATCGCGGTCAACGCCCTCGGCCACGCCCACCCGGCCGTGGTGGCCGCCGTGTCCAAGCAGGTCGCCACCCTCGGCCACGTCTCCAACCTGTACGTCGCCGAGCCGCCGGTGGCCCTGGCCGAGCTGCTGCTCGCGCTCGCCGGGCGCCCGGGGCGGGTGTTCCTCGCCAACTCCGGCGCCGAGGCGAACGAGGCGGCCTTCAAGCTGTCCCGGCTGACCGGCCGGTCGCACGTGGTCGCCGCCCGCGGCGGCTTCCACGGCCGGACCATGGGTGCCCTCGCGCTGACCGGGCAGCCGGCCAAGGCCGACCCGTTCCGCCCGCTGCCCGGCGAGGTGACCCACGTCGACTACGGCGACGTGGCCGCCCTGGAGGCGGCGGTCACCGAGGCCACGGCGATGGTGATCCTGGAGCCGATCCAGGGAGAGAACGGCGTCGTCGTCCCGCCGCCCGGCTACCTCGCCGCCGCCCGCCGGATCACCGCCCGGCGCGGCGCGCTGCTGGTGCTGGACGAGGTGCAGACGGGCGTCGGCCGTACCGGGCACTGGTTCGCCCATCAGGCCGACGGCGTCGAGCCGGACGTGGTCACCCTGGCCAAGGGCCTCGGCGGTGGCCTGCCGATCGGTGCCGCCCTGGCCTTCGGCCGGGCCGCCGAGCTGCTCGGTCCGGGGTCGCACGGCACCACCTTCGGTGGCAACCCGGTCAGTTGCGCCGCCGCGCTCGCGGTGGTGGCGACGATCGCCAACGAGGGCCTGCTGGACCACGTCAAGCGGGTCGGCGAGCGGCTGCGTCGGGGCGTCGAGGCGCTCGGTCATCCGCTGGTCGGTGAGGTCCGGGGTGCCGGTCTGCTGCTCGGCGTGGTGCTGACCGCGCCGGTCGCGGCGGTCGCCGCCGAGGCGCTGCGGGAGGCCGGTTTCCTGGTCAACCCGGTGCAGCCCGGCGTGCTGCGGCTCGCCCCGCCGCTCGTCCTCACCGCCGCCCAGGCCGACGCCTTCCTGGCGGCCCTCCCGGCCGCACTCGACGTCACGACCCCCGCCGCCGCTCCGGCTCCCGTGCCGGCGTCGACGCCGACCATCGCGAGCACGACGGAGGCGAGCGCATGACCCGGCACTTCCTGGCCGACGACGACCTGTCCCCCGCCGAGCAGTCGGCCGTGCTCGACCTCGCCGCGCGGATGAAGGCCGACCGGTTCGCGTACAAGCCGCTGGAGGGGCCGCGGTCGGTGGCGGTGCTCTTCGACAAGCAGAGCCTGCGTACCCGGATCTCCTTCGACGCCGGCATCGCCGAGCTGGGCGGTCACCCGCTGGTGGTGGACACCCAGGTCACCCACTTCGGGCGGGGCGAGACCCTCGCCGACGCCGGCCGGGTGCTCTCCCGCTACGTCGCGGCGATCGTGCTGCGCACCCACGGCGACGACCGGATCGCCGAGGTGGCCGAGGGCGCCACGGTGCCGGTGGTCAACGCGCTCACCGACACCTACCACCCGTGCCAGCTCCTGGCCGACCTGCTCACCGTCCGCGAGCACTGCGGCGGCACGCGGGGGCGGACCCTCGCGTACGTGGGGGACACGGCGAACAACATGGCGCACTCGTACCTGCTGGCCGGGGCGACCGCCGGGATGCACGTCCGGGTGGCCGGCCCGGCCGGCTTCGCGCCCGAGGAGGAGATCGTGGCGCGCGCGGAGAAGATCGCCGCCGCCACCGGCGGGTCGGTACGCGTGCTGACCGACCCGCTCGCGGCGGTGGCCGCCGCCGACGTGGTCGCCACCGACACCTGGACCTCCATGGGTCAGGAGGACGACGGGCTGGACCGGAACACGCCGTTCCTGCCGTACCAGGTCAACGACGCGTTGCTGGCCCACGCCCGACCCGAGGTGATCGTGCTGCACTGCCTGCCGGCACACCGGGGCGAGGAGATCACCGACGAGGTGCTCGACGGCCCGCGCAGCGCGGTGTTCGACCAGGCGGAGAATCGGCTGCACGCCCAGAAGGCGCTGCTGACGTTTCTCCTGGAGGCCACCCCATGACCGCCCCGCTGACCCGCGCCGCCCGGCACGCCCGCATCGTCGAGCTGATCCGCGACAAGGCGATCCACTCGCAGCCCGAGCTCGCCGACCTGCTCGCCGGTGACGGCATCCAGGTCACCCAGGCCACCCTGTCCCGGGACCTGAAGGAGCTGGGCGCGGTCACCGCGCGCGCCGGCGACGGCCGGGGCGTGTACGTGATCCCCGAGGACGGCCACCGGCCGCTGCGGGACGCCGAGACCGCGCCGGCCCGGCTGGTCCGGCTGCTGCGTGAGCTGCTCAACGGCGTCGACTCCAGCGGCAACATCGCCGTGTTGCGCACCCCGCCGGGCGCAGCCCAGTACCTGGCCAGCGCGTTGGACCGAGCGGGCCTGACCGAGATCGTCGGCACCATCGCCGGCGACGACACGATCCTCGTCGTGGCCCGCGAGGCCGACGGCGGGGCAGCGCTCGGCGACAAGCTCGCCGGGTGGGCCCGCCGCGAGGAGACCGTTGAGGGGGGCACCACACCATGACCGAGCGGGTAGTCCTGGCGTACTCCGGGGGTCTGGACACCTCCGTCGCCATTCCCTACCTCGCCGAGCAGACCGGCGCCGAGGTGATCGCGGTGGCGGTCGACGTCGGGCAGGGCGGCGAGGATGTGAACGCCATCCGGCAGCGCGCGCTGGACTGCGGGGCCGTGGAGTCCGAGGTGGTCGACGCGCGCGACGAGTTCGCCGCCGGGTACTGCCTGCCGGCGATCCGGGCCAACGCGCTCTACATGGACCGCTACCCGCTGGTCTCCGCACTGAGCCGGCCGCTGATCGTCAAGCACCTGGTCGCCGCGGCCCGCAGGCACGGCGGCACGATCGTGTCGCACGGCTGCACCGGCAAGGGCAACGACCAGGTCCGCTTCGAGGTCGGTCTGGGCGCGCTCGCCCCCGACCTGAGGATCGTGGCGCCGGCCCGGGACTTCGCGTGGACGCGCGACAAGGCCATCGCCTTCGCCGAGGAGAAGGGGCTGCCGATCGACGTGTCGGCGAAGTCGCCCTACTCCGTCGACCAGAACCTGTGGGGCCGTGCGGTGGAGACCGGCTTCCTGGAGGACATCTGGAACCCACCCGTCGAGGACCTGTACTCGTACACGTCGGACCCGGCGCAGGAGCGCGACGCCGACGAGGTCGTGATCACCTTCGACGCCGGCAACCCGGTGGCGATCGACGGCGAGACCGTCACCCCGTACCAGGCGATCCTGGAGCTGAACCGGCGTGCCGGCGCGCAGGGTGTCGGCCGGCTCGACATGGTCGAGGACCGCCTGGTCGGCATCAAGAGCCGCGAGGTGTACGAGGCGCCGGGCGCGGTCGCCCTGATCACCGCCCATCAGGAGCTGGAGGCGGTCACCGTCGAGCGGGACCTCGCCCGGTTCAAGAAGGGCGTCGACCAGCGCTGGGGCGAGTTGGTCTACGACGGCC
This sequence comes from Micromonospora sp. BQ11, assembly GCF_052068135.1. Taxonomy (NCBI): domain Bacteria; kingdom Bacillati; phylum Actinomycetota; class Actinomycetes; order Micromonosporales; family Micromonosporaceae; genus Micromonospora; species Micromonospora sp. BQ11. The sequence goes on along the minus strand of NZ_JBQHDB010000016.1, from coordinate 20,016 downwards.
TGTGGTTCTCGCCGCTGAAGGACTCGCTGGACGCCTTCATCGCCGACGCGCAGCAGCACGTGTCCGGCGAGGTGCGGATGACCCTGCACGGCGGCCGGGCCACCGTCACCGGCCGGCGCTCCGAGGCCAGCCTGTACGACTTCGGCATGGCCACCTACGACACGGGCGACACGTTCGACCAGTCCCTGGCGAAGGGCTTCGTGCAGTTGTGGGGCCTGCCGAGCAGGATGGCCGCCGCCCGGCACGCCCGGTTGGGTGGCTGCTGATCGTGGGCACCACAATGGGCGACGTGGACGACAAGAGCCTGACCGAGAACAGTGCCGCCACCAACCGTACGAGCCTGTGGGGCGGCCGGTTCGCCGGCGGTCCCGCCGAGGCGCTGGCCCGCCTGTCGGTGAGCGTGCAGTTCGACTGGCGACTGGCCCCGTACGACATCGCGGCCTCCCGGGCGCACGCCCGGGTCCTGGCCGGCGCCGGGCTGCTCGACCCGGAGGAACTGGGTCGGATCCTGGCCGCACTGGACGACCTGGAGGCGGCCTGCGCCTCCGGTCAGTTCCGCCCGACGATCGACGACGAGGACGTGCACACCGCCCTGGAGCGCGGTCTGCTGGAGCGCCTCGGCAGCCTGGGCGGCAAGCTGCGCGCCGGCCGGTCCCGCAACGACCAGGTCGCCACCGACCTGCGTCTCTACCTGCGGGACCACGCCCGGGGCGTGGCGGGTCGACTGGTGGAGCTGGCCGAGGCGCTGGTGGAGCAGGCCGAGCGGCACGTGAGCACGGCCGCGCCGGGCATGACCCACCTCCAGCACGCCCAGCCGGTCACGTTCGGGCACTGGCTGCTCGCGCACGTGCAGCCGCTGCTGCGTGACCTGGAGCGGCTGCGCGACTGGGACCACCGGACGGCGATCAGCCCGCTCGGTGCCGGCGCCCTCGCCGGCTCCGGCCTGCCGCTGGACCCGGTGGCCGTGTCCAAGGAGCTGGGCTTCCGGACGTCCTTCGCCAACTCGATGGACGCGGTCGCCGACCGGGACTTCGTCGCCGAGTTCCTCTTCGTCACCGCGCTCGTCGGTGTGCACCTGTCCCGCCTCGGCGAGGAGATGGTGCTGTGGACGTCGCACGAGTTCGGCTGGGTCGAGCTGGACGACGCCTTCGCCACCGGGTCGTCGATCATGCCGCAGAAGAAGAATGCGGACATCGCCGAACTGGCCCGGGGCAAGTCCGGCCGACTCGTCGGCGGCCTGATGAGCGTGCTCACCATGCTCAAGGGCCTGCCGATGACGTACGACCGGGACATGCAGGAGGACAAGGAGCCGGCCTTCGACGCGGTCGACACCCTGGAACTGCTGCTCCCGGCGCTCGCGGGGATGATCTCCACGATGACCGTACGGGTCGACCGGCTGGTCGCCGCCGCTCCGGTGGGCTACTCCCTGGCCACCGAGGTCGCCGACTGGCTGGTCCGCAAGGGGGTACCGTTCCGCGACGCGCACGAGATCACCGGCAAGCTGGTGGCGCTGTGCGTGGCCCGGGACTGCGCCCTCGACGAGGTCTCCGACGACGACCTGACCGTGGTCAGCGAGCACCTCGACCCGAGCGTCCGGGACGTGCTGTCGGTCTCCTCGGCCCTCGCCGCCCGGATCACCCCCGGCTCCACCGGCCCGGGTCCCGTGGCCGACCAGCTCGCCGCCGCGGCGGACAAGCTGGCCGGCTGGAAGGAGTGGGCGTCCGAGCGGGTCGTTCCCCGCTGAGGTCGTCGGGGCCGGCGCGGCACACGCCACGCCGGCCCTCAGGCGCTCGGACGTTCGCGCCGGGGCAGCTTTGCCACCACGGCCTCGTACGAGCCGTCGACGGCCTCGGTCAGCTCGTCGTCCGGGATGTCGCCGTCCAGGCGCAGCGTGTTCCAGCCGGACCGGCCGATGTACGGCGAGGGCCGCGCGTCGGCGGGGAACCGGTGGATCCACTCGTCGGCGACGGTGCGGTCCGGCCCGCACTTCACCCCGACCCGCGGCTCCGTGCCGGCCCCGCCGAGGAAGGCGAAGATCCGGCTGCCGACCTTCACCACCTCGTCGCCCTCCCACGGCCGGTCCAGCCAGGCGCCGGGCTTCGCCAGGCAGTACGCCCGCATCGTCTCGCGCTCCATCGACATCCGTTACCTCTCAGCGCGTTTTGTTGAGCGCACGATCAGTAGTCCTGCCTTGCGGTGGGACGGTCCCGGTCTGATCGGCGGGTGCCGTGCCGGGTTGACGTTTCGTAGCCGCCTGCCCGGGGTTGCGGGTCTTCTGGTCGGCTCCACGTCCTGCCACCGGGCCACTCCCGGCGGTGTTGTACTCGGCCGCGAGGGCGGCGAGGTTGCGTGCGGCGTTGAGGTCCCGGTCGAGGACCAGCCCGCACGGCTGGCAGTGGTATTCACGCTCGGCAAGGGCCAGCTTGGTTTTCACCGTGCCGCAGCCCGAGCAGGTTTTGCTGGAGGGATACCAGCGGTCGGCGACGCGCAGTCGGCCGCCGTTCCATGTGGTCTTGTAGGCCAGTTGCCGGCGGATCTCGGCGAAGCCGGCGTCGGCGATGTGTCGGGCCAGGCGCCGGTTGGCCATCATGCCGGTGACGTTGAGGGCCTCGACCACGATCGTGCCGTGCTCGCGGGCTAGTCGGGTGGTGAGCTTGTGCAGACCGTCGCGGCGCAGGCTGGCCACCCGGGCGTGTGCCCGGCCCAGCCGCGCGCGGGCGCGCTGCCACCGCCTCGAAGGGCCGCGGCCGGTATGCCGGTCCGGGCCGGTCTTGCGGGACAGCGCCCGGCCGAGCCGGCGCAGGCGACGTTGGGCTTGGCCGAGGTGGCGCGGGTTCGGCACTACCTCGCCGGTGGACAGCACGGCGAGGTGTGTAAGACCGACGTCGACACCGACCGTCGAGCCAGGTAGGGCCGGCACCCGGTCGGCGCGGTCGACTTCGACGGTGTACGAGACGTGCCAGCGTCCGCCGTCGCGGCGCACCGTGGCGGACATGATCCTGCCGGTGCCGTTGTCCAGGCGGCGGGCCAGCTTACGGGCGGACTCGTGCAGCTTCAGCCGGCCCAGTCGCGGCAGCACCACGTGCATCCGGTCCGGCTCGATCCGGATCGCACCGGTCGTGAACCGCACGCTCGCGCTACTGCGGCGTCGGGACTTGAAGCGGGGAAACCCGATCGGCCGGCCCGCCCGTCTCTCATTGTGTGAGTCGACCCAGTTGGTCAACCCGCGGGCCAGCGCGTCCAGGCCGGTGTTGAACGCCTCCTTCGACACCTCCGGCCACCACGGCGCGACCTCCGCCTTCGCGGCGTTCCAGGCCTTGCGTAGCGCGGGCAGCGACCACGACATGCTCTCGGTGAGCTGACCGTCCGGCACACCGTACGAGCGTTCCGCCGCCCGCTGATTCAGGACGGCCCTGACTTTGGCCAGTGCCCAGTTGTGGGCGAAGCGGGCCGCTCCGACGTGCGCCAGCACCGCGCGTTCCTGCACCGAGGTCAGGTCCAAGGCGAATCGGTACGCCTGGATGGTTCTCATGCCGGCTCGTCCGCTCCAGTGGCGGCCTCAACCGCACGGCCGGCCCGGTTTGCCGGTTCGACGACCAGTAGCCGGTGGCCCTCCGCTGTCGGCGCGGCCTCGACATACTCGGTGCCGAACCGCGCGAACGGGTGGCGATGCCCGGTTGCCCACGTGGCGGCTTGGGCAGCCTGCCCATCCAGGTCCGGCTCCTGGTCGGCCGACGGCACCCGGGCATACACCACCACCTGGCCGGCATCGGCGACCGCGCCGGTCACCGGCTCACCCACCATGATCAGCCGACCGAGCCGGTAGGAGGGAACACGCAACGCTCCGGCCCCGTGACGACGACGTGCGGTCGCATAGGAGACTCCAGTCGCCACTGCCCATTCCTTCACGTTCAACCCGTCACTTTAGCCAACTACCGAGCACTACGCCGACCGACATGCCGGCAGCTAGCAGTCCTCCGCCGTCGGTCCTGCCGTCAGTCTGCCGTCGCGCGTGATCGGCCCGGGAGCGCGCCGGTCGACCGTCAGTCGGCGGTGGTGCGGGCGGACAGGCGCTCGTGGCGCTGCTTGGCGGCCTGGGCGCTGCCCAGCCCGAGCCCGTACGCGACGGCCTGCCAGGTCAGCCCCCGGGACCGGGCGAGGTCGATCAGTCCGGCCTCCATCGCGTCGACCTCGGCCCGCAGGTGCGGTACGAGGGTGAGCGCGGCGACGAGGTCGGCGTCGTCCACCGGTTCCTCGTCGGGCTCCTGCTCGGCTCCTCCGGCGGCGAGCGCGGTGACCAGGGCGATCGCCTCCCAGGAGTCGGGGAGGTACGGGTTGGTGTGCCGCCGGCGGCGTGTCTCGGTGCCGGCGTGCCGCTCGCCGATGCGGTGCAGGGCGGCGTACGTGCGCTCGGCGCGCGCGCGGGCGGCGCCGGGCGTGGCGAGGGAGTCGGTCATGCCCCGACTCCATCACTTCAACGCTTCGTTGTCAACAAACCGTTGAAGGTGCGTGCCCGGCGCCACACCGTGTTCATCAGAGTCGCGTACGCGATGCCCAGCGCCACCGACGCGGCCAGCGCGACCAGCGGCAGGTCCCGCAGGTGCGGGTACACCTGCCAGTGGGTCAGGTAGATGTAGAGCGAACTGGCGGCGAGCACCCCGGCCACCTTGTTGACCACACCGATGCTGGGCACCGTGGGCAGCCAGACGAGCAGGGCGAACCCGGCCACGGTCAGCGCCTCGCGCGCCGGCTGGCCGAAGAAGCCCGGCACGGTGGCCGCCGCGGCCACGGTGACCAGCAGCCGCTGCCGTACGCCGTCGGCCCGCGCGGCGGCCCAGCCGAGGGTGAACAGCCAGCCCGCCACCAACGCCGACGGCAGGTCGTGGCGGGCGTCCAGGCCGAAGACGTCGTACCGGCCGAGCAGCGCGACCCCGGTCAGGGTAAGGGGCAGGGCGAAGGGTCGCCGTCGTTCCCACCGGTCCACCCGGCGCAGGCCGAGGAGGGCGGCCGTGGCGACCAGGAGGTAGACCACCGCCTCGATGAACCAGAAGTGCCAACCGTCCGGTGCGTCCGCCGGCCGGACCGCGCCGTGCATCAGTAGCAGGGTGCTCCACCGGTACTGGTCGCTCACCATCATCACCGCGCCGATCCACGCGGTGGTCGGCAGCACGATCCGCAGGAGGCTGGACCGGATCTGCCGCAGCCGGTCCCGGCGGTCCGCCCCGGTCAGCTGGAACCGTGCGAAGTTGAAGCCGGCCACCGCGAGCAGCAGGTGCGCGCCGCCGGTGATCGTGAACAGGGGGATGTGCGAGCCGACGATCAGCAGGATCGCCACGGCGCGCAGCGCGACGCTGGTCTCCAGCGACCGCCGCCGGCCCGGCTTCCGGGCGGGGGCGCGCAGCGCCGCGATCGGCAGGGTGTGCCAGTTCGCCGGCAGGTGGCCCAGCTCCCGCTCCAGGCGTACCGACATCTCGACGTACGACAGGGAGTCGCCACCGAGGTCGACGAAGCTCAGGTCGGCGGTGACGTCGGTGCGGTCGAGCACCTCCGCGTACAGCCGGCAGAGGTCGCCGGACGACGCCGCCGGCGTCGGGGCCGGCGTGTCGGCGGCGGCCAGGGTCCGCAGCGCGACCAGGTCCGGTTTGCCGCTGGCCAGCCGGGGCACCTCGGCCACCGCCACGACGCGGACCGCGCGGGGCGGCAGCCCCACCTCGTCGACGACGAGCCGGCGGATCCGGCGCGGGTCGCCGGGGCCGACCACCGCGACGACCAGCTCGTCGTCGCCGCCCACGCAGGTCGCCGCGACGTCGTGCGCGGCCAGCAGCGCCTCGACCTGCTGCGGGTCGATCCGCAGGCCGAGGATCTTGGCGAACCGACTGCGTCGCCCGACGATCTCCCACAGCCCGTCCGCGCCGCGCCGGGCCAGGTCACCGGTGTGCAGCTCGTCGATCGTCCGGCCGAGGGCCAGGTCGGCGGGGGACTCGGCATAGCCCAGCATGACGTTCGGACCGGCGTAGACCAGCTCACCGACCCCCGGGTCCGGGTGGTCGGCGACCGGCGCGAGCCGGAAGGCGCCGCCGGGGACCGGCACGCCGATCGCCGCCGGGCGGTCGAGGGCCAGATCCGGAGGGAGGTACGCCATCCGCGCGGTCGCCTCGGTCTGGCCGTACATCACGAAGAGGTCCCAGCCGGCCCGGCGGCCCAGCTCGGCGTAGCGCACCACCCGCTCCGGGGCGAGCCGGCCGCCGGCCTGGGTGACGTAGCGCAGGTGCGGCAGGTCCATCCCGGCGAAGCCGACCCGGTCCAGCAGGTCGAAGGTGTACGGCACACCGGCGAACGTGGTGGCCCGGGTGGCCCGGAACAGCTCCCAGAAGCAGCCGTCGGCCACCGACAGCTCGGTCAGCACCAGCGCCGCGCCCCGGGCGAGGTGACTGTTGACCACCGACAGGCCGTAGCAGTAGTGCAGCGGCAGCGTGGTGGCCGCGCGGTCGGTGTCCCGGATGCCCAGGTATGCGCCGATCGCCTCGGCGTTGGCCTGGAGGTTGGCGTGCGACAGCCGGACCAGCTTCGGCGAGCCGGTCGAGCCGGACGTGCTGAGCAGCAGCGCCAGGTCCGGGTGCAGGTCGTGGACGGACCCGGCCCGCCGCTCGTCGATCCGCCAGCCGCCGCCGGCCGGGCCGACCACCACGTCCGGGTCGTACGCCGCCACCAGCGACGCCACCGCCGCCTCGTGCCCGCCCGGCACCAGCAGGACGGGGTGGCCGGCGTGCAGCGCGGCCAGGTACGCCACCAGGGAGTCGAGCGTGTTCGCGCCGACCACCAGGACCAGCCGGCGCGCCGTGCCCAGCCGGGCGGCGGTCCGCGCGACCCGGTCGGCGAGTGCGGCGTACGTGGTCTCCCCGTCAGAGGTGATGACGGCGGGACGGTCGCCGTGGGCGGCCAGCTCGCGGACGAACGGCACCGCCCCGACGGCCGGGAGCAGGGAGGACGGGGGTGTCACGGGCACCCACTCTAAGGTAAGCCTCGCCTTATCAGTAGTGCCGGGCGACCCGCGTCACGGCCGGACCGCGTCGGTGACCGGGATGGCCTACTCCGACCCGACATACGGCGCAGTTCTCGTCCACACCTTCTCGAGGGCCGCAGGGTCGGCCACCAGCCGCTCCCATGTCCAACGCTCGACCGCGACCAGCGTCGGCGGCACAGGGAGGTCCCGCCGGACCTGCTCACGCTCCGCGTCCATCCACCACTGGTCGACGGTGGTGAGGACGGGCCACCGGCCCGTCTTCGCAGTCGCCGCCCGGGCCGCCCGCCACGCCGGGAGGAGCTGACGTGTGTCGATGCCGGTGACCACCCACGTGTCGCCGAGGCCCTCCTCGATCGGAAGCCCGTCCAGCACCGTCCCCCGGAATGCGGCGGCGATCTCGTCAGGGTCACCCATCACCGTCACCACGCCCGAAACGTAGACCACACCACCGACGCCGGCGGTCCCGGCCGAACGACGTCGGCGCCGCGGGACCCGGCCGGCCCCGTACCCTTCGTCGCATGGACATCCAGCAGTCGGGGAGGGATCTCGCCGCGGAGACCGGGCTCGCCGACCTGCTGGCGGGGCCGGTGGTGCCCGCGGCGCGTGGTCTGCTCGGCTGCACCCTGACCGCCAACGACGTGACGGTGCGGATCACCGAGACCGAGGCGTACGCCGGCACCGCGGGCGACCCCGCCTCGCACGCGTACCGGGGACGCACCGCCCGCAACGCGGTCATGTTCGGGCCGTCCGGGCACGCGTACGTGTACTTCACCTACGGCATGCACTGGTGCATGAACGTGGTGACCGGCCCGGACGGGGAGGCGTCGGCGGTGCTGCTGCGCGCCGGTGAGGTGGTCGACGGCCTCGACGTGGCCCGGGAACGGCGTCCCGCCGTACGCCGGGACGTCGACCTCGCGCGCGGACCTGCCCGGCTCTGCGCGGCCCTCGGCATCGACAGGGCCGCCTACGGCGTCGACCTGCTCGGCGACGGGCCGGTGCCGGCCGACGCGGTGGCCGCCGGGCCCCGGGTCGGGGTGACCGGCGCGCACGACGTGCCGTGGAGGTTCTGGATCGACGGCGACCCGACGGTCAGCGCCTACCGCCGCCACGTCCCCCGCAGCCGCTGATCCGCCCGCTGCCGGCGCGGGGCGGCGACCTTGTCGGTGGGTGTGGCCATAATCACGGCAGCACTCGCCGAGGGACGGAGACGGTCGATGGCCACACTGCTCGCGATCGGGACGGCCAAGGGGCTCTTCCTGGCCACCAGCACGGACGGACGACGCGGCTGGGAGGTGTCCGGGCCGCACTTCCCGATGACCGGGGTGTACGCGGTCGCCATCGACACCCGTCGTGCCACGCCGCGACTGCTGGCCAGCACCGACAGCTCGCACTTCGGGCCGAGCGTGGCCACCTCCGACGACCTCGGCGTCTCGTGGCACGAGCCCGACGACCCCCCGGTCGCCTTCCCCGCCGACACCGGCGCGACGCTGGGCCGTGTCTGGCAGCTCACCCCGGCCGGGCCGGACCAGCCGGACGTCGTGTGGGCCGGCACGCAGCCGTCGGCGCTGTTCCGCTCCGACGACGGCGGTGTCAGCTACGACCTGGTCCGCGCGCTCTGGGACCACCCGCACCGGGAGCAGTGGGGCGCGGGCTTCGGCGGCCAGGCGGTGCACACGGTGCTGCCGCACCCCCGCCACCCCGACCGGGTCGCGGTGGCCATGTCCACCGGTGGCGTCTACCACTCGACGGACGCGGGCGCGAGCTGGGCGCCGGGCAACACCGGCATCCGGGCCTACTTCCTGCCCGACGAGTGGCCCGAGTTCGGGCAGTGCGTGCACAAGGTGGCCCGGGACGCGGGCGAGCCCGACCGGCTCTACGCGCAGAACCACCACGGCGTCTACCGCTCCGACGACGACGGGCACACCTGGTCCTCGATCGCCGAGGGGCTGCCGAGCGACTTCGGGTTCCCGATCGTGTCGCTGCCCGGCCGGCCCGGCACGGTCTTCACCTTCCCGCTGGCCGCCGACAGTGAGCGCTTCCCGGCCGACCGACGCTGCCGGGTCTGGCGCTCCGCCGACGCGGGCGGCACCTGGGAGCCGCTCGACGCCGGCCTGCCGGAGGGGCCGTTCTACCCGGCCGTCCTGCGGGACGCGATGTGCGCCGACGACGGCGAGCCCGGTGGCGTCTACTTCGGCACCCGTTCGGGGGAGGTCTACGCCAGCCGCGACGAGGGTGACTCCTGGTCGCTGGTGGCCGCCCACCTGCCGGACGTCCTCAGCATCCGCGCCGCGACGGTCTGACGTGGTCACCGTTCTGCTGCCCGGCCCGCTGCGCGGCGAGGCCGGGGGAGCGAGCCGACTGACGGTCACCGCCGCCGGCACGCTGCGCGCGGTCCTCGACGAGGTGGCCGGCGAGTGGCCCCGCCTCGGCCGGCGGATCCGCGACGAACGAGGCGAGCTGCGCCGGTACGTCAACGTCTACGTCGACGGGGAGGACTGCCGGCACCTCGGCGGGCTGGACACCCCGGTCCCGGCCGACGCCGAGGTCCAGGTGCTCCCGTCGGTCGCCGGCGGCTGACCCGGGCCGGCGCGACCGGCGACGTCCCCCAGCGCGGGGGCCGGACCAGGTTTTTCGCCATCTGCCGCCACCGGTGGCGACGCCCCCGACGCGACGCAAGATGGTAAAAGCGCAGTTCAGAGCCGTCCTGGCTGCCCTGGGACGTGCGGCCGGAGCGCCGACCACCACGCCCCGGAGGCACCCATGGCCGCACCCGTCGTCCGTTCCGTCACCGCCGACCAGACCGTCCTGCTCCCCGGGCAGTCCACCTCCGTACGGGTGGACGCCTACCATCCCGACTCGCGGCTGGTGACCCTCTCCGGTCGGGTCAGCGACCCCACCGGTGTCGCCTGGGACGCCCCCGTCCGGGTGGAGCTGAGCGTGCCGCTCACCGTCCAGCTCACCAGCCCCACGCCCGGCGTGACCATCACCCCGGTCGCCACCGATCCGACCCGCTTCACGGTGACCGTGCTGGCCGGCCGGGGCACGGTCACGCTGACCGCCACGGCCCGCGACACCGCCGGCCGGACCGGCACGGCCACCGCCACGCTGACCGTGCCGCTGCTGGTCGGGATGAGCGCCGAGAAGGGCGCACGTACCCAGCGGATGATGGCCGACTACCCCGGCCTCCGCTACATGCGCGACTTCGGCACCGACGGCGGCGACGCCGACACCCTGCCGGAACTGCCCCCGCTGAACGCCGGCAAGTTCGTCGACGCCCCGTCGGTCGTCATGCACGTGTCCTGGAAGGACGACGTCGAGCAGTTGAGCGGCTGGCTGGACGGGCTGGGCCGGCCGATCTACCTCACCTGGTACCACGAACCGATGGGTGACGTCACGCCGGCGACGTACCGGGCCACCGCGACACGACTGGCGCAGATCGTCGCCGCCCACCGCAACCGCCGCTGGGTGCTGGGGCACGGCCCCATCGTCACCCGGTACTGGCTCGACGAGGGGCGCGGCAACCCGACCGACTGGGGTTACCCGGGCATGACCCACTACGGCGTCGACTGCTACTCCCGGGACACCGCCGCGTACTGGCCGGCATCCCGGATGTTCGGCACGGCGTTCGGGAAGGTGCGTGCCGCGTACCCGGGGCTCCGGCTGCTGGTGCCGGAGTACGGGATGAGCCGGACCACGGCCGACACCACCGGCGCGGGCCGGGCCCGGGCCATCCAGGAGCACGTCACGTGGCTGCGCCAGCAGGGCGACGTGGACGCGGTGGCGTACTGGAACAACTGGGCCGAGTTCGAGCTGGGCGACCCGCCGCTGGAGTCGACCGCCTGGCGCAACGCCCAACTCGGGTGAGACGACCGTGGGGCCCCGGCGCGACTCCGCCGGGGCCCGCACGGCGGAATAGTTGACTCGTCAAATATGTTGTCGCGGGGTGTCCGGGACGGTCCCGGTGGGACGACAGAGGAGTCGGTCATGCAGTTCGGAATCTTCACCGTCGGCGACGTCACGGTCGACCCGACCACCGGGCGGGAGCCGACCGAGCGTGAGCGGATCAAGGCGATGGTCGCCATCGCGCTCAAGGCCGAGGAGGTCGGCCTCGACGTCTTCGCCACGGGCGAGCACCACAACCCGCCGTTCGTGCCGTCGTCGCCCACCACCATGCTGGGCTACATCGCCGCGCGTACGTCCCGGCTGCTGCTCTCGACCTCCACCACGCTGATCACCACCAACGACCCGGTGAAGATCGCCGAGGACTACGCGATGCTCCAGCACCTGGCCGACGGCCGGGTCGACCTGATGATGGGCCGGGGCAACACCGGACCGGTGTACCCCTGGTTCGGGCAGGACATCCGCAACGGCATCCCGCTGACGATCGAGAACTACGACCTGCTGCGCCGGTTGTGGCGCGAGGACGTGGTCGACTGGTCCGGCCGCTTCCGTACGCCGTTGCAGTCCTTCACCTCGACGCCGCGCCCGCTCGACGGGGTGCCGCCGTTCGTCTGGCACGGCTCCATCCGCAGTCCGGAGATCGCCGAGCAGGCGGCGTACTACGGCGACGGGTTCTTCGCCAACCACATCTTCTGGCCGAAGGAGCACACCCAGCGGATGGTGGGTCTCTACCGGCAGCGCTTCGCCCACTACGGCCACGGCAGCCCCGACCAGGCCATCGTCGGTCTCGGCGGGCAGGTGTTCATGCGGCGCAACTCGCAGGACGCGGTGCGGGAGTTCCGCCCGTACTTCGACAACGCCCCCGTTTACGGGCACGGGCCGTCGCTGGAGGAGTTCACCTCCCAGACCCCGCTGACCGTGGGCAGCCCGCAGCAGGTCATCGACCGCACCCTGGGCTTCCGCGACTACGTCGGCGACTACCAGCGTCAACTGTTCCTCGTCGACCACGCCGGCCTGCCGTTGAAGACGGTGCTGGAGCAGCTCGACATCCTGGGTGAGGAGGTCGTCCCGGTGCTGCGCAAGGAGTTCGAGTCGCTGCGTCCGGCCCACGTTCCGGCCGCACCGACCCACGCCTCACTGGTCGCCGCCGCGGCCGCCGCCCGGTCCGACGACGCCGCCGAGGGGGCGGACGCCGTCACCGGTGGCCTCGCCGGCGCGGGGAGCGAGGCGGGGCGATGAGCCGCCGTACCCTTGCCGTGGTCTCGGCCGGGCTGTCCCAGCCGTCCTCCACGCGCCTGCTCGCCGACCAGCTCGCCACGGCCGCCCGCGACGAGCTGGCCCGGCGGGGCGCCACCGTCGAGGTCCGGCCGGTCGACCTGCGGGAACACGCCCACGACATCGTCAACAACATGCTCACCGGCTTCCCGTCGCCCGCGCTGCGGGACGCCCTCGACGCGGTGACCGGAGCGGACGGACTCATCGCCGTCACGCCGATCTTCACCGCCTCGTACAACGGGCTCTTCAAGTCCTTCTTCGACGTGGTGGACGCCCAGGCGCTGGTCGACCGCCCGGTCCTGATCGGTGCCACCGGTGGCACCGCCCGGCACTCGCTGGCCCTGGAGCACGCGGTCCGGCCGCTGTTCGCGTACCTGCGGGCGGTGGTCGTACCGACCGCGGTCTTCGCCGCGCCGGAGGACTGGTCCGCGGGGACGGCCGACGACGCGCTGCGCCGGCGCATCCTGCGGGCCGGCACGGAGCTGGCCGACCAGGTGGACCGGCGACCGCCGTCGACCGGCCCGGCCGACCCGTTCGCCCTCACCGCCGACTTCGCCGATCTCCTCAACCACGACCGCTGACCGCAGGCCCGCCCCCACCATCGCCCTGTTTCACGGAATGAGTGGCCTCCCCGTCCCGGGAGGCTACTCATCCGTGTTCGAGCGGCATCGCGGCGCGTATCGCCGCGGCGCGTATCGCCGCGGCGTCAGGCTTCGTGGCCGTGCGGGCGGGCGACCAGCACCGGGCAGTGGGCGTGCTGGACGAGGGTCTGGCTGACCGAGCCCATCAGCAGCCCCGTGAACCCGCCGCGACCCCGCGAGCCCACCACGACCAGAGCGACGTTCCCGCTGGCCTCGACCAGCGCCTGGTCCGGGCTGGCCGAACGCAGCACCCGTTCCTCCACGACCAGGTCCGGGTGGCTGGCCCGCACCGCCGCGGCGGCGGCGTCCAAGAGGGCGTCCCCGTCCACCCGCGCCCCCGGCCCGTCGTCGTCCGGCGCGCTCCCGTCGCTGTCCGGGTCCCGGACGTGCGCCAGCACCAGGGTGGTGTCACGTCGGGCGGCCTCGTCGGCGGCGTACGCCACGGCGAGGTCCGCGGACTCCGAGCCGTCCACCCCGACCAGCACCGGACCGTCGACCGGGATCGGCTCCTCCGCGGGGCGCACCACCAGCACCGGGCAGTGCGCGTGCGCGGTGACCTGCGTACCGACCGAGCCGAGCAGCAGGCCCGCGAACCCGCCCAGGCCCCGGCTGCCGACCACGACCAGGTCCGCCCGGCGCGACTCCTCCACGAGCGTCGCGCCCGGCCCGCCGGCCACCTGCCGCACCTCGACGTCCAGGCCGGGCCAGCGCCCGACCAGCTCCGTCGCGGTCCGGGTCAGCATCGTCTGTGCCGATTCCGAGGGTTCCGGAATACCCACGTCGTACGGGTTGAGGGGTACGCCGTGGCCGAGCGGGTGCAGGTAGCCGTGCACCAGGTGCAGGGGCGCCGACCGCTGCACGGCGGTCCGCGCGGCGTACCCGGCCGCCACCAGGCTCGACGGTGATCCGTCCAATCCCACCACGACGGGTCGGTTCATCAGCACTCCCTACGGGTCGATCAGGCCATTGTCGGCGTGGTCCCGCCGACCCCTCGGCATTTACCCCGACACACCACCGTCCCGAACACCGGACGGAGATGCCGTCGCGCCGGCCGGCGGAGTGGCCGGCGCGACGATGGGTGTCCGCTTCAGGACCGGTCGGTCGGCCGGTGATGGCGCACGACGGCCAGCGGGCAGTGCGCGTGGTGCAGCACCGCGTGGCTGACCGAGCCGAGCAGCAGCCCACCCAGCGCGCCCGCACCGGACGCGCCGACGACGACCAGCTGAGCCTTCTCCGACTCCTCGACCAGCACCCGGGCGGGGGTGCCGCGCACCAGCCGGTGCTGCACGGGCACCTCCGGGTAGCGCTCGGCGAAGCCGGCAACCGACTCGGCCAGCGCCCGCTCCTCCTGGGCGCCGAACTCGTCCAGGTCGTAGACCAGGGGCAGGATGTCGCCCGGGTCCACCGGCGTCGGGTAGAGCCAGGCGTGCACCGCGACCAGCGGCGCGCCCCGCTGGGCCGCCTCCTCGAAGGCGAACGCCACGGCCCCGGTGGACAGCTCGGAGCCGTCGACGCCGACGACCACCGGCCCGTCGGCACGCGCCTCGCGGCGTACCACCAGCACCGGGCACGCCGCGCCGGTGGAGACCCGGAGGGTGACCGAGCCGATCAGCAGCCCGGCGAGGCCGCCCAGACCACGGTGGCCCAGCACCACCAGCGTGGCCTGCCGCGACTCCGCCAGCAGCACCGGGCCCGCGGCGCCGTCGACGACCGCGCCGGTTACCGCCACCTCGGGGGAGACCTTCGTCGCCTCGGCGATCGCCTCGGCCACGTACCGCTCGGCCTGGTTGCGCAGGCCGGCGTCGGCCGGCGCACCGGGCACCGGGGTCAGCGGCGCGCCGGTCAACGGCCAGATGAAGGCGTGCACCACCCGCAGCGGACGCTGCCGGTACGCCGCCTCCCGGGCCGCCACCCCGGACCGCGTCCAGGGCGATGGCGGAACCGTCCACGCCCACCACGACGGGGGCACCGGCGTCGATCGTCATGACGTCCTCCTTCGTCCGCCCCCCAGCCTGCGCGGTTCCGTCCCCGCCGGTCAGGGCCGGCCGACCCGGTCGCCGGGCCGGAGGTCCCGGCTGTCACAGGGACGACCTATCGTCGGTGCCATGATCGGAGACCTGCGCCTACGTGAGGTGCGCGACGAGGACCTGCCGGCGTTCTACCGCTGCCAGCGGGACCCGGAAGCCGTACGGATGGCGGCGTTCACCGCCGACGACCCGGACGACGCGGACGAGTTCGCCGCGCACTGGCACCGGGTGCGCACCGGCCCGGCGAACGTGTCTCGCACCGTCACCGTCGACGACGCGGTGGTGGGATACGTGCTCGCCTTCCCGGTGGGGGAGGGCACCGAGGTCAGCTACTGGATCGACCGGGCGCACTGGGGTCGGGGGTACGCCACCAGGGCGCTGCGCGCACTGCTCCGGGAGCTGCCGCAGCGCCCGCTGCACGCCCGCGCGGTCAAGGACAATCACGGCTCCCTGGCGGTCCTGCGCAAGTGCGGTTTCGTGGTGCGCGGCGAGGACCACGGCTTCGCACCCGGGCGGGGGCACGACGTCGAGGAATGGGTCCTCGAGCTGGCCGCCTGACGCCGACGCGGGGTCCGTCCCATCCCCGGCCGGCCTCCCGCCGAGCCGCCTGAGCTGGGCAAGCGCTACTGTCGCTCCGGTGAACTGGCTGGAACTGACCGGCTGGGCCGGCTCCGCGCTGCTGGTCTGGTCGCTGCTGCAGACGCGCATCCTCCGACTGCGTGCCCTCAACCTGCTCGGCTGTCTCATCCTCATCGGCTACAACGCCGCCGTGGAGGTCTGGCCGATGGTCGGGCTGAACGTCGTGCTCGCCGTGATCAACGTCTGGTACCTGCGGAAGATGCTCGCCACCCGCCACGACGAGGCGACGTACCAGGTGGTGGAGGTCGGCGTCGACGACCAGTTCCTGGCCCACACGCTGCGGGTGCACGCCGCCGACATCGCGCGGTTCAACCCCGGCTTCACCTGGGAGCCGGAGGGGGACCGCTCGGCGTTCGTCGTCATGAAGGCCGACGAGGTGGTCGGGGTGGTGCTGTCGCACGCCGAACCGGGCGGGGTGGCCCAGGTCGACCTGGACTACGTGACCCGGCGGTTCCGGGACTTCACCCCCGGCGAGTTCGTCTACCGGAGCAGCCGGCTGTTCACCGACCGGGGTTTCCGGCGAGTGGTCAGCCCGCCCGGCATGGTCGCCCCGTACTACCACCGGCTCGGGTTCCGCCCCGAGGGCGACGCGTACGTGCTGGACCTGCCGGCCGCCGCCTGACCTGTCCGGCGTCACCCGACCGGGAGGGTTCGGCACCGCGACCGGTGGGCACAATTGCGCGTACGCCGGCGGTTCGCCGTCCGGCGGCGTCGCCGGAGCGCCCGGCCGCGCGGTCGGTGTGAGGAGAACCGGGTTGCAGAGCTACTGGAGCCAACTGGCCCTGGTCGGAGTCCTGGTCATCCTCAACGCGGTCTTCGCGGGCAGCGAGATGGCCCTGGTGTCGCTGCGGGACAGCCAGATCCAACGGCTGGAACGCACCAGCCGCGCCGGCGGGGTGCTGGCCCGGCTCGCGAAGGACCCGAACCGGTTCCTCGCCACGATCCAGATCGGCATCACCCTGGCGGGGTTCCTCGCCTCGGCCGCCGCCGCGGTGTCGCTGGCCCGGCCGCTGGTGCCGCTGCTGGACGTGTTCGGGGGCGCGGCCGAGACGGTCGCCATCGTGCTGGTCACCCTGGTGTTGACCTTCGTCACCCTGGTCTTCGGCGAGCTGGCCCCCAAGCGGATCGCCATGCAGTCCGCCGAGCGCTGGGCCCTGCTCGTGGCCCGGCCGCTGGACGTGCTGGCCAGCCTGACCCGACCGGCCGTCTGGGCCCTCGGCGCCACCAGCGACCTGGTCGTCCGCCTCGTCGGCCTGAACCCGAAGCACGAGCCCGACGAGATCGGCCCGGACGAGCTGCGCGACATCGTCGCCGGCAACCACGGCTTCACCAAGGAGCAACGGACGATCATCGCCGGCGCGGTGGAGATCGCCGACCGGCAGCTCAAGGCCGTCCTCGTGCCCCGCCTCCAGGTCTTCACGCTGGACAGCGGCACCACCGCCGAGGCAGCCCGGCTCGTCCTCGCGGCCACCGGACACTCCCGGGCACCGGTGGTCCGCCACGGCGGCCTGGACGAGGCGATCGGCGTGATCCACCTCCGCGACCTCGTCGGCGTGCCGGACGACCGGCCGGTCGACGAATGCGCCCGCCCGCCGATGCTGCTGCCCGACTCGCTGCCGGTCGTGGAGGCGCTGCGCCAGTTCAAGGCCGAGCGGCAGCACATCGCCCTTGTGGTCGACGAGCGCGGCGCGGTCGACGGCATCGTCACGCTGGAGGACATCCTGGAGGAGATCGTCGGGGAGATCTACGACGAGACCGACCGGGACGTGCACTCGGTGCGGCACGAGCCGGACGGCACGATGGTGCTGCCCGGCACCTTCCCGGTGCACGACCTGGTCGACGTCGGGGTGGAGCTGCCCGGTCGCCCCAGCGGTGACTACACCACCATCGCCGGTCTGCTCCTCGCCTGCCTCGGCCACATCCCCACGGCGGCGGGGGAGAGCATCACCGTCGACCGGTGGACGCTGGCGGTGTCCCGCATCGACCACCACGCGATCACCGAGGTCCGGCTGCACCGCGAGCCCAGCGCCGAGGACGAGGAGTCGGACGCCCCGCCGGTGCTGGACGAAGCCCGGAGCTGACGCTCCTCCGGCCCCGCCGCGCCTGGTGGAACGGCCGTCCGGCCGTTCGCCGCCGCGACCCGTCCGCCGAGATGGCCGGACGTCGGTGACGTCAGGAGGGGGAGAGGTTCTGGAGCCGGACCTGCCCGCGCGCCACCAGTCGGTCGGTGTCGTCGGTGATCTCGACCTGCCACAGTTGCTGGCTGCGGCCCCGGTGCACCGGCGTACCCACGGCGGTCAGTTCGCCCTCGCGGACCGCGCGCAGGAAGTCGGTCTGGTTGGACACGCCGACCACCTGGCCACGGTCGCCCAGCCAGAGCGACCCTCCGACGCTGGCGGCCGTCTCCACCACGGAGCAGTACACGCCGCCGTGCTGGATGCCGAAGGGCTGGTGCAGATCCGGGCGGACCCGCCAGCGGATGACGACGCGGTCGCCGCTCACCTCGTCGAACTCCAGGCCGAGCAGGGCCACGAACCCACCCGTCACGTCCGGCATCTCCACGGTCGACCCCTCCTCCGTCACAGGGCCGCCAGCGTAGCGGGGGAGCGGAGCGGCAAACCCGGTACGGTCGGTCGTCGGTCATGGGGAAGAATGGGTGACCGTGACCGACAGCAGCCTCCCGCCGCCCCGGCGGGACTCCCTGACCGATGACCTGCGGTGGCGAGGCCTGATCCAGGACTCCACCGGCCTCGACGAGCTGAGCGAGCTGCTCGACGGTGGGGCGGCGGCCTTCTATGTGGGTTTCGACCCGACTGCGCCCAGCCTGCACGTCGGCCACCTCATGCAGGTCACCACGGCCCGCCGCCTCCAGCTCGCCGGTCACCGGCCGTTGCTGCTCGTCGGTGGCGCGACCGGCCAGATCGGTGATCCGAAGGAGAGCGCCGAGCGGACCCTGAACCCGCCGGAGGTGGTCCAGAGGTGGGTCGCCCGGATCCGTGACCAGCTCTCCCCCTTCGTCTCGTACGAGGGGGCCAACGCCGCGCAGCTGGTCAACAACCTCGATTGGACCGGCGAGATGTCCGTCGTCGAGTTCCTCCGTGACGTCGGCAAGCACTTCCCGGTCAACAAGATGCTGGCCCGCGAGGTGGTGAAGGCCCGGCTGGAGAGCGGCATCAGCTTCACCGAGTTCAGCTACCAGTTGCTCCAGGCGAACGACTTCTTCGAGCTGCACCGCCGGCACGGCTGCCAGCTCCAGTTCGGTGGCTCCGACCAGTGGGGCAACATCACCGCCGGCGTCGACTACGTACGCCGGCGCGGGGCCGGTCCGGTCCAGGCGTTCGTCACCCCCCTGGTGACGAAGTCCGACGGGACGAAGTTCGGCAAGACCGAGGGCGGCGCCGTCTGGCTCGACCCCGAGATGACCAGCCCGTACGCCTTCTACCAGTTCTGGGTCAACGTCGACGACCGCGACGTCGGGCGCTACCTGCGGTACTTCAGCTTCCGGTCCCGGGAGGAGCTGGAGGAACTGGAGAAGGAGACGGCCGAGCGTCCGGCCGCGCGGGCGGCCCAGCGCGCGCTCGCCGAGGAACTGACCACCCTGGTGCACGGCGAGCGGGAGATGGCCCAGGTCGTCGCGGCGAGCCAGGCGCTCTTCGGGCGCGGCTCCCTGGAGGAACTGGCACCGGCCACCCTGCGGGCCGCGCTGACCGAGGCCGGCCTCGTCCACCTCACCGAGCTGCCCGACGTGGCGGGGTTGCTGCGCGAGTCCGGTCTGGTGCCCAGCCTCAAGGAGGCCCGGCGGGTCATCGCGGAGGGCGGCGCCTACGTCAACAACACGCGGGTGTCCGAGGTCGACGCGCAGCTGACGCCGGAGGACCTGCTGCACGGTCGGTACCTGGTCCTGCGCCGCGGCAAGCGCTCGTTCGCGGGTGTTGAGCTGCAGAGATAGCCGTACGACGACAGTGTGACGCGGGACGCGCCCGGCGGATTTGACGATGACTCCGCCGGGCGCGTAACTTTCTCTCTGTCAGCGCGGAACGGACGAAACAGGCGAAAGACCTGGAGGCCGGAGCGCGGGAATGACCTCCGGGTCGGATGGGTTGTCACCTGTCAGAGCCGGTACGGGCGGTGCCCCGGACTCGCCGCGAGGCGGATTTGGTGGGGCGAGACCGACCGGGTAAGGTTGTCGACCGGTAGGGAACCGGGCGAGCGAGCGGGAGACCGCGAGCGGCCGGCCTGCCGGAACCCACGAGGGAAGCGGCGCAAGCCACTGTCTTCGTGGTGCCCGGAAAAGGGTTGTAAGCATGACAAACCGCGAAACATCGGTTTGACACAGCGAAAACCACCGGGTAACGTAGTAAAAGTGCCCGGCGCGGGAGCGGCGGGTGTGGTAGGAACTGAATTGCCCCGGACGGGGTCCTGCTGATGCGGGGTTCCGGATGGTGTGTGGTTGTTCTTTGAGAACTCAACAGGGTGCTTGATAAGCCAGTGCCAATTGTTTATAACTCCG
>NZ_JBQHDB010000015.1:0-171415 GCF_052068135.1 Micromonospora sp. BQ11 | reverse complement strand
CCCGGCCGTGCGCAGCCGGAAGGTGGTGATCGTGACGGCGCCGGCGCTCCACGGCACGGTGAGCGACGTGCTGGCCCGGTGCCGTAGCCAGCCGGCGAACGTCGCCGAGTGCAGGTACGCCGGGCGCAGCGGCGCGGAGAACGCGTCGCCGAGCGCCTCGCGGTCCTCCGCGACGACGAGGACCCGGCCGCCACGCCGGGCCAGGGCCTGGGCGTCGGATCCGAAGCGACGGGTCACCAGCAGCACGTCGTCGTCGACGCGTACCGGCCGTTGCAGTCCGGGGGGGTGGGGCGAGCACCGCGACGTCGGCCACGTCGCGTGCCAGCAGCGCGGTGCCGGAGTGCAGGTCGGCGCGGACGGACGCCGTGGCGGGACCGGCGGGCATGTGCAGCCGGGCGGTCAGCGACGAGCGTCGGTCGGTCGGTACGGGCAGCTGCCGTACGGCGGTGCCCTCGACGCTGAGCAGGACCATCCACGCGGTGTCGGTCACGCCCCCGGCCGGCGGTACGACGTCTCCGCAGGGGCGCGCGAGCTTGCGGATCAGCCCGGGCCCACCTCTCACGATCCGGCGCGGGTGCCGGATGTTGAGCCGCTGCTCTCCCGCCGTTCACACCGGACCCAATACCATCGCTAAACATGAATTTGCGGAGCGGGTTCCGATTGAGGCCCACCTGGCTGGCGGCGGTGTGCGCGCTGGTCATCGTGCTGGTGGCCCCGGTGATGACGGCCTCGGCGTCGGCCGCGACCACGTTGACCGTGGCCGAGGCGCTGGGCGCGCAGGACGGCCGGCCGGGGACCGTGACCGGTTACGTCATCGGCCAGCCAACCGCCAGCAGCACGGTGATCAGGTCCGGTTTCACCGCCGACACCGCGATCGCGATCGCCGACACGTCGGCCGAGACCAGTACGAGCAGGATGCTCTACGTCCAGGTCACCACCGCGTACCGGAGCACCTTCGGACTGCTCAGCAACCCCGGCCTGCGGGGTCAGCGGATCACCGCCACCGGCACACTGGCGGCGTACTTCGCCCACGGCGGGCTGAAGACCCCTACCGCCATGAGCCTCGGCGGCGCCACCCCGACCCCGACCCCGACCCCGAGCGCGACGATCCCCGGTGGCGGGTACGACTCGACCTACTACGCCACCGCGATGGGCAAGACCGGCACGGCGCTGCGCAACTCCCTGCACTCGATAATCCGGTCGCACACCAAGCTCTCCTACGACCGGGTGTGGGAGGCGCTGAAGGACACCGACCAGGATCCGGCGAACGCGAACAATGTCATCCTGCTCTACACCGGACGGTCGCAGAGCAAGTCCAGCAACGGCGGTGGCCCGGACGACTGGAACCGGGAGCACGTCTGGGCCAAGTCGCACGGTGACTTCGGCACCGCGACCGGCCCGGGTACCGACGTGCACCACCTGCGGCCGACCGACGTGTCGGTCAACGCCAGCCGCGGCAGCAAGGACTTCGACCTCGGTGGCAGCGCGGTCGCCGAGGCGCCCGGCTGCTACACCGACGCCGACTCGTGGGAGCCGCGCAACGCGGTGAAGGGCGACGTGGCCCGCATGATCATGTACATGGCGATCCGGTACGAGGGCACCGACGGCTGGCCGGATTTGGAACTGAACCAGGCGGTCAGCAACGGCTCCGCGCCGTACCACGGGAAGCTGTCGGTGCTGTTGCAATGGAACCAGGTTGACCCACCGGACGCCTTCGAGAAGCGCCGCAACCAGGTGATTTACGAGCGGTGGCAGGGCAACCGTAACCCGTTCATCGACCACCCGGAGTGGGCCACCGCGATCTGGGGATGACCGATGGCGCCGGTCGGAGAACTGACGGGCTGATTTGCTGGGATGAGTCTCCTCGATGACGTCGCGAGGCGTGACAGTTGGCGATGCTGGGTGTGCGACGAGCCGGTCGACGCCGACATGTCGGTGAACGATCCGCGTGGTCCCAGCGTCGACAGCCGCACCGCCGACAGGAAGGCCAAGGTCGTCGAGCGACTCGCGCACCGTGCCTGCAACACCCGCAAGGGCGCGGTCAAGGTGGTCATCGCCTGGCCGGAGCGCCGACCAGGGCAGCCGGGGCAGGTCGTAACCAGCGCTGGGTCTGGGCGGTGAGGTAGACCGCGCCGAGGGCCGATTCGAGCAACTCGCCGCCCCGGGTTCAACGACCTCGGGCTCCTCGCCAAGCGGATCGACCAGGCCACGGGGGAACATCTCGGCGCGCCTGAGGCTGACCTTCTGCCGTGCGGGTGGGCTGCGAGGAACTCGTCGGCAGAAGGCGTCGCGTGCGAGATCATCGGATACCGCACGGTGCCTGCTTCGTACGCCGATCTGCCGCCCGCGGCCGCGGTGACGTCGGTGGCCGTGGTGACGTGGTAGCCGCGTTCCATCGCGCCGCGCGAGTCGCTGTCGGTGTAGGACATGGGAGCGAAGGAAATCGGAACTCCGCGCACGGGCTGCGGTGAGAAGTCGTTTGATGGTGGCGAAGGTGCCGATCCGGTCGAACTCGTCCTTGAATTCCAGGTATCCCTACCGATGCGCTGATTCGGAAGCTCCTGCCGACGGAACTGCCGCGGTATCACCGGCAACCACCGGCCCAGCGTCCATTTGCGACACGGCCGTGGAACGGGTGGCCTCGTCCAGCCCCCGTTCGGAGCTGCGTCATCCCCGGGACGTCAGCCGTTTACCGTCCGGTTGCGTCGCGTGCGGTCCACCGCCGCGATGCTCGGCGACCGCGGCGAGCGGCCTACGCTGAAGGTCTCCGTCACCACCGCGGCGGTTCGGGAAAGAGTTGGAGCTTCGGCCCTGAGCCTGGGCGGAAACAGTGGGAAAGGGGCGGCCGACAGTGGTGGGCCCTGCGATTGCTCGTGATCGAGGACGGTCGCGAACCTCGCGTCGTACCTCTCGGCACCGGTGGTCCTGACATGCTCGACGTCCTGGCTCCGGTTGAGGCGGCCATCCGGGACGGTCGCCACGACGACGCCCTACGTCACCTGGCGGCCGTCCCGGCGGACGCGCCCCTGCCGGCGGCGCTGGCCTGGCGCCTCGGCGTCCTGCTGCACCAGCGCGGGCGGTTCGACGCGGCCGACGCCTGTTACGGGCGCGCGGTCTTCGACGTCGCGGATCGGCCCCGGGCGTCGGCGCTGGCGGACCAGGCCCAGGTGCTCGCCGGTCGGGCGGCGACCCGGTGGGCGAAGGGCGACCGGACGCGGAGCAGACACCTGGCGGAGGAGGCCGTGCGGGTCGCGGAGCAGAGCGGGGACGATTCCGCGCTGGCGGCGGCGTACGTGGCGCAGGCGCTGGCCGCCTTCAGCGACGGCAATCGAGCCGACAACGAGCACGCGTACGCCCGGGCACTCGCGGCGGCCGAGCGCGCCGGTGACCTCGGGCAGCAACTGCGGATCCGGTGCAACATCGGCTCGCGGCTGGTGGAGGAGGGCCGCTACCGGCCGGCCGTCGACGAACTCGGTGAGGCGGTTCGGCTGGGCGGACTGCTCGGGCACCCGACACTGCTCCCGTTGGCCCTGCACAACCGGGCGGAAGCCTGGCTGGGGCTGGGCGAGTTGCGGCGTGCGCGCAGTGACGCCGACGAGGCTCTGGCACTGTGGCAGCGGGCCGGATCGCCGCTGGCGGCTTTCGGCCTGACGCTTACCGCCCGGGTGCACCGGGTGCGCGGCGCGACCCGTCAGGCGGCGGCCGCCTACCAGGCGGCGCTGGCCATGGGCGAGCCGGACGGCAACTCCCAGGTGTTGGTTGAGGCGTGTGCGGGGCTGGCACGGCTCAGCCACGCCGACGATCCGGTGACGGCGGCGCAGTACGCCCAGCGTGCCCTGTCCCTGCCCAACGCCGCCGGGCCCACCGGTGCCGAACTGGCTGCCGGCTGGGTCGCCCTCTGCTCCGGTGATCCGCAGGCCGCTCTCCGATACGGCGAACAGGTTCGGGCCGAGGCCGGCCGCCGCCGGGACGCCGCCGGCCTGGCCGAGGCCATGGAACTCGCCACGTTCGCCGCCCACCGGGCCAGCTCCGCGACGACCGCTGCCGCGCTGCGCCGCCTGCTGGCCGGTCTGGTGGAGGCGGCGGCCATCTGGGCCGAGCTCGGCAACGAGTTCGCGCTCGCCACCAACGCCCTGCTGCAGGCGCGTCTCACCGGTGACCGGATGGCGGAGGTGGTCGCCTCCGACCGGCTGCGGCACATCGGTGTGCAGGAAGGCGCCTGGCAGGTCGCCGGCCCGTTGGCGGCGGTCGGGCCGACGCCCGTCCCCGAGGTCGAGGTGCAGACCCTTGGCCACTTCGCGGTACGGCTGGCCGGCGAACCCGTACCGGTTGGCAGCTGGCAGTCCCGCAAGGCGCGGGACCTGGTGAAGTTGGTGGTCGCGCACTTCGGCAAGCCGGTCGCCCGCGAGGCTCTGGCGACCGCCCTGTGGCCGGAGGCCGACACCGAGGTGGCACTGCGCCGCCTGTCGGTCCTGATCTCGACGGTGCGGGGCGTGCTCGATCCGGAACGGCGGCATCCGGCCGGCCGTTACCTCGGCACCGACCCCACCACCGTGCGGCTCGACCCGACCCACGTCGCGGTGGACGCGCTGTTCTTCTACGAAGCGGCCCGCGCGGCCATCGCGGCGGACGGCGCGGACACGACGAAGGCCGGGTCGGGCGTCAGCGCCAACCCCGCCGGCACCGCCGTCGCCGATCTCGACGCACCGCTCCTGGGCCGCCTGGAAGCGGTGGTCGCCCGGTACACCGGCGACTTCTGCGACGACGGCGAGGTGACCGGGGACTGGGTGCAGCGACCCCGCGCCGTCCTGGCCGGTCTGCACCGGGAGGTGATCCACCGCCTGGCGAGGCGGTGCCGGGACCTGGGCCGCACCGAGGCGGCGATCGGCTGGTACCTGCGGCTGACCGCTGAGGACAGCTACGACGAGCCGGCCCACCTGGGACTGATCGGAGCGTTGTCGGCCGCCGGGCGGCACGGCGAAGCCAGCCGCTGCTATCAGGAATACGTCACCCGCATGCGGGAGATGGATGTTGAGCCCGCCATCCTGCCCCTGCGAAGGCACACACCCGTCCGACCGAACAATTCCTGAACGAATCCCGAAGCGGCCGGATCAGACTGCTGTGGACGGACGCGGGCCGTGCTGCCGCGCATCGGGGGCTGGTGTCGCGGATTCGTCGGCGACGTCCAGGGGGATGCGAGGGGCAGCCCACTGTGGTTTGAGGGGGATCAATGACACGTACACGGCTGGGCGCGGCCGCACTGGCGGTCGGGCTCGTCTTGGGGGGCTGCGGGACCGCTGACCCGGCACCGACGGCGGGCGGCGCCGGCCCGGCCGGCACCGCTGGCGCGACCACCCGGGCCGGCGGCGGGGATGCGACAGGTCAGGCCGAGTCGGGGGGCGGCGGTCGCTGGTGCGAGGCGATGAAGGAGTTCAGGGCCTCGGCGGGTCCGCTGATGGTGAACGAGTCGACCGACCCGGCCGACGTGGCGCGGGCCCGTGCCCACTGGACGGACCTCGAGGCGGCGGCACCGGCCGAGATCAGGGCTCAGGTAGCGGAGCTCGGCAAGTTCTACGACCTGGCCTTCGACACCGTGGGCAAGAGCCTCTCCACGGACCCCACGGCCTACACGAGTCTCGGCGAGGCCGCCCTGAAGCTGGAGACGGTGGTGCCGCCGATCCTGGACTACACCGCCAAGCGCTGCCCGGGCCTGACCGACCCGCTGCCGATGAGTACGCGGTGACCGGCCGGGTGAACGTCCGCCGATGGTTGCTCGCGGCGTCGGCCATCGTCCTGCTGGGGGCGGCCCCGGCGTGCGGGCGAGCGGAGGAGCCCATCCCACCGGTGAGCGCCGACCGCGAGCCGGCGGCAACCGGTCCCGCGGATCAGGTGCAGGATCCCGCGTCGTCCGCCCCGGCCGACACGCCGGTACCGGAGGCGTGCGACCTGGTGACCGATCGGGAGGCGGCGGCGCTGGCCCGGCTCAAGCTCGACCCGAAGCAGCCCGGCCCGGGGGCCTGCGTGTGGACGGCGCCGACCGGCGGCCCGACCGGCCAGGTGGAGGTCTACGTCGGTGACGGCGCGAAGAAGACGCTCGACATTGAGCGTGAGCTGGGACACGAGCTGGAGCCGCTGCCCGGTGTCGGTGACGAGGCCTACCTGGACCTGCAGGCGAACGAGGTCTTCGCCCGCAGGGCGGACACCTGGGGCATGATCCGCCTGGTGCTGCTCAACGACCCGAAGGAGAACCGCGAGCAGCTGATCGACCTGATCCGCGTCGTGGTCGGTCGGCTCTGAGCGGGGCAGCGGCGGAGCTGTGGGGACACCGGCGAACGGCGGCCGGCCGGATCTGGGATCCGGGTTCGCCTGCCGTCGGTGTCCTGTCGTCGGAGACGTTCATCGTCCCGTCCTGTGCGAGGGACTGATGCGAAGGGAGTGGTCGATGCGGGTACGTGTTCAGGCGTTCGCGAGGGCCGCCGTCGCCGTCGTCCTGCTGGCCGGGTGCACGGCCGACCGGGGTGGCGACCGGAGCGACGGCGACGGGCTCCCGCCCGCCGGCGCGAACGAGGCGGTCGCCGCCCGCAGCTACGGGTACGGACCGGTCGACGACGAGTCCGTCACCTACCAGCCGGATGTCGTGCTGATCGGCGGCGGGCCGGGGGTGATCCGGTTCGCCAGCGCCGACGGGATCGTCTGGACCCTCGACGGCGACGCGCGGGGCGTCTCGGACCTGGCGGTCGGCAAGGTCATGTACGCGACGAGCCGCGCGGTGGGGCGGGTAGCGGAGATCCGCCGCGTAGGTGGGGACGTCGCCGTCACCCTCGCCCCGGTCGGCCTCACCGAGGTGTTCCGGGACGCCCACTTCGTCTCCGACCGGGACGTCAGTGCGGCGGACCTGTTCGTGCAAGAGGTGCCGAAGCTGCCGGGGGCGATGAGCGTACCCGCCGAACCGAGACGCAGCCTGACCGGAGAGGCGGTGCCGATCGCGCATCGGCTCGCCGCTGATGACCGACTCCCCCCGCCGAAGGCCACAGGCAGCGTCGGCGTCGCCGTGGGCAACTGGGAGGTGCAGCCGTCTCACAGAGACGGGGTCATCGGCCTCAAGGTCGGGTACAAGGCCGTCGACCGTACAGTTGCGGGGGACACCAAGACCGGGACCAGCGTCAAGGCCGGCCTCAAGGTCTTCGCCGACGTCTCGTTCAAGTACCGTCAGCTACGGATGCGCTCCGATGTCCGGATCACCGGTGGGCAGGTCGACAGCCGTTCGACCTTCGCGCTGGAGGGGATCCAGAGCGTCGCGGTCAACATCGCCGCCGGCGCGGCGAACGGAGCGGCCGACAACAGCAAAATCCGGATCGAGGTACCGGTCGAGACCGTGGTGCCCATCCCCGGCTGGCCGCTACTCACAGTATTCAGCTGGAAATTCATCGTCAGCACCGCGATCACCGGAAACAACAGCACACTCAAGGCCGGCGGCGAATGGCGGCTGGACGGCCCGATCGGCGTCGTCAACGGAGCGCTGAGCGCACCGGAGCTGACCGTGTCGAAGAGCATCATGGACTCGATCACCGGCCTCTCGGTCGGGGTCAGCGGTGTTGTGTTCGCCGTCGAGATGAAGGCGCAGGCCGGGATCGGCATGCCCGTCGCCTTCGCCGGGCCGTACGCCAAGGTGGTCCTCTCGCTGGGCCTCACCAACGGCTCGGCCCTCGGTGCCCCGCTGGCCCGGTGCGTGGGAGCCACCCTGGACGGGAAGGTCGGTGCCGGAGTCGGCGTCAGCCTGTCGTTCGACGCGCTGACGGCGCTGCAGAAGCTGTTGCCGCAAAAGGTCAAGTACAAGGCTGACACCGAGCGGATCCGCGTCTTCTACCACCGCTCCCTGACGCTACCCGCCGTCTCCCTGTGCGGGGGCTGACTGGCGAGCTCACGCGCGGTCGGCCGGGACGGCCAGCCCGCCTGGTGCGGGGCGACGACGCGCGACGGTGGTGACGTCAGGTGCCTGCGCCGGTGGGGTCTCCCGGGTTGGTCGCTTCCGCGCGGTCATCTGCGCAATGGACGTCCTGCTGGTTGCCGGGCGAGCAGGGCCGGGTGGCGACGCTCTGCCGGCGACGCTGAGCGTGTGACGACCGGCCAGCGCCGGAGGTACGCGACGAGGCGCCGGCGACTCCGTCACGGTGAAGCCGCTTGGTCGACCCGGGGCTGCACACCGACCCGCCGCACCACCGCCGAGGGCTCCGCCGCTCGCTTGTCAGGTCAGCGGGATCGCCGGGCGGACCCGCATGGTGCCGAACTCGTCGTCTGCCGCGACCTGCGCCGCGTAGTGGACGTCGCGGAACGCGGTGGCGATCGTGAGCCAGGCCAGGAAGTCGCCGGCTCCGCCGCAGACCGCGCTTCCACCGTCACCACCGCAGACGACGCCGCGCTCGGCGGTGCGCTCTTCCTGGTAGGGGTCCTGGCCGATGTGGAGACCGAACAGGTTGGACACGCGATGGGGTCCGGTTTTCGCGGACCATGGGTCGCTGGGCGGGTTGTCGTCGCCCCATCGGAACAGGGTCGTCGCGCCCGCGCCGCAGGCGTGTTCCCATTCGTCTGGCGTCAGGAGCCGCTGCCTGAGCGCGGCCAATCGGTCGATCTCCCCGTCGTACGACGGGGAGTCGAGCAGCCAGGCCGCCTCGACTGTCCAGTCCGGCCGTAGGATCGCGCGACCGGCGCCCGACCACTCGATCTGTCGGGGCGCGGACCTCCCTTGTGGTCCCGGCCGCCGTCGGGTCCGGTCGACCCGGCGCACGATGTCCGGGTGATCAGGCGGAACCGGTACGGCACCTGCCTCGACTGCCTCCACAGCGACCAGCAGCGGTGATAGGACGACGGTCCGCGCCGGTGAGGTCATCGAGTCGGTGAACTGCCGGATGTCGCCTTCGATGCCGTACTCCTCAGCGCTGTCCGCGAAGCTCGTCTCCTGCTGCGCCGTCGGCGCGAACCGGTCGCCGTCGAACCCGACCATCACCTCGCCGCCGGGCACGAACGCGAACTGCTCGCCGCCGACCGCGAACAAGGCGATCGGAGCACGCCGCCCCGCGTACTCATGTGCCCTGACCTCGACCAGCTCGGCGCCCGACCCAGTGGCGATCGACCTGGCTACCGACTGTGCCGCGTCCAGGTCGAGGCTCCACCACCGCGCTGCGTCAACGATCATGAGCGGCAGCTTAACGCTGCCCGGCGACACTTCCGGGGAGACAAATGCCCGACGGCTCAGTCGGTCGGAGACCGGGACGGCAGGCGCTCGACGGTAGGTTTCGGCCGCCATGCCGGACTCGGGTCGACCCGAGCCCCGCGTTCGAACGAACGGCCGCTGGCGCAGCCGCGCCTATCCGCCCGAGGTGCCCCAGATGGCCTTGAGTGCCGTGTCGAGTGCCTGGTCTGCCGGGACGGGTACATCGGGGACCACTCCGACGCCTTCCCAGTTGGTGCCCGTGACGCTGTTGATGGTCCGGGCGGTCGGCACGGTCACCAGGATGTGTTCGGTGACCGCGTGGCGGGCCGTCGGATGCGCGCCGCCACGTGTCGTCTCACCGACGACGACGGCCCGACCGTGCGCCTGAAGGGTGTACGCCACGTCCTCGCCCCCGGAGAACGTCATCGCGCTGGTGAGCACATGGACCGGACGGTCCGCATAGCGCGGCGCGGGAAGGTGCGCGATCGTCCAGAACTGGCGTGTGGCGCCGGTGGACCGCTCGTAGAAGTCGTTGAGGTGCACCTGATCGTCGCGGAAGAAGTAGCTGCACCACATCGCGGCTCCCTCCGGTGCTCCGCCGGCGCATGCGCGCAAGTCCAGGATGAGCGCGGAGCTGAGGGCGACCAGTTGCATGGCCGCGCCGATCGTTTCGGCGCCTTCGTCGGCGTACGCGATGCGCCGCACGTCGATGAGCCCGACGTTCCCGTCCAAGTGCTCGACACGGCGGATCCCCTGGTTCTCCGCCCGGAGCAGCGCGAGGAACGCGGCCCGCCCCCCGTCTTCGTCCGCTGGATCCAGCGACTGCGGCTGGTCCGCCCACAGCAGCCGCAGATGCTTGTCCGGGCACGCGTCCTGAAGGTGAGCGGTCACCGTCTCGCAGAGCGCCGGCCCGTCCAGGTGCTCGTACTCGCCTGCCGCGAGCCGGCGCCGGATCGCGGCGTCGATGTGCACGACCTTCGCAGGAAAGACGTACCCTGCCTCGATCCGATCCAGGGCCTGTCCGATGATCTGTTCGTTCGAGAGCACGGCGGGCCACGCTAGACCGAAAACAGCCTCATGACCACCGATTTTCGCGCAAAGCCCGGGCGCCACGCGTACGCGAAGCCAGCGTGACGGGTTGCCCGATCCTCGCGCTCTGGTCATCGCGGTGAGCGTCACCGGCATCCTCTACGGCGAGGCCGACGACGCGCCGGGCCTCCAGCTCCTGGGTGTCGTGCTCGTCGTCGCGGTGGTCTACGGCGTGCGGGCCGTCCGACGCAGCAGGTAGCGGCCGGGGCCGTCGCCGCCGCGCGACGGGTGTGAACGAGGTGTCGACGGGTAACCGGCCTGCTGCTGACTGGGGAGGGGCACGTGCAGCGGTATCCCGCGGTGGAGAACCACGGCCTGATCGGGGACCTCCAGACCGCGGCGCTCGTCACGCGGGACGGCACCATCGACTGGTTCTGCGCTCCCCGGTTCGACTCGCCGAGCATCTTCGCCGGGCTGCTCGACCGGCGGTTGGGCGGTCACGTCCAGGTGTCGCCGGAGGGCGTACGGTACGCCAGCAAGCAGCTCTACCTGCCCGACACCTGCATCCTGATCACTCGGTTCATGAGCGACGACGCGGTGGGTGAGCTGGTCGACTTCATGCCGGTGACCGACGAGCAGCCCACCGATCGGCACCGCATCGTCCGGATGTTGCGGATGGTGCGCGGCACGATGCGTTTCCGAATAGACTGCCAGCCCCGCTTCAACTACGGCCGCGACGAGCACACGGTCGAGTACCACCACGACGGCAGCGCCGTCTTCCGCAGCGGGCAGGGCACCCTCACGATGGCGCCGATCTTTGAGGGTGGCCGGCTGTTCGAGGAGATCGACGTGCGGCCCAGCGGTCAGGGTGTCTGCGCTTTCGGCACCCTGCACGAGGGCGGCACCGGGGGGATGGTCCTCGACACCGCGGCACCGCATCCGCCGCGCCCGATCGCACGACGGGAGGCGGAGGACCTGTTCAAGGAGACCCGCGAGTTCTGGCGGCGGTGGATCAAGAAGTCCCACTACGCCGGGCGGTGGCGGGAGACGGTCGAGCGGTCGGCGATGACGCTGAAGCTGATGACGTACGCGCCGACCGGCGCGCTGATCGCCGCGCCGACGGCTGGGCTGCCCGAGCGGATCGGCGGGGAGCGCAACTGGGACTACCGCTACACCTGGATCCGCGACGCGTCCCTCTCGGTGCAGGCGCTGATGCTTCTCGGCTTCACCGACGAGGCGCAGGGTTACCTGCGCTGGCTCACTGAACGGGTCCGCGAGGCCGGGGGGGAGGACATGCCACTGCAGGTCATGTACCGGGTCGACGGATTGCGCGACCTGACCGAGGAACCCCTGCCGCACCTGGAGGGCTACCGGAAGTCGGCACCGGCGCGGATCGGCAACGGCGCGGCCGCTCAGTTGCAGCTCGACATCTACGGTGACGTGCTCAACTGCGCGTACCTCGCCGAGGACTGGGGGTTGCGCAGTACCCATCAGGATTGGCTGCACATCGTCAAGCTGGTGGACTGGCTCTGCACACACTGGGACCAGGTCGAGGACGGCATGTGGGAGACCCGGGCCGGACGGCGACCCTTCACCTACGGCAGGCTGATGTCCTGGGTGGCGTTCGACCGGGCGATCCGGTTGGCCCACCGGCAGGGTCGCCCCGCGGACACCGCGCGCTGGACGGCCACCCGCGACGCCGTCTACCAGCAGATCATGACCCGCGGGTTCAGCCCTCAACGCGGCGCCTTCGTCCAGCACCACGAGACCGAGGTCCTGGACGCCGCGTTGCTCAGCATGCCCGCGCTGGGCTTCCTGGTGCCGGAAGACCCGATGTGGCTGGGCACCTTGCGGGCCGTGGAGGAGGAACTGGTGTCGGACAGCCTCGTCTACCGGTACGACCCGGCAGCGTCACCGGACGGCCTGCCGGGCGCCGAGGGCACCTTCACCATGTGCACCTTCTGGTACGTGGAGGCGCTGGCCCGGTCCGGCCGGCTCGACGAGGCGCGGCTGGTCTTCGAGAAGATGCTCACCTACAGCACTCACCTGGGCCTGTACTCGGAGGAGATCGCGCCCAACGGCGAGCAGGTCGGCAACTTCCCGCAGGCGTTCAGCCACCTCGCGTTGATCTGCACGGCCAGTCACCTCGACAAGATGCTGTCCGACTGACCACTCGGCTACGCCCCGGCGTCAGCCCCCGGTGTGGCGGCGACGGGACCGGACCGCCCCTCGAGCCCGTGCCGTCTCGCCCGGGTAGTCGCCGAAGGACCAGAGGGTGCCCTCGGGGTCGCGGAGGGCGCCAGGCGTACGCCAGCTCGGGGCGTACCGCCGGATCGCGCTGGCCCCGCTGCCGCAACCGAATTTGAAGGAGATTCCCATGTTCAGCTCCATCGGCGTGATCGGCGCCGGCACCATCGGTCGCGCCATCGCCGGCCATGCCCTGCGCGCTGGCATGAGTGTCCTGATCAGCAACAGCCGCGGACCCGAAACTCTGACCGCCGTGGTCGACCGGCTCGGACCCGGCGCGCGGGCAGTCACGGTGAACGAGGCCACCGCCGCCGACCTGGTCGTCCTCGCCGTCCCGTTCGTCAACGTCCCCGCCGTCGGTGCGGCCGTCGCGAACTGGCAGGGAAAGATCGTCATCGACGCCACCAACCAGTTCGCCCGGAGCAACCCGTACTCCGGTCGCGCGGACATCGGCGACCTCACCGGCAGCGAGTGGGTCGCCGAACACCTCCCTGGCGCCGTGATCATCAAGGCCTTCAACGCGCTGTTCGGCCAGTACGTCGCCGCCGACCCCCGACAGGCAGCGGGGCGGCAGATCGTCTTCTACGCCGGCGACGACGCGGCCGCCAAGGCCGGCTTCGGCCAACTGCTCGACACCTTCGGTTTCGCGGGGGTCGACCTTGGCCGGCTGCGAGAGGGCGGACGACTCATGCAGCTCGACGGACCCCTGAGCGGTCTGCACGCGCTGCGACAGGACTGAGCTCACTCCGACAGCGGTCCGGGCATGCAGCCGACTCGGCCGAGAAGACAGCGAGAACAGACCGGCATCCCCACGGTCGGTACGAGCGTGCCGATCGCCTTCGGCGTCGGCCGGGACCGGCACCGCCGGCCCGGTGCCGGTGCAGCGGTACCTCGGCGCGTACGGGCACCTGGTCGTCATCCGCGAAGGCGACCTCGCTCGGCCGGGGTGTGAACCCGGACAGGGTGGGAATGGCTCGTCGCCCGAGCATGCGGAAGGAGCATGCCCGAGCACCGCCCGACAGGCTGTCACTGTCTCCGCGGAAATCGGCATTGCGGCCACTGGAATGTGTGGATCGTGCGCGCGGCTCGGAGAGAGAACCGCCCGTCCCGGCGCGTCGCGTACCCAGAACCATGATGAGGATCACCGATATGACTGATCGGATGAAGGCCGTTGTGCTCGCCCGTTTCGGAGGGGCCGATGCTTTCCAGCTGCGCGACGTCTCCGTCCCGCAAGTCGAACCTCGCCAGGTGCGGGTGCGCGTTCATGCGACCGCCGTCAACCCGCTCGACTATCAGATCCGTCGCGGAGACTACGCGGATCAGGTGCCGCTCCCGGCGATCATCGGGCACGACATCTCCGGCGTGATCGAGGAGGTCGGATCCCACGTGACCGAGTTCCGCGCCGGCGATGCGGTGTACTACACGCCTCAGATCTTCGGCGGCCCCGGCTCCTACGCCGAGCAGCACGTCGCCGACGTCGACCTAGTGGGCCGGAAGCCGGAGAACCTCAGTCACCTTGAGGCGGCGAGCCTGACTCTCGTCGGCGGAACGGTCTGGGAGGCCCTGGTGACGCGAGCTCAGCTCACCGTGGGGGAGACGATCCTCATCCATGGAGGCGCGGGCGGTGTCGGCACGATCGCGATCCAGATCGCGAAGGCGATCGGCGCACGAGTGATCACCACCGCGAAAGCCGGCGACCATGAGTTCGTGCGCTCTCTCGGAGCGGATGCGGCGATCGACTTCGCCTCGACGGACTACGTCGATGCCGTGGCCGAGATGACGCGAGGCGAGGGGGTCGATGTCGTCTTCGACACGATCGGTGGCGACACGCTCACACGAAGCCCGCTGACGCTCGCCGACTTCGGACGCGTCGTCAGCATCGTCGACATCGCGCAGCCGCAGAACCTCATCGAGGCGTGGGGCAAGAACGCCGCCTATCACTTCGTCTTCACCCGACAGAACCGAGGAAAGCTGGACGCGCTCACCACGCTGGTCGAGCGCGGTCTCGTGAAGCCGGTCATCGGCGCGACTCTTCCGCTCGCTCGAATGGGCGAGGCTCATGAGCTTTTGGAGAACAGGCGGTCGTATGCACTCCGCGGCAAGGTCGCGATCGATGTGGCGGGCGAAATTGTTGCGCTTCCCCCTCGGATCTCGTGACGGAGCGCTCCCAGCAATCGGGCGATGATCGCGGTGGTCAGCTCCGCACCCCTGCGCTGATGAGCGCGATCTTGCCCTTGGACGCCTTTCGCCGCGCCGGCGCCTGGTTCCAGCCGGTGGCTGCCGGGAACTGCGCCGTCGGGTACGGCGGTACCTGGCTGCCGTACCCGGCCTGCGGCTGGTGGGGCGGCGGGGGTGGTGGAGGCGTTGGCTCATGCCACGGGTCCTGCGGAGGCTGGTACGTCACCTGTCCGAGTGTGCTGACCAGCGTCAACGCTGGACACCGACCGGTCGACCACGATGTGGTATCGGCATTTCGACCGACGGTTACGCGGTTCTGTTTCTCCTGCTCACCGATCGGCGAGGGCAGGCACCCGTCCCGAGCGTTCGACAGCACCGTCCGGCGGCGATACAGGAGTTGAAGGAGAACGCGCCGGTGCTCAACCAACGAGCCCGCACCGGCGACCTGCAGCCCCTCAACCTCGCCACCGAGCCCGCAATCGCCGAACTCCTGAGCGCCGTCGACCGCGCCGAGCTGACGGGCGAGCAGTAGGTTGACGAGCCGGAAGGACGTCTAGAGGCGGCAGTAACGGCACCGCCGAGGCCTGTAAGCATCTCCGCAACCCAGCAGACGTGGAGTAGAGCGCCAACGAACGCGCCCCCACGACTTGGTCTGACTCCGCCCAGGGCTGTTTCCCATCGGTACGCGGCCGGACCCCGCCTTCCGCGGACATCCACCTTCGTGACGCTCGAACAGAACGCCGGCGTCCTGCCAGCACTCGTGCGCCTTCGGGGGCGTGAGAGTCCGCGCCTGCCGGAACTGGTCTTGGTCATGCCCCTGCTCTGGGCCTCGTAGGCTTCAATCGCCAGTTGGCGACGTGCGGGATCGGAGTCGGGGACCGCGGAGAATTTCCCGTCCCGCAGAAGGTCCTTCACCGATTCCGGGCCCGTTCCCAGCTCTTCACCGATCGCGGCGCGGCTCATTCCCGCCTCTTGAAAGCGACCGCCCCCGGGCCGGCGTGAGCGATCTCCGCGGCGTCGTGGGGCCCGCAAGTCGGGGCGGGGCTGGTCAGTTGCGGGGCCATAGCCGCACGGGCACGGCAGGGAATGCCGCGGCCAGGAAGTGTTCGGTGCGGCGGTCGCGCAGGAGCAGATCGGGCCAGGTGGTCAGGAGTTCCGGCAGGGTGCGGTGGCCGAGAGCCAGGTGGAGCAGGGCGGCTGGTGGGATGGCGGCGTGCGTGGCGGCGTCGGTGGACGGGCTGGTGGTGCCGCGGCCTGCGGTAATCGCCGTCAGTTGGCCATCGGTGAACTCGAGCCGGGCGGCGTGGCCGTAGGTGTCGATGGTCAGTGCCGGTTCAGGCCAGCGCAGGTCTGCCGCGCGCCATCGGGCTTGTAGCAGCGGTTGCAGGCGGGCGAGCAGGTCAGCGGGGTCGCCGGTGCGCACGTACCAGCCGCGGGGCCGTCGCGGTATGCCGGGCGGTCCGAACCGGACCATCGGGTGGCCGGGGTCGAGCAGGGGCCGCAGCGCGGTGAAGGTCTGGTTTCCCGCCCCCGCGTGCTGGCGGCCGGCTTCGCCCAAGTGGTCGTGCATGACGGGAGCGGCCTGGGGCCAGTCGGCTGGTTGCCGGCAGGCGGCCGCGACCACGATCAGTTCGCCGGTTGCGGAAAGCCGGGGACTGTATACCAGGTAGCCGCGTACCTCGGCGCTGTGGACGAGGACGGCGACCGCGCGCCGGGCGATGTCCGTGGGGCGGCGCCCGGCGATCTCGTATCGCCACACTGCCGCATCGCGGGGACAGCTCCAGGCGTCGCCGGCGGCGAGTTCGCGGTCGATGGCGGCGAGGGCGTCCGCGTCGGCGACGGTGGCAGGCCGCACCGTCAGGCGGCCGGTGGTGCTGTACGGTCTGGCATCCGGCAGCGCGGTGGCGGGCACCGTGGGGGCGCCGTCGTTGGCCAGGGCGTAGTCGTAGCCGAGCCGCCGGTAGAAGTACGGGATTCCCTCGATCATCTGAAGCGGCACGCCGTCGGCCGCGTACCGCCGGTGCAGGGTGGCGAACAGCTGTTCGGTGAGCCGGTTCCCGCGGTGCTGCGGGGCCGTGCCGACCAGTTCGATCTGGGCGACGGGCAGCCGCACACCGGCCAGGCTCCAGTATTGGCGCAGCCCGACGAG
This sequence comes from Micromonospora sp. BQ11, assembly GCF_052068135.1. Lineage (NCBI taxonomy): Bacteria > Bacillati > Actinomycetota > Actinomycetes > Micromonosporales > Micromonosporaceae > Micromonospora > Micromonospora sp. BQ11. The sequence goes on along the minus strand of NZ_JBQHDB010000015.1, from coordinate 154,601 downwards.
ACTGGCCACGGACCGGCCGGTGGCTGTTTCGTCGGCGACGAGGAAGTCGTCGGGTGTGACGCTGGGATGACCGTCCAGCAGGTCGTGCACCCAAGCGGCGATGCCCGGGTGCGGCGTGCCGCGGGTCACCGCCTGCAGCTGGACTGAGGCCTGCAGACTTGCCAGCGCATCCACGTCGCGGGCCTCGCCGGGCCGGATCGTGGACCGGGCGTCTTGGCTGCTCATTCTGGTTCGTCCATCTCTGCCGGGCCGCCGGGTGGCAGGCGCATCACCGGGCGGCAGTGTCGTCGCGGGATCGAGGCGGCTGCTGTCACCACCGGCGGGTGAGGGCGGCGGTCAGCTGTGGTGGCGGCTGTGCTCACCGGCAGGCGGCGCCGAGGGGGTGGGGCCGGGATGCGCAGGGCTGTCCGAAGAGCGCAGAGCGGGACCTATCAGGAAGGTGGACACCGCGAACATGGCGGCGAACACGGCCACCGCGATGCCCGGCGCCCACCAGGTGCGAAACCGGCGGCGCAGGCGCACCAGCATGGGCAGCATCGCGGCCAGGCCGAGGACACCGAACAGCACGGTGCCGCCGATGCCTGCCAGTAGAGCGGTGCCGGCGAGCAGGCCGACGTGGTGCAGCAGATGCGGTGCCAGGCCCATCAGGCCACCGAGCGCCGCGCCGAGACTCCAGCGGCCACGGCGGCGGGCCGATTCGCTGCCGGCGGCAAGCGGTGCGCCGGTCACGACCTCACCACCACGGTGGCGGGTACTGGTATTGCAGCGGGCCGGTGCTGCCAGACGGGGCGGGGTTCGTCACGGCCGGCCCTGATCAGATTCTCGATCTTGCCTTTGGACAGGTGGGGCCCGCAGCCCACGTCGACCACGAACCGCGGCTGCCAGCTGCGGACCTGCTCGACCAAGGCGTAGCCGCTGTGCTCGAACTGCGGCAGCGGCGTCTGCCACCGGTCTGGGCTGAAGAACGCGGCCACCTGCCGCCGGAGCCGGCCCGTCGCGTCCTCGGCGCCGGGCGCCGCCTGCTGCTCAGCCACGGGTCACCGCGCTGACCGGCGCCGGCCGGCCGGTGGCCGCCTCGACCAACGTGCTGAGCGCATCGATGACCGCCGAGCGCTGCTCGGCCGGGATGTTGCGCAACAGTGCGGTGAACCGGGCCGCACGGGCCACCGCCAGCTCGCCGGCGGCACGGCTGCCGTCCGGGGTCAGCTCCAGCCACACCAGCCGGGCGTCACCCTCGCGTTCGGTGCGCCGCACCCAGCCCCGGCTGATCAGCTGGGTCACCAACCGGCTGACCGTGCTCTTCTCCAGCCGCAACCGCTTGCCGAGCTCGTTCTGCGTCAACGGCCCGTCGCGGTCCAGTTCCCCCACCGCGTGCGCCTCCGAAGCCGGCACCGGGGTTCCGCACGGGGTGCGGTCCGGCTGGTGCAACCCGAACGCCCGCACGAACGCGGCGATCCGGCCCTGCAACAACATCACCTGATCGAGATCATCCTCTGACATGGTTCGACCATACAACCAACTCGTGTCCTTGGCGGTGCAGCTGCAGTCGGCAGCCTCGGCGCGGTATCAGGGCGGATCCGCGACAGCGAGATTCCTGCCGGGGCACCGGACCCGAGCATCGGACCCGACTGAAACCCTCCACCCGAGCACCGACGCCACCGGCCCGATCTGCGCCCCGCCGCGTCCATCAAGGACGACGCCACGAGTCACAGTCAGGCGACCTCCGAACTCACTCTCCACGGCCTCGGGCGGCAGGACGAAGAGTGCCGGGGCTGACGTTAGCTAGACGGCTGTGCCGGCGGCGAGGGTTGTATAAGCCCTCGATGCAGGAGAAGACCTCCATCTCCAGCTCGTGTCGGCTAGAGGATGGGCGAACGGCCACCCAGGCCGGTGGCTCGCGGGCCGAAAGCCCTGGGTAACGTCGCTGTCATGAGTGAGGACACCTTCCGCTCGGTGGAGATCGAGCGCACCAGCCTGGGCAAGTACGTCGTGCGCAACACCCGAGGCGGATCCATGTCGATGGGCGCGGGTGAGGATGGCAGCTTCACACCGGTGGAGCTGCTGCTGGCCGCCATCGGCGGCTGTACCGCGATAGACGTCGACCACATCACCAGCCGCCGCGCCGAGCCGACCCAGTTCTCCGTCGAAGTCACTGGCGACAAAAGCCGGGACGCGGCCGGAGGAAACCGGATGGAGAACCTCAGGGTCGAGTTCACCGTGGCATTCCCGGTAGGTGCGGACGGCGACAAGGCCCGCGAGGCGTTGCCCCGGTCGATGCGGCAGTCGCACGAACGGCTCTGCACCGTCTCCCGTACCGTCGAGCTTGGCACTCCCGTCTCGATCGTCGAGGCTGCCGGTCAGGACTGAGGTTTCGGGCGCCATCCGGCTTTTGCGTCCGTCCGGGTAACCCCGGCCTACCCCACCTCGGCCGCCCTGTCCGCCGCCGTGAGGAAGTCGTCCACCAGGTCGGCGGTGTCCTCGATGCCGGTGGAGATGCGCACCAGCCCATCCCCGATGCCGGTGGCGGCCAACTGCTCGGCGTCCACGATGCCCGCCCACATCGACCGGGGGTGCACCACCAGCGTGCTGACGCTGCCCAGGCTGGCCGCTCGCTTGGCCAGCCGTAGCCCGGTCAGCAGCGCGGCGGCACCCGCCCGGCCCGCCTTCAGGTCGACGCTGAGCACCCCGCCGAAGCCGGTCATCTGCCGGCGGGCCAGCGCGTGCTGCGGGTGCGACGGCAGCCCCGGGTAGCGGACCCGGGCCACCGCCGGGTGCTCCTCGAGGGCGCGGGCCAGGGCGAGGGCGTTGGCGTTGTGCCGCTCCACCCGCAGCGGCAGCGTACGGATGCCGCGCAGCAGCAGCCAGGCGTCCACCGGGCCGAGGGTGCTGCCGGTGACGATGGCCGTCTGCCACACCCGCTCGACCAGCTCGGTGGAGCCGACCACCACCCCCGCCGACACGTCGGAGTGGCCGCCGAGGAACTTGGTGCCGCTGTGCCAGACGAGGTCCGCCCCGGCCGCCATCGGACGCTGGTTGATCGGCGTGGCGAAGGTGTTGTCGACCACGACCAGCGCGCCGGCCGCATGGGCCAGCTCCACCACGGCCGTCACGTCGGTCAGCTCCAGCAGCGGATTGCTCGGCGTCTCCACCAGCACGAGGCGGGTCCGCGGCCGCAACGCCCGTTCGAACGCCGCGGTGTCGGTCTGGTCGACCTGGGTGTACGACACCCCGAACCGTGGCAGCAGGCCGGTGGCGAGCGAGGTGGTGCCGCCGTACGTGCTGCGCTGCACCACCACGTGGTCGCCGGCGGAGAGCAGGGCCAGCGCGAGGGTGCTGATCGCGCCCATCCCGGAGGCGGTGACCAGGCCCGTCTCCGCGCCCTCCAGCTCGGCGACGACGGCGGCCACCTGGGCGTGGTTCGGGTTGCCGTACCGCGTGTAGAAGGCACTGCCCCGTGTCTCGGTGGCGATCTCGGTGAACTGCTCGTCGGACTCGGCGCTGAAGGTCACGCTCTGCACGATCGGCGGCGCCACCGCCCCGCCCGGGACCAGGCCGTCGTCACCGTGCACGGCGGCCGTGCTGAAACCGGTCATGAACGGGCCACCCGGTCCACCAGCCTGTCGTAACTGCCCAGCGTCACGAACTCGGGCAGCGTGAGGTCACTGCCGTGGCGCTGCCGCAGCACGGTGACCAGTCGCAACGCGCGCAGCGAATCCCCGCCGGCGGCCGACCAGTCGGTCGCCGGATCACCCGGCGCGACGCCGAGCACCTCTTGCCAGGCCGCCGCCACCCGGGTGGCCCACCGCGCCCGCGCGTCGTCGCCGGCCGCCCGCCCGCCGGTGGGCACGGCGGGCAGCGGCGCGTTCGGGTCAGCCGCCAGCAGCCGACGGAAACCGTCGGCGAAGGTGTCCACCCGGTCCGCGGCGACGTTTCGGTGGTCGTACTGGAGGGTGAGGGCCAGGCGGCCGCTGTCGGCGTCCAGTTCGGCGTCGACGGCGAGGCTGAACGCCACGTCCACGGTGACGCCCCGACTGTCCACGATGCGGGTGCCGCCGCCGGCTGGTTCGTGCGGGAAGTGGGTCCAGTTGAAGAAGTGGTCGAAGCGAGGTCCGGTCCCACCGGAGCGGACGATCTCCGCGAGCGGGAAGCGGTGGTGCCCCATCATGTCCCGTTCGAGCCGCCACACCTCGGTCGCCAGCTCGGCCGGCGAGCGGGTGCCCAGCTCCACGCTGACCGGCAGGGTGTTGAGGAACAGCCCGAGCGTGGCGTCGCTGCCCTCTCCCTCCGGCCGGCCGCCGACCACCAGACCACTGATCACGTCGTCCCGGCCGGCGAGCTCGCCGATCATGCGCAGGTGGATGGCGAGCAGCCAGGACTTGACCGGCACCCGGGCGGCCCGGGCCGCCTCGGTGACCACGTCGGTGGTTCCCGCCCTGAGTGGCACCTGCTGGGTGGTGGTGGTCCGTGGCCCCGCCCCACCGAGCAGCAGCGGCGGCACCGCGGCCGCGCCGTCCAACCAGAACCGGCGGGTGGCCCGGTCGGCCAGGGCGCGCCGCTCGGCGGCCACGTAGTCCCGGAACGGCAGGCCGGGGCGGGCCGGGTGGACCGTGCCGGCCCGCTCCCGGTCGTACGCGGCGAGCAGGTCGGTGCGGAACAGGTGCAGACTCCAGCCGTCGAGGATGGCGTGGTACTCCGCGACGATCAGGGTGAACGTGTCGGCGTCCTCCCGAACGGCGTGCAACCGCAGCAGCGGCGGGCGGGCCCAGTCGAAGGGGCGTACCCGTTCGGCCGCGACGAGTTCGTCGATCCGGGCCCGGCGGGTCTGCCGGTCGGCGCCGGTCAGATCCGTCACCGGCACCTCGACCTGCACGTTGGCGTGCACGAGCTGCAACGGCTCCGAGTACGCGCCCAGCGCGAACCCGGTTCGCAGCACCGGGTGGGCGGCCACCAGACCGGTCAGCGCACGCCGCAGCGCGGGCGCGTCCAGCGGCGCGGCGATCCGGTGCGTGGTGACGTTGTGGTACATCGCCGGGTCGCCGGTCAGCTCGCTGTGATAGACCATGCCCTGCTGGAGAGTGGTCATCGGGTACGCGTCGGCGAGCCCGGCGGGCAGCAGTTCCCGGTCGGCGGCGGCCACCAGCGCGAAGCGCCCGGCCAGCTCCGCCGCCGCGGCCGGATCGGTGCCGGTCCCGGTGAGGGTGATCTCGCCGTGCGTGACCAGCTCGCGGATCGTCTGGTACGTGAAGATGTCGCCGAGCCGGAAGGACAGTCCCCGCCTGTTCGCCGCGACCTGCATCTGGATGCTGCGGATGGAGTCGCCGCCGAGCGCGAAGAACGGATCCGTCACGCCGACGTCCGCCACTCCCAGAACTTCCCGCCACGCCTCGACCAGGATCTCCTCGGCCCGGCCGGCCGGTGCCACCGCCGTGCTGTCGCGGGGCCGGTCGAGGCGCGGCGCGGGCAGCGCCGCCCGGTCGAGCTTGCCGTTGCCGGTCAGCGGCAGCTCGTCGAGGAGCACCACCGCGGCCGGCACCAGGTGGGCCGGGAGCCGGTCGGCCAGCCAGCCGGTGAGTCGCTCGTCGAGGGGCCCGGCCGTCGGTCCGGCCGGAACGGCCACCGCCGGGCGCGGATCGGCGGCGTACTCGGGCCGCACGGCGTGCAGCGTGTGCCGGTCGGTGCCGTGCAGCAGATCGTCCTGCCGGGTGACCACGGCGAAGCCCCGCGCCTGGAAGAGGGCGACCAGTTCGGCCAGCCGGCCCTCGGTGTCGGTGCCCGACGCGTCGTGCACCTCCATGGCGACCTGCGCGACCAGCGGCCAGTGTCGATCCTCCAGCCCGGCGAGCACGTCCGCCTCGGCGCGCTGCACGTCGACCTTCAGCAGGTCGATCCGCTCCGGGGCGAACTCGTCGAGGACGGCCGACAGCGGCCGGACCGGCACGGTGAGCTCCCGGCCGGCGAAGCGTTCCGCGAGCAGTTCGTCGACCCGGTCGAGCAGCACGTCGCGGCCGTCGACGCCGGCGTCCCGCTCGTTGGCGAGGAACCGTTTGATCACCGCCACCTCGGCGTCCGGGTCGGCGTACGCGGCGTGGCCGGACATCATCGAGTAGCCCGGGTAGTAGGTGAAGGACACCTCCCCGGCCGTCCGGGACAGCCCGCAGGAGTGCACGGTGGCCGGTACGCCGAACTCGGCGACGTTGCGGCGCAGCACGTCGGCCACCGACGGCACCGGCTCGAACGCGTGGATCGTGGCGTCCGGGCACACGGCGTGCACGAACAGGGAGAACATGCCGATGTTCGCGCCCACGTCGAAGACGGTGGCCCCGGGCCGCAGCACGATGCCGTCGCGCAGGTAGACCCGCTGGACGAAGATCTCGTCGTACAGGTAGCGGGTCTCGTGCGGGTTGACCCCGGCGATCCGGTCGACGTCGACGTCTAGCGATCGGCCGCCCGGCCGGACGTAGGCGACGAGCCGGTCGCCGTGTCCGTCGTCGTCGCGGGCCACCACGGCGGCGTCGGCCACCTCCGGGTGCTCGCGCAGGACCGCGGCGACCTCGCCGGGCTCCACCCGGAATCCGTGGATCTTCACCTGGTCGTCCAGCCGGCCCAGGTAGCGCAGCCGCCGGTCGGCGTCGAAGCGGACCCGGTCGCCGGTGCGGTACACCCGCTCGGTGCGGCCGGACGGCAGCGCCACCGGCACGAACCGCTGCGCGGTGGTCTCCGGGTCGCCCCGGTACCCGTCGGCGAGCTGCGGCCCGCTGACGCAGAGTTCCCCGGCCACGCCCGGGGGCACCGGCCGAAGCTGCTCGTCGAGCACCCACACCGCGACGCCGGGCAGCGGCCGGCCGATGGTCGGGGCGTCCCCGGCCCGCACCTGCGCCGCGCTGGTGTCCACGGTGCACTCGGTCGGGCCGTACAGGTTGACCGCCCGGACGTCGGGCAGCGCCGCCACCGTCTCCCACAGGTCCGGCGCGATCGCCTCCCCACCGAGCAGCAGCAGCCGGGGCAGCCGGGTGCCGCCCGCCCCGGCGAGCAGGATGCGCAGTTGGGAGGGGGTCAGGTCGAGCACGTCGACGCCGTGCTCGGCCAGCGTGGCGGCCAGCGCCGCCCCGTCCCGGCGGGCCTCCTCGGGCACCACGTAGAGGCTGCGGCCATGGCCGAGCTGCACGAGCTGCTTCATCGAGGCGTCGAAGGTGAGCGGAGCGTTCACCGCCACCCGCAGGCCCGGAGGGCTGTCCGCGTACACGGTCCGCTCCAAGGCGTCGGCCAGGTGGGCGGCGGCGGCGTGGGACACCTGCACCGGGCGGGGCGTGCCGGTGGAGCCGGAGGTGAAGATCACGTACGCCGGGTCGGTCGGAGCCGGCACCGCGGCGGGCGGGTGGTCCCCGGCCGCGACGAGGTCGTCGACCGTCACGGTCGCCGGGCCGCCGTCGCCCACGACCACCTCCGCGCCGACCGCGCGGACCTGGGCGGCGAGACGCTGCGCCGGGGCGTCCGGGTCCAGCGGGACGAAGACCGCCCCGGCGCGCAGCACGCCGAGGAACGCCACGACGGTGTCCCGGGACCGCGCGGCCAGGACCCCGACCGGGGCGCCGGACAGGCCGCGCGCGGCCAGCGCGCCGGCCACCCGCGCGGCCCGCTCCCGCAGCTCACCGACCGTGTACGCGCCGTCCGCAGCGACCACCGCCACGGCCTGCTGGTTCGTCCCCGCGAGGCCCGCGTCGAACAGGTCCACGAGGGTACGCGCCGGCGCCTCGGACGGCGTTTCCGCCGCGTCGGCCAGCCAGCCGGCCTCGGCGTCGCCGAGCGCGACCGGCGCCGCGGCGGTGGTGAGCGCGGCGGGCAGGGTCCGCAGGATCGCCAGCAGCGCGTCCAGCAGCCACTGCCCACCGACCACCCGCAGGATGATCCGGTCGCCGTCGATCAGCGCGGTCAGCTGCGGACCGGCCGCCGCCGGTGGAGCGGCGACCTCCACGGCGACGCCACCGAGTCCGGCCACCGTGGCCGGGGCGGCGGCGGGCGGCACCGCGAAACCGGCGACCGCCCCGGACTGCTCGTTCACCGGGTCGACCAGGTGGAACGTGTCGTCGGCGGCGGTCTCGGCGGCGCGGACGAGGGCCAGCAGCTCGGCGGGTGCGGCGGGCAGCGGCAGGGCCAGCCGGAGCGGGACGTAGCCGCCCAGCGGGCCCACCACCTCGGCCGTGCCGGCGGCGTGGCGGCCGTCGCTCCACCGGGCCAGCACCAGATCCGCCTCGTCGGCGTCCTCCGGCGCCTCGGCCCGACGGGAGACCGCGAGGGCCCACGCGGCCAACAGCACGGTGGCCGGCTCGACGCCGTAGGCCCGTGCCACGTCGGCCAGCTCGGCGGCGGAGACGGTCGCGGTGACCGCGGCGCTCGGGTCGTCCCCGTGCGGGGTGACCAGCCGCGCAGCCGGCGCGGCCGGCGCGGCGGGCGAAGCCTGCTGCTCGCGTTCCTCGAGCTGCCACTCGGCGACGTCGAGGAACTGCAGCGCCTCCGGGTCCTCCGGCAGCGCCTCGCCGGCGTACGCCCGGGCCAGGTCGGCGAGGACCAGGAGCAGGCTGGTCGGGTCGGCGATCACCGGGGTGGCGGTCAGTTCCAGGGCGTCGTCGGTGAGGGTGACCGACAGCTCGCCCTGTGCACCGAGGGTGACGCTGCGGCCGTCGTCGACGTCCTGCATCGGCACCCGCAGACCCGGGTGGTGCACCAGAGTCAGGCGCAGCGCCTCGTGCCGGGCCACCACCGTGTCCAGGGCGGTCTGCAGCCGGGCCCGGTCCAGCGGGTGGGCGAGCCGTACCCGCGCCCGGACCAGGTCGTGCTTCGCGGACCAGGCGAGCCGCTGGACGGGGGACAGACGGTAGCCGTTCACACCACGCTCCGGTTGACGTAGAGGTCGGACATGGCGACCAGGATCTGCCGGTCGCCGCTGAAGGGTTCGCGACCGTGGGTCGCCAGGACGTTGTCCACCACCAGCACGTCGCCGCGCTGCCAGGGAACCGACACCGCGTGTTCCCGATACAGGTCCCGGATGCCGGCGACCACCTCGTCGGGGATCGGCTCGCCGTCGCCGTGGTAGGCGTTACGGGGCAGCCCTTCCGGGCCGTACTCGCGTCTCAGCGCGCCGGACACCTCCGCCGGCATGTTGGACACGTGGAACAGGTGGGCGTGGTTGAACCACACCGTCTCCCCGGTACGCGGATGCGTGGCGATCGCCTGCCGCCGGGCCCGGGTCCGCAGCCCGTCGGGGCCCAGCCAGGTGAACTCGGTGGCCGACGCGGCGCAGTACGCCTCCACCTCCGCCCGGTCGGTGGTCTGGAACGCCTCCTGCCAGGGCAGGTCCAGGTGCGGACCGTAGTTGCGCACGTAGCAGACCCCGGAGCGGAGGAACCGTTCCCGCACGTCGGTGGGGATCAGCGGGGTGATGACGCGCTCGCTGGCCAGCGGGGTGGCCCCGCCGCTGCCGGTGGCCGGCTGCGCGCACCAGAAGTAGAGGTAGCTGGGCCAGTTGTGCGAGTACGACATCTCGTGGTGCAGCGGGATCCACTGCTCGGCGTTGAACTCGGTGGAGGTGAACACCCTGTCGGCGACCTCGTGCCGTGGTGCGGCCCGTTCCAGGTAGCCGAGCAGGTCCGGGCTGACCGCCCGGGCGGCCTGGCTGAAGTCGGCGGGAGTGCGCACCTCGAAACCGCGGAAGAACACCGCCCCGTAACGGTCCAGGTCCCGCAGCAGCTCCTCGCGGCGGCCGGCGAGCCAGCCGGCCAGGTCGAGGTCGGGCACGTTCGCCTCGACGAGCAGCACGAACTCCTCGTCCACGAGCACCCGCCGGGTCACCGGCGAGGCGACCGCGCCGGTACCGCGCCGACGCGGCGCCGGCCCGCTCATGCCCGGTCCCGGGTGGCGTTCGGCACCGGGCCGGAGCGGACCGCCTCGGTCAGCTCGGGCGCGGCGACCGGGTCGGACATCGCGGTGAGGATCCGCCGGGGCGGGGTGAACGGCTCGCGGGCGTGCGCGGCCAGCATGTTCTCCACCAGCAGCACGTCGCCGCGCTGCCAGTCGAAGGAGCGGGTCTCGGCCGCGTACGCGGCCCGCAGCTCGGCCAGCACCTCGTCCGGAATGGGCGTGCCGTCGCCGTACGCGGTCTGGTAGGGCAGGTCCTCCTCGTCGAGGGCGGCCCGCAGGCCGGCGCTGACGTCTCCGGGCAGGGAGGTGACGTGGAAGAAGAGCGCGTGGTTGAACCAGGTCCGCTCGCCGGTGACGGGGTGGCGGCGCACCGCCGGGCGGACCTGCCGGGTACGCAGCTGTCGCTCACCGACCCACTCCACGTCGATCAGCGCCCGCGCGCAGTACGCCTCGACGTCCTCGCGCCGTGCGGTCTGGAACGCGGTCTGCCAGGGCAGGCTGATGCCGGGCAGGTAATTGCGCCGGTAGAGCACACCGCGCTGCTCGAACCCGGTGACGGTCTCCGGGTCGAGCCGGGCGAGCACCCGCCGGCTGTCCGCGAGCGGGGTACGCCCACCGGCGGCCGGCGCCACCTCGCAGTGGAACACGATCCGCAGCGGCCAGTTCACCGTGTACGACTGCTCGTTGTGCAGCACGATCGGCTGGTCGGCGGGGTGCTCGGTGGAGGTGTACACCCCCTCGGTGACCTGGCTGCGTGGTGAGGACCGTTCGCCGTAGGAGAGCACCTCGGCGGAGAGTGCGGCCATCACGGTGCGGAAGTCGGCGGCGCCGGCCACGGCGAAGCCACGGAACAGCACGGCCCCGTGCCGGCGGGCCAGTTCGTCGACCTCGTCGCGGTGGCCGGCCAGCCAGCCGGCCAGATCCACGTCCGGCATGGTGGCCCGGACCAGCGCCGGCAGCGGGCCGCCGGGCCAGTCGGGGCGGACGTCCACCAGGTTGCGTTCACGGCCGCGACGGGGAATGGTCCGCGCGACCCGGGCCTGCTCAGTCATCTTCCGCTCCCAGGGTGTCGACGCAGTCGGCCAGACTGCGCCGGGGGTCGGCGGCAGCGGTACGCAGCAGCGCCGTGAACCGGCGGTGCCACGCGACCACCCCGTCGTGGTCGAACAGGTCGGTGCGGTACGTCCACAGCGCCGCCAGCCCGGCCCGCCGCTCGTCGAGCCAGAGGGTCAGGTCGAGCCGGGCGGTGTCCGGGGTCAGCTCCACGCCGCTGAACTCGACGCCGGCGGCGCCGCGGTGCCGGGCCGGCGGGGCGTTCTGCACGCCGAACGCGACCTGCACCAACGGGGTGCGGTGCGGCCGGCGGGTGGGCCGCAGTCGTTCCACCAGCAGGTCGAAGGGGACGTCCTGGTGGGCGGCGGCGAACAGGGTGACCCGGCGGGCCTCGGCGAGCAGGTCGGTGAAGCGGCCGTCCGGTGCGGTGCGCAGCCGCAGCGGCACGGTGTTGACGTGGCAGCCGACGCTGTGTTCGGCGGCGACGCTGGTCCGGCCGGCGAAGGCCACGCCGATCAGCAGGTCGTGCCGGCCGGTGGCCGCGCCCAGCAGGGTGGCGAAGGCGGCCAGCCCGACCATGTGCAGGCTGACCCGTTCGGCCCGGGCCAGCTCGCGTACCGCGTCGGCGGTGCTGGGGTCCACGGTGGTCCGCAGCGCGGCGCCGGACCGCGGGGTCCGGCCCGGCCGCGCGGCGGACGGCGGCCGGGCCGGCCCGGCCGTGGCCGCGCGTCGGTCGAGGCGGTCCGGTGGGGCGGCGGGCAGGTCGAGCAGATCGGGTGCGCCGCGCAGTTCGTCGAGCACGTCGGCCAGCGCCTGCCGCCCCGCCGGCCCGGCCAACCAGTCTCGCTGGGCCAGGGCGAACGCCGCCGGACCGGCCGCCGGAGATTCCGGCACCGCGTGGCCGTCCCCCTCGATGTCGTACGCCCGGGCCAGCTCCCGCACGATCAGGCCGAACGACCAGTCGTCGCAGACGATGTGGTGCACGACCAGCAGCAGTGCCACCGCGTGGCCGGTGTCGTCCGGCACCAGGAGGGCGCGGAGCAACGGGCCGGTGGCCAGGTCCATCGGGGCCCGGGTGGCCTCGGCGGTGAGCCGGGTGAGCCGCTCGTCGAGCGGCGTGCCCTCATCGGGTGGCGCGACGACCGGCGGCGGTCCGGCGGTCGGGCGGACGAGCTGCACCGGCCCGTCCGGCCCGGACGGGAACACCGTGTGCAGGGCCGGATGCCGGTCGACCACCCGACGCAGCGCCCGGGCCAGCCGGTCGGCGTCCAACGGCGCGTCGAACCGCACCGCGAAGGCCAGCAGGTACGAGGTGTCGTCCGGGGCGAGCCGGTGCAGGAACCACAGCCGGGCCTGCGCGGCGGAGAGGGGCGCGGGGCCGGCGGGCGCCGGACCGACCGGCTCCCCGGCCGGCGTCGGCTCGGCGGCCAGCCCGTCGAGGTGGGCCGCCAACGCGGCCACGGTCGGGTGGGCGAAGAGGTCGCCCGGTCGGACCGGCCGCCCGGTCGCGGCGGCCAGCCGGGTGGCGCAGCGGACCGCGAGCAGGGAGTCGCCGCCGAGGGTGAGGAAGTCGCTGTCGGCGGCGGTGACCGGCACGCCGAGTACCTCGCGCCACACCGCCGCCACCGTGCCGGCCGTCCCGTCGAGCGGCCCGGCGTCGGGACCGGCTCGGTCGCCGAGGGTGGGTGCGGGCAACGCCGACCGGTCCACCTTGCCGTTGGGCAGGGTGGGCAGCCGGTCCAGCCAGACCACGGTCGCGGGAACGAGCGGCGCGGGCAGCACCCCGGCCAGCCGGGCCCGCACGTCGTCGCGCCGCTCGCCGACCAGGTAGCCGACCAGCAGCGGGTCCCCGCTCGGCCCGTCCCGCACGGCGGCGGTCGCCTCGCGTACGCCGGGCAGGGCGGCGAGGCGGGCGGAGACCTCACCCAGCTCGATCCGGTAGCCCCGCAGCTTCACCTGGTCGTCGAGGCGACCCAGGTACGCCAACTGTCCGTCCGGGCGCAGCCGGACCCGGTCGCCGGTGCGGTACATCCGCTCGCCGGGGCGGAACGGATCGGGCAGGAACCGGGCCCGGCTCTCCTCGGGCCGGTCGAGGTAGCCCCGGGCCAGGCCCGCCCCGGCCAGGTGCAGCTCGCCCGGATCACCCGGCGGGACCGGCCGCCCGTCGGGGTCGAGGACGTAGGCCCGGGTCTGCGGCAGCGGCCGGCCGATCGGCGGGTCCCCACTGTCCGGCGGCACCTCCGCCCAGGTGGAGTAGGTGGTGTCCTCGGACGGGCCGTAGAGGTTGCAGAGCCGGCGTACGTGCGGACGGGCCCACACCCGGGCGGCCAGCGCGGCGGTGAGTGGCTCACCGGCCAGGCAGACCGTCCGCACGCTCGCCGGCAGGGCACCGGCGGTGAGGAGTTCCCCCATCGCCGAGGGCACGGTGTTGACCAGGGTGACGGGCAGCCGGTCCGCGCCGGGGGCGGCGAGGGCCAGCACGTCGTCGACGAGCAGGACCCGGCCGCCTGAGCAGAGCGGACCGAAGATCTCGAAGACGGACAGGTCGAAGCAGACGGAGGTGGCGGCGAGCACGCCGCCCAGTTCGACATCGTCGAAGGTCTGCCGGGTCCAGCGCATGAGCACCGACGCCGAGCGGTGTTCGATGGCCACGCCCTTGGGCCGCCCGGTGGAGCCGGAGGTGTAGATGACGTACGCCAGATCGGTCGGCGTCGTCGGCGCCGCCGGGTCGGTGCCGTCCCCGCCGAGGTCCAGTCGGTCGATCGGGACGGCCAGGCCGGGGAATCGGCCAGCGAGGTCTGCGCGGGTCAGCACCAGCCGCGCCCCGGAGTCGGCGGTCATGAAGGCCACCCGGGCCGGCGGGTACGCCGGATCGAGCGGGACATAGCAGGCCCCGGCCTTGAGGACGGCGAGCAGGGCGACCACCAGTTCGGGCGTCCGCGGCAGGCAGACGCCGACGCGTTCCTCCCGGGTCACCCCTCGTGCGAGCAGGACCCGGGCCAGCCGGTTCGCCGCCTCATCGAGGTCGCGGTACGACCACGCGCGGTCGGCGTGCCGTACCGCCTCCGCCTCCGGGGTCCGGGCGGCCTGCGCGGCCACCATCCGGTGCAGACAGTCCACTTCGGCCGGGCCGCCGGTGGCGCGCCGGCTGCCGGTTCGGCGGGTCGGGCCGGCAGGTCGGGCGGGGGCGCTCATCGGCGACCACCGCGCCCGCCCGCCCGGACCGGTCCGGTCCGGTCCGCGCCTTTGCCGCCGTGCAGCGCGAGCCGGCGGTCGGCCTCGGCCTGCAGCTGGTCCTTGTCGGCGATGATGATCGTGCCGGGATCGTTGTCGGGCAGTTCGTCCTCGATGTCGCGGATCGGCCGGTAGGCGATGCCGGCCGCGGCGAGGGCGAGGGCGCAGAGACCGGCCACGATCGCCGCGAGGGCCATGCCGCGGCCCGGGCCGGTGCCGACGACGGCGGACAGCACACCGCCGGGCGACACCAGCGGGGCGAAGACGTGCTCGGCGAGCGGACCGGCGGAGAGGAAACCGGCCGGCACCATCAGCCAGGACAGCATCTGGCCCATCGACAGCACCCGGCCCTGCAGGTCCAGCCCGACCTTGGCCTGCACGATGGCCAGCCAGTGCGTGTTCACCAATGCCGTGGCCAGGCCCATGCCGAACAGGCCGAGGGCCGGGAACAGCGGGTTCGGGCGCAGGCCGACGGTGAGCAGCGACGCGCCGAGCAGCACGACGCTGGCGAGGATGCCGGTGGTACGCCGGGCCGTGCCGCCCCACACCGCCATGAGGACCGAGCCGACGAGCATGCCCACGCCGCTGGCGGCGAGCACCCGGCCGAGCACCGCCGGGTCGCCGAACGACAGGGTCAGCGGGGTGACCAGGACCTCGACCATGGCGAAAAAGTAGTTCAGCGACGCGGTCAGCACGACCAGGGCCACCAGGCCGTGCCGGCGGACGATGAACCGCCAGCCGCCCAGGACCGCCCGCCGGAACGGTTCCTCGCGTCGTACGAACAGGGTGTCCGGGAAACGGACCGACAGGGTCACGGCCACCGCGACGGCGAAGGTGAGCAGGTCGATGACGACGATCCCGCGTAGTCCGACCGCGATCACCAGCGCACCGCCGAGCAGTGGCGCCAGCACGGTGCTCGTCGCGGTGGCGAGGGAGACGATCCCGTTGGCGCGCCCGTAGTACCGCTTCGGCACGAGTTGCGTGACGGCCGCCAGGTAGGCGGGTAGCTGGAAGGCGGTCGCCACCGCGGTGACGGTGATGGCGGTGAACACGTGCCAGAGCTGGAGCTGGCCGAGCCACAGCAGCAGCGCGAGGCTCACCGTGCCGGTGGCGGCCAGGCAGTCCGCGACGATCATGATCAGCCGCCGGTCCCAGCGGTCGGCCAGCGCACCCGCGACCGGGGACAGCACCACGGCGGGCAGCAGCGCCAGGACGGTGGCCGTGGCGAACAACGAGATCGACCGGGTCTGCTGGTACACCCACAGGCCCATGCCGAAGCCGGTCAGTCCGCTGCCGATGAGTGAGACGAGCTGACCCATGGCGACCAGGTAGAACACCGTCAGGCTGGGCACCGCACGGCGTACGGCGGGTGGGGTGGCCTCCGTCGCCGGCTCCGCGACCGCCGCTGCGGCCACGGCGGCGTCGGCGGGCGTGGCCGCGTCGTCGGCCGACGGCCGGGCCGGCTCCGCCATGGACGGGTCGCAGGTCGCCAGGATGATGCGCGCCACCTCGGCGGGCTGGTGTTTGGCGAAGTAGTGCCCGGCGCCCTCGATGACCTCCAGCGACACCCGGTCGGAGAAGAACGTCCACTCCAGGTACCGCTCCTGGTACAGCTCGGTGGCGCGGTCGCCGCTGCCGATGACGCTGACGATCGGGGCGGACAGCTTCCGGGGCAGGCCCTCGGTGTAGACAGCGGTGTAGTAGTCCTCGACCTTGGCGGAGTCGGCCAGCACCACCCGCATCACGAAGTCCTTTTCGCGCTCGTCGAAGACCTCGGTGAAGAAGCCCATCGCGCGCAGCGCCTCCAGAGTCCGCCGCTTCGACCACCAGCGCTCCATCGGGAACCACCGGCGCAACCAGGTGAACAGCCGGCCGGGCAGGCGCGGGGCGGGGAAGTGGGCGCCGACGACCACGCCGGTCAGCTCGACGCCGGCCGCCTCGAGCCGGCGGGCCAGCTCCACCGCCTCGGCGCCGCCCACGCAGTGCCCGTACACCGCCACCGGACCGGTGATCTGGTCGACCACCTCGGCGACGCAGCGGTCCACCAGTTCGTCCATGCCGAGCAGGGGCTCGTCCGGGCGGTTCAGGTCGTGACCGGGCCGCTCCAGGGCGTACAGCGCGACGCCCGCCGGGAGGGCGTCCGCCAGCGGCTGGAAGGTGATCGCGCTGCCACCGCCGAACGGTACGCAGACCAGGGTCAGCCGCGCCGGCGTCGCCGGCCGCGACGGGGTCAGCTCGTGCAGCAGCCGCCCGACGGAACCCCCGGTGGCGTCCAGGTGCTCGGTCAACGACCGGATCGTCGGATGGCGGAACAGGTCGAGGACGCTGATCGCCGGGTCGTTCCCGGCCAACGCCTTGATGGCCTTGAAGGAGTCGCCGCCGAGGTCGAAGAAGTCGTCGTCGATGCCGACGCTGTCGTAGCCGAGCACCGCCGCCCACCGCTGCGCCAGGGCCTTCCGCAGCGGGGTGTCGGGCGGCGTCGCGCCGACGCCGGCCCCACCGCGGACCGGTGCTGGCAGGGCGGCCCGGTCGACCTTGCGGTTGGCGCTCAGCGGCATCCGGTCGAGCACCACGAACGCGGACGGGACCATGTAGTCCGGCAGGTAGGTGCGGGCGTACGCCCGCCACGGCGCCGGGTCGACGTCGAAGTCGGGTACCGGGGCCGGTGCCGCACCGGCGTCCGGTCCGGCCGCGTCGGCCGCCGCGCCCGTGGTGAGCGTCAGGTAGGCGACGATGCTCTTCTCACCGTCGTCCTCGCGGACCACCACCGCGGTGTCGCGGACCGACGGGTGGCCCCGCAGCACCGCCTCGATCTCGCCGAGCTCGATGCGGAAGCCACGCACCTTGACCTGCGAGTCACTGCGGCCGACGTACTCGATCCGGCCGTCGGCCAGCCACCGGCCGAGGTCGCCGGTGCGATACAGCCGGTCGCCGGAGAACGGGTCCGGCACGAACCGCTGCGCGGTGAGGTCGGGGTCGCCGAGGTAGTCGCGCGCCAGTCCCGCGCCGCCGAGGTACAGCTCGCCCAGTGCGCCCACCGGGGCGGGGGAGAGCTGCGGGTCGAGCACGTAGGCGCGCACGTTGCCGATCGGGCGGCCGATGGTCAGGTGCCCGAAGCCGGGTCCGAGGCGTTCCATGGTGGACCAGACGGCGGCTTCGGTCGGACCGTAGAGGTTCCACAACGCACCTACCCGTTCGGCGAGCTGCCGGGCCAGCGGCGCGGACACCGCCTCGCCGCCGCACACGGCCGTCAGGCCGGGCAGTCCGGTCCAGCCGGCCTCGATCAGCAGCCGCCAGGTCGCCGGGGTGCCCTGGGCCAGGGTGACTCCCTCCGCGGCGAGCAGTGCGGCCAGTCGCGGCGCGTCGTAGCCGACGTCGCGTCCCACCAGCAGCATTCGGGCGCCGACCACCAGGGGCAGGAAGAGCTCCGGTACGGACATGTCGAAGGCGAAGCTGGCCATCGCGAGCATCGTGCCGTCGCTGGTCAGGCCCGGCCGTTCGCGCATGGCGGCCAGGGTGTTGACGACCGCGCCGTGCGTCACCCGGACCCCCTTGGGGCGGCCCGTCGACCCGGACGTGTAGATCACGTACGCGAGGTGGTGCGGTCCGGCCAGCGGCTCGGGGTCGGTGTCCGGCTCCGCGTCCGGCGCCCCGCCGGCGAGCAGCACCTCGCCGGCGTACCCGGCGAAGCGGTCGGCGAGGCCCGCCTCGGTGACCAGGACGGTGGCGCCGCTGTGTGTCAGCACGTACCGCTGCCGCTCGATCGGATAGTCGGGGTCCACCGGGACGTACGCGGCGCCCGCCTTCAGCACGCCGACCAGCGTGACCGGCAGATGCTCGGAGCGGTCGAGGCAGACGGCGACCGTGTCGTCGGGGCCGACGCCGGCCCGGCGGAGCCGGTGCGCGAGCCGGTTGGCCCGGGTGTTGAGCTGGGCGTAGCTGAGTGTGGTCGTCCCGAACGTCACCGCGGGCCGGTCGGGGTTCGTGGTGGCCTGGTGTGCGATCAGCTCGACCAGGGTCGGTGTCCCCCCGTCGCGGCCGGGCGTGGCCCAGCCGAGCGGAGTGGCGGTGTCGTTCCACTCGGTGACGCGGGCCAGCTCGGCGGGGGTGAGGACGGTCAGGTCCGCCAGCCGGGCGCCGGGGTCGGCGACGGCGGCGGCGAGCAGCGTCTCCAGGTGTCCCATCATCCGCTCGGCGGTGGCCGCGTCGAACAGGTCGGTGTTGTACTCCAACCGGAACCGCAGCCCCTCGGCCACCTCGTACGCGTACAGGGCGAGGTCCTGCTGGGCGATGCCCGGCTCGACGGCGAAGGGGACCATCCGCAGCCCGGTCGTCCCCAGGTCCCGCTGCTCGGGGAGGTTCAGCAGGTTGAACATCACCTGGAACAGCGGGTTCCGGCTGAGGTCGCGGGGCGCGTCGACGAGGTCCACCAGGCGCTCGAACGGCACCTCCTGGTGGTCGTACGCGCCCAGGGCGGTGCGCCGTACCTGCCGGAGCAGTTCCTCGAAGGTCCACTCGCCGTCGATCGAGGTCCGCAACGGCAGCATGTTGACGAAGAAGCCGACCATCGGTTCGAGCTCGGCGCGGACCCGCCCGGCGACCGGAGTGCCGACGCAGATGTCCCGCTGGCCGGTGTAGCGCCACAGCAGCGCCTTCAGGGCGGACAGCACCGTCATGGCCAGGGTGGCGCCCCGGGCCTGGCTGAACCGGCGCAGTTCGTCGGCGGTCCGCGGGGGCAGGACCCGGGCGTGGACCGCGCCGCGGAAGGTCTGCACGGGGGGCCGCGGCCGGTCGGTGGGCACCTCCAGGACGCTCGCCACCCCGTCGAGCTGCGTGCGCCAGTACCGCATGTCGTCGCTGTCGGCGTCCGCCAGCCGGCTGCGCTGCCAGCGCGCGTAGTCGCCGTACTGGACGGCCAGTTCGGGCAGCGGTGAGGGGCGACCGTCCAGGGCGGCGTCGTAGAGGGTGGCCACCTCACCGGCGATGATGCCGAGGGACCAGCCGTCGGAGACGTTGTGGTGCATGGTCAGCGACAGCACGTGCCGGTCGTCGGCGATACGCAGCAGCACGGCCCGGAACAGCGGCCCGCGGGCCAGGTCGAAGGGACGTCGGACGTCGGCGGCCAGGGCGGCGTGGGCCCACTGCGGCACCGCGTCGGCGACCGCCGGCTCCACGATGCTGCAAAGGACCGGGGTCGGGCCGTCCGCGCCCGTCGGCGCGGAAACGATGGGCAGGTCGATCGGACCGGGCGGCAGCACGTCCTGTACGGGGTCGCCGTCGGCTCCGAGCGGGAAGACGGTACGCAGCGACTCGTGTCGCCGGGCCAGCTCCGCGAGGGCCCCGCGCAGCGCGTCGACGTCGAGGGTGCCGTCCAGCAGCAGTGCCGTGCCGACGGTGTAGGCGTTCTGCTCGTACGCCTGGTCGAGGAACCACAGCCGGTGCTGTCCGGAGGAGAGGGGCGCCGGTCCGGCGTCGGGGTCGGCGCGGGGGATGGCCGGCTCGGCCGGCTCGGCCGGCGCCGCGGCGGGCTGCTCGGCGGGGGCGGACGTGGCGGCGGGTGCGGCGGTGGGGGCGGGCAGCGCCGTCGCGATCCCGGCGACGGTCGGTGTCGCGAAGACCGCCTCCAGCGGCAGCGCGACGCCGAGCCGGGCCCGCAGCCGCACGACGAACTGGGTGGCCAGCAGCGAGTGCCCGCCCAGCTCGAAGAAGTTGTCGAGCGCCCCGATCGGTCGGATGCCGAGCAGCTCGGTCCAGAGCTCCGCCACGCACTCCTGCGCGGGGGTGCTCGGAGCGACGTAGGCCGTGCTGACGGCCGGCCGGTTGCCGACGTGGACGGGCTCGGGCGCGTCCGGGGCGATCGGGCAAGCCGCCGGCGGGGTGGGCGCCGGCTCCGCCGTGCCGGTCCGTGGCGCCGGGTCCACCCAGTAGCGGTGCCGCTCGAACGGGTAGCCGGGCAGGGGCAGGCGGCGGCGCGGGCCACCGTGGAACCGTCGCCAGTCGACCCGCACGCCGGACAGCCACAGCCGGCCGACCGCGTCGAGCATCGTGGTGAGGTCGTCGGCGTCGCCGCGCGGATGCCGCATCGCCGCCACCACCTGGCCGGGGCGCATTCCGGCCAACCGCGCCAGGCCACCGAGGGCGTGCCCGGGACCCAGCTCCGCGAGGACGACGTCCTGCTCGGCGAGCAGCGCGGCCGACTCGGCGAACCGGACCGGCTCCCGCATGTGCCGCACCCAGTACCCCGGGTCCGTGACCTGCCCGGGGGTGACCGGGCCGCCGGTCAGGTTGGTCAGGTACGGGCGTTCCGGTTCGTGGTAGGTCACCCGGCGGGCGTGGTCG
Source organism: Micromonospora sp. BQ11 (assembly GCF_052068135.1). Lineage (NCBI taxonomy): Bacteria > Bacillati > Actinomycetota > Actinomycetes > Micromonosporales > Micromonosporaceae > Micromonospora > Micromonospora sp. BQ11. The sequence goes on along the minus strand of NZ_JBQHDB010000015.1, from coordinate 134,060 downwards.
GCGAACTCGTCGAGCACCGGATCGAGCAGGGCGGAGTGGTAGCCCCGGGTGACCCGCAGCGGCCGGCACTCGACCCCGTCGGCGGTCAGCCGCCGGCGCAGCTCCCCGATCGCCTCCGCAGCGCCGGACAGCACGCACAGCTCGGGTGCGTTGACGGCCGCCAGCGACAGCCCGTCCGCCAGCAGCCCGGCCACCGCCGTCTCGGGCAGGCTCACCGCGAGCATCGCCCCGGCCGGGTTCCGTTCGACCAGCTCACCGCGGGCGCTCACCAACCGCACCGCGTCGGCCAGGGAGAAGACGCCGGCGAGGCACGCGGCGACGTACTCGCCGAGGCTGTGTCCGACCATCAGGTCGGGGGTGACCCCACGGGCGATCAGCGACCGGGCGAGGGCGTACTCGGTGACGAACAGCGCGGGCTGGATCAGCCGGGGCCGCGCGAGCAGCCGCCCCGCCTCCGGATGGCCGTCGGGGGCCGGGCAGAGCAGCGTACGCAGGTCGAGGCCCAGGTCGTCGCGGAGCAGGTCGGCGCATTCGTCCACCACGGCCCGGTAGGTCGGCTCCGCGTGGTACAGGCCGGCGCCCATTGCCACGTGCTGGGCGCCGTGGCCCGGGAAGGCGAACACCAGCGCCCGCGGGCCGCCAGGATGAGCGCCGGTGAACTGCCGCTGCGGCGCGTCGAGGGCGGCCAGCGCGTCGGCGCGGTCCGCCGCGACGAGGAAGCGCCGGTGGGTCATCGGCTGGCGCCGGCCCAGGTTGGCCGCCACGTCGGCGAGGTCCACCTCGGGCTGCGCGCCGAGCCAGTCCCGGACCTGGCGCGTCTGCCGCTCCAGCGACTCGACCGTACGGGCCGACACGACCAGCAGTTGCGGCCCGCCGGCCCGCGTGGCCGGCGGGGCGGCGGTCGTGGCCGGCGGCTCCTCCAGCACGACGTGGGCGTTCGTGCCGCCCATGCCGAACGAGCTGACCCCCGCCCGGCGCGGGCCGTCGCCGGGCCACGGCCGGGCGGTGTCGTTCAGGTAGAACGGGCTGCTCTCGAAGTCGATCGCCGGGTTGGGTCGGCTCACGTTGATGGTCGGCGGCAGCGTACGGCTGTACAGCGCCATGATCGTCTTGAGCAGGCCGGCCACACCGGCCGCGGCGTCGGTGTGCCCGATGTTGGCCTTGGCGGAGCCCAGGGCGCAGAAGCCACGCTCGTCGGTGTCGCGCCGGAACGCCTCGGTCAGGGCGGCCACCTCGATGGGATCGCCGAGGCTGGTGCCCGTGCCGTGGGCTTCCACATAGCTCACCGAGCGGGGTTCCACGCCTGCCGACGCGAGGGCGCTGCTGATCACCGCGACCTGGCCGTCGACGCCCGGCGCGGTGTAGCCGGTGCGGCGGGCGCCGTCGTTGTTGATCGCGGAACCGCGGATCACGGCGTAGACGGTGTCGTTGTCGGCGACCGCGTCCTCGAGCCGCTTGAGCGCGACGATGCCGACCCCGCTGGAGGCGATGCTGCCGCGCGCGTCCGCACTGAAGGGGCGGCAGTGCCCGTCGGGGGAGTACACCCCGCCGTCGTGGTAGAGGTAGCCGCGTCGCTGCGCCGGGAAGACGCTGACCCCGCCGGCCAGGACCAGGTCGGACTCGCCGGTCAGCAGGCTGTGCCGGCCGAGGTGCACGGCAACCAGTGAGGTCGAGCAGGCCGTGGCCACGGTGACGGCGGGGCCGGTCAGGTCGAGTTTGTAGGCGACCCGGCTGAGCAGGAAGTCCTTGTCGTTGCTGATCGACAACTGGTGCTCGCCGACGGTGTGCATCAGCTCCGGGTGGCTGCTCAGGTGATCGAGGAGGTACGTGCTGCGACCCGACCCGGCGAACAGGCCGATCCGGCCGGCGTGGCCGGACGGGTCGTAGCCGGCGTGCTCCAGCGCGTGCCAGGCGCACTCCAGCAACATCCGGTGCTGCGGGTCGAGGGTCTGCGCCTCGCGGGGCGTGATGCCGAAGAAGGCCGCATCGAACTCGTCGATCCCGGGCAGCCAGGTGCCGGCCCGGACGTACGCGGGATCGTCGAGCCGGGTCGGGTCCGCCCCGTCGGCCAGCATCTCCTCGACGGTGAACTCCCGTACCGACTCCACCCCGGTACGGATGTTGTGCCAGTACTCGTCGATGGTCCGCGCACCGGGAAAGCGGCAGGCCATGCCGACGACGGCGATCAGGCCGCCGGGCCGGCCGGTGTGGTCGGTCGCGCCGGTCCGTGGCCGGGCCACACGGGCGGGGGCGGCCGGGGTGGTCGTGCCGGTGGTGGCGGTGGTCAGGAACGTCGCCAGGGACTCGACCGTGGGGTTCCGGAACAGGTCGGTGACCGTGACGACGTCACCGAGCCGTCCGCGCAGCCGTTCCAGGACGGCCAGCAGGCGCATCGAGTGGCCGCCGAGGTCGAAGAAGTTGTCCCGCGTCCCGACCCGCGCAACGCCGAGCACGTCGCGCCACACGTCCACGACCAGCCGCTCCAGGCCGATCCGGGCGGCGTCCCAGTGCGCCGGTCCGGGCTCGGCGGGGGCGGTCGTCGGCTGTTCGGACGCCGGCTGTTCCGGTCCGGCGGTGCGCTGCCGTGGCCCGTCCCGACCGGGAGCGGGCAGCGCGGCGGCGTCCACCTTGCCGTTGCGGGTCAGCGGCAGCGCGTCGAGGAAGACGACGGCGGCGGGCACCAGGTAGGACGGCAGCTCGGCGGCCAGCGCCGTCCGCAGGGTCGCCGCGTCGGTCTCCGCCCCGCCCGCCACGTACGCGACCAGTCGCGGGTCGTCGGGATCGTCCCGGCGCAACTGCACCGTCACGTCGCTGTCCGGCCGACACCGTCGGACGGCTGCCTCGACCTCGCCGCACTCGACGCGGTAACCGCGCAGCTTGACCTGGTTGTCGGCGCGGCCCAGGTATTCGAGGTTCCCGTCGGGGCGCAGGCGCACGAGGTCACCGGTGCGGTACAGCCGCGCGCCGGGGACGGACGAGAACGGGTGCGGAACGAACCGCTCGGCCGTCACCGTCGGCTGGTGCAGGTAGCCGCGCGCCACGCCGGCTCCTCCGACGTGCAACTCGCCGATCACGCCCACCGGGACGGGGTTCCGCCAGGTGTCCAGCACGTACAGCTCGGTGTTGGCGATCGGCCGGCCGATGGGGACGGACCCGTCGGCCGGCGTGGCCGGGTCGACCTCGTACGCGGCGCAGCCGACGACGGTCTCCGTCGGCCCGTACTCGTTGACGAGCGCGGTGTCGGGGGCGTGCGACCGCCACGGTGCCACCTGGTCGGCGCGCAGGTTCTCGCCGCCGATGACGAAGCACCGGGTACGGTCGGCCATCTCGGCGGGGCTGAGCTGGTGGTTGACGAGGTCGAGCTGGGCCGGGGTGATCTTGACCAGGCCGAAGGCCGGTCGCCGGCGGCGCAGCGCCTCGCCGAGCGCCTCCGGGCCGAGGTGTTCACCGAGCATCAGCACGGCGGCCCCGCTGGTGAGCGGGACCAGCAGGCTCGTGACGGTCAGGTCGAACCCGACCGACGAGTGCAGCGGGACGGTGTCCCCGGGCCGCAGCCGATAGGCCTGGGCGGCCCAGCGCACGTAGTTGCAGACACCCCGATGGGTGACCAGGACGCCCTTGGGGCGGCCGGTGGACCCGGAGGTGTGGATCACGTACGCGAGGTCGTCCGCCGAGGGCATCGGCCGCCGTCGCGGCCGTCGCCGCGGGCCGCCGGCATGCCGATCGGGTTGGGCCTGCGGGACCGGCGTGTCCGGGTCCGGCACCAGCAGCGCGGTGCCGTCGGGCACCAGGTGCGCCAGCTCGGCGCTTGTGAGGACGACCGGGGTGGCCGTGTCGTCGATCAGATACCGCAGCCGGGCGGGCGGGTTCGCCGGATCCATGGGTACGTAGGCCGCGCCGGCTCGCAGCGCGGCGAGCACCGCCACCGCGAACGCAACGGAGCGTGGCAGCAGCACACCCACCAGGCTGCCGATGCCGACGCCCCGCCCGCGCAGCGTCTCCGCCAGCGCCTCGGCCCGCGTGTGCAGCTCGTGGTAGCTCAGCGCGGTGTCCCCGTCGGTCACCGCTACGCCGTCGGGGGTCCGGCGCGCCTGCCGCTCGATCAGCAGGTGAACCAGATCGTCGGGTTCCGCGGGGGTGGCGGTGCGGTTCGCCTCCACGACGAGCCGCCGGTACTCGTCGGGGGTGAGCATCGCGGCCGAGCCGACCGGTGCGTCCGGGTCGGCCACCAGCGAGCGCAGCAATGTCTGGAAGTGTCCGGCGAGGCGGGTCATCGCGTCGTCGTCGAACAGCTCGGTGCGGTACTCCAGCACGGTCCGCACACCGTCGGCGTTCTCCCGTACCGAGACGGTGAGGTCGAACTTGGCGGTGGTGCCGGGCACCTCGATCGGGGTGACCTCGAGGCCGTCGAGGCGGGGCGGCGTGACCTCGCGGCCGTACACGAACATCACCTGGAACAGCGGCGTGAAGCCGGGTCGGCGGGCCGGGCGGAGCGACTCCAGCAGCGTCCCGAAGGGAAGATCACCGTTGCCGACGGCATCGAGGGCGGCGGTGCGCACCCGTTCGAGCAGCGTCTCGAACGACGGGTCGTCGTCCAGTCGGGCCCGGACGGCGACGGTGTTGAGCAGCAGTCCGACGAGCTTCTGCGCCTCGACCCGCCGGCGGTTGGCCACGGGCGTGCCCACCAGGATGTCGCGTTGCCCCGTCCAGCGCGCCAGCAGCACGTGCAGCGCGGCGAGCATGACCATGTACGGCGAGACGCCGACGCGTCGGCACAGATCCAGCAGCCCGTCGGTGGGCACGTCCAGCGGGAACGACAGGGTGGCCCCCGCGCCGGACGGCACGGCGGGCCGGGGACCTCGGGTGGGCAGCTCCGGGACGGCGGGTGCGTCGGCGAGCTGCCGGTGCCAGTAGTCGCGCTGCGCCGCTGCCTCGGCCCCGTGGAGCCAGTCGTGCTGCCACGCCGCGTGATCGCGGTGGTCGACGGCGACCGGGTCGAGGTCCGCCGGTCGTCCGGTGCGGTGTGCGGCGTAGAGCCGTTCCCACTCGTCGTGAAGGATGCCGAGCGACCACTCGTCGACGGCGACGTGGTGGATCGTCAGCAGGAGCACGTGCTCCTCCGGCCCGCAGCGCAGCAGGCTGGCCCGCAGCACCGGTCCGCGTTCCAGATCGAGCGGGATGCGCGTCTCCGCGTGGATCCGGGCCTGCAACTCCTGGTCGTGTTGCCACGCGGGCAGCCCGCTCAGATCGTGCACCCGCAACAGCCCGGGCTGCGGCTCGTGGACCACCTGAACCAGGCGCGATGCCGCGTCCACCTCTGACGGCCCCACGGTCGGGTCGGCGGATGCCAGGGTGGTACGCAGCGCGGCGTGCCGGGCCACCAGCGCGTCCAGCGCCGCGGTCAACGCCGCCACGTCCAGCGGCCCCTGGAGCCGGTACGCCAGCGGCACCAGATAGGTGGCCGGATCGGGGTCGAGACGGCTCACGGACCACATCTGGCGTTGCTCGTGGGTGGCCGCGACCGGGTCGCCGGCAGGGTCGAGCCGGAGCGATGCGACGGGCGTCACCTGCCGGGACCTCAGGACGTCGGTCATCGCGTCGCCTCCTCCTTCGTACCAGCACCGGCCGGGAGGCCGCCGCCGACGCGGCGGTCCGGTCCCACAATGGCTCGTGACCTGGTATCCGAACCTGCCGTGATGGCTGGTCGACGTGGGGCCGGCCCGGCCGTTGGAGTGGGCCGTGGATACGGTGCGGGCATGCTGTGACACGACCGGCCGGAGGGTCGCCCCGCGGCTCGGAAGCTACCCGTGCCGGGGCCGGCATCAGTCGTTTCTGCGACAGATGCCGACCTTCCGACGCGGTTGTCTGTCACATCATGACACTGATGATCTTTGATGGGATCCGCAAATCGTGCCGGCCGTCGACGCGTTCGGTGGAGGCCGTTGCACGTTCGTCCCTTGCCGTCGGCGGCGAGTGCCGTGCGGTCGAGCCCATCCGGGCAATCGCAGGTGCCGGGAGTGCGGCTGGACGGCCGTTCCGACTACTTGACCCAGGGGCGAACGCGGTGAAGATATTGATCGGCCGAAGTCCGCAGCGCTCTGGCAGCGCGCTCAAGGGGGTCCGAAGCCGTTCCGGGGTGCCGTGGATCCCGGCGTACCGTCGAAGATGATGTGCACGTCGGGGGTTGTCCGGTCCAACGCCCAGAGGTCGATGGCGTTGGCCGTGGCGAAGACGATGGCGACCGGGATCGCGAGGTCGGCTCCGTACGCGGCGAGGTCGTCGGCGAGGTCGGTGTGTGCTTGTTGGAGGGCGGAGGCGGCTACGAGTCTGCCCGGTCTGTTTTCTGGGGGACGACGGGCAGGACGACCACGACGCGGACCGGGTTCGTGGCGGGCCTTCGCGACGTTCGACGCAGCCGAGAGACGAGACCTCGCGCGTGTCCGCCCTCCTGGACACGACGAGCATCCGCTCGCCTGATGCATGCATGGCGGACCCGCATCCGCGCACTGCCGGTGAACGCGCGGGGCAGGGTTGAGGGTTGAGGGCAGGGGTGTCGGAGGCTTGATGGGCGGATGCTAGCGATTTCCTCGGCGTGCGGGGCCGCCGTAAAGATGGACCCGGTTGTCGACAACGCAGTCCGGTTCACCGTGCAGAAAGCGGTCGTGTGCGACATCGCCGTTGCTGACATGGACCACCCAGTCCTCGTAGTACCAGCTGGGGTCGCACGCGCAGTCGGTGAACCGGAACCGGAAATTGGCCCGGTACCGGCCGACCTGCCCAGGGATGAGGGTGAACAGGCGGGTCGACACTCCGGTGCGGGGGAACGCCGCCGCGCCGGGTAGACGCGCGACGGTTATCGCCGAGCCGTCGGAGGTGAGCCATAGAGTGAGGCTGCGGGCGATGCTCACGCCACCGGCCAGTACGTTACTGCGGCGTGCGTAGCTGGCGGCCTCATCAGCCAGGACGTCGTGGACCACGACATCGCCTCTCGGGAGCGGCGCAGGAAGGATCGCCGGGCGGTTGAGTCCTCGACGGGCGTTGGCCTGTGGAGCACCGCGCCCAGCCGCGCTCCACCGCACGCGCACCCGCTGAATGACGATCACATCCAAACCATGGCCCACGGACCACAGGTCTCGCCAGCCGATACCCGCTCCGACCGCTGACGTGGGCTTGCCAGCAGCCGGCCGGTCGAGTCCTCGCGAACGCCGTAACCGTCTGTCCAGAACGCGTCCGGGTACCGCCGCGCGCTTGTGCCGCGCTGTGCGTGAGGCGAGCCACTCCGGACGCCTGGTAGAGGCTCCTGCCTCCCGGAGCGGACACCAGGCCGGACGAGAAGACGGCTCGCTCAGGCGTGGGCAGGCCCGTGACGCGCACGAGATCGACATTCGCACGGCCGACCACGACGACGTCAGCGCCGACGGTCACCGCGACGCAGTCACTCCCAGCGAAGCCGGTTGCCGGTGGAGTTGCGGGCCAGGAAGAGGGTGAGATAGGTCTGAGCGGCCATGGCGCCGATGCGGTGTTCCCTGCCGTAGTAGGTGTTCTCGCTGCTGGCACCGTAGGTGCGGCCGTCACTGAAGCGCGCCATGAGGGCCAGTTGCGCGTCGTTGTGCCGTTGCTCCCAGGTGGCCGCGGACGGGCTGATGCCGGCATCCTGGCCGGTCAACGAGACCAGCAGGTCGAAACTGCCGAAGTAGAAGGGGAAGTGCGTCCCCCAGTCGTTGCCCTCGGGGTAGTAGATCTCCGCCGAGTTCGGTCGGTAGATCGGGCTGGTACCTCCGCTCGGCAACGGGAACGGTTTGTTGACCAGCGCGCTGTACGTCCGGGTGATGTTGTGCAGCGCCGCCCTGGGCGCGGCTCGGTTGGCGAGCCCGTAGACGAAGCCCTGGTAGAGGCTCTGGTCGAACGAGACCATGTACAGCGGATGCAGCCGTGAGTGATTCTGCAGGGTCCCGTCGTCGGCGATGTTCGTGCCCTGCAGCCAGGACGACAGCCGAATCCCGTTGACTGTGGCGGTGCCGGTGAGGTCTGCCGGACAGGCCGCTGCGGCCAGCAGGAGCTCGACATTGCGGCGTGCCCAGCGGGTCACGTTGGCGTGGCCGGGGAGCATCACCGCGGCCAGGGAGAGCGCGGCGGCGCTCCAGTTGTCCTCTTCGGCCTTGCTGTCGCCGGGGGTGACGACGGTGCCGTCACGGCGGGTCATGTAGAGCTGGTTACCGGCGGTGCCCACGAGGTAGACCGCGTTGCCGGTGGCGAGCCGGTCGGCCTCCCAGGCGAGCATGGCGGCCAGATGGCCGTGCGTGACCGCGTCGAGGCGGTCGGCGAAAAGCCACCCGGCAAGCGCGGTGTAGTACGCCCAGAGCGCGCTCTGCCACGTTCCGCCCCAGCGGGTGGTGCTGTTCGTGTTGTTGGCCCGATGCCGGGCCGCGAGGGTACGGATGAGGTTGCGGGTGCGGACGGTAGCGTTCGAAGCCGACAGGGTACGAGGGTCATAGGTGCCGGTGACCAGGGCCGCCGCGGCGGCGACGGCGGCCATCGCGGGTAGCCGGACAGCTCGTTCGTCGGTGCCCTTGAGGTCGATGTATCCGTCCGGCAGGTAGTAGGTGTAGGTGGCTGCGTACCATGGCCCGATCAGGTAGCGGGAACTCCCCGCGAGAATCGCCGTCAACCGCTGTCCCGCAGCGTCGGCGCCGGGATACGACCCGAGTACCTGCCAGTCGATCGGTACGACAGGCGGAGCGGCGGCAGCTTGAGCGCGTCCGGGGATTCCGAGCAGCGTGGCGGCACCGATTGCCCCCGCGGCACCCAGCAACTGGCGGCGGCCGAATCTGCCTGAACGGCTCATGCACGCGCTCCTTCAACTCCTGCATCGGGCATCTCGGAGCCGGCGGCGACGATCCGAGGGACGAGCAGACTCCAACGCCTGGTCGGTTGTCTGCCCGGGCAGTGCGGCTTACCGAACTTACTGTTAAGTGAACTTACAGATCCCTTGTATGTCAATGTTTAGATCAGAAGGGGAATCACGCTGCACCGAATCGAACGCGACCTGGTCCCGTACGTGTTCAGCTCGAGGCTGCCGGTAAGGCAGGCCACAACCTGGTGATGAACAGCTGTTCGAGCACGTCGAGGGCGTCCAGGGCGGTATCGCCTGCGACGCCGCCGATCCGCTACTCGGTCAGCACCGTGGCGTAGCGGCCCTCGTCGCGTACGGCGGCGAACGTCCGCCGGGCCCTCGCCCGCCAACGAGTGCGAGCGCGGCGTCGACCTCGCCCCGGCCAGCGGGACGTCCGCCAGGTCGGCGACAAGGACGTTGCCGACGACTGAACGCCCGCGGCAGGGCATTGAGCCAGATGACGGGATCAGGCGCCTCCCCCGGGCTCTCCGAGCCGAAACCACTCAAGGCGGCGCCCAAGAATGTTCAGATTGCCGCTCGCCGCTGCCGGCGCACCACGTTTCGCGACGACGCTGAGGACCTCGTGCTCGGCGTGGCCATCGGGATCGAGGCACTCGTCGGCAAAGAACCAGACGCGCTGACTCACCGCATGGCGCAGCGCGCCGCAATCGCGCTGGCCGACTGCACCCCAACCCGTGGGTTGGCGGGCCGGCGGGGGGTCGCCGGATCAGCCAGAGTCTCCAGGATTCGGGCATCGGGCCCAGTGCGACATGGCTACGGCACCGCATCGATGCAGTGCCGTAGCCATGCCGAGGTCACCGCCGGGAGCGGCGCCGGAGCCAGAAGAACCCGAACGCGGTCAGCAGAAGAGACAGTCCGAGGAACATTGACAGTTCGATCCACTGGAACGTCCAGTATCGGTGGCCCGGCTGGTAGGTGTAGTCGAAGCGCAGGTTCTGCGCGGCCGTGCAGGCGTCGCCGGCCTCCCGGTCGTCCGGGATGAGGCAGGGCTTCGCGTCCTCGCCGCGGTACGGCGTACCGTCCGCCTTGTACAGCGGTGACGAGAACTCGAGAGCCCAGCTCCCGTTGGCCGTGTATCCCTGGATGTCAAAGGTGTTGTCCTCCTTCAGATTCATCCCGACACCGCTGTTGAGCACGTTGGCGTCGACGGCCACGGTGTCGGTGACCGGGGGCATCAGGTTCTGCCGGACGACCGTCGGGATCAGCAGCTGGAGCCCGACAAAGACGATCAGGGTGATCGCCATGGCCGGCAGGGTGCGCTTGACGATCATGCCGACCACGGTGCCGAGCACGAAGGCGAACAGCGCGTACCCGATCGGTACGATGTTGCGGGAGCCGAAGCTCAGCGCCGCGAACCGCTCACCGATCACCTCGTCGTACCGGCTTGCGCTCCACGTCAGCAGCAGGCTGAGAAGGCCGGCCACCGCCATGCTGGCCATCCCGATCACGGTGAGCTTGACTGCCAACCACGTGGTGCGGGTGACGCTCTGGTTCCACACCAGTCGATCGGTGCGCTGCTCCAGCTCCTGGGTCACCAGCGGGGCGCCCCAGAAGACCCCGAGCAGGCCGGGTATGGCGATGAGCAGCACCGCCATGATCGAGATCGCGTCGTCGTAGGTGGCCCGCAGGTCCAGCCGTGCGAGATGGCACGCCTGTTCCGCGCAGTTGGCGATCCTCGTGTCGTAGAAGCTGCGGATCTCGCTGCCCAGGTGGATCAGGTAGATCGCGAGGAGCGTGAGCGCCCCCGCGGCCACCAGTGCCTGGGCGCGGAACTGCCTCCAGGTCAGCCAGATCATCGGTCTGCTCCCGTCATTGCTGCGGCCGGTCCGACCGGGCCGGTGGTGGTGGCTCGGGTCAGATAGGCGAGGGTCATGTCCTCGAGGTCCACGGCCTCCGCCCCGGGAACCGGCGAGGTGGACCGGACGATCACCGACGACTCGCCGCGGTTGTTCTCGGCGTGGATCAGCTCGGCGCCGGCTGCCAGCCGGTAGGGGTCGCCCGCACGGACGGTGATCCGGTGGTGGACGGCGAGCAGGTCCGACACGTCGCCGGAGATATGCACCCGGCCGTTGGCCAGCACGATCAGGTGATCGCAGACCTGCTCCAGGTCGCCGAGCAGGTGCGACGAGAGAATCACGGTCACCTCGAGCTCATCGACGAATTCGAGCAGGTCCCGCATGAATCCGCGCCGGGCCAGCGGATCGAGCGCCGCCACCGGCTCGTCGAGGACGAGCAGTTCGCCCCGCTTGGCCGCGGCGACGGTCAGCGCGAGCTGGGCCCGCTGACCGCCGGAGAGCGAACCGGCCTTCTGCTTGAGGTCGAGCCCACGCTCGCGGATTCGCCGCTCGGCGAACCCTTGATCCCACTTCGGGTTCAGCTGGGCGCCGAGCTTGAGGTGGTCGGCGACGGTCAGCCGGCTGTAGACCGGCGCGTCCTGAGCGACGAATCCGACCCGAGCCAGCTGTTCCGCGCTGACCGCCGGCCGGTGACCGAGCACCTCGATGCTTCCGCTGGTCGGCGCGATCATGCCGGACATCAACCCGAGAAGGGTCGACTTGCCGGCGCCATTGGGGCCGACCAGACCGACGATCCGTCCGTCGGGAATCGCCAGCGTGCAGTCGTCGAGCGCGAGGTGGCGGCGGTAGCGCTTACTGAGAGATTCGGTATGGATGGCCAGGGTCATCACGTCCTCCTGCCTTCCGGGCTGTTGCTGTCAGTGAGGATTTGTAGACAGCGGACGGTCACAGCACGGTCCGTGCCGTTGTGACCGGCTTGTGACAGGACTCTCATTAGCGTCAGTCCGGAACCATCGTCGACAGTTGAGTCGCACAGACAGGAAGGCGTGTGATGCGGGTACTCGTGGTTGAAGATCAGTCGGACCTGGCCGACTCGGTCGCTCGGGTGCTGCGGCGCGAGGGCATGGCCGTCGATGTCGCATACGACGGCGGGTCGGCGCTGGAGCGGGCGACGGTGGTCCCGTACGACGTGATCGTCCTCGACCGCGACCTGCCCGTGGTGCACGGCGACGACGTGTGCCGCACGCTGGTCAGCCAGGGATCGCTGAGCCGGGTGCTGATGCTCACCGCCTCGGGCACCATCGCGAACCGGGTGGAGGGACTGGGCATCGGCGCCGACGACTACCTTCCCAAACCTTTCGCATACGCGGAACTGGTGGCTCGGATCCGGGCGGTGGCCCGGCGCTCGCAGCCCGCGGCGCCGCCCGTGCTGGAGCACGGTGACCTGCGCCTCGACCCGGCGCAGCGCACCGCCACCCGGGCCGGGGCCCGGCTCAACCTGAGCCCTAAGGAGTTTGCTGTGCTGGAATATCTGCTGACCTGTGGCAGCCGGGTGGTGTCCGCCGAGGAGCTGCTCGACCGCGTCTGGGACGAGGCGACCGACCCCTTCACCACGACGGTGAAGGCCACCGTGAACCGGCTGCGGACCAAGCTCGGCGATCCGCCGCTGATCGAGACGGTGCCCCGCGCCGGATACCGGATCTGATCATGCGACCCGGACAACACCCTCTCCGCCTGCGGCTGACGGTGCTGTACGTCCTCGTCTCCGTGATGTCGAGCACAGTCCTGCTGGTGATCATGTGGGCGCTCGCCAAGAGCCTCAACCCGGTGACGCCGCCGCCGCTCCCGTCCGGCCCGATGTCCGGCCCGCCGTCGCCCGGCCCCGCCGCCGACGACACGCTGCCCGCGATCGACGCGCCCGACACGGCCGGAAGCGGGCTGCTCCAGCCGCTGATCGCGCTGGCCATCATGGCTTTGGTCTCGCTGTTCCTCGGCTGGCTGATCGCCGGCCGCGTGCTGCGCCCGGTGCTGACGATGACCGAGCGCCTGCGCCGGATCTCCGATCGCAACGTGCACGAGCGGCTGGCCCTGCCCGGCCACCGCAACGAGCTGAAGGATCTGGCCGACACCATCGACGGCCTGCTCGGCCGGTTGGAGACCGCGCTCGACGCCCACAGGGGATTCGTCGCCAACGCCGCCCATGAGATGCGCACCCCGCTGACCGTGGAGCGGGCGCTGCTCGAGGAGGCGCTGATCGATCCGGGCGCCAGCCTGGAATCGTTCCGGCACAACTTCGAGCGGCTTCTGGTGATCAGCGATCAGCGGGGCCAGCTTCTCGAGTCGCTGCTCACCCTCTCCAGCAGCGAGCAGGGCCGGGCCGCGGACGAGATGGTCGACCTGAGCGGGCTGGTCGAGCTGGCGCTGCGCGAGCGGGCGCCGGAGGCCGAACGGCGCGGGGTGCAGGTGGTGACCTCGCTGCGGCCGGCGTCGGTGCCGGGCGATCCGGTGCTGCTCGGCCGGTTGCTGGTCAACCTCTGTGACAACGCCATCCACCACAACGTGCCCGGCGGCACGGTCGAGGTCAGCGTGCACCGGCAGATCGGCCGGGTGGTGCTCACCGTGGCCAACACCGGCGAGGTCATCTCCGCGGATCAGGTGGACCGTCTCTTCGAGCCGTTCCAGCGGCTGCGCCGCACGGCCGACGACGGGCATCACGGCCTCGGGCTGTCCATCGTCCGCGCGATCGCCCGGGCGCACGGCGCGAAGCTCACCGCGCACCCGCAGCCGCCCGGCGGCCTCGTCGTCGAGGTGGTGTTCTCGATGGTGGGCGCCGACGACCTGGCGAGGCCGAACAGCAGTCCCTCGCCCCGCCCCCAGCCTGAATAGCGCAAACCGCGGAACCAGAAGTGCTCGACGTAGTGGTGAACCACGTACGCCTGGCCCCCGAGGACCTGGCGAAGCTGACCGCCTACGTGGCCGACAGTGGGATCGTCGTCAGATCCGCCAGCCGATGAAGCACGTTCAGTGCGCCCGGCCGGCGTATGGGTCAATCCGAGCGCCTTACACCTGGCCGACCTCGTCTCCCGGGTGGACAACGACCGGCTCCGGCTGCACATCGCCGACCGCCGCCCGCTGCAGGAGCTGCCGACCGTGCACCAGCACGCAAGCACCGGCAAGCTGCTCGGCGAGACCGTCATCGTCGTCGACTGACAGTCCATGACGTCTGCGCCCACCGGCGACTACCTCACCGGTGGGCGCGGACGCGCGCTGGGCCAAGGGCCACCCACCCGACGTACGTCCACCCGCGCCCGACCGCGACGACATCCGTCCGACGCGAACCCTTGCCTCAGCGCGACTGGATGGCTGGATTGCCGGTGGTCTTGGCGATCCACGGCTGCGGAATGACCGGGTCGACCCCGGCTCGCCCCTACCGGGCGCCGGTCGTCTCCTGCGCCAGGTCGACCGGATGCACCTTGAGCTTGGTGGCGATGCGCAGCAGTGCGCGCTGGTCGGCGGGGGTGAGGGGATCGAGGACGTACTGCCGTACCGAGCGCACATGGGTGGGTGCCGCGGCGACGACGACCTCGTAGCCGGCGGCGGTGAGGGCGGCGATCGTGTAGCGACGGTCGACGGGGTCGGGGAAACGTTCGACCCAGCCGCGCTGCTCGAACCGCTTCACGACGTTGGACAGGCGGGAGAGTGAGCCGTTGGCCAGGTAGGCCAGTTCGCTCATGCGCAGGCGCCGTTCCGGCGCCTCCGACATGTGGCTGAGGGCGAGGTAGTCGAAGAGGGTCAGGCCGGCCGCGTGTTGCAGGGGGGACTCCAGCCGGCCGGGCAGCAGCAGGACCAACGAGACCAGAGCGCTCCAGGCGTCCTTTTCGTCCGCCGACAACCAGGGCGTCTGGTCGGCGTCACCATCGGGTTCCGGGGTCGCGGTGGTGGGCATGCTGCCACCCTACCCAGCACCGATTACTTCATGGTTGAAGTGTCCGTGCTATCGTTGGCTTCATGCTTGAAGTAATACCAGGGAGGACGACATGACCGGACCACAGTGCCCCGCCACGTCCGGCCACGGCCAGGGACAGGTGGCGAACCTGCACTCCGAGCAGGCCGTGGCGGGCGCGATCCGGGTGCTGGTGACCGGGGTGCGCGGCAAGACGGGCGCACCGTTGGCGGAGCTGCTCGTGGCACGGCGGGGCGTCGAGGTGCGCGGCGGCAGCAGCGATCCGTCCTCCGTCGGCATCGACGGCGTCCGCCCCACCGTCTTCTCGTGGGACGAGCCGTCCGGGTGGGCGGCGGCGACCGACGGCGTCGACGCGGTGTACGTGGTCCGGCCGGACCGCGCGGACGCGCCGGAACTCATCGGTGCGCTGCTGGCTCAGACGTCGCCCCGGACCCGGGTGGTCCTGCTGTCGGACCAGGACGGCGGCCACCCAGGCCCTGACCACCCGGGGCCCGCCGGCTGGGCTCCACGTGCCGAGCGCGCGGTCCGCGACAGCGGGCGCCCCTGGACGATCCTGCGGCCGGGCTGGTTCATGCAGGTCTTCACCGACCCGCGCTTCTACCGCGACCAGATCACCGGCGCCGGTGAGCTGCCGTTTCCCAGCGGCGACGCCGCGGTGGCCTGGATCGACGCCCGGGACATCGCGGCCGTCGCCGAACGGGCGCTGCTCGATGACGGGCATGCCGGTCAGACGTACCGGATCTCCGGTCCGGAGGCCCTGTCGTTGCCGCGCACCGCAGAGCTTCTCTCCGCGGCGGCGGGGCGTCTCGTGACCCATCGGGACGTGACCGTCGACGAGGCCGTCGCCGGTCTCGGGGGCTTTGAACGAGACCTCTCCGCGCTGACGTTCGAGCGGGTACGCGACGGCAGCTTCGCGGAGGTGACCGACACCGTCGAACACGTCACCGGGCGGCCGGCGCGTACGTTGCAGAGCTTCCTCGCCGTCGCCGAACCCGCGCTGCGGCGTACCGGCCGATGACACCGGCGCCGCACCTCGCACGACCTACGTCTCGGTCTGGGTGCTCGGCGTGACCACGTAGCCGCGTCCCGGTCGGGGGCGGCCGAGCGGTCATCACCGTTGTTCATCACCAGCAGACGACATCAGCAGCTGAAGACCTCGGAGACTCGACGTGACGCTGGAAACCTTGATCCGGACGGACGACCTTGCGGGCGTGATCGATCTGCTCCGCTCCGGCGCCGACGTGAATTGCCGCGGGCCTGAGGGTCTGACCCCCCTGATGGTCGCGTCCGGCCTCGGCCGGCCGCAGATGGTGGAACTGCTGCTGACCGCCGGGGTGGACGTACTCATGGTGGAGCCACGCATGGGTGCGACCGCGCTGCACAAGGCGGCACAGTCGGGAAACCCCGGCGTCATCCGGCTGCTGCTCGACCACGGATCCTTCATCGATCAGCAAACCCCCACGCTCGGGCACACCCCCCTCATGGACGCCGTCGAGCACAAGCAGGAAGCGGCGGTGCGGCTGCTCCTGGACCGCGGCGCCAAGACGACACTGCGAGACCACTACCAGGAGACGGCGCTCGACCTCGCCCGGCGAGACGGCCTGGACGCCATCGCGCGGCTCATCGAGGCGCGAGACCGGGCCGACGCCGAGCAGGTCCGCGCGCGGACGCTCCTGGCCGCGGTGAAGGCCAACGACATCGGCGAGGTCGAACGGCTCATCGCGGCCGGAGCCGACCTCGACGAGCGAGCGCCTATGGTCGGCGGCTACGACGACGACTACACCCCGCTCGGGATCGCCGCGCGCGACGGGCGCACCGACATCGTCCGGGTGCTGCGCGACGCCGGCGCGGACCCTCGCCGGGTGAACGGCCTGATGAGAGCGACGCCAGGGCATGAAGCCGCCTACTTCGGGCACGCCGAGGTCGTGCGGACGCTGACCGAGAAGCGCGGGGAAGCCGGAGCACCGGAACTCGACATCGACGCCCAGGGCCCCTACAACGGCTTCACCGCGCTGCACGACGCGGTCTGGCACGGGCATCGGGAAGCCGCGCGGGCACTGCTCGAGGCCGGCGCCCGCACCGACCTGAGATCACACACCGGCCGAACCCCCCGGGACCTGGCCCTGATCTACGGCTACGACGCGCTGGCCCGCCTACTCGCCGAGTTCGAGCAGGAATAACCAGGCACGTGAGCCTCAGACGGCTCCTTCTCCCACCGATCGCACGACAAGGAGAGTTCATCCATGACCGAGACCATTCGGCCGCACCCCTTCGCCTTTCCCGACAGCGCCCTCGACGACCTGCGCGAACGGCTGTCGCGCACACGCTGGCCCGATCGGGAGACGGTCCCGGACTGGAGCCAGGGCGCACCGCTGGACAGGATGCGGGCGCTGTGCGACTACTGGCGGGACAGCTATGACTGGCGCGCCTGCGAGGCCCGGCTGAACGCGCTCGATCCGTCGATGACCCGGATCGACGGACTGGACATCCACTTCCTCCACCTGCGCTCGCCCGAGCCCGACGCGACGCCGTTGGTGATGACGCACGGCTGGCCCGGGTCGGTCATCGAGTTCCTCAAGGTCGCGCCGTTGCTCACCGACCCTCGCGCGCACGGCGCCGATCCGGCGGATGCCTTCCACCTCGTCATGCCCTCGCTACCTGGCTTCGGCCTGTCGGAGAAGCCGACGGAGACCGGCTGGACACCGGAGCGGATCGCCCGCGCATGGGTCGTGCTGATGCAGCGCCTCGGCTACGACCGCTTCGTCGCGCAGGGCGGCGACTGGGGCTATGCCGTCAGCAGCGCGCTGGGCACCATCGGCGAGCCCGCGGTGCAAGCCGTCCATCTCAGCATGTTCCCTCACTACGGGCCGCCGGAGGACCCCTCGGATCCGCAGGAGGAGCGTGCGCTGCAGCGGTGGCATGCCTTCCAGGCGAACGAATCGGGCTACCAGCACGAGCAGATCCAGAGCCCGCAGACCATCGGCTACGCCCTCACCGACTCGCCGGTCGGGCAGGCGGCCTGGTTCTACGAGAAGTACGAGCAGTGGACCGACCACGACGGCGATCCGGAACACCTGCTGAGCCGCGACGAGATGCTGGACAACATCATGATGTACTGGCTGACCCAGACCGCAGCATCCTCGGCACGCATCTACTGGCAGAACTTCCGCGCCTTCACCGAGCAGAAGATCCAGGTCCCGGTCGGCCTCAGCCTCTTCCCCCGCGACATCCACCTGACCAGCCGACGCTGGGCGCAGGAACGCTTCCCCAACCTCGTCCACTACAACGAGCTGCCCAAGGGCGGGCACTTCGCCGCCTGGGAACAGCCGGAACTCCTCGCCGCGGAGGTGCGCGCCAGCTTCCGTCGCTCGCGCTGATCTTCGACGAGCACAACCGCGTCATGGTGGAGCAGTTCCGCAGGCGCATGGGCGACCGCGCCCCCATCCGGACCCAGCTCGGCGTCTCGGCCCTCGGCCATCCCGCCATGCACATCGAGATCCGCGTCACCGCCATTGGGGGCGGCGGCAACTGACCGACCGGGCCGCCGGGATCGCCGCCCACCTCCGGGGGTACGACGACCGACACCGGATGAGTCTCGGGCCGGCCGCCGTCGACCTGGCGCGGGTGGTGGCGGCGGCTGCCGGCAGAGTATCGGGCGCATACCTGGTGGACGCGGCGCGGGCGTACCTCCAGGTCGGTGACCTGCGCGGCGCCGCGCGGGCGCTGGTGGACACCGACAGCGTCGCGCCGGCCGAGGTCCGGTGCCGGCCTCTGGCGCGTACCGTGATCGCCGATGTTGCCCGGGTCACCCGGCTGCACGATCCAACCGGTGACCACCGCCGGGTCGGTACCGGTGTCGAGGACCGAGCGGTAGCGCTCCAACGTGGCGCCGCACTCGGTGATGATCGTCTGGGCTGCTGTGCCCGTCGTGCCGCTGATTCGTTGACGACATCAGCTCCACAGGCGCCGAAGGAGGGTCCATCCCCGCCCACGAGCCACCGCCTGTACCGGGTGGGTCCCACAGCGGGATCCCGTTCATGGCCCTGGCGCCCAGGTCCCCAGCCGGGGACCCTCGGTCGCCCGGCCCGGTACGACTTCCTGCCCCTGTCGTTCGGATGATCCGGAGGTGTTGTCGCCGGGTCGGGTAGCGTTGGCGGACCGCTGATAGGGACACGGCCACCCGTATTGGGGTAGGTCTCTTCGTACGTGGCTGCCGGCAGTCCGACGTCCTGACTGCGGCCGAGGCCACGGAACGATGCGTGGAAGCGGGTCTGGTGCACGACGGTTACTGACCGCGCCCTGCCTGTACGGAGGTGATCGGAGATTAGGTCTGCTGCCTCGACTGCCGTTCGCATCCGGAGCTGCGTGTCCTGGCTTTTTGCGACTCGGTTGCTGGCTATACCACCACCGGGTGCTGCTGGTTGTCCTTGCCTCAGCGCACGCCGTGGTGGTTCTATCGGCCGCAATGCCCGGCTGATGCTCGGCCCCGCTTTCGCCTACTGCGGCTCTGTTAGCCTCGCCGCCGCCCTGCTGTTCCCAGCTCGACGGGGCTCGCGCGTTGATCAACTCTGCGATAGGTCAAGCACAACCGCACATCGTCGATGTCCGCGCCGCAGCTTACGTGACTTGATCGAGCTGCTACACTTCAAGTATTTATAAAACCGCAGCTTCTTTGTAGCAAGCGGAAGGCAGGTCTTGGACACCAGCGATTTCCTAGCCCGCTTCGCGGTATACCGAAGTGTTGACGGCAAAGACCTGAGCAAAAATCTGGGAAGAAAGTTCAACAAGCGTACGGGGAGGTCCTACAACAGGGGCAGAAGGCGGTACGATATCACTCGTCGTTCATATCGTGAGCAGAGAAATTCAGCGAGAGAAGTTCGTATAGCCACTGACTATATCGTGGCGTTCTTTGAATCGCAGATAGCTGCCCAATTCAAATCTGTCGAGGGCCAAATTGGCCAGTTTGACGTGTCTGTCCTAAGTGATGATGGCGACTTGTCAAGCATTACGAAGCGAGGATCCCTCGTCGCTAATCAGCTTATTGTTTCCCACGAGAGCCCTGGCATCGAAACAGTGGACGAAATTGAGCATTTCGAGGGGGTGTCAACTGTCCACGTAACAGAGCTGAGGCTCAGAGGTGTTCCGGTGTCGAGGCTGGGGAAATATCTAGACGATTGTATACCTATGATACAGGCGGGTCGCCTACTGTACTTTCCGCGTGTCACTACGCGGCAGTGGTCAGAGGAAACGGGGCCTGTTGCGGGGGGATATCTCGGGGCTGAGGGTTTCGACGACGACAGCTCTATAGCGCAGCTCTTTGAGCTTATGGTGCGTGGTAGAACCATCCTTCACGCTAGGCCTGATTCGCCGTTGTCCCGTCACCTCATTGAGCCGATACTCACAGTTGATCTCCCCTACCTGGAAGGCACCTCGCTGAGGGACTTTTGCAAGATAGCGATTGATGAAACGGAAGCGCTTAGGTCAACCCAAGCATATTTTCGCCTTAATGCCCTAAATGTCGCCGACGGGGGTCGTGGCGTGGATGATTTTGCGCTGGCGAGGCTAAGCATGGAGATTGGCGAAGGGGTGAGAGCGCTTGAAAGTGAGTTGCGAAGGATTAACCGGAAGACGGCAGTTCAAGCCGCCGGCGCTGCCCTGGCAACAGTCAGTGCAACGCTGGTTGCGATATACGGTCCACAACTTGCTGATGTAATTTCGATTATTGGAGCATCGGGTGGGGCCTGGTCGGCGGCTAACGCCGCCGAACTTTACATGGATTCGAAATCTCGCATACGAGAGCGGCCCGTCTATTTTCTCTGGCTGCTCTCCAAGAGGGCACGTAGTCTTTAACTGCCCTTTCCCCGCAAAGGCGACCCCGGCAGCGCTTCGCGCCGTTGTCCCATTATCGTGTGAATTCTATAAGAGCGACAGTCTAGTCGTCGTGGCGCTTAGTCCTAACCATCGCCGCCCTGAGGGTCACTTACTTCAATGCCGTGGACAAACCGACTAGTCGGTTTGGTTCCTGACATGCCGATCTCGAAAGCGCTGGGCCAATCGGGAGGTGCGCCGTAGGGGCCTACTTCCCCCGAAACGCCATCGGTGATCAATACAATGGCCCCTATTTTATTAGATTCCCAGCGAGCCTGTACGGCATGGGTGGCTGCCTCGGGTGCAGGTTCGGCGATTCAGTAGCCGCCGGGCCGATTCCGCCCGCCCTGTTCCACCTTGGCCAGCGAGGGCCACAGGTCGCGGCGGTCGAATCCGAAACCGATTCCGCCTTCGGCGAGACGCTGATGCTGCTTCGTACCCATCTGTAGGAGTCGGTCGTCCCATACCTCGTGCACCGTGCCAGGTATGCGTCAGCGCAACCACTGGGCTGTCGCCCAGGACGAGCACGTCAAAAGGTCTTCTCCACAGCACGATGCTTACGGTGGTGGATGGTCCGCAGTCCTGCTCCACCAGGGTCCAACCGTTCTTACGGCCCACACCCGAGACCAGCCCGCACAGGTACTGACGCACCCGCCGCCGCGGCTCCGACCGGCGAAACCGAGGTCCGATCCGCGCATGCAACCGGTCCAACTCGCCATGCCACCGGCCAACATCAACATCCGTCACAGGTAAGCCAACGAACCCGAGCCGAACTCGATTCACTTACTGCCGTTGCAGCACTAGCCGACGAGGCGACGTTCCCAGGCCCAGGCGGCGATCTCGACCCGGTTGCGAGCCCTGAGCTTCATCTGCACGCTCGCCAGGTGGGTCTTGACCGTACCCACGGCGATGAAGAGCTGGGCGGCGATCTCGGCGTTGGTCAGGCCCCGGGCGACGAGCTTCACGACGTCGAGTTCCCGTGGGGACAGGCCGCTGTCCTCGCGTGCCGGGGCGGGCGAGCTGAGGTGCTCCAACAGTCGAACCGTGATGGACGGGCTGATCAGCGCGTCACCGGACACGGCCGCGCGAACCGCCTCCACCAGCAGAGCCGGGCCGGAATCCTTGAGCAGGAAGCCGCAGGCGCCGTTGGAGAGGGCGGTGTGCACGTACTCGTCGAGGTCGAAGGTCGTCACCACGACCACCCGGAGCGGGTCGGCGACGCCGGGCCCGGCGAGCATCCGCAGTGCCTCGAGTCCGTCGAGGCGGGGCATCCGGATGTCCAGCAGCACCACGTCCGGGCGGAGTCGTCGGGCCATTTCGACGGCGAGGACGCCGTCGGCGGCCTCGCCGACCACCTCCATGTCCGACTGGGCTCCGATGATCATGCCGAAGCCGGTCCGCACCATGGCCTGGTCATCGGCGATGAGCACCCGGATCACCGCGTCACCGCCACGTGCAGCGGGAACGCCGCGTCGAGCACCCAACCACCGGCGACGCCCGGCCCGGCGGTGATCGTGCCGCCAAGGGCACGGACCCGCTCGGTGAGGCCGATCAGGCCGAAGCCGTGCCCGCGGGCCGGTGCGGTGCGCGGCGAGGCGCCGTCGTCGGTGACCCGGACCAGCAACCAGTCCGGGGTACGCCGCACGGCCACGTGCACGGACCGGGCGTCCGGCGCGTGCTGGCGGGTGTTGGTCAGCCCTTCCATCACCACCCGGTACGCCGACGTCGAGACCTCCACCGGCAGTCCGTTCAGATCGCCGTCGACGTGCAGCCGTGCCGGCGCGTTCGTCGAGCCGTTGAACCCGGTCAGCAGCGGCTCCAGCTCGGTCACCCCGGCCAGTGGGGCCAGCGGGGCGTCCGGCGGGGCGTCCGGGTTGCGCAGGATCCCGACCATCCGTCGCATCGAGGCCATCGTCTCCGCGCCGGCTCGCTCGATCTGCCCCAGGGCGACGATCACCCGCTGCGGATCCTGCTCGGCGACGAACCGGGCACCCTGCGCCTGTACCACGATGCCGGTGACGTGGTGGGCGATGAAGTCGTGCAGGTCGCGGGCGAACTCCGCGCGCTGCTCGGCCCGGACCAGCGCGATCGCCCGCTCCCGACCGGCGGCCATGACCCGCAGGTAGAGCCCCACCCCGGCGGCTCCGGCCGCCGCGAGTACCTGGAGCAGACCGAAGATCACGAGCAGGTACTCGGTGCCGGCGCGCAGCGGCAGCGCGGCGACGGCGAGCCCGACGGCCACCGCCGCCCATGGGGCGAGCCGGGGCGCGCCCCACCGGGTCACCACGAAGACCACCCCGATCAGCCCCGCCGACTCGGCGAGCCCCCAGCTGCCGCTGAACAGAAGACTGCGGGAGAAAACCAGGCTCGCCGCGGTCACGGCCAGTGACGCCGACGCGAGCGCCAGCGCGGCCAGCGGCAGCCAACGCGAGCCCAGCCGGTGCACCGGCAGCCAGAGCGGCACCGTTGTCACCGCGAGCCCCATCTGCACCATCAGGAGCAGCGGAGTACCCAGGCTCCCAGCCGCACCGAGCCGCAGGTCGAAGAGGGCGAGCAGCCCCATGGCCACCAGTCCGGCGGCCTGGGCCAGGCGTACCCACCAGCGTCGAAGATCCGGCGTGCTCATGGTGACCCAGCGTAGCCAGTTGGGCGGAGATGGCGGATCGGCCAAAAGGCAGACCCGGCGGCGGCGATACCCGGCCGCGAGCCGATGCGCCCACCCGCCGGTGCCGGCGACGCTTTCCGGGTCACCGCGCAGCCACTGGAGGAACAATGACAACCCACGCCCCGCCGGAGACCAGCCACGCCGCGGTCGCCGCGGTCAACCTGGTGAAGGTGTACGGCAGCGGCGAGACCGCGGTCCGTGCCCTGGACGGGGTCTCGGTCGGCTTCGGCCGGGCCGAGTTCACGGCCATCATGGGCTCGTCCGGGTCCGGCAAGTCGACCCTGATGCACTGCCTCGCCGGTCTCGACACCGCCACGTCCGGTCGCGTCCTGCTCGGCGGCACGGAGCTGACCGGCCAGTCGGATCGGACGCTGACCCGGGTACGCCGGGAGCGGATCGGGTTCGTCTTCCAGTCCTTCAACCTGCTGCCGCAGCTCACCGCCGCGCAGAACATCACCCTGCCGCTGGATCTCGCCGGCCGGCAGCCCGACGCCGAGCTTCTCGCGCACCTGGTGCGGGTGCTGGGCCTCGCCGACCGCCTCGGCCACCGGCCCAGCGAGCTGTCCGGCGGACAGCAGCAGCGGGTGGCGCTGGCCCGGGCCCTGGTGGCGCGCCCCGAGGTGGTCTTCGCCGACGAGCCGACCGGCAACCTCGACTCCCGCTCCGGCACCGAGGTGCTCACCATCCTGCGCGACTCGGTACGCGATCTCGGCCAGACCGTCGTCATGGTCACCCACGACCCGATCGCCGCCGCGTACGCCGACCGGGTGGTGCTGCTCGCCGACGGCCGGGTCGCCGGCGAGATCCACAAGCCCAACCAGGTGTCGGTCACCGACGCGCTGCGTGATCTGGCGGCCCGCGCATGAGAGGGACCGTGCTGCGTACCCAGACGAGCGCCGCCGCCCGGCGGCCCGGCCGGCTGATCCTGACCGGCCTGGCGATCCTGGTCGCGTCCTTCGTCGTCTTCGGAACCGTGCTGGTGCAGCAGATCACCGAACGGACCGTGCGGGACAACCTGAGCGGCACCCCGGCCGCCACCGACCTGGTGATCGGCAGCTCCGACGTGCCGCCACTCACCGTGACGGACGTGCAGCAGATCCGGACTGTGCCCGGTGTGGCCGCGGCGGTGGCCCGGGTGTCGACCGGGGTCTCCATCGGCGAGGGGTACCTCAATCTCCAGGCCGATCCGGGCAACGGCCCACTGACCACCGTCCGGGTGGTCGAGGGCAGCTATCCCGACCAGCCCGGCGAGATCGCGATCACCCCGCGTACCGCCGAGCGGCTCGGGCTGTCGGTCGGTGCCACCACCAGCGGCACCGGCGGTGAACGCACCGCACCCGCCCCACTCACCGTCACCGGCGTTGTCGACACCAGCGCGGACGCCGGCAACGACGCGTACGCCCCGGACAGCGTCGTGACCGCCTGGGCGCGCCTGACGACGGTGGAGCGCGTCGACGTGCGGGTGGCCCCCGGCACCTCGACGGAGGACGTCCGCCAACGGGTGACCGCGGCGGTCGCCGGTCAGCCGATCCGCTCCGGCACCGAGGTGCGCGAGGCGGAGGCCAACGCGGCGGCCGAGGAGGTCGGGAAACTCTTCATCCTGGTCGGCATGTTCGTCTCCATCGCGGTCGTCGCGGCGGCGCTGGTCGTCACCTCGACCTTCCGCATCGTCTTCGCCCAGCGGATGCGGCAACTCGCGTTGCTGCGGGCGGTCGGGGCGAGCCGGGGCACCCTGGTGCGGGCCCTGACCGCCGAGGGAGCCCTGACCGGGCTGGTCGCCGGCGTCGTCGGGGTCGTCGGCGCCCTCGCCCTCGGGTACGCGCTGCCGGCGATCCTGCGTACCACCGGCCACGCGGTCTCGTCACCGGGCCTGCAACTGTCGGCGGCGGTCACGGTGGTGATCGGCGCCGTCGTGATCACCGTGCTGGCCGTCCTGGCACCGGCGCTCTCCGCCGCCCGGGTCTCCCCGCTGGAGGCACTGCGGACGGCGAGCACCACCGCCGGCCGGCGCGGCATCGGGATGCTGCGTCTGGTGTTCGGGCTACTCCTGGCCGTCGGCGCGATCCTGGCCGGGATGGCGACGGTCAGCCAGTTGCCGGAGCCGGACCAGTCGACCTACGACCCGACGGTGCCGCTGTTCCTGCTGGTCGGGTCGGGCGCGCTGGCGTTCTTCGCGCTGGTGGCCCTCGGTCCGCTGCTGGTGCGGCCGGTGCTGGCCGTGGTGGGTTGGCCGCTGCGCCAGCTCGGGCCGCTCGGGAGGATGTCGGTCGGTGGGATCGGCGGGACGCCGCGCCGGGCGGCTGCGGTCTCCGTGGTGGTCGCGCTGGGCGTGACCCTGATCTCCGGGGTGGTCATCGGCGGCGCGTCGTTGCAGCTCCTCGCCGACCGCGAGATGGCGCTCTCGGCACCGACCGACTTCGAGGTTCGCAGCAACGGTGGGACGCTGCCGGCGGCTGTCGTGACCCGGGCCGAGGCCGCGCACGGCGCGCTGGCCCGGGTGGTGCCGTACCGGAAGGTCGACGACGTCACCCTGATGCGCGGCGCCGACAAGCTCGGCGGCGTCGAGTCCGGTTACCCGACCAACGACCTGGACCTGACGGCGTTGCCCACCACCGGTGACCTGGACGTGGCCCAGGGCACCCTGGCCGATCGTGGCCCCGGTCGGATCGTGCTGAGCAGCTGGGTCGCCCGGGACACCGCTCTGCGGGCCGGTGACACCGTCACGCTCGCCATGGCCGGGCGCAGGGTCGACGTGCGGGTGGCCGCAGTCCTGCCCGGTGACGGCCCGCTGCACGCGGGTATCCTCACCGATCCGTCCGACTTGAACCGGCTCGGCGTGCCGGCCGCGTACACCGGTCTGCTGGCCGACGCGGCCGGCACCGGCGAGGACGGTCGCACCGCCGGCGTGCGGGCGCTGCGCCAGGCGATCGGGGGGAGTGCGGACGTGGGCCTCGAGGTGCTCGCGGACGAACGGGACCGCAACGACGCGTTGGTGCGCACCCTGGTCTGGGTCGCGGGAGGTCTGGTCGGGCTGACCGTGCTGATCGCGGTCGTCGGCGTGGGCTCCACGACCGCGCTCTCGGTGGTGGAGCGGGTACGCGAGTCCGGGTTGCTCCGGGCGATCGGCCTGTCCCGGACCGGCCTGCGCACCATGTTGACCGTCGAGTCCGGCCTGTACGGGATGATCGGCGCGACCATCGGCCTGGTGCTCGGCATCCCGTACGGCTGGTTGGCGGTGCAGGCCCTCGGGATCGAGGCACCGCTGACCGCGCCGGTGCTGCCGCTGGCCGGGCTCTTCGTCGCACTGGTCGTGCTGACCGCGCTGGCCGGGGTGCTGCCGGCCCGTCGGGCGTCGCGGGTCAGCCCGGTGGTGGCACTGGGGGCCGACGGCTGAGCAGCGCCGTGGGTCGGCGCCGAGCATTCGGCGCCGACCCACGGCGGCATGGTCGGTTGGGGTTGTTGGCGTGGGTCAGCGGTCGCGAACCGGCCCGCTACGTCAACGAACCACTTTCGCGCGTATTCGACTGTGCACCAAGCCGTCCCCCCAAATGCTCCGCGAGGTGACGATCGACGGCCCGGTAGAGGCGGAGCCGGTTGCCCTCGTTCTCGAACCCGTGGCCCTCGTCCTCGGCGAGCAGGTACTCGACCGGCACCCCGCGCTCGCGCAGGGACGCCACGATGCGGTCGGACTGTGCCTGTGGCACGCGGGAGTCGTTGGCGCCCTGGGCGACCAGCAGCGGTGTCCGGATCCGGTCCACCATGGTGATCGGCGAGCGAGCCGTCAGCTCGGCCTCCTGCTCGGGCACCTCCGGGTCGCCGAAGTAGCGGTACCAGCTGTTCGCGTTGTAGCGACGGGTGAACGGCGGCAGTGCCCGCAGGGCGGCGACGAGGTCCGACACGCCCACGTAGTCGACCGCAGCGGCGAACAGGTCGGGGGTGGCGGTGATCCCGACCAGGGTGGCGTACCCGCCGTAGGAGACGCCGAAGATCCCGACCCGGGCCGGGTCGGCGTAGCCTTCGGACACCGCCCAGTCGACGGCGTCGATCAGGTCGTCCTGCATGGCCCGGCCGTACTCGCCGACGGCCGCGGTCATGTGCCGGCGGCCGTACCCGATGGAGCCACGGTAGTTGACCTGCAGCACCGCGTAGCCGCGGTTGGCCAGCAGCTGCACCTCGGGACTAAAGCCCCAGAAGTCCTGGACCCAGGGGCCACCGTGCACCAGCAGCACCATCGGCAGGCCCCGGGGCGGCACGCCTAGGGGCAGGGTGAGGTAGCCGGGCAGCTCCAGTCCGTCCCGGGCGGGAAACCGTACGGGCCGCATCGGCGCCATGTCGGCGGGGTCCAGGTCGGGGTAGGGCCGGAACAGGCGGCGGCGCTCACCGGTGGCGTGGTCGTAGAACCACGTCACCCCCGGTTCGCGGTCGTCGGTGAAGGTGGCGAGCCAGCGGCGGCCAGACACGTCGGACGAGACCGTGGCGAGCACCCCGTCCGACAGCGCCGCGAGCTCGGCGTACACGGGCGCGAACTCGGGGTCCAGGACCTCGACGTGCGGCCGGTCGTCGACGAAGCGGGCGGCGATCGCCTCGCCCGTGCCCCGGCGGGTGTACACCGCGGGCGGCAGCACCCCGGGGGCGAGGGTTCCGATGATGTCCAGGCTGCGACCCCCCACGGCGGCGACGGCGGTCTCCTCGCCGGTCTCCCGGTCGATCCGGACCAGCTGGAGGTCGTCGCCGTCGCGGAAGGAGCCGACGAGCAGGCCGTCGCCGCGCGGGGTCACCAGCTGTGGTTCTACGCCCAGTGGGTATTCGGCCCCGCCCATGCGGCGCAGCAGCCGGAGGGCCCCGGTGGCACGGTCGAACCCGGAGATGGCGATCGTGCCGTCCTCCTCGGTCATGAGCTGGAACGCGGGCTCTCCCCGGCCGTCGAGCAGCGTGGCGGCCAGCGGGTCGGCCTCGTGGTGATGAAGCGAGACCTCGCCCGAGGCGATGTCGACCCGGTAGACGTCGATGCTTTCGACCTGTGGGTTCATCCACACCAGGACGTTGCCGGGCACCGACCGGAGCGGCTCGACGGCGAACACCCGCGAGCCCGGCCCCATCGCGGTGAGGTCGACCGCCGGGGCGGCCGGGTCCTCCAGATCGACGCGGAAGAGGTGCCAGTCCTCGTTGCCGTCGGTGTCCTGCTGGTACAGCAGCCAGCGGGGGTCGTCGGTCCAGTGGTAGGTGGTGATCCCGCGGCGGGTGTCGGCGGTGACGGGGACGGCCTCGTCGTGGGCCTGGTCGATGCCGCGGACCCAGATGTTACGGCGTCCGTGGTGCGGGGCGAGGTAGGCGATCCGGGTGCCGTCCGGGGAGATCGTCGGCACGGCGAACGCCGGGTCGGCGAAGAACTCCTCAACCTCGATCAGCCTCGGTGGCGTGTCCGGGGTGGTCATGTCGTGTCCTCTCGTGGTGGAGCGGGTGCCGGGCCTGAGAGCCGGCGTGCCGGATCTCTCAGGAGGCGGGGGTCTCGTGCCACCGGAAGGTGACGTCCCCGAGTCCGACGCGGTCCCGGTGCCCGCGGTTGGCGGCGGTCGACGAAAGGGCGGTTTGGAATAATATGCCCCTTGTGGGCCCCTGGCGCGATCAGATGACACGAGAGCGAGCGGCGTATCGGAGCGACCCTGACCGACGAGCAGTGGCAGGCGGTCGGTCCGTTCCTGCACGCGTGGAAGACACGGCATCCGTCGGTGTCAGGTCATCAGGGCCGCTACGAGCTGCGAGGATCCCTGTATTGCTTCTTCTCCCGGCCTGGTCAGGTGCTCAGCGGGCGGGCGGTCTCCGCGCGCGGAGTTGAGCAAGGGTTCGCTGCGGCACCACTTCCCGACGCAGCGCAAGCTGATGGACGCGGTGCGGGCCTCGCTGGCTCCGGCCGAGGTCAGTCACCTGCTCGCAGCGCGCTGAGCACGGCCGTCACCTCGGGACGTGACGCGGCCGGTCGCCGGACCGCGGCCGTGATGCGCCGGGTCAGCGGCGGGTTCAGCGGCCGGGTCACCACCCGGTACCGCGGGTCCACCGCCAGCTTCGGCAGCATGGTGATCGAGCGGCCGTTCTCCACGTGCTGAAGCGCCAGCATGTAGTTGTTGAACCGACAGATCACCACGGGCTCGAAGCCGGCCTCCCGGCACAGCCGGGTGGACAGCTCGGACATGTACGAGCCGGCGACGTCGAACGTCCAGCGCTGCTGCGCGCACGCCTCCAGGGCGACCGACTCGGCGCTGGTCAGCGGATGCTCCGGGGGCAGCACGAGCACGACCGGGTCGGTGGCGAGCGGCACCAGGTCGATCTCCGGGGAGAGCTCGGCGCCGGCGAAGTCGGCCGTCGTGATGATCAGGTCGACGTCGCCGCGACGCAGCGCCGGCATGCTCTCGTGCGGCTCCAACTCCAGCAACACCACGCTCACGTCCGGGTGCCGGGCCGCGAGACGAGCCAGCGCCGGTTCGGCGAGGGCTTGCACGGCACTCTGGAACGCGGCCACGGTGACCGTGCCGGCCGGCTCGTCGGCGAGGCGGCGCAGCTCCGCCTCGGCCGCGTCCATGGCCGCGAGAATTTCCCGGGCCCGGCCGGCGAGCAACACTCCGGCCGCGGTGAGCCGCACCCGCCGCCCGGTGCGTTCCAGCAGCGCCGTCCGGGTCTCCCGTTCCAGCGTGGCGAGCTGCTGCGACACCGCCGACGGGCTCAGGTTGCCACGCTGCGCGACGGCCCGGACGGTGCCGTAGGTCGCCAGGTCGGCGAGCAGGCGCAGCCGCCACGGATTCAGCGTCATGACCGCCGACTGTACGGCTTTGCTTAACAGCGACAGCGGAAATGTGCGATGGACGTGCCTCCCCGGGACTGCCTAGCGTCGGTCCATGGCTGATTCGTTCTGGTCCGACGCCGATCGTCACCTGGTCCGCTACATCGGCGCGGGCAGCTTCGTACGCGAGATCATCGACCGCGCCGAAGGTAGTTTCGTGTTCACCGCCGACGGCCGCCGCCTGCTCGACTTCACGTCGGGGCAGATGAGCGCCATCCTCGGTCACTCCCACCCGGCTGTCGTGGCCACGATCCAGCAACAGGCCGCCACCCTCGACCACCTGTTCAGCGGCATGCTGAGCCGGCCCGTGGTCGAGCTGGCCCGCCGCCTCGCCGGCTCCCTTCCCGCGCCGCTCGACAAGGTCCTGCTGCTCACCACCGGCGCGGAGTCCAACGAGGCGGCGATCCGGATGGCGAAGCTGGTCACCGGCCGGCACGAGATCATCTCGTTCGCCCGGTCGTGGCACGGGATGACGCAGGCGGCGGCGAGCGCCACCTACAGCTCGGGGCGCAAGGGGTACGGGCCTGCGGCGCCCGGCAACTTCGCGATCCCCACGCCGAACGCGTACCGGCCCGACTTCACCCTTCCCGGCGGCGAGCTGGACTGGCGGCGTCAGCTGGAGTTCTCGTTCGAGCTGTTCGACGCCCAGTCGGTGGGCAGTCTGGCGGCGTGCATCGTGGAGCCGATCCTCAGCTCCGGCGGCGTGATCGACCTGCCGCCGGGATACCTCGCGGCGCTGCGCGACAAGGTGCACGAGCGCGGCGGGCTGTTGATCCTCGACGAGGCGCAGACCGGTCTGTGCCGCACCGGCGAGTGGTACGGGTTTGAGCGTGACGGCGTCGTGCCGGACATCCTGACCCTGTCCAAGACGCTCGGCGCCGGCCTGCCGTTGGCTGCGGTGGTGACCAGCCCGGCAATCGAGCAGACGGCGCACGAGCGCGGTTTTCTCTTCTTCACCACGCACGTCTCGGACCCGCTGGTGGCCGCGGTCGGCAACACGGTGCTGGACGTGCTGGAGGCCGACCGGCTCGACGAACAGGCGGCGCACCTGGGCGCGTACCTCCGGAAGGGTCTGCGGGAGATCGGCCAGCGACACCCGGTGGTCGGCGACGTGCGCGGCCGCGGGCTGCTGGTCGGGCTCGAACTGGTCAGCGACCGGGAGTCGAAACGACCGGCCGACGCGCTGGGCGCCGCCGTGACCGGGCGGTGCCTGGAGCTGGGCCTGCACATGAATGTGGTGCAGCTGCCCGGCATGGGCGGCGTCTTCCGCATCGCGCCGGCGCTCACCTCCACCCACGCCGAGCTGGACCTGGGCCTGGAGATCCTCGACCAAGCGCTCGCCGAGGTGACGCCGCAGTTCAGGCCCTAGAGATCGCGCGCTGTGTCGCGTCATCCGGTTGGTATGGCGGTGGTGCCCGGCTCGAGGGCGTTGAACGTGATGCCCGGGTGGGATTTGGCGTACTGCACCGTCAGCATGGTGGCGGCGGCCTTGGACGCCGAGTAGAGCGGAAGCGGCAGACCGCACTCCGGCCGCTCGGGGTTGGTGGCCGCCCAGAACGATCCGGCGCTGTTCTTCCCCGCCGTAGTGGCGCGTCGCGTGCTGCTGCCAGTGGCCTTGTTTTCATCGTCGTCGCACTCGGGTTCGGTCAGTCCGGGACCTTGCTTCCGCGTCGATCCTCGCAACGGGTCGCAGCTTCGACAGTGAGTTCGCGTTCGACATCACGGTCGGCCGCGACGGACTCATCACGCGCTACCACGTGATGGAGGACAGCTTCGCCCTCTCCAACGCTTACATGCCGCAGGGTATGTCCAACGACTTCCGGCGGGGGAACGCATGTCATCGCGCGGGTCGGCCCGTCACTACGGTGCGGAGGGTGGACAGTCCCCATCCGTTGGTGGCCGGCATCGTGCACGAGGCGCCCGGCTCGACCGTAGGGCTGCGCCAGGTGGCGGAGGACGATCTGGCGATGTTGCGCCGGTTCGCGGTCGAACCCGGGTTGATCGGGCTCGACTGGGCCGGCTTCCGGGACGCCGCCGCGCCGGCCCGCCGCTTCGCCGAGGACGGCTCTCTCGGCGAGCGGACCGGCGGCCTGATCGTGCAGGTCGAGTCGGCGGTGGATGCCCGGGCCGGGCGTCTCCACTCGCTTCGGTGGCGACCCGCCGGCTGACCAACAGCCCCACGCCCCGACCAGCCGCACGGAGGAACCCGGCCCAGCGCCGGGCCGTCAGCATGCCAGCGAAACTCGTGTACGTAACTCAGACCGGCTCCATTCAACAGCAACTATGAATGGCGGCCCACATGGAAGAGCAAGGCTAGGCCAATGCCGCTGGCAGGACGAGGAGGGCGAAACGGGACACTCGCCCGAGTAGGCACGCGACGGCGAACTCGTGGTGTCGAAGGCCCGCGGTCCCGGCCGCGAGGCTGACTACGGCCAGCGGTGGAACCCCGACTGTGGCGGAGACGAGCACCGTCGGTAGGGCGGTGCGCCGACGGGAGAGCCAGCGCTGGCTCCGCTTGGCCCAACGGGCGCCCGAGGCAGCCGCGCGACCTGATCGGCTCCGATGCGTGAGTTTCTGGGCCAGCCGTCCCTTTCCGCGACGCGCGGCTTCGAACAGGAGCAGTTTGCCGGCTGTCTGCCCGAGCGCCAGAGCGAGGACGACGACCAGAGCGTGGCCGCCACGGTGTCCGGCGACTACGGCGTAGGCCTCGGCGCTGACGATCGGGACGAGGGCCGAGGCCAGACCGTACCCGAGCGCCAGCACCGCCTCGGCGAGGCTGCTCATGCCCGGCCGTCCCGTTCGAGCAGCCGGACCATCGCCGCGGTCGACCACAGCTTGACCGCAACGACGGCGACGGCGACGGTCAGCGCGAGCCGGTACTGCCCGACCGCGATGGCGCCGACAACGCCGGCGGTGTTGGCGGCCTTCGCCATGGGCGACCAGTTCCACGCCCATACCCGCCGGTCGATCAGATAGAAGTAGTTGGGGCTGACCACGGGCCAGCACAGGAACGCCAGCGACAGCATGGTGTCCAGCACCAGGAACGAGAGCAGAAACACCAGGCCCACGACCGCGACGTCGGGCACGAGTGAGACCAGCCCCACGCAGAGCACGGCGGTGCACGCGCGGTCGCTCACGATATCGAGGACGGCCCCCGTCCGGGTCTCCTGTCCGAGCCTGCGTGCGGCCCAGCCGTCAAGCACGTCGCCGAGCCAGTAGATGCCGTATGCCACCGCCAGCAGTACGACGGAGCCAGCGACGAGGGCGGCGACACCGACGGTGACGGAGGCGACCGTGCGGGTGGCGGTGATGTAGTTGGGAACCGTACGGGGAGGGCCGATGCCGATAGCGGTGCGGAGGTCAACAAGAGTCACCTCCGCAGCGTCGTGCGGTGAGCGTTCCGGGCGGAACGTGCCGCGGTGCCGATCTGGTCGCGGCGGCGGCACCGGGGTGCTGGCCGATCTGGTACCGGGGTACCTGGCCGGCTTCCGGGCTGATCGTCGAGACTGTGCAGGTGAGGGCCAGAATCCGGGAAAGGTTGCGCGATCCCGCCCGAGTGCGCCGACTCGCTTACGGTGCGGGGGGCTTGATCGTTGCCGTCGCGGTCACGACCGTCGAGGGGGGCACCGCCGTGCCGGCGGGCTGGGCGAAGCTGGTGCTGCCCATCGGCCTCGGGGCCGTGGCGCTGCGGCCCCGCTACCGGGCCCTGGTCTTTGGGGTCTGCGCCGGGTTCGTGGCGGTGGTGAGCACTGGGGAGTCGGTGCAACTGGGCCTCGCGGCCGCCGGCCTCGTCTTCATCTCGACCTGCGAAGACCCGGCGCGACGCCCGTGGCTGGGGTGGGCGGCTGGCTTGACCGGCGCCGCCGGCGCCCTCGCTGTCGCGCTGCTTGGCCAGCGTGGGATGTACGAGCAGCCGATCGTCTTCGTGACGGCCGGCTACCTCCTGGCGATCCTGTTCCGGTCGTGGTCACGCGGCCACGCCCTCACCCGGGAGGCGGGCGAGCTGCGCGGCCAGACCGCCTGGCTCGAGCAGCGCACGAACCTGGCCCGCGAGCTGCATGACGTGGTCGGCCACCACGTCACCGCGATGGTGGTTCAAGCCGAGGCGGGCCAGCTCAGTGACGACCCGGGGGCGGCGCTGCGGACGATCGCGAACAGCGGACGGACCGCACTGAGCGAACTCGACACGCTCGTCGTGCACCTGCGCGACCCGGACGCGGCGATCGCGGTGAGCGCGCCGCCGCGCCTGTCCGACATCGACGAGCTACTCGCGCAGCCGCTGCGCCAGCAGGGCGTGACGGTCCAGGTACGTCTGGACCCTGAGCCAGGCCTGGACGAGATCGGCGTGTTGACCGTCTACCGCATCGCCCAAGAGGCCCTCACCAATATCGCCCGCCACGCGAAAGCCACGGGCGCCGGCGTCGAACTGGTCCGCATCGGCGACCGTGCCCGTCTGCGGGTCAGCGACGACGGCATCGGGCCGCCCCCTGCACCCACGCGCGGCTCGGGCCTACTCGGCATCGAGGAGCGCGTGCGAGCTCGCGGTGGGAGCTGGGAGCTCAGCCGGAGACCTGACGGCGGCACCATCGTTCAGGCCTACCTGCCCGTGGCCAAACCGTGATCCGTGTTGCGATCGCCGACGACCAGCAGCTGGTCCGCGACGGCTTCAGCCTGATCCTGCGTTCCCAACCCGATATCCACGTCGCAGCTGAGGCCGCCGACGGGCGGCAGCTCCTCGACGCCGTACGTCACGACTCCCGCATCGACGTCGCCCTGGTCGACATCCGCATGCCGGTACTCGACGGCCTGCAAGCCACGCGCGAGCTGGCCGCGATCCCGCACGCCCCCGCCGTGATCGTCGTAACCACCTTCGACGACGACGCCTATGTCCTGGACGCCATCGCGGCCGGCGCGCGCGGATTCCTGCTCAAGCGGGGCAGCTCCCGCGACTTGATCGCCGCGGTGCGCACCGTCGCGGCCGGGGAGGCGATACTCTCCGCCGAGGTCACCGGCGCCGTCCTGGACCGGGTACGCGCGACCGGGCCGGCCACCCGCGTGGAACTGGCGGCCTACCAGCTGACCGCTCGGGAGACCGACGTGCTCGCCTTGATCGGTGCCGGACTCAACAACACCGAGATCGCGGCACGCCTCCACCTTTCCATGAGCACCGTCAAGACCCATGTCACCAACGTGCTGGCCAAGACCGGCAGCCGCGACCGCGTACGAGCCGCCATCCTGGCGATCCAGGCCGGCCTTTCACCCTGACAAGAACCAGCGGTCTCGCTCGGCGCGTCCGATTGACTCCCTCGGCCGCTGACTGGCCGCCCTTCGAGGGCGTAGTCCAGTCATTGCGGTTCGTCATCGCGGGTCAGCGTCGCATTCGCGCAGATGCCCACCGGTAGCCGGGGCTTCTGGGGGCTGGGGTCAGTGGTAGCTGCGCGGGTCGTGGGCGGGGTGCGGCTGTCGGACCTGACCAGGCCGCGGCTGATCAGGTAACCGATGGTGAGCAGGGTGATGTACCACGAGCCTTGTCGGCGGCGGAGTAGTCGCCAAGCTCAATCTGCTGACTGATCTGGAGCCCAGTCGGCTGGTCACCTGGTGAGGGTGACGTAGTGGCTCCAGGTGGCGCCGGCCTGGGTGTGCTGTCCGGCGGCTCCTGGTACGCCACCCGCCCGATCGGCGGAGGCGTACCAGGAGCACCGTTGCGGATTCCTACAGGGAACTGACACGCAGGTCGTCGAAGCTGGCGGGGTGTCCGACGGCCCGAACGCCGATGGCACCCGAGGTGTAGGCACTGTCGGTGCCCGAGCCGAGGGATTGGAAGCTGCTACCGAAGGTCGTGGAGACCGAGGCGCTCAGGGTGCTTCCCGACATGTCGAGGCGCAGGAGGTAGTAGGAGCCGGCGGTGAAGGCGAAGGGGCCGGATGCGATGACGGTCCACGTGCCACCGTCGTTCTTCCAGATCCACCACTTCTTCGTGCCGGCGGCGTCCTTCTTCAGCTCGAGCTGGTAGAAGTGGCTGTTGTCCTGGACCCGGCCGAGCAGGGCGGCCCCGCCGGCCTCGTTGTCCAGCTTGACGTAGCCCTGGACGCGGTAGTTCGTCCAGGTGCTCGATCCGGCTCGGGACAGGGCGTCGCCGGTACCGGTCCTGGCGTACTCCTTGCTCTGCCCGGCTGGCTGCTGCACCTGCCACGTGCCGCCGCTGGGGGTCCAGCCGTTGCTGTCACCGTCCTCGAAATCGTCGGTGAAGAGGGTCAGGGGCGCGCTCGGGTTGGTGATCTTCACCAGGATCGCGCCGTTCGCCGGTACGCTGGTCGCCACGTGTCCACCGGTGAGAGCCGGGGTGCCGGCGGTGCTGTCAGCGTGGGTGGCGTCCTGGCGCCAGAGCGTGCCGGTGCCGCTGCTGGCCAGTGCCGACAGGTCGATGTCGAGGTCGTAGCCGCCGGTGCCGGAGTTGGCCGCCAGGACGTAGATGTTGCCGGCGGAGTCCTTGGTGGTGATCGCGGTGATGTCCCCGGTGGAGGCGGTGCTCCGGTAGGTCGGCCGGCAGCCCTGCAGGGCCCGGGAGCCCATCCGGAAGGCGTAGTAGGTCCAGCTCGCATCACCGGAGCCGCTGACGAGGCCCTCGAAGGTGTCGTTCGAGGTGCTGCTGATCCAGTCGTACATGCTGAAGATGAGGCTGCCGTCGACGTGTTCGTTGCCCGGTCGGGATCCCCGGATCATGTTCTTCAACGTCGTCAACGACATGCCGAGGGTGTCATAGCTCTGCGTGTAGGTGCCCCACTCGCCGAGCCACAGCGGGTAGTTCCCGGCTCCGGCATCGTTCATCCAGCCGTGGACCTGCTGGTTGTAGGACGTGATGTCGCTGTTGTAGTTGTGCACGTTCATCGTGTTGAACTGGTCGCCGACGTTGGCCAGCACGTCACGCGGCCAGGTGGACCCGCTCAGCGTCGCGGGCGCGTGGATGCGGGGCGTACGACCCGGCAGGTAGGTGGCGTAGACGTGCCGGATCGCGTCGCTGGTGTAGCGCACGAAGTCGTAGTACTGCTCCTTGGTTCCCTTCCAGCCCTGTCCCGCGAAGTCCGGCTCGTTGTGGATCTCCCAGTCGTCGACCCGGTAGTCGTTGCGGACGTTGAACCAGTAGACGGTCGCGAACGCGTGCGCCCACCACTCGTTCCAGTCGGCGGTGGAGGTCGGCGGACTGGCCAGCCAGGTGTTGCCACCGAAGTTGTCCTGGTCGCGAAGGGTCACGACCGGCTTGATGCCGTTGTTCTTCAGCGTCTGGAACAGGGTGCGGGCATTGCCCTGCCACAGGTTGCCCGTCTCCACCGACCAGGAGTAGTCGGAGCCGCGCGGCGGGCTGGTCATGGCGGTGTCCCACGCCGACCAGTTCACGCGGTTGGGATCAGCCTTGATCTCGGCGATGGTGGGGGAGCCGTAGGTGCCGTCGTCGTCGGCGCGCTCCCAGCGGGAGACGCCGCCGTAGACGCGGTAGGCGTTGACCCCCATGTCCTTCAGCTCGTTGACGTCGAAGCGGGTGTTGCCCTCGACGGCGCCGAGGTTGCACGTGCTCACACCCCACTGCGTGCCGGAGACGGTAACCGTGGCGGCGGTGGCGGCCGACGCGGGGGGTGCCGCGACGAGGGCCACCGTCGCCAGGGTCAGGGTGGCCGCCACGACGCACATCGCGGCGCGGGGGCCCCGTCGTGAATCCGCTGCCGTCGATGCCGGTTGCGGATGAGCTGACGCACGGTGCGGTTGATCGCTCATGGTGTTCCTCCGGTCGGGGGAGAGGGAACAGGGTGCGGAGTCCGCAGCGAGACCTGCCGGGTACGGACCAGCCGTCGGCGCACGAGGTGAGCCCGGTGCGGCGGGCCTCGAGCGGGCGACCGTCGATAGGGGACAGCGGTCGTCGCTCTCGGGTCAGGCTGTGATGTTAAGGTGAACATGTCAAGAGGGATGCCGATGTGTCACCGGCTCGTGTCGGGCACGCAGGCACCCGGCTTCGGTCAGGTGCGGATCACCGGAGCCGGGCGGTACGGCGTCAGCGGGTAGGGGGAGCCGTGCTCGCCCGAACGACCAGTGAGGGCGCGAGCAGGTGGGAGGTCGGCACCGATGTCTCCCCGGTCATCTGCTGC
Organism: Micromonospora sp. BQ11; assembly: GCF_052068135.1. NCBI lineage: Bacteria > Bacillati > Actinomycetota > Actinomycetes > Micromonosporales > Micromonosporaceae > Micromonospora > Micromonospora sp. BQ11. The sequence goes on along the minus strand of NZ_JBQHDB010000015.1, from coordinate 95,880 downwards.
ACGAGGACGCGGATGCTCTGCCGGCCGATCTCGGCGAAGTCCTGCCGCACGGTGGTCAACGGTGGCAGGTAGTAGGCGCACTCCGGTACGTCGTCGAAGCCGACCACGCTGACGTCCTCGGGGACCCGCAGGCCCCGCTCCTGAAGGGCCCGCAGGGCGCCCAGGGCCATGTGATCGTTGGCGACGAACAGCGCCGTCAGGTCAGGCTTGTCGGCCAGGAGCCGCGCCGCCTCGTAGCCCGACCGTGCCGACCAGTCGCCGACCACCGCCGCCGGTACGCGGCGGCGAGCCGCGCGTAGGGTGCTGCGCCAGCCCTCCGCGCGGGCCTCGGCTTCGGTCCAGTCCCGGGGCCCGGAGATGTGGTGGACGGTGCGGTGCCCCAGCGACAGCAGGTGCTCGACCACGAGCCGCGCACCGAGGTGCTGGTCGACCGCCACGCAGGGCACCACACCCAGCTCCACGCCCTCGACGCTGACCGCCGGCACCGACGGATCGAGGGCGCCGACGACCTGCGCGGCTGAGCGCAACGGGGCGATGACCACGATTCCGTCCACGGACTGGTCCACCAGCCGGTGCACCGACGCGCGCAGGTCCTCGGTGGTCAGGCGCTGCGCGCTGGCCACGCTGACGAAGTATCCGGCCTCCCGGGCGGCCTCCTCCAACCCGTGCAGGGTCGAAGCGGGGCCGAACAGGGTGGTGTTGAGCGCGACGACGCCGATCGTGTGGGACTTGCGGGTCACCAGGCTGCGGGCGGCGGAGTTCGGCCGGTAGCCCAGGGTCTCGATCGCCGCCTGCACCCGCTCGCGGGTGGCCGCGCGCACCCGCCAGGGCTCGTTGATGACGCGGGAGACGGTCATGTGCGAGACGCCGGCCAGGCGGGCCACGTCGCTCATGACCGGTACGCCGTCTGCGCCGGACGCGCCGCGACGAGGGCTTCGGCCGCCCTGGCTGGCTGCGCGCATAGGAGTCCTTTCCGGCCGGCGTTTCCGGCTTTCCGGCGCCATTGTTAACGCACACATCAGCGTCGCGTCAAGGTTGCCCACCCCTGACGGACGGGCGCGGCGCAGGTGGGTTGAACGCTACCGCACGGTCACTGGACCGGGACGGGGAGCGGTCGGTTGGTTCTTGACGGCACCGCATGTTGGCGCTAACAATGACGTTCATCCCGACGCTGCCACTGCCGCAGCCGTCCGAAGCGGGCGTGACCGAGGGCCTCTGCCCTGGTCGCGGTCGTGACGAATGGCCTGCTGGGGCGACGAGCGGCGGGTCCGCTCCACCCGCCACCTCCGCACCTGCCCCGCCCGTCCCCATGCTCCGGATGTCCCGTGGTGCCCCGCACGGGACCACCGGCCTCCACCCCGCCCCTCCCAGGGTTGTCCGACGCTCCGTCGAATGTCGGACGTGCCCAGCCGCGCGCCAGAATGTGAGCGTTAACATGGCTTACGTCGTAGGAGTCGACTTCGGCACCCTCTCCGGGCGTGCCGTCGTGGTCAGCACCGATGACGGCACCATCCTCGGCGGTGCCGTCCACCCGTACCCGCACGGCGTCCTCGACCGCGAACTCCCCGCGACACGGACGTCACCGGCATCCCCGCTGCCGCCCGACTGGGCGTTGCAGGTGCCGGCGGACTACGTCGAGGTGCTGAAGAACGCCGTGCCCAAGGCGGTGGCCGAGTCGGGCGTGGCACCCGGCGACGTCGTCGGCATCGCCACCGACTTCACCGCCTGCACGGTGCTGCCCACCCGGGCCGACGGAACCCCGCTGTGCGAGCTGCCCGACCTCGCCTCCCGCCCGCACTCCTACGTCAAGCTGTGGAAACACCACGCCGCTCAGGGACAGGCGGAGCGCATCAACGCCGTCGCGGCCGAGCGGGGCGAGCCGTGGCTGGCGCGCTACGGTGGCCGGATCTCCTCGGAGTGGCAGTTCGCCAAGGCGCTGCAGGTGTTCGAGGAAGACCCCGACATGTACGCCCGCACCGAGCGCTGGATCGAAGCCGCCGACTGGATCGTCTGGCAGCTGTGCGGCCGGGAGACGCGCAACGCCTGCACCGCCGGCTACAAGGGCATCCACCAGGACGGCGGGTACCCTTCCCCGGCGTTCCTGGAGGCGCTCGCTCCCGGCTTCGGCGGCTTCGTCGCCGACAAGGTCGCGCATCCGCTGCTGCCGCTCGGGGCCCGGGCCGGCGGCCTGACCGAGCGGGCCGCGGCCTGGACCGGACTGCCGCCCGGCACGGCGGTGGCAGTCGGGAACGTTGACGCCCACGTCACGGCCCCCGCTGCCCGGGCGATCGACCCCGGGCAACTGCTCGCCGTCATGGGAACCTCCACCTGCCACGTGATGAACGGCGACCGGTTGGTCGAGGTACCGGGCATGTGCGGCGCGGTCCTCGGCGGGATCGTCCCGGGGGTGTGGGGGTACGAAGCCGGCCAGAGCGGCGTGGGTGACATCTTCGGCTGGTTCGTCACCAACGGCGTGCCGCCCGCTTACCACGAGCGGGCCGCCGCCGAGGGCACCGACCTGCACGAGTTGCTCAGCCGCCTCGGCGACGGCACAGCCGTTGGTGCACACGGCCTGGTAGCGCTGGACTGGCACGGCGGCAATCGCTCCGTGCTGGTCGACCACGAACTGTCCGGAGTGATCGTCGGGCTGACCACCGCCACCCGCCCCGAGGAGATCTACCGCGCGCTGCTGGAGGCCACCGCCTTCGGCACCCGCACGATCATCGACGCGTTCGTCGCGCGGGGCGTCCCGGTCGACGAGGTGGTGGTCGCCGGAGGCCTGCTCAAGAACGCGGTCCTCATGCAGATCTACGCCGACGTCACCGGCCGCCCGCTCAGCGTCATCGACTCCGCCCAGGGACCGGCCCTCGGCGCTGCCATGCACGCCGCCGTCGCCGCCGGCGCCCATCCCGACATCGCAGCGGCCTCCGCCGCGATGGGCCGTGTCCTGCGGCACGTGTACCGCCCGGACCCGGACCGACAGGTGGCCTACGACGAGCTCTACCGCGAGTACCGGTTGTTGCACGATCACTTCGGTCGCGGCGCCAACGAGGTCATGCACCGGCTGCGCGCCCTGCGTCGACAGGCGGTGACCGCATGAGCGCCGACGGCACGCCCGCCGAGCGGGTCGCACGCGTGCGCGAGGAGGTCTGTCGCCTGCACGCCGAGCTGGTCCGGTACGGGCTCGTGGCCTGGACCAGCGGCAACGTCTCGGCCCGGGTGCCCGGCACCGACCTCGTGGTCATCAAGCCGAGCGGAGTGGGCTACGACGACCTGACCCCGGAGTCGATGGTCGTCGTCGACCTCGACGGCACCGTCGTCGACGGTGACCTCGCGCCCTCCAGCGACACCGAAGCCCACGCGTACGTCTACCGAGCGATGGCCGACGTCGGGGGAGTGGTGCACACGCACAGCCCGTACGCCACCGCCTGGGCCGCCCGTGGCGAACCGGTGCCCTGCGCGCTGACCGGCATCGCCGACGAGTTCGGCGGGGAGATCCCCGTCGGCCCGTTCGCGCTGATCGGCAGCGACGCGATCGGCAAGGGCATCGTCGAGACGCTCAGCGGGCACCGCTCGCCCGCCGTTCTCATGCGTAACCACGGCGTCTTCACCATCGGCAGCACGGCCCGGGCCGCGGTCAAGGCCGCCGTGCTGACCGAGGACGCTGCCCGGGCGGTGCACCTGGCCCGCTGCCTCGGCGACGTGCCCACCCTCGCCCAGTCCAACGTCGACGCCCTGTGGGCCCGCTACCAGAACGTCTACGGCCAGCGCTGAAGACGGCCATCGACCAGCCCTCGAAATCAATGAGGAGAGGACCAGACATGCCGCAGATCGCCCGCCCCCGGATCGGGGTGCTCGGCATCATGCAGGAGCTCTACGACCACATGATCCCCGGCATCACCGAGCGGCAGGGCAGGTACGCCCAGCAGGTCGCCGACCAACTCGCCGGAGTCGCGGACTTCGTCGTCGCCCCACCGGTGAAGAACCGCGCCGACGCGGAACGGGTCGTGCGTCACCTGGAGGCCGAGAACGTCGACGGGATCCTTCTGGTCATGCTGACCTACGGACCGGCGATGCGGGTCGCCCGCCTGCTCAGCGAGAACCGGCTGCCGGTGTGCCTGGCCAACATCCAGCCCGAGCCCGCGGTCACCGCGGCGTGGGACATGGCCGACATGACGTACAACCAGGGTATCCATGGCGCGCAGGACACCGCCAACGCGATGGTCCGCGCCGGCCGGCCGTTCCACGTGCTGACCGACGACTGGAAGGCGCCGGCGTTCCGCGAGGCTGTCGACCGGTGGGCGCGGGCGGCTCGGGCGGCCACTGCGTGGCGGTCGCTCAAGGTCGGTGTCTTCGGATACGCGATGAACGAGATGGGCGACATCCGGGTCGACGAGAACGCCCTGCTGCGCCGCCTCGGGCCCCAGATCAATGCGATCGCCCCCGGCGACCTGTGGCGTGGCATGGCGCAGGTGCCGGCCGACGCGGTCGCCCAGCTGACCGCCTGGGAAGACGCGACCTTCGCGGTCGATCCGGCGCTCACGCCCGTCGAGCGCGAGGACCACGCGCGCATGCAGCTGGCCATCGAGCAGATCCTCGACACCCGCGGCTACGAGGCGTACTCCACGCACTTCGACGCGATCGGCGAGGACGGCCGGTTCTCCCGCCTGCCGCTGGCCGCGGCGTCGTCGCTGATGGCCAAGGGCTACGGCTACGGCGCCGAGGGCGACGCCCTGGCCGCGACCATGGTGCACGCCGGACACCGGCTCGTCGGCGACGCGCACTTCACCGAGATGTACGCGATGGACTTCCCGACCGACTCGATCCTCATGAGCCACATGGGCGAGGGAAACTGGGCGGTCGCCCGCGACGATCGCCCGGTGCGGCTGATCAAACGCTCGCTCGGCATCGGCAAGCTCGAGGACCCACCCACCTTCCTCTTCCAGATCCGACCCGGGCCGGCCACCCTGGCCAGCCTCGTCTCGCTCGGCGGCGAAGGTTTCCGGCTCGTGGTCAGCGAGGGCGAGGTGCTCGACAGCCCCGAGCTGCCCGCCCTGGAGATGCCCTACGGACAGTTCCGGCCCGCCACCGGGGTGCGTGGCTGCATGGACACCTGGCTGCGCGCCGGCGGAACCCACCACATGGTCATGACGCTGGGCCACCACGGCACCGAGTGGGCGGTGTTCGGCGAACTCACCGGCATCGAAGTGGTGACCGCGTGAGCGCCGCACCGGCCTTCGGGCCCCGCCCGCAGCTGCCCTCGACGGTGCTGTTCGGCGCCGCCTACTACACCGAGTACCAGCTGACCCCGCGGCTCGACGCCGACCTGGACCTCATGCGCGAGGCCGGGTTCTCGGTGATCCGGGTCGGGGAGTCGGTGTGGTCGACCTGGGAGCCGCGCGACGGCGTCTTCGCGCTCGACTGGCTGCAACCGGTTCTCGACGGCGCTCGCGCGCGGGACATCGACGTCATCCTCGGTACCCCCACCTACGCGGTCCCGCCCTGGTTGCGCCGCAAGTACCCGGAGACCACCGCGCAGCGGCGCACCGGCGAGCCGATCCCGTACGGCCACCGCCAGGACGTCGACTACAGCCACCCCGCGTACCGCTACCACGCCGAACGGGTCATCCGCCGGGTCGTGGGGCGCTACGCCGACCACCCGGCCGTGATCGGCTATCAGGTCGACAACGAGCCGGGTGGCGAGGTGCTGCACAACCCCGCCCTGTTCGCCGGTTTCGTCGAGCGCCTTCGCGAGCGCTACGGCGACGTCGAGCGGCTCAATGACGAATGGGGCCTGACCTACTGGTCGCACCGTATCGACGACTGGGCCGAGCTGTGGACCCCCGACGGCAACACAACGCCCGCCTACGACCTGGCCTGGCGGCGCTACCAGGCCGAGATCACGTCGGACTTCATCCACTGGCAGGCCGGGATCGTACGCGAGATCGCCCGTCCGGAGCAGTTCGTCACCACCTGCCTGCAACTGGGCCGCCTGTCGCAGGACTTCGTCCACCTCGCCGGTGGGCTCGACGTGGCCACCAGCAACATCTACTACCGCATGCAGGACGCGTTCGCGTTGCCCGCCAACGGCCCCGAGGAGCCGCCGGGCTGGATCATGCCGGGCGGCGGGTCCAGCATCATGCTGCAGGCCGATCTGACCTACGGCCTGCGCGGCGAACAGTTCCTGGTCACCGAGACCAACGCCGGCTCCATCGACGGTTCGGACACCACCTACCCCGCCTACGACGGGCAGTGGCGCCAGGCGGCCTGGGCGATGGTGGCCCGCGGCGCGCGCATGGTCGCCTACTGGCACTGGCACACCAACCATTTCGGGCACGAGACCTACTGGGGCGGGGTGCTCGGCCACTCCCTCGAGCCGGCCCGCACCTACCGGGAGGTGGCCCGCCTCGGGACCGAGCTGCGCGTGGCCGGTGGCGCCTTCGACGGGTACGTGCCGGATGCCGACGTCACGGTGTTGTACGACCACGACAGCGCCCACGCGCTGCGCTTCATGCCGCCGTTCTCGATGCCCGACGGCTCAGGCCCGGACCCCGACCCCCACGGCCGCGTCCTCGGTCTCTGGTACCGGGCGCTGTTCTCAGCGGGGCTCAGCGTGGCGATGCGTACCCCGGCGCAGCTGGGCACCGACGTCGACGAACTGGTGCGCGAGCGGCCCGTCATCCTCGTCCCGGCGCTGTACGTCGCCGACGACGCCACCCTCGACCTGCTGGCCGCGTACGCCGAGGCCGGCGGACACCTGGTGCTCGGTCTGCGACCCGGGTACGCCGACACCGAGGCCCGTCCCCGCGTGGCGGTCATGCCCGGCAAACTGCGGCAGGTCGCCGGGCTGTCCTACACCGAGTTCAGCAACCTCGCGACACCCCTGCCGGTGCACGCCGAGGCGGACAGCGGCCTGGTCCTGCCGCCGGGCGCCGGCGCGACACGCTGGGCCGACGGGGTCGTGCTGGAAGGAGCCAGGACGCTGGTCCGCTACGAGCACCCGCACTTCGGCCGGTGGCCCGCGGTGACCGACCACGAGGCCGGGGCCGGCCGGGTCACCTACGTCGGCACCCTGCCCGACGAGCGGTTGGCGGCGGCCCTGGCCGGCTGGCTGCGTCCGGTGTCGGCCCGCACCGACCCGTGGCGCCGCAACCTGCCGGCGTCCGTGACCGTCACCGGCGGCACCTCGGTCGCCGGACGCCTGCGTGTCGTGCACAACTGGTCCTGGGAACCGGCGCGGATCGACGTCCCGGTGGCCGCCAGCGACCTACTCTCCGGCCTGGCGCTCGAAGCCGGGGAGCCCACGCCTCTGGGGCCGTGGGATGTGCGGGTGTTCGTCGAGCGCACCCCACCGGCCCGTACAGATGACAACGCACAGGAGGTAACACCATGACCATGCCCTCGGGACGCCCCACCCGGCGTTCCCTACTCCGCGTCTCGGCCGCGGTCCTGGCCGGCGCGACCCTTCTCGCGGGGTCCGGATGCTCCGGCGAGAGCGCCGACGACTCCACCGCGCCGGCGCGGGTCGACATGGCCGCCGAACTCGCCAAGCCCGCCGAACTCACCTTCTGGACCTGGGTCGACGGCATCGACAAGGAGGTGGCGCTGTTCGAGAAGAAGTACCCGAACATCAAGGTGAACGTCGTCAACGCCGGCCAGGGGCCAGCGCAGTACACCAAGCTGCGCACCGCGCTCAAGGCCGGCACCGGCGCCCCCGACGTCGTGCAGGTCGAGTACCAGTACGTCCCCACCTTCACCATCACCAAGGACCTGCTCGATCTTGCCCCGTACGGCGCCAACGACATCAAGGACCAGTTCGTGGACTGGACCTGGAGCCAGGTCAGCCGGGGCGACAAGGTGTACGCGATTCCGCAGGACACCGGCCCGATGGGCATGCTCTACCGGCGGGACATCTTCGAGAAGTACAAGATCGAGGTGCCGAAGACCTGGGACGAGTTCGCCGAGGCCGCCCGCAAGCTGCACGCCGCCGACCCGAAGGTGTACCTCACGAACTTCCTCGCCAACGACGGTGGCTTCGTCACCGGCATGGCGTGGCAGGCGGGTTCGCGGCCGTTCGCCGTCGAGGGCGACAAGGTGTCGGTGTCGCTCAACGACCCTGGCATGAAGAAGCTGACCGGGTACTGGGAGCCGCTGCTCAAGGAAGGCGTGATCTCCACCGACCCCGGCTTCACCGACCAGTTCTACCAGGGCCTGTCCAGCGGCAAGTACGCCACCTGGCTGACGGCGGCGTGGGGTCCGCTGTTCCTGCAGGGAACGGCGAAGAACACCTCCGGCAAGTGGGCCGCCGCGCCGTTGCCGCAATGGAACGCCGGCGAGAACGTCTCGGGCAACTGGGGCGGTTCCACCAGCGCCGTGACGGCCAAGACGAAGTACCCGGCGGCGGCGGCAGCGCTGGCCAAGTTCCTCAACAGTGACCCGGAGTCGACGAAGATGCTGGCCACCCAGCAGTTCCTCTTCCCGGCGACGAAGGCGGCGCTCAACGACCCCGCGGTGGCCGGGCAGAAACCGGAGTTCTACGGCGGCCAGGAAGTCAACAAACTCTTCGCCGGCATCTCCGACACCGTCCCGCTGGACTACCAGTTCAGCCCGTTCCAGGACTATGTGTACACCGCCATGGGCGACACCCTGGGCAAGGCGATGTCGCAGAAGGGTGACCTGACGCCGGCCCTCGACGCCTGGCAGAAGAGCGTCACCGACTACGCGACCAAGCAGGGCTTCACCGTCCAGGCCGGCTGACCGCCGGCGGCGCGCCGGCCGGGTCACGCCGGCCGGCGCGTACCACCACCCGTCACCCATCCGTCCCGCGCAGGAGCGCCGATGAGAACCTCCAACACCGCGACCGGCGTACCTCGGCCGGCGTCCGTTCGCCGAACCGCGTCGCCCGGAGCCTCCTCGGGGCCGGCGCGATCCCACACCGTCCACTCCCGCCGCCGCGGCACCCAGAGCCGAGCCCGGCACCGGGCGGCGTACGCCTTCGTCCTGCCATTCATGGCGTTGTTCGTCGGCATGCTCCTGGTACCACTGGGCTACGCCCTGTACCTCAGCCTGTTCACCGACCGGCTCATCGGTGGGACCGTCTTCGTGGGCCTGGACAACTACACCGACGTCCTCGGCGACGGGTTGTTCCGCGACGGCGTGCTGCGCATGGCGCGCTTCCTGCTGGTGCAGGTGCCGATCATGCTGACGCTGTCGCTGCTGTTCGCACTGGCCCTCGACAGCGCGCGGCTGCGCTGGGCCCGGCTCATCCGCCTGGGAATCTTCCTGCCCTACGCCGTACCGAGCGTCGTGGCCGCCCTCATGTGGGGCTACCTCTACGGACCGGACTTCGGGCCGATCGCGCAGAGCGTGCGCGGGCTGGGCGGGGAACCGCCGGACCTGCTCGGCGACGGATGGATGCTCGTCTCGATCGGCAACATCGTCACCTGGGAGTTCGTCGGATACAACATGATCATCTTGTACGCGGCACTGCGGTCGGTACCGCCCGACCTGTACGAGGCGGCCGCCGTGGACGGCGCCGGCGCCATCCGCACCGCCTGGTCGATCAAGATCCCCTCGATCCGCCCCGCGCTGGTGTTGACCCTCATCTTCTCGGTCATCGGCACCTTCCAGCTGTTCAACGAGCCGCAGGTCATGCGGGCGCTGGCGCCCGACGTCATCGGCAGTGCCTACACCCCGAACCTCTACGCGTACACGCTGGCCTTCACCAACCAGCAGCTCAACTACTCGGCGGCCGTGTCGTTCATGCTCGGTTTCGTCATCCTCGTCCTGACCTACGCCGTCCTGTTCGTGATGAACCGGGGGAACCGCCGATGAGCGCCACCACCGCGCCGACCGCCCACTGGTCGGCCGAGCAGAGCACCAGCCGACGCGGCCGGCCCGCCGGCAACTCGCTGGCGCAGCCGAGCAACCTGCTGACCGTCGCCATGCTCGCCGCACTGGTGTACTTCCTGCTGCCCCTGTTCTGGCTCGTCGTCGCCGCGACGAAGAGCAATTCCGGGCTGTTCTCCAGCTTCGGGCTGTGGTTCGACGGGACCGACGTCAACCTGCTGACGAACATCCGCGAGACCCTCACGTACCAGGACGGCATCTTCGTCCGGTGGCTCGCCAACACCGCCTTCTACGCGGTGGTCAGCTCCGGAGGCGCCGCGCTGCTGGCCACCGCCTGCGGGTACGCCTTCGCCAAGTACGACTTCCCGGGAAAGAACGGCATGTTCACCGCCGTGCTGGGCTCGATCATGGTGCCCTCGACCGCCCTGGCCATTCCGACGTACCTGCTGCTGAGCCGGGTGGGGCTCGTCGACACGCCCCTGGCGATCATCCTGCCGTCACTGCTGAGCCCGTTCGGGGTCTACCTCATGCGGGTCTACGCCGCCGGTGCCGTTCCCGACGGCCTCATCGAGGCGGCCCGCATCGACGGTGCGGGGGAGTTCCGGATCTTCTGGCAGGTGGCCTTCCGGCAGCTCGTGCCCGGCTTCGTCACGGTGCTGCTGTTCACGCTGGTCGCCACGTGGAACAACTACTTCCTGCCGCTGATCATGCTCAACGACCCTCAGTGGTTCCCGGTCACGGTGGGCCTCGCCCAGTGGAACGCGCAGGCCTCCGGCGGTGGCGGCGCCCAAGCGCTGTTCTCCATCGTCATCACCGGATCCCTGCTGGCGATCGTGCCCCTGGTGGCGGCCTTCCTGCTGCTGCAACGCTACTGGCAGTCCGGTCTCGGCGTCGGTGGCGTCAAGGAGTGACCGGCGGCACGGCGACGACATCCGTCTCGTCGGTCACCGAGGTGACGGCGGCAGCGCCGGGTTGTCGAGCCAGGCGGCGAACAGACCGTCCAGGGGCTCACGGGCGAAACGCTGCGCGTGTGACCGGAACTGCTCGGTCGTCACGGTCGCGTGCCGGTGCTCGGCAACCCACGCCCGCAGGAGCGTGAAGAACGACTCGTCGCCGACCCTCTTGCGCACGGCGTGGATCGTCAGCGCGCCACGCTTGTAGACCAGCGGGTCGAACATCCGGTCGATGCCGGGATCCGCGACGACGACGTCGCGTGGGCGATCCGCGATCCACGCGTACCACTGCGCCGCCAGAGCGTCCGTCGGCAGGTCGCCGCAGACGCCCGACCACAGCCATTCGGCGTACGTGGCCAGGCCTTCGTTGAGCCAGATGTGCCGCCAGTCCGCCACCGTGAGACTGTTGCCGAACCACTGGTGGGCCAGTTCGTGCACGACAAGCCGCTCGTGCGTGCGCCGCCCATCGACGTGGTTCCTCCCGAAGACCGCCATGCCCTGCGCTTCGACCGGATCGTCGAGTTCGTCGTCGGCGACCACGACGACGTACTCCCGGAACGGGTACGGCCCGAAGAGCCGCTGCAACGCCGACATGATCTCGCCCTGCCGGCCGAAGTCGTGGGCGACGCGCCCGCGCAGTGCGGGCGGTGTCGCGGCGCGCTGCACCACTCCGCCGACCGCCAGGTCCACCAGCTCGTAGCGCCCGATCTGGACGCTCATCAGGTAGGGCGAGGTGGGCTCGTGCCGCTCGTACACCCAGGTCGTGCTGCCCGCGCCACGCCGCCGGGAAACGGGATCACCGGTCACCAGGACGGTGTACGGGGAGGAGGTCGTGACCGCCACCCGGAAGGCGGCCTTGGCGCCCGGCTGGTCGTCGCACGGGAACCACGACGGTGATCCGTTCGGCTGGCTGGCCACGAGCACCCCGTCGGTGAGTTCGTCCCACCCGATGTCGCCCCACCGGCCGGAGATGGGCACCGGCTTTCCCGCGTACCGGATGTCCACCCGAAAGGTGTCCCCGGTGCCGATCGGTCGCTCGGGCTTGATCTGGAGTTTGTCCGCCCGGTGGAGGTACTTCGCCGGCTGCCCGTCCACCCGGACGCTGTGGACGCGGAGCCGACCGAGATCGAAGGTGAACCGTGACAGCGGCTGCACGGCCACTGCCGTGATGTCCGCCCGGCCGGCGAGCCGGTTCGACACCACCCGGTAGTCGAGGTCGAGGTCGTAGTGCAGCACCCGGTAGCCGCCGTTGCCGTGCTCCGGGAGGTAGGAGTCGCCCGAGCGATCGGCGCCGGGCGTTGCGCCGCGCGACGCCGATGCCTTTGGATTCACGCGGGTCGCGCGGCCGGCGCCGGCCAGGTCGCGATCGGGTTGCCCAGCCACCGGCTGTCGCACGGAACAGCGTCGCCGCGGGTCACCAGGGAACCGGGGCCGACGGTGCTTCGCGCGCCGATGCTCGCGCCCGGCAGGACGATGCCGTGCGGGCCCAGCGCGGCACCCGCACCCAGTTCCACCGTATCCATGCTCATCACACGATCATGGAACAGGTGGGTCTGCACCACACAACCGCGGTTCACCGTGGCGCCGTCGCCGAGCCGCACCAGGTCGTACTCGGGCAGCCAGTAGGTCTCCAGCCAGACACCCCGGCCGACCTTCGCGCCGAGCGTGCGCAGCCACGCCGTGAGCAGCGGTGTGCCCGTCGCGAACCGGACCAGCCACGGCGCAGCGAGGACCTCGACGAACGTGTCGGCGAGTTCGTTGCGCCACACGAAGGAGGTCCACAGCGCGCGTTCCATGACCCGGAATCGTCCGACCAGCAGCCACTTGGCAGCCGTCGCGAGGGCGGCGGCGACGATCGCCGCCGCCAGCAGCACCGGACCCGAGGCGAGCACGGCCACCCACCACCCGGCGCTGCGCCAGACGAACGCGAACACGGCCAGGACGCCGACTGCCAGGCCGGCGGAGAACATCACCGGGACGATCCGGCACACCTCGATCGCGGCCCGCGCCAGCTTCAGCCGGACCGGCGGGTCGAAGGTACGGCTGGTCTCCGCGGCTTCCACCGTACGGCGCAGGGGCATCGGCGGCGCGCCGAGCCACGACGAGTCCTTCTTCGCCTTGCGCGGCGCCGACGACAGCACCCCGACAAGCCCACGCTTGGGCACCGACCTGCCGGGTGCCGTCATCCCGGAGTTGCCGAGGAACGCCTGTTTCCCGATGCGGGCCGGGGCGACACGCAGCCACCCGTGGCTCAGCTCGTACGTGGCGACCATGGTGTCGTCGGCCAGGAAGGCCCCGTCGGCAACCGTGGTCATGGTGGGCAGTGCGAGCACGGTGGACGCCTCCACCCCGCGCCCCACCCGGGCGCCCAGCAGCCGCAGCCACACCGGGGTGAAGAGGCTGGCGTAGAGCGGGAACAGCCCGACCCGGGCCATCCCCATCAGCCGCTCGGTGGTCCAGACCTGCCACGCCACCCGCCCCTGCACCGGGTGGTACCCGGCGCGCATGCCGATGCTGAGCGCCCGGACCGCCCCGAGCACCAGCAGCGCGTAGCCCACGACATAGGCGACGGTCGCCACCGCGACGGCGGCCAGCACAGCGCCGACCGTCGGTCGAACGGCGAGCGTCCAGCCGAGCAGCGCGAGGGCCGGCAGGGCGGCGACGACGGGTACCAGCCCCAGCAGCTGGGCGGTCGTCCCGTACGCGATCGGCCACAGGCGCGCCCCCGTCCGCGAGCGCGGGGGACGCTGCTCGGGCCACTCGGCGGAATCCTTGGCAGCGGGTGCGGCCGGCGAACCGGCCCAGCGCCGGTTCGCCGGTACGGCTCCGACCACGGTCGAGCCGGCGGCGATGCGTGCGCCCTTGCCGACCCGGGTGCCGGGCATCAGGGTGCTGCGCGACCCGATCCGGGCGCCGGCGCCGACACGGACCTTGCCGATGTGGACGACGTCGCCGTCGACCCAGTGGCCGGACAGGTCGACCTCCGGCTCGATCGCAGCGCCCCGGCCCAGCTTGAGCAGGCCGGTGACCGGCGGTGCGGAGTGCAGGTCGACGTCGGCGCCGATCTGCGCGCCCAGCGCCCTGGCGTAGGTGATCATCCAGGATGCTCCGGCGACGCTGGTGGCGCCGGACAGGTCGGCAAGCCGTTCGGCGGCCCACAGCCGCAGGTGCACGCTGCCACCGCGTGGGTAGCTGCCCGGGTGTACCCCACGCAGCAGCAGCCGCGCTCCGCCGGCGGCCAGGGCGATCCGGCCGAGCGGGCTGAACAGCAGTGCCCAGCCCAGCGCCACCCACCACCAGGACACGACCGGAGCCCAGGGTGCCGGGGCGAGCAGGGCGAGGGCGTTGCCGAGGGCGGCCAGGACGGTCAGCCAGCGCAGCCCGACCAACGCGAGCATCGGCACCATCAGCATGGCCTGGACCAGCCCGGCGCGCCGTGGCGTCGGCCGGACCTCCCGGCGCGTCGCCGCGGTGCTGTCGAGCGCGTCGAGCACGGCCGCGAGCCCCGACAGCCTCGGGTGACGGTAGATGTCCGCCACCGACACCCGGGGGTGCCGACGCCGGATCCACGCCACCAGTTGCGCCGCGTTCAGGCTGCCGCCGCCGTGGTGGAAGAAGTCGGCGTCCGCCTCGGAGGGGCGTACGCCCAGAACCTCCGCCCAGCCGCCGGCGAGCCAGTCCTCCGTCGCGGTCAGCTCACCCACCGCCTCCTCGGCGGCGGCCAGCGGCCAGGGAAGCGCCGCCCGGTCCACCTTGCCGGACGTCCGCGTGGGCAGCGCATCCACCACGGCCAGCATCGGCACGAGCGCGGCCGGCAGCTGCTCACGGATCCGCAGCCCCGCCGCCGCGGCGTCGAATGCGACGCCGTCGTGCGGAACCAGGTATCCCACCAGCAGTTGACCGCCCGCGGCGGTCCGCTGCACGGCGGCGGCAGCGCCGGCGACTCCCGGCAACGCCTGCAGCGCGGCGTCGATCTCACCCAACTCGATCCGACGTCCACCGAGCTTGACCTGTTCGTCGCCGCGGCCGACGAACAGAAGTCCCCCGGGCTCCGCCCGGACGATGTCCCCGCTGCGGTAGGCCCGCTGCCAGCCGAGCGCGGGCAGGACGGCGAACTTCTCGGCGTCCTTGGCCGCGTCCAGGTAGCGGGCGAGCCCCACCCCGCCGATCACCAGCTCGCCGGTCTCGCCCATCCGGACCGGGGCGCCGGAGGCGTCGACCACCGCGAGCTCCCAGCCGGCCAGGGGCAGCCCGATGCGTACCGGCCCCTCGCCGGTCAGTCGTGCGGCGCAGGCGACCACGGTCGCCTCGGTCGGCCCGTAGGTGTTCCAGACCTCGCGGCCCTCGACGGCCAGGCGCTGCGCGAGCTCCGGCGGGCAGGCCTCCCCACCGAAGATCAGCAACCGGACGTCCTCCAGCGCCTCGACCGGCCACAGCGCAGCGAGCGTCGGCACCGTCGACACCACGGAGACGCGCTGCTCGGCCAGCCAGGGACCGAGGTCGACGCCGCTGCGGACGAGTGACCGCGCAGCCGGCACCAGACAGGCGCCGTGCCGCCACGCCAACCACATCTCCTCGCAGGACGCGTCGAACGCCACCGAAAGCCCGGCCAGGACCCGATCCCGCGGGCCGATCGCCTCATCGGCCTCACCGGCGAGAAACAACTGCGCCTCGGCGTCCACGAACGCCGCCGCCGCGCCGTGGCTGACCGCGACACCCTTCGGGGTGCCCGTCGAGCCGGACGTGAAGATGATCCAGGCGTCGTCGTCCGGGCCGGGCCGGCCGGTCCGGCCCGCGGGGGTACGGCGCAGCGACACCGCCAGCCCGTCGCCGAGCACCGCGACGACACCTGCCTCGGCGAAGACGAGCTCGGCGCGCTCCTCGGGATCGTCGGCATCGACCGGCACGTAGGCCGCGCCGACCGCGAGGACACCGAGGATCGCCAGGTACAGCTCGGCCGTACCCGACGAGATCCGTACCCCCACCCGGTCGCCACGGCCGATCCCGTGCCGGGCGAGCGACATCCGCACGGCCTCGACCTCGTCGGCCAGTTCGCGGTACGTCAGTGTCGTGGCACCGTCGTCGAGAGCACCGGCCCCGGGGTGCGCGCGCACGGTGTGGTCGAGGATGTCGACCAGCGTGCGGCGGGGCGGAGCCGAGGAGGATCGGAACACCGCGGGGGTCACTGGTGCGGTGGAAGTTGGTGGAGGAGCGACCAGCTGTGGAGCAGTCGTCACGGTCACCGGGCGTCCACCATCTTCACCTCGCGGGCCAGCGTCAACCAGGCGTGCGGCATGCCGACCCGCCCTGGGCAGCCTTCAACGCTACGTCGCGCCGCCGGGAAGTGACGGCGTAGCAACGGCTTTCGTGTGCACCACCACAGCGAATCGTTCCGGAAACCGCCGATCGGCTGCCCCGCCGGGCCCCGACGACGTGGCGACGCCGCGCACCCCGCTTCTCAGGGGCGAGGCTGACCCGTTGCGTCGCGGGTGGCCGCGAGGAACTCGTCGACGGTGAGCGTCGCGTGCGAGATCAGCGGATACCGCAGGACCATCGCCTCGTACGCCGGTCTGCCGCCCATGGCGGCGGTGGCGTCAGTGATGGTGGTGACGTGGTAGCCGCGTTCCATCGCGCTGCGCGCGGTCGACTCGACGCACATCGTGCCGATCATGCCGCCGATCGCCAGGTACTCGACGTTGTGCTGGCGTAGCTGCACGTCCAGGTCGGTGTTGGCCAGGACGTCGATGTTCTTGTGGGGTGCAATGACCACCTCGTTCGCCTGGGGTGACAACTCCGGATGGAACTGGGCACCCCAACTTCCGGCCTCGAACATGCGGTTGTCGTACATCTCGCGGTGGATGCCGGACAGGTGCTTCCAGGTGGTGTAGTCGCTTTGGGTGTAGGACATGGGAGCGAAGAAGATCGGAAATCCCTGCGCGCGTGCTCCGGTGAGAAGACGTCTGATGTTGGCGAACGTGCCGATCCGGTCGAACTCCTCCTTGAACCCCGGGTACGCCTTGCCGCCTTCGGAGAACAACTCGTTGACGGTGTCGATGAGCAGCAGGCCGATGCGCCCGGTCTCGTACGCGGTGGTGGGCATGACAACTCCCTGCGGCAGCGCTGGCGGTCGACCTCAACGTAGCCTGCGCCCTGTCGACGGTTGCCGTGTTCGGCGGATCGGAGCACGACAGGGGCCGGTAGGTGCCGGGCCGGTCCGATCAGCCGGTCACGGTGTCGCTGACCCAGACGGGCTTCGCGTCGCTGTTGCGGTAGAGGACCAGGTTGCCGTCCTCCTGCAGCCACAGCGTCGCAGGGCCGTGACCGCCGGTCCGGGTGGACCAGGTGACCGTCCCATCCGCGCGGTGGAGGGCCAGGTTCCCGTCGGAGCCGTTGACCAGCCGCACGCCGTCCCGGGTGTTGGTTGCCCAGATTGCGGTGGCGGTGCCGCGCCGGTAGAGCACCAGGTTGCCGTCGTCCTGCAACCAGAGTTCGAAGCGGTCGTCGAGGGAGCGCAACCCGGCCCAGCGGCGCAGGGTCTGCCCGGTACGCAGATCGGCCGGTAGGGAGTCCGAGAGGCGGACCGACAGATCGCTGAAGATCGGCTCCTTCGGGGTGAAGTCCCGGGTCACCACCCCGAAGTTGCACTCCGGGTCGGCCGCGTCGACGCAGGCGTCCCGGTAGGAGAAGAGGAAGAGCGGTCCGGTGTAGCTGAGTGCGCGCCACATGTGCACGCCCTGGACCAGGTGGTCCCGGAGGGTCTCCCGGCTCAGCCCGGTCGCCCCGGAGGTGGGGTAGCCGAACTCGGTGCCCCAGATCTTCTTCGCCCCGTCACCGTGCTTGACCATGACCGACCGCAGGTAGGCCAGTTCACCACAGGGCGGCTTCTCGCCGGGCGGGCCGAACAGGTTCCACCAGCGGTTGACGCATTCCGGCCTGGCCGGACCCAGACCGGAGTTCCATGCCGGGTACGGGTGGTGCGCCACCGCGTCGAAGTACCGGCCGTACCCGTTGCGGTAGGCCCAGTCGAGCCAGAGCGCCGACTCGTTCGGGTTGCCGGTGCTGGTGACCGGGGCGCCGTTACCGGAGGCACCGGCGAGCACCACACAGTCCGCGCAGGCGGCGTGGATCCGGGGGTAGGCGAGCCTGACCAGCTGCCAGTAGCGGGCTTTCCGGTCGGTGGCGTAGTTGCCGAAGCCTTCCCGGCCGCCGGAGCGCCCGATGTTCGGCTCGTTCCAGACCTCGTAGGCGTGCACCCGACCGGCGAAGTGCTGCACGGTCGCGTCGACGATCGCGGTCCAGTCGGCGTCGTTCGTGGGGAACCACTTGTCGGTGCTGTTCCCGCCGTTGGCCCAGGGGGGCGCGTAGGCGAGGACCAGCAGCACCCGGATGCCCCGGGCACGGGCCGCGTCGACCACCGGGTCGAGCCGGTCCCAGCGCAGCGCGCAGGTACGACAGTCCTGCACGTACCACCAGTCGAGGTCGATGCGGATCATCGGTGAGCGGCCTGGGACGTAGACGACCATGTCGTCCAGCCTGCGAGCCAGCTGCGTATCGAGCAGGCCACTGCCCTCGGCGAAGCCGACGTCGAACGGGCCGTACGTGGACGCGATCGGCACGCCGGCCGGCAGCCGGTCGGTGGGGCCGGTGGCAGCGGGCGCTACGGCCAGGGCCACCAGCAGAAGCAGGGCGAGCACGGCAGACGGCAGTCGGCGGGCCCACCGACGGGTCCGGCTCGGCGACGTCCCGATCGAAGCGGTCACGATGGTGGCTCCCCGTTTCGCCGTTCAGATGACAGGCAGCCCGATCCACTGTGGGTACCCGGCGGGGAGTATCGCCCAAACGATCGACGCCTGCGGCCCCGGTGCCGCCGACCTGCACGAAGGGCACGGCCATCGGTCATCGGGGGTGCGGACTGCACGCATCGATCGCGAGACGAAGATCCTCGATCCCGCCGTCGCGCGGCTGCACCGTTTCGCCGCGGAGTTCTTCCTGGCGATCCTGCGCCGCCCGCTGCTGTACGGCATGGTGATCGGCGACGTGCAGATCTGGGGCAAGCTGGTCGGCTCCGAGGCCGGCTACGACGGCGGCCGACACAACGCGATGATGGCGTCCTACATGGATGTCCTGGCGGCGCGAGGCTTGGTGCGCGCGGATCTGGCGACGCCGGAGCTGACCTACGCCTTCCAGTCCGTATTCGAAGGCTTCATCTACGCCGAACGCGCGGTCGCTTCAACGGGAACGCATGGCGAGCGGGCGCGACTGCTTTCGGCCACGGTCGAATCGGCGTTTTCCCGGCCGGGTACTCCCAACGCCGTGCTCGCCGATGAGGTCGCCGCGCTGCTATCCGGCCTGGTCTGATCCGCACACGAATCCCCCAACGGACAGCACCTTCTGCGCACGGCGTGCCCGCGCAGGCCAGTATTGCGTTGCTCCCAGTGTGATCAGGCCAATCAGACTGGCCTGTGCCGACGCCGCTGCCGTCCATCTCCGAATAACCGTCGCGCAGACCGAGCGTCACGGAGCGTGGCCGAACGGCACGGGATGGGGGATCCGGATGTGTCGATGAGCGCGCGTTTCCGGGGCACAGAACGATCGGCGGACGCCTACAGCTGCCTCCGTGCCTCCTCCACCCACCGGAGAACACCCTGTGCATCGCAGGCCTCCGCGACCGCACCCGCCTCCTCGACCAGCGCCAGCGCGTCGTCGCGTTGCCCCTCTTCGGCGGTCAGGTAGGCCAGCGCAAGCAAGCCCGCGGCGACGCCGGCTGAGAACCCGATCTCCCGGCGAAGCCGTACAGATTCCTCCAACTGCTCACGCGCCCTACTACTGGCTCCTGCGGCCATGTCCGCAAAGCCGAGGTGCCGAACCGCATACGACAGCGTCAGCTTGTCACCGGCTTGCGTCGCCAGCTCGTACGAACGTGCAAGAGGCGGAACCGCGCCGTGATGGTCACGCCTTACCACTTGGCGGAAGGTGCCGACCCAGAACAGCGCCTCGGCCTCGCCGCGCCCGTCCCCGAGCAGTTGATACAGCTGCGCCGCACGCTCGAACAGCGCTAGCTCGTGTGGATCTTCGTTACCGTCCTCAAGGAACCGCGCATGAAGGATCCGGCCACGGGCCAGGGCGAGATCTGCCTCGACTCCGTCCAGTTCCCGCTCGGCGATCCCCAGCGCGTCGCCGTCGCCGCCGAAGACGGCTCGTTCGTAGAGCAGCCGGGCGTGTTCGATTCGTTGTTCACCGCTCATCGCTGCCCCGTCTCCCAGCCCCGCCTGTCGATTGCGTATCGCCCAA
This sequence comes from Micromonospora sp. BQ11, assembly GCF_052068135.1. NCBI lineage: Bacteria > Bacillati > Actinomycetota > Actinomycetes > Micromonosporales > Micromonosporaceae > Micromonospora > Micromonospora sp. BQ11. Next base: position 75,787 of record NZ_JBQHDB010000015.1, on the reverse strand, counting down.
CGCGGATCCCTCGTGGTTGCATGCGTGCGCCCGGAGCCTAGATTGCCCGGCGGGGGGCTGGCCAGCCCTGGCCGAATGCTCGCTGATGCCGCTGTCGGCGCGCGGGCGGCGAGCAGAACACGACCCCGCGTACGCTGCCGTGGTGCAGATCGACTTGGTTGCCCTGATCGTCGACGAGTACGACCCTGCGATCGCGTTCTTCACCGACGTACTCGGCTTCGACCTCGTCGAGGACTCCCCATCGCTGACGAATGACAGGCGACCCAAGCGGTGGGTCGTCGTCCGGCCGCCGGGTGCCCAGACCGGAATTCTGCTCGCTCGCGCCGACGGAGAACACCAGCGTGCCGCTGTCGGTAACCAGGTAGCCGGCCGGGTCGGGTTCTTCCTCCGCGTCGACGACTTCGACGCCGTTTACCGGCGGATGACCGAGGCCGGCGTCACCTTCGTACGGGAACCGCGGACCGAGCCCTATGGCCGGGTCGCGGTCTTCCTCGACGTTGCCGGCAACCGGTGGGACCTCCTCGGCGCCATCTGAGGTCGCCGCACTTGCCAGCCGAGGCGCCAAAGATCACACATCCTGACCTGCCGCCGGCCGTGTGTCACGTTGAGTGACGGGCGTGGCGGCGTTCGACGCGCGGTCCTGCCGATGAGAGTGCGCACGACCGTCGGATCAGCGGTTCACTCGGCGGCATTGTGCAGCCAGGAGGGCCAGCCACAGCCATCCAACGGACACGCACAGCCGCTGCCACAGGCCCGCGACGGGGCTCCACGGATCGAGGCCGGCGAAACCCATCGTCGCGAACGCGAAGAGTACGGCGAAGGCCACCGCGCTCAGCGCCGAATACAGCGCGAACCACCTTGATCGGCGCCGCGCGAACGCGACGCTCGCGGTCAGCATGGCGAGGCTCAGCGCGGCGAAGCCGGGCAACGAGAAGGCCAGGTCGTGTAACCGGCCGTGCCAGGTGACAGGCGTTGTCGCCGTCGGGTAACCGGCCACGGGGTCGGTCACAAAAACTCCTGCACCGACGAGGCCTACGCCCCATACGGCCACCAGCAGTGGCAGGGCCAGCGCGCCCGGGCCTGGGCGCAGGGCCCGACGCAGGCCGATCGAGAACAGCACCACCAGCAGGCCGCAGACTACGAAGGTCGCGATCTGCTGCCAGCCTTGCCGTCCGAGTGCGAGAGAGCTGACCGGATGGCGTAGTGCGGAGTATTCGTGGCCTCTGAGAGCGCCTTCCATCAGGTATCCCGTAGTGAAGAGGGGGCCGGCGATGAGGCCTGCGACAAGAAGCCGGCCCGGGCGCGGGGGCGGCGGCTCAGGGGTGGCAGCAGCCACTGCTGTCAACGTCATGTCGTCAACCGTAGTTGACAGTCGGCCCGATCTGTCAACCGAGGTTGACAAGGCGCGGCCAAGTCTGCGGCGATGCCTGTGCCGAGGTGCTTGATACCTGTGTCCTCTTCTGCCGCTGACAAGGCGTGGCGTTCGTGAACGTGCGGAGCATCGCCCAGGCGTCGTGACCCGGATATGCCCGGTCGTGCCATGTTGTCGGAGCGGCGCCGCAGCAGTCGCGCCGCTGCTTGTCGACGACGCGGAGACGGCTCACCAGGTAGACCACGCATCGGTTGACATGCAGCGCGAAGACAAGCGTCGTCCGTTCACTGGCGCGCACGCTCGTGCCGCCGCCAGCGCACCGCAGGGCCCCGGGCACCTTCTGTCTTCTGCCCTCAGGTGGCAGGCAGAATGTATCGATGGCGACGATACGGTTGTTCGAGGATGCAGACGCTTCGGCCGTGGCCGGTTTGATCGAATGCTGTTTGCGTCAGGTCAACAGCCACGATTATCCAGCCGATGTCATCGAGCGGATGTGTGCCCACTTCTCACCGGCACGCATCAAGGAACTCGCCACGGAGAGACAGATGTTCGTCGCCGAGTGGGACGGAATCGCCGGCACGGTCTCCCGTGACGGCAACAAGGTCTACACCATGTTCGTGCACCCCCGGACCACCGGCCAGGGCATAGGGCGACGCTTGATGCGGCACATCGAGGCGCTGGCTGTGATCGACGGCTACGACTACATGGAGACCGGGGCCAGCATCACCGGGCACGGGTTCTACCACCGACTCGGCTATGTCGACGTCCGTACCAGCGAGACGGAATTCGGGCTCAACCACATTCTTCGCAGGCGCCTGACCTGATGAGCAGTCGGCGGGCAACCGGACGCGACGAGCGGATAACCGGCTCGGCAGGCGCGGCGCCGACGCTCGACGTGTCACCTGGCGTCCTCGAGGTGCCGCAGAGTCACGGGGCCCGGCCCGCATCCTCATTTCACCGCCTTCCGAGCGCCGGTCTGCGTCACGGCAATCAGCTGGCCAAGAGCTGGGAAACCTGAGCGAGGTCGGGCTGAGGAGCGCCGGCTACCATGGTCGCCCATGGCATCGACGCCAGGCCTCACCCTGGATCCCCAGATGTACCCCAGCCACATGCACGACCACGTTGCTCAGGCCGTACGGATCGCTCGCACCTCGAACGACGACTACCTCCGGCACCGAGTGGAGATCCAGGTCGTGCCCGAGCGATGACCGCGACCGGTCGACGCCATCCGGATGTGCCGCCTCCAGGGCTTGCGTCGACGAGCGGAGACGTCACACTCCACACGAGTCGCCATCTCGCCAGATTCGACGAGGGGCTTGTCGGGACGGTAGACCGTTGGCCGTTTGCTTTTCAACGGTGGCTGACGACGTTGACCACCCTGCCGGCCGGGGCGCGGACGAAGAAGCGCCGGGCGCCCCACTGCTCGTCGATGATCGGGTACACGATCTCTGCGTCCGTCGCGCGTACCGCCTCGTAGGCGGCGTCAACGTCATCGACCTCGACGCTGAGGTCCGGGTTGACGGAGGCCGCTGCATCCTTGGTGATGAGGATGACCTGGGCGGTGGGGTTGGACGGTGAGACCAAGTTGACCACCCAGCCCAGGTTCATTTCGTCCCGGAAGCCCAAAGCTGGGAGAAAGCCGCTGCTCCCGACCGGGTCGGCGGTGGTGATATCGGGTACGGCACGGCGAATCGTCATGCGGATCCTTGCCTGCGAAGTACTGGCTCGTACGGGTAGTGACCCCCGGCTCACGAGGCAACCAGGGCGGACGCTGCACAGCGCTCACACCTGGACGTGCCGCGGCATCCTGATCCGTCGCGTTCAACGCTGGCGAAATTCCGCCGTCCTGTGTCGACAGACGCGGATCACGGCTTACGGCGTAGTTCACGCAGCAATCCGTGCCGGCGCGCGGCCCACGCAAGTCGCCGGACGCTCGGATGCCGCACGAACAGCAACGCCGCCCTGCGGATCAGGCCGAGGCGGTTGTCGTTGACCTGGTTGTCGATCGCCTGCCAGATCAGCTCGCGCACCTTGGCGTTGCCCAGCACCGCCCGTACCTCACGACGCACCGCCGGATCCTCGGCCGCCGAAGCGATGGCGGCTGCCTGACCTGGCCGGTCCGCAAGCGGCTCCACCAGCGCCGCGACGAGCGGCCGGCGCACCTCGTCCTGCTCCAGCAGCAGCAACACGGCTTCCCGGATCTCCAGCGTGTCCAGGCCGGACCGCAGCAGGCTCAGCAGGCTGCTCTCCACCTCGTGGTCATGATCCGCAACGGACAGCGTGGCCAGCAGCACCGACACCTCGTCGAGATCGATGAGATGACGCACCCCGCTGCGGAATTCCGGCAGTCCCCACGCAACCTGCAGAGCCTTCACGAGATTGCGGTTCATGGGCCATCCGCTACCCGGAAGTGACAGCTGGCGAAACCTGACCGGAAGCCGGCCCGTGCTGAACAGCCCCGGGCCAGACGCCGGTACCGTGTACGCCGCGGTCGGGGCCGTGCGTCTGCCGACCACCGCCATCGAGGAGGGTCGGGACCGTCCTCGATGAGCGGCATCCTGGCCGACTGCTCCTATCGTCTGTCGCCGGCCTCACGGCCCGGCCTCACGTCAGGTGCCGGACGAAGAACCGGTTCCCGTCGTCCCCCTCGAACTGCGGGACGCCAGTGTGCCCGCCCATGTTGGCGTGCAGCGTCTTCTCGTTGGTGCCGAAGGCGTCGAACAGGTTCAGGGCCATCTGCCGGTCGTTTCCCTCGTCGTCCCACTGCAGCAGGACCTGCAGCGGAATGGTGACCTGCCGGGCCTCCTCGAACATGGTGCGGGGCACGAAGCTCCCGGCGAACAGGAGGGCTGCCGAGATGCGCGGCTCGACCACCGCCAGCCGGATGCCGATGGAGATCACCCCTCCCGCGTACCCGACGCGTCCGCCGATCTCGGGCAGCGAAAGAAGGGCGTCCAGGGCGGCACGCCACTCCGGCACCGCCTTCTCGACCAGCGGGAGGACCAACCGGTCGACGATCTCGTCGCCGACCGGTTCGCCGGCCTCCAGCGCCCGGCGCAGATCGGCCCGGGCCTCCTCGGCGGCGGCGGAACGGGGCCGGTCACCGCTCCAGGGGAGCTCGATGGTGGCCGCGGCGAAGCCCTCCGCCGCGCAGTGCCGGGCGCGGGCGAGCAGTCGGGGATACATCCGGTGCAGTCCGCCCGGGTGGCCGAGCAGGATCAGCGGGGCCGGTGCGGAGGCGGACCCGGGCGTCCACAGGAGGCCGGGGATCTCGCCGAGGGTGAACCTGCGTTCGAGGACGCCGTCGTCGAGGCGCTGTTGGGAGGTAAATCGCATGGTCGTGCCTTTCGGGAGTGCTCGTGAACGGCGCTCCCGGACGACCTATCGCCCGACCATGACCCCGGAGGGGAGCACCCATGTCGATACTGCGGTCACGGGTACCACCTCCTCGATCTCTCGCACGGCCGCCGGAAAGGTAGCAGTGGTCGCCGTGGCCCGCCAACGGGTTTTCGTTGGCCGGAAAGCGCTCGCGCCAGCGACGGGATGACCGTCGGGTGCGGGTGCTCGATCCTTCGGGGTGAGCCGTCCGGAGGCTCGGGAGCGCTAGGTCGGTCGGGTGGGTTCGCCGACTGGCTCACCGACACGGGCGGCCCGCGCGGCGCCCCAGTCGTACAGGGCCTGCAGCACCGGGGCCAGGCTGCGCCCCTCCTCGGTGAGCCGGTACTCGACCCGGGGTGGGGTGGTCTCGTGGGCGCGCCGCACGACGAGCCCGTCGGCCTCAAGCTCGCGCAGACGCTGGGTCAGCATCTTCTCGCTCACCCCAGGCATCCGGCGGCGCAGCTCGCCGTAGCGGTGCACGCCCTCCTTGAGATGGGCCAGGATCACCGGTCGCCACTTGCCGCCGATGACGTCGACGGCAAGCTCCACCGGGCAGTGGTATCGCCTGGGCATCGTGGGTCCCCTCAGGGTACGTACCGGAAGGTGCGTACTTGATCGCCGTCGCCGCTGCTGTTGGGCTGTACCCATGGTCATCGAATACATACGGTACCGCCTGCCGCAGGAGCGGTCGGACGGCTTCGAGGCGGCGTACGAGCGGGCCGCCGACGCGCTGCGCGCCGCGCCCCAGTGCGTGGACTACGAGCTGAGCCGCTGCCTGGACGACCCCACCTGCTACCTGCTGCGCATCACCTGGACATCGGTCGACGAGCACCTGGACGGTTTTCGGCGCGGCCCGGTGTTCGGGCGGTTCTTCGCCGCGATCAAGCCGTACGTCGAGGACATCGAGGAGATGCGGCACTACGCCCCGACCCCGGTTTCCGGCCCTGGCGGCGCCGCGCCGCCGACCCTGTACGAGTGGGCCGGCGGCACCGACGCGATCATGAAGCTCTGCGCGGCGTTCTACCGCCTGGTCCGCGCGGACGACCTGCTCGCACCGATGTTCGCGCGCATGGACCCCGACCACGCCCGGTACGTGGCGGTGTGGCTTGTCGAGGTCTTCGGCGGACCGGCGGCCTACACCGCGAAGCGTGGCGGCTACCGCCACATGCTCGGTCAGCACGTGGGCAAGGCGATCAGCGAGGCCCGACGTCGGCGGTGGGTCAACCTGATGATGGACGCCGCCGACGAGGTCGGCCTCCCCGACGATCCGGAGTTCCGCGCCGCCTTCGCGAGCTACCTCGAGTGGGGCACCCGGCTGGCGGTACGCAATTCCCAACCCGACGCGGACCCGATCCGGCAGGCCCCGGCGCCCCGGTGGGGCTGGGGTGTCGCCCCGCCTTACCCGGGGTGACCGGCAACCCGCCGGAATCCCTGCCTGCCGCCCCGGGTGTCACCTCGGGCATTCGTCCAGCCCGCCCAGCGGAAGAGCACTGTCCAGGTGTGCCACCGCGATGTAGCCGCGGTCCCCGACGATGTCGGTGCGGATCCAGAGGTCGTAGCCGTTCACCGACTCGCCGGTCGTCCCGCAGATCGCCCGGCCGAGAGTGCCGTCCGGCACCCGCCGGATCGCCTGGTCGCTGGTCGACGGCCCGCGCCGCAGCGCCACCGTGGGCTTGGCCTGGACGGCGACCAGTCTCCCGTCGCCGGGGACGAAGCGGTCCTGGAACTCGTTGCAGATGCGGATGGAGGACCCCATCCAGATGATGGTGTAGTCCTCGCCGCCGCGCCGTTGGCGGGTGGTGTTGAAGCAGTACGACGCCTGGTCCGCGTCGGGAGCCGCACCTCGGATGCGGAGCCCGAGGATCGCGGCCTGCTCGATGAGGAAGCAGAGGGCGGTGTCCGCGACCGCGCCCAGGCGACCGCGGACGACCGCGGCCAGCCCGACGGACCACCTGTTCTCCCGGCTGTGGTAGATGCGTACGGCGAGCCGGTCGGTCTGGTAGGCGCACTCGGCGACGTCGTTCACCTGGCCGAGCCGGTCCGCGAACCGACCGACGTTGCCGATGAACGTGGCCGCCTGGCGCCGGTCGGCGCCGGGCGGGACGAGCGCGGTGACCTGGGTGGCGAGGTCGAGGAAGGCCAGGCAGGGGTTGTCGATGGCGCGGTAGCCGTCGACGGCCGGCAGGACGGCGCCGGTGCGGGCGCCCGGCTCGGGACAGCCGCCCACGTCGAGCGGCACGGCGCCACCACCGCTGCGGGGTTCCGCAGCGGGATCGCGGGGCGACACGTCTGTGGTCCCGGGCCGGCAGGCGGTCAGCGAGGCGGCGGCGACCGTGGCGGTCGGCGCGGTGAGAAGGACGGACCGGCTTCGGTGTGCTGTCATGCCCTGCGGATCCCGTCGGGCCGCCCCTGATACAACCGTTTCCGCCGCTGCGGAGGAGCCGGATCAGCGGTCGGGACAGCGCGGGAACGGCGGGCGGGTGCCGGCGCCGATACAGATGAATCCGGCGGCCGCGGCGGCGGTGTGGGCGTCCTGGCGGCCGAGCGCGTGTTGTGCCTCGGCGAGGGCCGCAGCCGGGGAGTGGCCGGCGGCCAGTCGTTCATGGAAGGCGAGCATGACGGGGGTGGTGCTGGCGTCGGGTATGGGTAGTACGGAGGCGATGAGCTGGGCGGTGCCGCGGGCCAGGAACGCCACGCCCAGGCCCAGCAGTTCGTCGCCGGTGCGGACCACCGGGCGGCCGCTGTCGCAGGCGGCGAGGACCAGGGTGTGCGGCACCCGGGGCAGCCGCTCCACGTCGTAGATCATCAGGGGTCCGTCCGCGAGCGCGATGTCGGAGAAGAGGGGGTTCTCGGCGGAGAGACGGCCGTGCGCGGCGAGGTGCACCAGGCCCGACTGGGCGAGCGCGGCGCGAACCGCGTCGACCGACGCGTCGACGCCGACGAGAGACCTGCCGCCGTGTATCGCGGCGACCGCCGCCGCCTCCGCGGCGGCGGCCGGCAGCCGGGGGCCGGCGACGGCGGTCACCGCGCCGTTCGCGGGCGTGGCGTCCGTGGCCGGACGGCGGTGCTCGGCCAGGTGCCAGAGCGTCGCGGAGGGTGCCACGGTGACCGGTCGTCCGGCGCAGCGGGGCAGCAGCGACCAGGGCAGACTGTGCAGAGCGCCGGTCGGCACCACCACGAGGGGACGGTCGTCCAGCTCGGTCAGCGGCGCGAGGAGCAGCGCGTCGAGCCGCCCGGCGCTGGCTCGCAGCAACTGCGTCGCGGCGGTCAGCGCCGCCGCCCCCGAGGCGCGCAGGACGTGGCGGCGTAGGGCGAAGGTGACGCGTTCGATGAGGTCGGCCACCTCGGCCGTGGTTCCGAGACAGCGGACCCGTACCCGTCCGTCCACGATCGTGATCGCGTGCAGGGCTCCGTCGTGGCGAACGTACTCAACGAGCGCGCAGTGGCCCAGCGCGGCGGCGAGCTGCCGCGGCGTCACCGGCTGCGGCGGCGCACCGATGTGCGCGCCGCCGAGGTGCCGGCTCCGGTCCCGGATCCGACGCTCCAGCGTCGCCTGCCGGGCGAGCAGCGGCGCCGGTGCGGCCGCCGGGTCGGCCAGGTCCCGGGTCACCGACCGCAGTCTGGCCAGCAGTGCGGTCAGCTCGGGGTCCTCGGGCGGTCGTACCGGGGCGGCCAGCAGTTGACTGGCTCGCGCCCGCTCGGACCATTCGAGCAGATGGTGCGGGTGTCCGGTCTCGAAGGCGACCTGGAGCCCGAGCGCGGTCAGGTCGGCGCGGTGCGCCGCGGCGTGGACGCGAAGGTCGGTGGCGCCCATGGCCGCACTGTGCTCGTCGAGGATCCGCAGCCCGGTTCGAGCAGCCGAGAGGACGCCGTTGCGGTCGCCGGCGACCCGCCGCCGCAGTCCTCTCGCGTACCAGCCGCGGGCGCGGACCAGCGCTGGTCCGCGCGTGGCGGACGTGGCGGCGGCACGTCGGAGGTAGTCCGCACTGCGGTCGGCACCTCCGGCGCGGCGGCCGGTGCTCACCTGTGCCGCGACGATGGCGGCGTCGAGCGCCGCCCCGGGCCAGCCCGCCGCCTCCAGCGTGGTGACCATGGCTTCGAGTACCGGCGCCGGCGGGCGCGGGCGAGCACCCGTGGCCAGCCGCGCGCGGAGTACCCAGAGTCGGGCCATCTCGGCCCACTCCGGCCGGTCCTGCGTACGGAACCGGCGCATCGCGGTTCGGGCCTGCTGGAGGGCCGCGGCGGGGTCGCCGGCGAGCAGGTTGGCCTGGGTCAGCAACAACTGCACCTCGGGCACCTTGAGCGAGCGCTTCTCGCGGCGGTAGGCCGCGACGGCGTGGGTCGCGGCGGTGTTCGCCTCGGCGACCAGTCCCACGGAGAGCAGCAGTTCGGCCCGGTCCTGGTACAGGGTGCCGAGCTGAGCGCCGTGCGCGGCGATGATCCGCTCCGCCCGGTCGAGGTGCCGTAGGGCGGCGGGTACGTCTCCGCGGAGGGTCTCCATCATGCCGAGGTTGTTGGCGATCAGGCCGATGGTCAGCCGCCGGCCGAGCTGCCGGGCCAGCGTCTCGGCCTCGCGCAGGTCCCGTTCGGCGGTGGCGAAGGCGTGCCGGTCGGAGTGGACCAGCGCCCGGTTGATGAGCATCCGCTGCACGCCGAGCAGGTCGCCGTGACGGCGCAGCACCCGCAGCGCCGCCTCGAACTCGGTCAGCGCCTCGTCGAGGCGGCCGATCACGTGCAGCACGATCGCCCGCTGTGCCCGGGCGCGGGCCGCCGAGACCCCGTGCAGGTGCGGCAGCGCGGCGTCGATCTCGCGTAGCGCGGCCCGTGGCCGGCCGGCCTGGAGCACGGCGAAGGCGAGCTTCTGCCGGGCCTCCGCGGTCAGGTGCGGTGAGCCCGCCCGCACACCCCAGGCGGCCGCCCGGCTGAGGTGGCGGGCCGCGTCGTCCACCTCGCCGACGTGCAGCAGCGCATGACCCCAGGCGCGCTCGGCCGTGGAGGCCGCCGCCGGGTGGGACGCCCGTACGGCCCCGCGCACGGCACGCGCAGCCAGGGGCAGGCCGGAGGCCGGATCCTGGTCCACCGCCGCCAGCGCGGCCAGGGCCCCGGCCATCGCACCGTGCGGGTCGGGCAGCGGGTCGGCGTCCCCGACGGCCGGGGGCGCGTACGGCGGAGGCTGTATCACGGGCTGCCCTCGTGGATCCATCAGAGAAACGTGGCATGTTCGTGACGCGGCGACAGCTGTCCAGGAAGGACAATATCGAGATGTCGCAGGACTCGGTGTCGGGATCTCATCACCTCGACCAACTCGTCGTGGACGTCCAACACCTGGAACCCGTCGAGGCCCTGCTGGGCGAGCTGGGCGTCCAGTACGCCGAGCAGGCCCCGGAGGACCGGGACGACCTGCTCGGCCTCGCCCGGCTCCGCGAGCTCCGGGACGCCGGCGGGGGAGACCTGGACGTGGGCGAGGTGCTCGCGCTGCTGCGCCAGCGGGCGGCCGCGGAACGGGATGGCTGGCAGCCGATGATCGGCAAGAACCGGGTGGTCGACGCCGTGATCGGCGAGGGCCACAAGCCGATGTCGGCGATCGGGGCGGTCGCGGTGAGCGGCCACAAGCCGATGGCCGGGGCGGAGCCGAAACCGGTCGGCGCCGGCGAGGTGACGCTCGCCTCCGGCGGCACCCCGGAAGCCGGGCGCGGCGTCCGGGTGGGCCTCGTGGACACCCCGCTCGCGCCGCCCGCGCCCGGGACCGACGAGGACCCGTTGCCGTTCCGGGCGGGGCACGCGACGTTCGTCGCCAGTCTGATCCGGCGGCAGGCGCCAGCGGCGGAGCTGCACGTCGAGGGCGTCCTCGACGCCGCCACCGGTCGCGCGGACTCGTGGGACGTGGCGCGGGCGATCGTCCGGCTGGCCCGTGACCAGCAGCTCGACCTGCTCAACCTCTCCCTCGGCTGCTACACGATCGCCGGCGGGCCGCCGCTGGTCATCGCGCGCGCCATCGAGCGGCTCGGCGCCGGCGTACTCGTCGTGGCGGCGGCCGGCAACCACGGCGCGTTGGCGTATCTCACCGCCGGCCGCACCAGAAGCTCCGCCTGCTGGCCCGCGGCGGTGGCCCCCACGGTGGCTGTCGGCGCGGTCGACCAGGACGGGAGCGTTCCCGAGTGGAGCCCGATCCTGCCCTGGGTGACCTGCTCGGCGCCGGGGGTGGGCGTGGCCGGCGAGTACCTGACCGGGATGGTCCGGCTCGGCGACGGCGGCGTCCAGCGCTTCACCGGCCAAGCCCAGTGGAGCGGCACCTCCTTCGCCGCGGCGACCGTCACCGGCGCGATCGCCGCCCGGACGGTACCCGGATCGGCGACTCCCCGGCAGGCGCTCGACGACCTCCTCACGGAGGGCACCCTGATACGCCGGTCACCCCATGCGTGACGACCCCGCGGTGGTGGACCTCGTCCGGCGCGCCCGGGCCGGCGACGCCGCGGCCTGGGACGGCATCGTCGAGCGGTACGCCGCCCTGGTGTGGTCGGTGTGCCGACGCTACGGGCTGACCGGCAGCGACGCCGACGACGTCGGCGGGAGCGTCTGGCTGAGGCTGGTCGAGCACCTCGACACGCTGCGCGAACCGGCCGCCCTGCCCGGCTGGCTCGCCTCGACGACCCAGCGCGAGTGCCTGCACCTGCTGCGCGCCAGGAAACGGCAGGTGCCTGTCGACGACGCGCAGCTCGGCGCCGAGCCGTACGGCGCCGAGGAGCCGGCCGGTCCGGACAGCGCCCTGCTGGTGCGGGAGCGTCGGCACGCGCTCCGCGTGGCCTTCGGCGAGCTGCCGGTTCGCTGCCGTCGGCTGCTGGGCATGCTCTTCGCCGACCCGCCGGCCTCGTACGCCGAGATCGGTGACGCCCTCGGCATCCCGGTGGGAGCGATCGGGCCTAACCGCGGCCGCTGTCTGGACCGGCTGCGGCGCAGCCCGGCGCTGGCCGCCCTCGAGCTGACCCGGCCGGGCGGGCCATGATGGACGACATGACCGACGAGCAGGGCTGGTGGCGCGACGACGACCGCCTCCTCACCGAGCTGGGCGCCGCGGTCCAGGAGGGCCGGCAGGTGCCCGAGTCCTTCGTCCGCGCGGGGAAGGCCGCCTACGCCTGGCGTACCGTCGACGCCGAGCTGGCCGAGCTGCGGCTCGACTCCCGGCTCGCCGAGCCCGAGCCCGTGGGGCTGCGCGGTGAGCCGTCCGGCCCGGGCAGCGGGCCGCGCGCGCTGAGCTTCACCGCGAGCGGCCTCGCCATCGAGGTCGAGATACATCCGGACGCGATACGGGGCCAGCTCGTCCCGGCCCAGCCCGGCGTGGTGCGGATCCGGGACGCCGAGGGTGCGACCGGCGAGGTTCCGGTCGACGAGTTCGGCTGGTTCGTGGTCGGGACGGTTCCGGTCGTCCCGTTCCGGCTGCAGGCGCGTACCGAAGCGGGCATGGCCGTGATCACCGACTGGATCATGCCGTAGTCGCTCGCCCGTAGCGCCGACGCGAGCGCCGTGGCGCCTTTTTGACATCCGCTGTATCAATCCTCCGCTCCGCCCCTCCGGCATGTGACGAACCAACGTGCCGCGGGAGTCGACCGCCTGCGGCCGCCTCGGAGGAGGAGCACTGTGAGCGATCCCGCACGCGCCATGAGCAAGGAGGACGCGTTCGCCGAACTGCTCGAGCTGCAGTCGAGCGACGTGATCCGGCTGGAGGGGTTCGGCAGCCCGGCGGGTGTGAGCCTGGACGGGTGGGACGGCACCGAGCTGGCGGCCGGCAACGTCGCCGGCGTGGTGGTCCGGTACCTGGCCTCCGGCACCGCCACCTTCGGCGAACCGAGCGCCCCGGGCGCACCTGACCGGCTGGATCCCCGTAACGCGCTGGCTCTGGTCCGGCTCTGCCAGTGGCTGTCGGGGACCTACAACGTCGTCGAGCTGTACCACCTCGGGATCGCCGGCGGGGGAGTGGACCACCAGGGCCGGCCGCGCACCGACTGCCACGGTCAGGGCCGCGCGGTGGACCTCGTCGGCGTCAAGGGCGTCGCGGAGGACGGCGCGGAGTGGATCCTCACGGTCCACGACGACTGGGGCACCGTGTCGACCGCGGCCACACCCGGTGGCGCGTGGCCCGCCGGCACCGGGCCGGCCACCTCGTACCGGCTGGACGACGAGGCCGCCGACCCGTTCGTGCAGGACTTCTGGCGGGCCCTCTACGAGTTCATCGCCACCGAGTGGCAGGACCGCTCGGCCGGCCCCGACGGGCTCGACACCCCGACCGCCATCGGGGAGCGCAGCTTCGTGATGCACCCCGACCACCCGGCGACCGCCCCCGGTACCGCGCACGGGCGCGAGGCGCACCACAACCACCTGCACATGCAGATCGGCGTGACCGGAACGGAGGCCTGACGATGCGGAACCTGATCACGTGCGACGCGCGACTGCAACCGTCCGCGGTAGCGGCCACATTCGAGGAGGCGATGCTGCAGGACGTCCTGCCCAACGCCGGCGACGACGGGTCGCTGCCGCCCGGAACACTGTTCGTCCGCAGCCTCTACCGGGCGGCCGGCGACGGGTTCCCGCCGGAGTACCGGTGCCTGGTGATCACCACCCTGGGCTGCAACGGCGGCTTCTTCGGCATGCGCCGCCGGATGCACCTGCTGGGCGCGGAGATCGACGAGCCACAGACCCGGCCGCTGGCGGGCGCCCTGCCCGACGACGAGACGGCGCTGCGGAAGCTGGGCAGCCGCACGCTGGTGACGCTCACCGTCCGGATCCCGCTGCGGCTCATCCAGGAGGAGTTCGAGAAGGAGTTGCTGGCCGCACTCGGCGGTGAGGTCGGCGTCGCCACGAGGGTGAACAACGTGACCGCCGCGCTCTGGACCCGGGACGACACCGTGGTGTCCGGCCGTGTCGAGTACCAGGTCGCCGCGTTCGGCGCGTTTCTCCGGCCGCAGCTGCGCGACGACACCCTGAAGCAGATCAGAACTGCTGGCGGCGACGTCGTCGAGTCGCGGGTGTTCCACCACGTCGGCACGGTCGCCGGCGACGAGCCGACCCCGACCGCGACGGCGGGGTGACGACGATGGAGAAGCTCTGCGGGTTCGTCGCCCCCTCCGGCGTCAAGGCGTACTTCTTCACCGGCGACCGGTACATCAGGTACGACATCGAACGGGACAGCATCGACGACGGCTACCCGCTGCGGATCGGCGACCAATGGCCGGGACTGTTCGACAGGGACATCGACGCCGCCCTGCCGTGGAGCGACGGCACGGTGTTCTTCTTCCGCGGCGAGCAGTGCCTGTCGTACGACCTGGAGAACGGCGCGGTGCGGGACGGACCGCGCCCGATCGCCGACGTCTGGCCCGGCCTGTTCCCGTCCGGGGTGGACGCCGCGGTGCTCTGGGGCAGCGGAAACGCCTACTTCTTCCGCGGTGGGCTGTACCAGCGGTTCGACGGCGCCACCGGCCAGATCGACCCCGAACAGCGGCCGATCGCCGAGGACTGGCCCGGCATCTTCCCGGGCGGGATCGAGACGGCGCTGTGGTGGCCCAGCGGCAATCCGTACTTCTTCGCGGGCGACCAGTACGCGCGGCACGACCCGGACAGCGGCGCGCTGGTCGAGGAGTACCCGAGATCCATCAGCGACTGGCCCGGACTGCCGATCGGCCCCCTGGCCGCGCCGACACCCACCGGCCCGGTCGAGACGCCGGCCGGCAGGGCGGTGTCGGTCCGGGAGGTCTTTCCCGGGTTCAGCGCGGACTTCGAGGGTCGCCTGCCCTATCTGTACCAGGACATCAAGGGCCTCGTGACGATCGGCGTGGGCAACCTCGTCGACGCGCCGGAGGAGGCGGCGGCCCTGCCGTTCGTGCACAAGGACAGCCGGACCCCGGCCACGCACGACGAGATCGTCGCCGAGTGGCACATGATCAAGAACGCCCCCGACCTGGCCCGCAAGGGACACCTCGCAGCCAAGAAGATCCACAACCTGGAGCTGCCCGACGCGGCGATCGACGACCTCGTCCGCCGCCGCTTCGACGTCAACGAGGCGCGGCTGGCCGCCTTCTTTCCCGGCTGGGCGCAGTGGCCCGCCGACGCCCGGCTCGGCGCGCACAGCATCGCCTGGGCGGGAGCCTTCTTCCCCAACCGGTGGCCGACCTTCACCGCCGCCGCCAACGCCGGGGACTGGCTGGCCGCGGCCGCCGAGTCGCACCTGCGCGAGGACGGCAACCCCGGCGTCGCCCCGCGCAACCGGGCCAACCAGCGGCTGTTCGCCAACGCGGCCGCCGTCGTCGCACGCGGCCTCGACCCCACCCTCATCTACTACCCGGCAACCCTGTGAACGACTCGTGGTGAAGGTCGTCTCGGGGCCGTCGGCCCCGGACGGCTTCACTGGTAAGGAGATCGGCAATGTCTGCCCAAGAACGCAATATCCCGTTCCGCGACGGAATGGCACTCGGTTACGGCGTCGACGACCTGACCGGCGGGGTCGGTTCACTGCGCGCCGTGGACTTCACGGTCGCGACGGCCGCCGAGGGCGACGACGGAATGGGCGCTGACTACGACACATCGCTGACCTACACCGCCGAGCAGATGTACAACTCCCTGGGAATCAGCGTCAGCGCCGAAGGGCGCTACGGCCTGACGAGTGTCGAAGGGAAGTTCTCGTTCGCGGAGAAGTCCCGCTTCGACTCGACCTCGACCTTCCTGGTCGCCCGCGCCGACGTCACGAACGCCTTCAAGCGGGTCGAGCAGCCCATGCCCGTCGAGGACGCGCGGGCTCTGGTCGCCAGCGGCAGGATGGACGTGTTTCGCAAGCGGTACGGCGATCTGTTCATCCGCGGCGTCAAGAGCGGCGGCGAGTACTTCGCCGTCCTGGCGATCACGTCGAAGAGCACCGAGAACCAGCGCGAGCTGGGCGTGGCACTCAAGGCGAGCTTCGACGGCGTCGCGGCCGGAGGCTCGGTGAGCGCCTCGCTGCAGAGCACGGTGTCCGAGCTGCGACGGGTGTGTGACGTCCGGGTGTCGGTCTACCAACGCGGTGGATCGGGAGAACAGATCTCCTACACCGGAGACGTCGACGCCGTGATGGCCCGGCTCAAGACCTTCGCGTCGTCGATCCAGGAGAACCCGCGCGCCTACTCGGTACAGCTGGCGCCGTACGACACGTTGATCTTCGAGGACAGTCCGAACTGGTTCGACATCCAACTCCAGCGCGACGTGCTCGACGACAGCCTGAAGAAGCGGCTGGAGCTCCTCACGATCCGCAACGATCTCGATCTGGTCATGCTCCATCCCGAGTACTTCGACTCGCCGCCGGACCGGGCGACGCTCACCGAGTGGGGCGTAGCGGTCACCGAGACGCTGAACCGGCTGAACCGACATGTTTCGCGGGTGATCGACGACCTCTCGGCCGCCGAGTACTTCGCGTTGGAGCTTCCCGGCGGTCTGCTGATTCCCCCGCGACTACAGCACAGCAGCACGCAGGCGGAGATCTTCACCCACGCCGGCTACGCCGCGGAGTGGCAGGGCATCCCCGGTCGGTCACAGAAGCTCACGCCCGGTTGGTACGACGACGCCAAGGGGCAGATTCTGGTCGGCAACGACCAGATCAGCGGTCTGAAGGTGCCCGAAGGGCTGGCGGTCAGGGCCTACGAGCATGGCTGGTTCCAGGGCGCCTTCATCGACTTCACCGCCGACGCGCCGGCGGTGCCGATGGAATGGAACGACCGCATCTCGTCCCTGGTGGTCTACCCGGTCGCCGACGGGCCGCCCAAGGTCAGCCACGTCGTCGCGCTCGACTCTCTGTGGAACCGTCAGCTGGTCCTGCAGATCGGCGGCTACCCCGACCTCGGCGCGACCTCGCTCGGCGCCCGGACGATCAGCACTCTGCTGGTGCCCCGAGGTCTTGTCGCCAGGCTCTGGGACGCACCGAACTTCCAGGGAAACTCCGTCGAGTTTCTCGCCGACGTCCTGACGCTGCCGCCCGAGTGGGACAACCGCGCCGCGTCAATAGAGATATTCGAGTACGACGATGCCCCGAACCGCTGACCGGCAGGCATTCGGGTGGCCGACAGACAACCTGAGGAGTGAACGATGGTGAACGCGGCAGGACCGATGATGGCCGGCGGATTCGAGTCCGTCACGCTGAGCGAGGCGGGCGTGGAGTACTCGTTGCTCTTCCTGCCGGACAAGCACAACGACGAGCTACAGGCCGCGGGGAAGAACCCCGTCTTCTACTGGATGCCCAACTCGATGCGGCTCGCCCGCAAGCTCGACGGCGACTACCGACTCAGCTTCCTGCACTACGTCGGTACGCAGGACGGCAACACCAACATCGGCGTCGCACCGGGCCAGACCCGCGAGGCCTCCGGCGGGGTGCTGAGCTTCGCGATGACCGGCGCGCCCCCGGACGGCATCCTCAGCGCCGCGCACAAGCAGATCCTGGAGCGCATGCAGCAGGGCAGCCGGGACCGCTTCTGGCAGGTGCAGCCGGGTGTCGCCGGCCGCGCGACCCTCGCCGACATACGCCCGATCCCGATCCGCAGCTCGACCCTGCGCATCATGATCACCGACCAGGACGGCGTCGCGGGCGGCAACCCCGGTGACCCGTTCTTCGTCAACGCCCAGGGAACCGGCGCCGGCTCCCTGACCCCGACCGCCGAGCACCCGTTCATCGTCAACCTCGGCACCTACGCGGCCGCCCAGGTGGAGCAGGGCCTGCTCTCCGTCGAGGTGCCGATCGCCGTGAACGCCGACCTCGTCCTGCCGCTGTGGTCGCCGATCACCAGGCTGCGCATGACCGCCGACTGGGAGCGGGTCTTCTCGCACTTCACCGCGCAAGCCAGCGCCAGTTACTGGTGGAGCTCGGCCGATGTGAAGGCGACCTGGAACACCCTGCGGATGAACGGCGCCATCACCGTCGAGCTGGAGATGGACCGCACGATCCCCGGCGCGGACAACAAGGAGGCGATGGTCACCAAGTACATCGACATGCTCGTCGCCATGTGGCTGGACCAGGCGAAGCAGGTGATCTTCCAACCGATGCCGGAGGTGCAGGACCCGGCGCCGCCCAAGCCCGGCGGCCTCTTCGGCCTCTTCGGCTGGGGCTTCGGCGGCGGCTTCAACCTCAACTACCGCCGCGACAAGGTCGAGATCGCCAACTCCTTCACGTTCAACGTCGACGAGGTGTACGCGCAGCCCACCACCATGGGCGGAAACGTCGACGGCATCGCGGCGCTGCTGGCCACCAATCCCGAGCTGAAGAGCCGGTACCTGCGGACCCTCTACCTCGACAACTGGGAGCGCAAGATCACGACGGTCTGCCGTCCGGTGATCAAGTGGCCGGACCCGGAGCGTGGCGTCAGCGGCGACCCGG
The DNA here is from genome assembly GCF_052068135.1 of Micromonospora sp. BQ11. NCBI lineage: Bacteria > Bacillati > Actinomycetota > Actinomycetes > Micromonosporales > Micromonosporaceae > Micromonospora > Micromonospora sp. BQ11. Next base: position 57,656 of record NZ_JBQHDB010000015.1, on the reverse strand, counting down.
TGAAGTTCGCCAGCGTCCAGATCGGCTACCCGAACGTCAGCGGCGAGATCGCGTGGTCGGCGCACCAGTTCCTGCCGCCCGAGCGGCCGGCCGACGTCAACGCCTCCGGCGTGCAGGGCGACGGGCAGCCGGTGGGGGAGACGACGCCGGTCGCGCCGAGCACCGCCGGCACGCTGGTCTACGCCAACGGCTCCTCCAGCGAGGTGTTCTTCGCCCGGCAGACCCAGAAGAAGGCCGAGGAGGTCAGCAACCCGCCCGAGGGATGGCGGCCGGACAAGGTGTTCGTCCGGCGCACCATCCACTTCGACGAGGCGGCCTCGGCGTTCGACAGCCGATTCTCCCGGATCTTCGTCGAGGCCAACGAGGTCGACCTGGACGCCGGCGAGTTCGGCACGCTCAGCGACGAGCTGAACGTGGAGGTGCGGGCCGACAACGCCGGCGTGCTCGCCCTCGCCCCGATCACCCTGAGCCGCACCCTGACCGAGAGCAACCAGGTCGTGGAGGTGCAGGTCCAGCCCGACGGCAAGGGGCCCGACGGCGCGGACCGCCCGATCGGCACCTTCACCTTCACCCTGGCCGACCAGGACAAGGAGCGCAGGTTCGGCCTCTACACCGGCCGGCCCGGCGCCTCGCCGGGCTACCGGTACCGGGTCCGCGTCGTCATCAAGGGCACGCTCACCGAGGACGGCGACGAGTGGCTCGGCCCGTGGCAGAGCGGCGACGGCAGCGGCGACCTGCTGGTACGGGTGCCGAAGAAGACCGACCCCGGGGTCACCACCGGCGGGCAGGGCTGACGGCGATGAACACGCCAGGCATGCTCGCCGAAGAGCCGGGCCCGAGGATCCTGGATGCCGACCACGGAGAGGCCCTGTTGCCGGACTCGGGGCTGGGTCCGCCCTGGTGGGCACCCGCTCCCCGGGTGGTCGAGGCGGCGGAGGGCACCTTCCGGTTCCAGTTCCGGGTGACCGGCCACGACGAGGCGGGGGATCCCAGCATCGCCGCCACGGTGACCGCCGTGCTGCGGTACCCGCCGCCGCCCCCCGAGCACCCGGACGCACGACCGGTCGAACGCACCGGGGTCGCGGTCCGGCTCCGGATCCCGTACATCGACGCGGACACCGGTACGCCCGGCGCCACCGAACTGCCGGCCGAGGCGACCGAGCGGGACGGCGTGGTCCACTGCCGGGTGGAGATCAGCGGGCCACTGGCCCGCGCGGCGTACGGGGCGCTGAGCACGCCGGGCTTCCAGCCCGACGACGTGGCCGGGCTCATCGTCGACTCCACCTTCGTCGCGGTCCAGGAGACCGAGGCGGCCTGGGCCATGGTGCCCTCCAGCGGCCTGACGGTCGCGGAGGCGCCGCCGGTCAGCGGGCAGGTCGACCGCGCCGTGCTGGTGCCGGTCCGGCGGGGGTGGCCGTACGAGGAACCGCCACGGGAGGAGCACCCGATCCCGGTGGAGCATCCCGAGTGGCGTGAGCGGGTGACCTCCCGGGTGCGCGTACCGGCGGTCTCCGAGGTCGTGGGGATCGGGTCGGCGCGTCTGCTCGACGTCGTGGACCAGGCGCTACGGCTGACCGGACCGGAGGTCCCGCTCCCACTGCCCCGCGCCAGCCGGTTCGTCCTGGCCAGCGACGAGACGCCGTTGCTGATCGATGCGCTCGACGGGCTGGACGTCGACATCGGTGGCAACGGTCTGGCCCCGGACGGGACGTCCCCGCAGCCGGAGTCGTTCTCCGTCGACATGGCGGTCCTGCTCACCCGACAGCACCGGCTGCCGCTGCTCATCCCGTGCCGGGACCATCCGACCCTCTACCGGCAGGACCCGGGCACGGGCGCCGAGCCCGAGCCGATCGGCTGCCAGGACGCCTTCCAGCTCGGTCGCGTCCCCGCCCGGCGGTACGCCCAGGCGCCGGCGCACGACCGGGAGCGCCGGTACACCGTGTGGGAGTCCCTCCAGCAGCCGGCCACCTACCTCGTCGTGCCGGCGCACTACCGGGTCGCCCGGGACGCCGCCGGCCAGCCGGAACTGGAGTGGTTGCAGGTGTTCGACGCGGGCGTCGACGCCGGGCTTCCCTGCGTACTCCAGGTCCGGTGCGTGCCCGACCTCTCGCCGGCCGAACTGGCCGAACTGGAGTCGCGGCTCCGGGCCGACGCCGGCGGCCGAGACGTCCGGCTGCTGCTGCCCACCTCGCCGTCGGTCGGGTCCACCGGTGCCTCGGTGCGCGACAGCACGGTCGCCGGCGGTCTCCGAGCCGTGCTGGACGACGACGCGGTCCGACTCGCGCTGCGGGTGGACTACTCCGACGCCGTGGTCGTCGTGACCCAGTTACGCGGCGGCGAGGCGGTGGCGCAGGTGGCCTTCGAGACCGGAGACCCCCGGCTCACCCTCGCCACCACCGCCCACCTCGACGTCGACGAGCTGGCCGGTCCCTACCCGGACGGCCCGGTACGGGCCACCGGGACCGGGCTGGTCAACGGCGCCGACACGGCAGCGACCGTGATCGCGCTCTGGACACGATCCGGAACCGGCGACTGGGCGCGTGCCCCGCTCGACCCGCCGGTACCCCTCCCGCCGCACGGCGAGGTGACGCTGGCCGCCGCCACAGCGGGGACGGTTCCCGAGGTACGGCTCGACCCCGCCGACCCGGCCCAGCTCGCGGTCCGCAACGTCTACCTGGAGAACCTGCACACCGCCGTGCTGATCCTCCGGGACGTCGACCTCATCGCGGCCGGGATCTCCGCGGTGGAACTCACCTTCACGGTCTCCGGCGTCGCCGTGGCGCGCGCGGCCCTCCCGGCCGCCGTGCCCTCGATCGAGGTCACCCTGGCCCAGCCTCTGGTCGCGGACCGCCCGTCGTTCGACCGGAAGGTCACCGTCTCGGCCACGCTCACGAGGAACGACGGCAGCGCCGCGCCGGCGCCGCCCCCTCCGGTGGTCGTCGACCTCTCCGCCGGTGCGATCATCCGCCTCTCCCACCTGATCGGCGGTTGAAGAAGAGGCCGGTGCACGTGACGCGGTACCGCCACGCGGTCGGCTCCGCCTGGTACTCCGCGGTCACTAACCGGTTGCCGGTCGGGGGCGGGATTGCCTAGCTTGCTCATCGTGCAAAGCATTGGTTCTGGTGCATCCGGGTGCGCCGCGTGAGTGGTCGTCTTCGTGAGATCGCTCGGCAGACGGTGGCGATCGCCGAGTCGGGACGCTATCGCAATGGCGCCGGTGATGAGGTCGTCATCGGCGGGGCGGTACGTGCTGCGGTCGCCGGCACTCGTCACTACGTGCCGGAGGAGGTGCTGGCGGTGGAGAACGCGGCGCCCGGCGCCGGCACGGTAGAGGTGACGCACGAGTCGACGTTGCAGGCGGCCCGTCGATGTGGGCCTGGTGCGGCGTGCCTGGTCTTCGCGTCGGCGAAGAACCCGGGTGGCGGTTTCCTGGGCGGGGCAAAGGCACAGGAGGAGAGCGTCGCTCGCTCGTCGGCGCTGTACCCGTGCCTACTTGCCGCCCCGGAGTTCTATGCGTTCCACCGCGGGCAGCGGGATCTGCGTTACAGCGACCGGGTCATCTACAGCCCGCAGGTGCCGGTGTTCCGGGACGACAAGGGCAACCTGCTCGACCAGCCGTACACCACGTCGTTTCTGACCGCTGCGGCGCCGAACCTTGGCGCGGTCATGCGCAACCAGCCCGAGCACGCTGCGGACGTGCCGGCGGTGCTGGCCCGGCGTGCCCGGCGGGTGCTGGAGGTCGCGGCTGCGCACGGGCATCGGACGATCGTGCTGGGCGCGTGGGGGTGCGGGGTGTTCCGCAACGATCCCACCACGGTGGCCGACGCGTTCGCCGATGCGCTGCGGGTGGTCGACCGATTCGACCGCGTGGTGTTCGCCATCCGCGATGGTCTGCCGGGCACACCCGTGTATCGCACGTTCGTGGAATTCTTTCCAGGCACTGCCGTGACATCGGCGGGTGGCAACGATCGGGGCTGAGCGTGGCTCGCATGCTTCACGCCGCATGCTTCACGCCGCCAGCGCACCTCGGGTCCGTTTCCGGTTCGAACTTCACCCGCTGACTGCACGGTCACGAGCTGCTGCGGTATTCCGACCAGGCGGTGCGCCGGCACGGCTTCATTCCGGTTTGCCAACGCGCTCACTTCATCCCTGCTAGCTTCGGTCAGAAGTTGTCCTGCAGGAGGATTCGTGACTGATAAACCGTCTCCGTCGACGTCAGGCGGCAACACTCCGGGCTACGCGTACGGGCAGCCGGAGGTAGCGCGTTCTCCGATCAGTCTTCAAGACCTGGAGCAGCTCAAGGCGAGCGTCATGTTCGGCCCGGCGGACCAGCAGGCGCTTCGAGAAGCGGGCGAGGTTCTCTCGGGTCAGATCCACGACGTCTTGGAGGTGTGGTACGGATTCGTTGGACAGAACCCACACCTCGTCGCCTATTTCTCGACCCCGGACGGCGATCCGATCCCCGACTACCTCGCCCGTGTCAGACAGCGATTCGGCGAGTGGATCATGGATACCTGCACGCGCCCTTACGATCAAGAGTGGCTCGACTATCAGGAAGAAATCGCCCTCCGGCATACACCTGCGAAGAAGAACAAGACCGATCATGCGAACTCGGTGCCGGCTATCCCTCTGCGACACCTGATCGCATTCATCTACCCGGTGACGGCGACGGTTCGACCCTTCCTTGCGAAGGGTGGTCACGATCAGGAGAAGGTCGAGGCGATGCATCAAGCCTGGGCCAAGTCAGTCACCTTGCAGATTGCTCTCTGGTCTCGGCCCTACGCCGTCGAGGGCATCTGGTAACTGCCTACCGCAATATCCTCTGTACCCAGACGCAGGTACGCCTCGTTGTGCGGACAGTCTGGGCAGGCGCTGCTCGGTCTCCGCGCTGCTCAGCGTGCCGCGCAGAGCCAGAGTCGCCCGAGTTCCTGACGTCGACACCGACGGGTCGCCGGGATCGGCGCCTGCCTGCCTGGACCGCGGTACCGGCCGTCCCGTGCGTGGTCGCGCACCGGGAATTGCGCGCGGCGCAGCGTGAGAAGGCATGTCGACACTGGGATGTCGAGCCGGACGGTTCCCCGGGCTTCTTCGCAGGGCCACCACCGTGTGCTCCCCGCCTGGGCGGCTGGCGGCTAGACCAGTGCGTCAGGCCGGACCGGTCGACTGGATCGCAACCCCCTGGCCTCCGTAACCGATCGGGCCACCGCTTCGTGGTGTCGGCGCCGACCTGGAACCGCTGACGCCCAGACCGCCAAGCCTGCGTGCGCTGACCGGAGCGGCTCGCCCGTCGCGTGAGCTGGTCCGACAGTCGTGCGGGCTCGATGTCGCGGAGCGGTCGGCTTGGTGGCAGAACCGCAGGCCGGGGAGTCGCCGGCGGACGCCGCCAGCGGTGTGAGGTCACGCACAACGCTTGCAGATCCCTCGGCGGCGGATATTGTTGGCAGTGCCAAAGGATGGATGAAGCGCTCGGGAGATGGTCGTGAGGTCGCGCGAGCACTACCGGTCCGGCCACGGCGGTAATCAGCGGCTCACCCCCGGCGTCACTCGGTCGACCTTGGCCGCGGACGGGACGCCCGACAACTCGCGGGCATCGGTCCGGGGTCGAGGAGCTGGTCTGAGCCGGTCAGGGACGGCTCCTTCGTCCGGATCACCTCGTCCATCCTGGAACTCGATCGGAGGTAGGCAAGTGGCACGACTCAAGGATTTCGGATCGATCCGGACGGCTCGGCAGGTCACCCTTCCGGTGGCCATCGCCACCGTGGCGGCGCTGGCTGCGACGGCCATCGCGGATGCGAGGCTCGAGCAGGCGTCGGCGACCCAGGAGAGGGTGGCGAACACAACCGCGGTTACCGAAGCCGACAACAACCACGATCATGCTTCCCACCGCCACGACGACGGTAGGTCTCACGGGAAGGGGATCCCCTCGAAGGCTGGCAACACCAAGCCAACCGCCTTCGATCTGGTCAGGACGACCGTCCGCCGGCAGGGTGATCGCCTCATCTTCACCGAGCAGGTTCGAGGGCGCGCCGGATCGGTGATCCCTGAGCCTTCTGGGCAGTTCGCCGGCAGTTCCGTTCTCAGCTACGTATGGCCCGTCTCGGTCAACCCCTCGGCGGTGGGCTTCTCCAAGGACAGCGGCGTGCTCGCACTGGCTGCCACCAGCCATCCGGATTTCGACGACACTCCTCTCGTCGATGAGGATCACAATGGTCGGACGGACGACGACGGACGTCTGTGGCACGCCCACTGGGTCGTGCTGGTCCCGGACACCACGCGACCCGACGGGGCGCTCAAGGTGCGGGATATCGCGCCGGGCGAGAAGCCGGACCTCCCGAAGACCTGGCCCGGTGTTCCGCTCTACCTCGACAGCCCGTCCTACCCCACCCGGCTGACCGGAGCCAGCGTCAAGATCGAGGTGCCGGCGGACGAACTCGGCTTTCCGTCATCCTTCTCCTACGACGGTGTCACTGCGGCGCTGAAGGTGAACGCTGATCTCCACGACCCGCTCCTGCGAGTGGAGAACGTCTTCGATGTGGCGTCCGGCGATCTGTCGCTGCCCGGGAAGTTCACGTGGTAAGACCTGCGCGTTTCCATCGGCGGTGAATGGAGGACCGCGGATCGCCGGCCACGTGTCTCGTCGCACGTGGCCGGCGACTCTGTCTCGCGTGGTGTCGCCAGGTTGGGCGACGGCTCGCGGGCGGACAATCCTTCGAGTCGCGCCGGCAGGGATCGCAGGATCCCCACCGCGAGCCGTTCCGGATGCCGGCCCTGCGGTGGCTCACCGCCACGACATTGCCGTACACCGGCAGTCGGAGCGCATCACAGGCATTCCTCAGCGGGAACGGGTTGTAGGAGGCCGAGGCGAGGCTGCGCTGCGGGTAGCATTTTGGTGTGCCAACTACATCGGGGCGTGCGTAGGGCACAGTCGGTGGCACGTCAGACCGGGGGTGAATCGCGTGTCGGAGGTACCGGGGCTGCCGCCAGCGCATCAACTGCTGCTGGGACTGGCCCGGCTCGGCCAGGCTGTGCGCATGGAAGCCCTGCGCAACGCCGGTCCGTACAACCTGTCTACGTTGCAGGCTGACATCATCGCGTTTCTTCACGGCGATCCGCGCCCGCGCCGGCAAGGCGAAATTGTCGTGGGCCTCGCCTCCACCGCGCCGACCGTCTCCGACGCCGTGAGGGTGCTCAGGGCCAAGAATCTGATCGAGGGAACGCGAGACCCCGAGGACGCCCGGGCTGTCCTGCTGCGGCTGACCTCGGCTGGACGAGCGGAAGCCGCACGGCTGAGCGTGGTGTCGGGAACATTGAGCGAAGCGATCTCGGCGCTCTCGGAATCCGATTTCGCTGCCATGCTCCGGGGCGCTACGACAGTGATGCGCGAATTGCAGGAGCGTCAGGCGATTCCGATCTCCCGTATGTGCCTGACCTGCAGATTTTTCGAGCCTGACGCACATCCTCAGGACGTGCGTATGCATCATTGCCATTTTGTGGACGCGCCGTTCGGTGATGCGGAGCTGCGGGTTGCCTGCCCGGACCACGACGAGGTGGATGCCGCATCATCTTCCCGATGACGGGTCGATCCTGGGAGTATCGGTCGTAATCGATCGGGTGGGCGGCCGGCCATGAGGAGCGCGGCTGTGAGGCCGTTGATCGATCACGGGCAGGCGGCCGGAAGGGCCGCCGCGCGGCGTTTGCCGCTGTCGGGGGCACGTCGCCGCCCCGGGTCGTTGACCTGCTCGGCGACGCCCCAATGCCGGTAGAACGGCATCAGTTCCGGCGGGCAGACCGCCTCAGCGACCCGTACCACCACGGCGTGCGAACACGCCCCACGGCACCGTCGGCACCTTGACGGCGGCTGCAACCAAAGGCGAAGCGCTGTCTGCTCAGCCGGTCTCAGGATCCCCAAGCTGCCGGAGTAGAGACGCCGAGATGGCCTGATGTTGCCCATGACGGCTGAGACTCACCTCACTAGTTCGTAGTCCTAACTGTCTTGACGCCACTCATCTCCGGATTGATAGTAGTCCTAACGGTCTGGGTGCCAATAAACCCGCCGCGGAGGGTGATCGCTCGGCATTGTGCGCAGCCGTGCTGGTCACACCCGAAAAACATCCCAACGCCCGGTAATGGTTCCCGGCGTTTGTCGGACGTCCCGTGACCATTTACCCAATGTGACAGGAGGCCCCCGTGCCCCGAGTAGAGCTCGTCGATGCCAAGACCGTCCCGGCTGAGAGCGAAGCTGTCCTCAAGGACATCACCAGCACCTTCGGTGCGACTCCCGCCATGTTCCGTGCAGTTGCCAACTCCCCAGCGGCCTTGAAGATGATGTGGGCCGGCTTCGGCGCGCTCGGCGAGGGCCGCCTCGGTGCGAAGCTCGGCGAGCAGATCGCCGTCCTGGTCGCAGATCGCAACAGCTGCGAGTACTGCCTCGCGGCCCACTCTGCGCTTGGTCGCAAGGCAGGCGCGTCGGCACACGAGATGAGCGAGGCCCAGGCGGGGCGCTCGCAGGACCCCCGCACCGAGGCGGCACTGACCTTCGCTGCCAAGGTCGTGGAGAACCGTGCCCACGTGACCGATGCGGACGTCGAGGCGCTCCGCACTGCGGGGTTCGACGACGAGGAGGTGGTGGAGCTGGTGGCGCACGTGGCGCTCAACCTCTTCACCAACTACATCAACGTGGCGCTCTCCGTTCCGGTGGACTTCCCGAAGGTTCGCCTGCTCAAGGACGCCTGACCTCGTCGGCAGGCAGCGGGCGACCACCCGCTGCCTGCCAGGCCCATCGCCCACGGCAGTAACGGAGGAGATCACCTTGTCCCGTGCAACTCGACCCGCGCCTCCCTGGTCGGTGAGCCAATGGCTCAACACCGAGCAGCCGATCGATCAATCCACGCTCGAGGGCCGCGTTGTGGTGGCAGCAGGCTTCCAGATGCTTTGCCCCGGCTGTGTGGACCAGACGATTCCTCAGCTCAAGCGCGTACACGCCATGTTCCCCGCGGATGAGGTGGCCGTCATCGGGCTGCACACCGTGTTCGAGCATCACGAGGCCATGGGCCCGCCTGCCCTCGCGGCCTTCCTGCATGAGTACAAGGTCGCCTTCCCGGTAGCCGTCGACGCTCCGAGCCCCGATGGCGGCCCCATCCCTTCCACCATGCGGCGCTACGCCATGCAGGGCACCCCGACGCTGCTACTGATCGACCGGTCCTGGCATCTGCGTCGGCAGTCGTTCGGCCACATAGCTGATCTTCAATTGGGTGCGGAGATCATGGCCCTCGTGTGCGAAGAGCCCCGGATCAACGAGGGCATTGCCGGCGAATCTGGTTCGTCCAGCTCAACCCTGGACTGTGACGAGCACGGATGCCGGGTTCGGTAGGCGGCAATCCGCTGAGGGCAGGGCGGAAAGGGTGATCGCACTCCGACCTACGCCGAAGGCCCTGACCGTTGACCTGACCCGAACTGCCACGACATCCGCCCTTTGCCGTGCAGCTGCCATCGGCCCGGCGCCGCCTGGCCGGAGAGGATCCCGGTATGAGCCGCACCGCGCTCGTGATTCGCCACGTACATTTCGAAAACCTCGGCATACTCGCCCCACTCCTGGCCGAGCGCGGCTACCGCAGCCGCTACCTCGACGCAGGCGTCGACGCCATCGACGATGCTCCTGTTTCCGGTGCCGACCTGCTCGTGGTGCTCGGCGGACCCGTCGGTGTCGGTGACGCGGCGCGTTACCCGTTCCTCGATGACGAGCTCCGCACTGTCGCGGCGCGTGTCAGCCACGGCGATCCCACGCTCGGGATCTGCCTCGGTGCGCAGCTCATCGCCGCCGCGCTTGGAACAGCTGTGACGCCCACCGGCCGCATCGAGGTCGGCTACGCGCCGCTGACGCTCAGCAGCGCCGGAGAGGACAGCGTCCTGAGCCCACTCCGCGACACTCCCGTGCTGCACTGGCACGGCGACCAGTTCGACATCCCGGACGAGGCAGCGCTCCTGGCCGAAACACCCGGGTTCCCCCACCAGGCATTTGCGATCGGACACGACGTGCTGGGACTTCAGTTCCACCTCGAAGCCGACCATACCCAGATCGAGCGGTGGCTCGTCGGCCACGCCCACGAGCTCGCCAGCCACGACATCGACCCTTCAGCCATCCGAGCAGACGCAGAGCGGTACGGTCCGCGGCTCGCCGAACGCGCCCGACAGGTCTTCACGACCTGGCTCGACGGCATCGAACCACCCCACGCCGAGCCGGACGAGTAGAGACGCGCAGTGCCACGCCCCTGTGCCGTCCATGCGCTGCAGGTGCGGCCGAGAGTCGTACACGCCGAGCTATCCAGACGTCCGATCTGCCGCTGGCCCGCGCGTGGTGTCGGTCGGCTCGCAGTTGGAGGACGGCGACGGAGGACAGCACCAAGGCGCCGCCGGCGCGCTGCACGGGCGTCAGCGTCTCGCCGAGGGTGAGCGTGGCCAGCGCAGTGGTGACCACCGGCTCGAAGGTGGACAGGATGGCGGCGGTCGACGGGCCGGTCCGTTTCAGGCCGGCGAAGAAGGCCAGCATCGCCACGACGGTGGACACCACGGTGATGCAGGCCAGCCAGAACCATCCCCACACCCCGAAACCGACGTCGACGCCGCCGGCGATCAGGGTGCGGCCGCCGAGCGTCCCGGCGGCGCCGGCCATCACCAGCGCGGACAGCACCACCGGTGCCAGCCGGTGCACGACTGTGTCGGCGACCAGGATGTAGACCGTGTAGGTGATCGCGGAGGCGAAGGCCAGCAACGCCCCGAGTGGATGGAAACTGACGCCGCCGGCACCGAGCAGGACCAGCAACGTTCCGGCCGACGCGCCGACCAGTGCGGCGCCGCGCCTCGGGGTGAGCCGGTCGCGGCCGAGCAGAACCGCGGCGACGGTGACCAGGACCGGGTAGGTGTAGAGGATCAGGGCCAGGAGCGAGGCGTCCATCAGTTCCAACGCCGAGAAGAACAGACTCGCCTGCGTGGCGTAGCCGACGGCACCGAGCCCGACGGCGGTGGCCAACACCCGGCCGCGCGTCAAGGTCGGCCGGCTGGCCGCCTCGCGTCCGCGCTGGTCGGGTTCTGCGCGGCGCAGGGCCGGCCGCAGGAGAAGGACCATCCCCAGCAGCACAGCGGCAAGGGTGAAGCGGACGAGCAGCAGCGACTCGGGCGAGACGCCGGCGTCGTAGGCGAACTTGCCGAAGACCGCCATAGCGCCGAAACATGCGGCGGACAGGAGGCACAGTGCGGGACCCATGCCTTGAGGATCCGTGACGTGACTCGTCACCTCCAGCGATGATTCCTGGAGTGAACTCGTTAGGATCACCGCATGGTTGCACTGGATCTCCGGCGGTTGCGTTTCCTGCGGGAGTTCGAGGAGCGCGGCACCCTGGCCGCGGTCGCCGCAGCGCTGGACTACAGCCCCTCGACGGTCTCCCAACAGCTCGCCATCTTGGAGAAGGAGATCGGCACCCGGCTCTTCGACAAGGCCGGGCGGGGCGTCCGGCTCACCGACGCCGGACACCTCCTGGCCCAGCACGCACGCGTACTGCTGTCGGCGGCCGAGGCGGCGGAGGCCGACCTGGCCGCGCTGAGCGACGACACCCGGGGCACCGTACGCGCCGGGGGCCTGCAATCGGCGGCCCGGCGCCTGCTCGTCCCCGCCCTGGCCCGACTGAGAGCCGATCACCCACAGGTCCGCATGGAGATCTTCGAGCTCGAACTCGAACAGTCCCTGCCCGGTCTGCGTCTGGGCACGGTCGACCTGGTCATCGGCGACGAGTACGACGGTCATCCCCGGCCCCGCCCGGCCGGACTGCGCTTCACGGTGCTGCTCGAAGAGCCGCTGAAGATCGTGTTACCGGCAGCGCATCCGCTGGCCCGGTCGGGGGGACCCGTCGCGGTCGCCCACCTGCGGACCGACGTCTGGGCCGTCTCCGCCGAGGGCACCGGCCACCACGCCATGGTCGTCGGAACCTGCCGGTCGCTCGGCGGATACGACCCCGATGTGCGGCATCGCTGCAGCGACGCCGATGTCCAACTCGAGATCGTCCGCGCCTCGGCCGCGGTCGCTCTGCTGCCGGCACTGGCCCTGCCCGCCGACGATCCCGCTGTCGCGATCCGGGACGTCGCCGAAGTCGCCCTCAAGCGCCGCCTCTTCGCCGTCACCCGGGACACCCCGCCCGCTCCCGCGCTGACCGCCCTCCTGACGGCCGTGACGAAGCAGGCGGACCAGGTCGCCGAATCCGAGTCGAACGGGCAGACCTCCTCGCGACCCCGCGGTGCTGTCCGGTAGCCCGTCCGCGCCACCACACGCTGTCGCAGCCGGAGCCTCTTCGACGACCGTGCCGTACGCCATGGCGATCAGGGCGGCCGCCTACCCGCAGCCGACGGGCGTAGCCCCTGCGTTCACCGGCGGCGCATGAAGGCGTGCAGTGTTCTGGTGCTGCCCAGCTGCGTCACGTTGACCAGCTCCCACCCGCTGTAGCTGAGATGGTCGGCGGCGGCGAGCGCCTGGCTGATGCTGTCGCCGCCGGCGGCGTAGGCGACCACCGCGAGGTGCCGGTGAGGATAGGCGCGCAGGTCGACCTGCTGCTGGAGAACTGCCGCCGCGGTGATGGCGCGGGTACGGGCGACAGTCTCGATGGTCTCGGGGGGCATCTCCCGACGATAAGGGGAGTGCGCACCGGCGGGCGGCGTGGCGCAGCTGACGGTAGGTCCGACGGTGAGCGCTCGATCCGGACTCGTACGGTGAGCGTTTCCGCTCTCCTGATGACCCTCGCGCCGTCGGAGCTCGACACCCGCCGTCGGTGTCGACACGTGCGTGTATTCCAGCCTTAGAATATAGCGGTGGAGCTGACTCCTGCTGAGCTGACCGTGCTGGGCCTGGTCATCGAACGGCCGCAGCACGGTTACGACCTGGAGCAGGTGATCGAGCAGCGGGGCATTCGGCAGTGGACCGACATCGGGTTCTCCTCGATCTACTACCTGCTCGCCAAGTTGGAACGGCGCGGTCTGCTCCATGTGCCGAAGGCTCCGGCCGCCGCCAAGTCCCGCCGCGTCTTCCATCCCACCGCCGAGGGCCGCCGCGTCGCGGCACGTAACGCGCTGGCCTTCATCGCCGAGGCGCGTCCGCATCCGCAGCCACTGCTGGTCGGCGTCGCCAACCTGACCATGCTCACGGCACAGCAGTACGAGCAGGCGCTGCGTACCCGGCTGGCGCAGTTGGAAGCCCGGATCGCCGCGGTCCAGGCGGCACAGCACGTGCCCGATGCCCTTCCGCGCGCAGCGCGCGAGGTCTTCTCCTACTCCCTGAGCATGATGGATGCAGAAAGGCAGTGGCTCGCCACCCGAGTCCAGGTGTCGCATGACGAACCAGACCGCCGACAAGATCGACTTCAAGAAGACGCTTGACGCCTACCAGGCACGACGGGGCCGGTTCCGGACAGTCGACGTGCCCGACATGCAGTACCTCATGATCGACGGCCGCGGCGACCCCAACACCTCGCCCGCCTTCACCGAGGCGATCGAGGCGCTCTACCCGACGGCGTACAAGCTGAAGTTCGCCAGCAAGCGCAACCTCGGGCGCGACTACGTCGTTCCGCCCCTGGAGGGTCTGTGGTGGGCCGAGGACATGGCGTCCTTCACCACCGCACGGCACAAGGCACGGTGGCACTGGACGCTGATGCTCATGGTCCCCGACTGGATCGACCAGTCCATGGTCGCTACCGCCATCGGGCAAGCCGGTGCCAAGCACCGACCGGCGCGTCTCGACGACGTCCGCCTCCAGACGCTGGCCGAGGGGCGGTGCGTGCAGACGCTGCACGTGGGTTCCTTCGACGACGAGGCCGACCTGCTCGCACACCTCCATCATCAGTACATCCCCGCCAACGGGCTTCGCATGGCCGGAACTCACCACGAGATCTACCTCAGCGACTTCCGCAAGGTCGCAGCCAGCAAGCAACGCACCATCCTCAGGCAGCCGGTCACCATCGACTCGAGGACGGTGTCTCTGGGGCCTGTTTCGTAGGGCCGGATCGGAGCCATTCGCCGATCGTGCCCACGCCTGGTCGCCACGTTGATTCCCGTGTCGGCGCGCCCTGGCAGTATTCTTTGTCCGGTCACGCCAGTCAGCCGCGAACCGCCGGGCGACACAAGGACAAAGTGGAACATCGATTTACCGGCCACGTCGAAGCGCTGCACTGGGGCCGCAATCGGTATCACATCATCCGCGTGCCCGACGGACTCGCCGACGATGCCCGTCGCGAAGGCACCAGGCGTGTTAGCGGCACCATCGATGGCGCCCACGTCAATGTGGCCCTGAATCGGGCACCCGTTGTCGACGGCTCGTTCCTGTGGGCCGGTGACTCACTGCAGCGCCGTGTCGGGCTCGAGCCCGACGAGCGTGTCGACGGCGTCCTCGAACCGGCCGATCCCGATGTCGTGGACCTGGCTGAGGACGTCCGGCAGGCGCTCGTCGACGCCGGCTCGACGGAGCGCTGGGAGGCCCTGCCGGCGCCGGCACGACGGCGGCGCCTGTATCGCGTCGACCAGGCCAAGCGACCGGACACGCGCGCACGACGAATCACCGAACTCATCGCGGACCTACAGGATCAGGTGCACTGATCTGCCGCTCACCGTTGCGTAGATGCGTCAACGCGAGCAGGGCTTGGTGGCCGGGGTTGAGGCGCTGGTCTTACCGGGAGCCTCACCCCGCCACCGGCACCCTCACACCCGCCTCCACCTGTGGCCGGGTCGTTGCACGCGAACTCGGGGCCGTGTTCGCGGGGACCGCCGATGGGCCTGGCTCCTGGTCGGCTTGGGAAATTGTGAGTACTCGGGTCACTGTGCGAAGACACCGATGTTTCCCTCGATCCAGATGGCTCGGCCTACCAGCCTGCTGATTCGCCATCGCTCGCCTACGCGGCGCAGCTCGAACTCGTACGTGCCGCCGTTGTGCCACAGCCGTCCGCCCGGCACGTTGTCGCGTCGTAGCCAAGCCAGCACGTTGGCGGTTGCGGTGGCGGTATCGCCCGTCACATCGGCGATCACCCCGGTGACCACGTGCTGTGTGCCATCCAACACGCCAAGCTCCCGTCGCCACCGATCTACCTGCTCGAGGCCGGAGAGAGTCTCTGCTTCGCCGCCGCTCATCGCGGTGTAGTCGACGACCACGGTGTCGGCGAACGTCGCCACCAGAGCGTCCCAGTCTCGGCGGTCCACGAACCAGGCATACTCGGTGATCACCCGCTGGATGGCGAACTGGTCGATCAGATCCTCTTGGCGCATGTCATCACTCCTCTTTGTGGTGGTCGAGTGAAGGTGCGGTCGGCGTTGCCCGTCGTCGACCATGCCCAGATTCAAGGATCGTGCTGACGATGGTCGCAGCTGATGAACGAGACTGGTTGCCGGGCCGAAACGGCCCGGACAGCAGGCTGGCGAGGCTGTGGTGAAGGGGCGCTTCGACTCGAGGCGCCCCTTCACCGATGGGGTCAGTTGGCGTCGAAGGCCGCGTACGGGCCCGGCGTCGCTCGTGACGCTTCGTGCTCGTCGTACCACCCGCTGACCTCGACGCGACGCACGCACTCCGGCGGCGAGAGGGTCTGCCGGTGACGCTCGAAACGGAGGACGTCGGGTGGGCGCGCATCTACTGCGGCCTGGACCCGGACGGCTACGAGCTCATGCCGCCGCTGGAAACAACGCCAGACATCGATGCTTCCCTCCGGAAAGCGCAGGGGATAAACTTGTGCGAGGAAAGCGCTTTCCCGGGATTGTGTGGGAAGCCGACGGCGGATCTCTCTTCGGTGGTGGTGGCGATGGTTGATGCGCGACAGACGGCGGGGCTGCCGCGGCGGCTCCTGATCACCGCTGCGGCGGTACTGCTTCTCCTGGCCAGCTGTCCGGGCAGCCAGCCGGCGATGGCGGGTGCGAAGCCCTCGGCGGCGCAAGCGGCCGGACCCGTCCCCCGTACGGAACTGGCCAGCAGTGGCGCCTGGTGCTGGTTCGCCGACCCCCGTGGGGTGTACTACCACGGCACTCACCGGCGTACCTACCTCGGTTTCATCACCTCAAACGGCGAGATCCGGGTGGCGATGTACGACCACGCGACCGGGCATCGCACCACGTCGGTGGTGACCACCGGATTCCAGATCGACGACCACAACAACCCGGCCATCGTGATCCGCCCCGATCGGCGGGTCGTCGTCTTCTGGTCCGCCCACGGCGGTTCGGCCATGTACTACCGCCGGTCGGCCAAGCCCGAGGACGTCTCCGCCTGGGAGCCGATCAAGCAGGTGCCCACCAACACCGCCGGCGGCTACGGATACACCTACCCCAACCCGGTGCAGCTGTCCGGGGAGAACAACCGGTTGTACCTGTTCTGGCGCGGCGGGGACTTCAACCCGGCCTACTCCACCACCAACGGCGGCGACCAGTGGACGACGGCCACCCGGCTGATCTCCTCACCCGGGCACCGGCCCTACCTCAAGGTCGCCGCCAACGGCCGCGACACCATCCACTTCGCCTTCACCGAAGCGCACCCCCGCAACCTCAGAACCAGCATCTACTACATGTACTACCGGGCGGGCAGCCTCTACCGGGCCGACGGCACCCGCATCGGACCGATGGGCACCGCGGTGACACCGGCGCAGGCGACCAAGGTGTACGACGCCGCGACGCACGGCGCCAAGGCCTGGGTGCACGACATCGCCATCGACAGCTCCGGACACCCGGTGATCACGTACGCCACGTTCCCCACCGACGCCGACCACCGGTACCGCTACGCCCGCTGGACCGGCACCGGCTGGTTCGACCGCGAACTCACCGCGGCCGGCGGGACGATCAGCGGCGACCCGGCCGAGCCCAACTACTCCGGCGGCATCACCCTGGACCACGACGACCCGTCGGTAGTGCTCATGTCCCGGCAGGTCGACGGGGTCTTCGAGATCGAGCGGTGGACCACCCCCGACGGCGGCACCAGCTGGAGCACCGAAGCCCTCACCTCCGGTTCCACCGAGCCGAACATGCGGCCGTTCTCCCCGTGGGGCCTGCCCCGCGGCAGCGCCCTGGACGTGGTCTGGATGGCCGGCGACTACCCCAGCTACACCCGCTACCGCACCCGCATGCTGCGTACCGGAACCGGACCGGGCGGCAACACCGCACCCACCGCGTCGTTCACGGCCGCCCCCGTCAGCGGCGACCCGCGCACCGTCGCCTTCGACGCCCGCGGCTCCGCCGACCCCGACGGCACCGTCGCCTCCTGGTCGTGGACCTTCGGCGACGGCACCACCGCCACCGGGGCCACCCCCCGCCACCGGTACGCCCAACCGGGTCGCTACTTCGTCACCCTGCGCGTGACCGACACCCATCCCACGACACCCGCCAGCGACGTCCTGGTCCGCGAAGTCGTCGTCACCGGCTGAGTCCCTGCCCGGGACACGACCGTCGCCATCCCACGAACCACGGAGGACATCCATGAGACGCATGATCATCGGCGCGGTCGCGGCCGCGTTGCTCACCGCCGCCGTCGGCGCGGCACCCGCGCAGGCCGCCGACCCGGCGTACCAGGTGCTCGTCTTCTCGAAGACCGCCGGCTACCGGCACGCCTCCATCGCCAACGGCCTGCAGGCCATCCGGGACCTGGGTGCGGCGAACAACTTCACGGTGACCGCCACCGAGGACGCCGCCGCGTTCACCGCGAGCAATCTCGCCCAGTTCGAGGCGGTGGTCTTCCTCAACACCACCGGCGACGTCCTGAACGCCACACAGCAGACCGCGTTCGAGTCGTACATCAACGGCGGAGGCGGGTACGTCGGCACCCACTCGGCCGCCGACACCGAATACAACTGGCCGTTCTACGGGCAGCTTGTGGGCGCCTGGCTGGACTATCACGCGTCCATCACCCAGGCGAACATCACGGTGGAGGACCGCGCGCACTCCGCCACCGCGCACCTCGGCAAGACCTGGACGCGCACCGACGAGTGGTACAACTACCTCACCAACCCGCGTTCGTCGGTGCACGTACTGGCCAGCCTCGACGAGTCGAGCTTCACGGGCGGCAACATGGGCGACCACCCCATCGCCTGGTGCAAGACGGTCGGCAACGGACGCTCGTTCTACACCGGCGGCGGGCACACCGCCGCGTCGTTCGGCGAGAGCGGCTTCCGCACCCACCTGCTCGGCGGCATCCGGTACGCGGCCGGCTTCGCCAAGCAGGACTGCCGGCCCGAGAACGGCTACACCACCCTCTACAACGGATCCACCACGGGCTGGTCGCAGGCCGGGGGAGGTGGGTTCACCAATTCCAACGCCACCCTGAAGTCGTACGGCGAGTTCGGCACCCTCTGGTACTCGGCCAAGCAGTTCGCGAACTACTCGCTGAAGCTCGACTGGATGATGGACGGCGACGACAACTCGGGCGTCATGATCGGATACCCGACGACGTCGACGCCCGGCTCGTACGACTCCGGCGCGTTCGAGATCCAGATCGACGCCACCGACGCCGCCGACCGCACCACCGGCTCCGTCTACCGCCGCAAGGCGGCCAACACCGCCGCCCGCGACGCGGCCCTCAACCCGCCCGGGTCGTGGAACACCTACGAGCTGCTCGTGCAGGGCGAGCGGGTGCAGGTCTTCCTCAACGGCGTGAAGATCAACGACTACACGAACACCGACACCTCCCGCACCCTGCGGGGTTACATCGGCCTGCAGAACCACGGCGTCGGCGACGACGTGTCGTTCCGCAACGTCCGTATCAAGGAGCTCGCCGGCGCCGCGCTCACCGTCGAGGGGGAGTCGTACACCTCCTCCTACGGGGTTCAGC
Source organism: Micromonospora sp. BQ11 (assembly GCF_052068135.1). Classification (NCBI taxonomy): domain Bacteria; kingdom Bacillati; phylum Actinomycetota; class Actinomycetes; order Micromonosporales; family Micromonosporaceae; genus Micromonospora; species Micromonospora sp. BQ11. Next base: position 38,833 of record NZ_JBQHDB010000015.1, on the reverse strand, counting down.
GCATCGCCAAGCCCACCGCCAGCGGCGGCGACACCCTCGGCCGGGTCCGTAACGGCTACTGGGCCGGCTACTCACACGTCAGCACGGTGGGGCGCACCGGCTTCTCCGCGGTGATCTCCTCCGGCGGCCTCGGCGGCACCATCACCATCCGGTCGGGCTCGCAGACCGGCCCGGTGCTGGGCACGGTGCAGGTGCCGGTCACCGGCGGCTGGGAAACCTTCCAGACCGTCTCCACCACGCTCAACGGCAACGGCACCGGTCCGCTGTTCCTGACGTTCAGCGGCGGTGACGGTCCGCTGTTCAACATCGACACGCTGACCGTCACCGGCTGACGGAGGTTGGCAGGGGCACCCGGTCATCGCCTTTCACCGGGTGCCCCTGCACACAACCCGCCTCGTCAAGGCCGGCACCGGCCGCCCGGACGCCCTCGGCGTGGGCGACCGGCGCGTCGGAGGCGACGTCGGACCCCCACGTCGTTGAGGGCGGCAGCCGACACGACAGCGCAGGGCGCGGCTCGTGCCGATGTGCGGATGTGGCGGTGGGGAGGGGCGGAGGCGGTTGTGGCGGTCATCGCCGATCAGTCGGCCAGTTTCTCGAAGAGTTCGTTCGGCGTGTCGTAATACCTGGTCGTCCGGCCGAGGTGTGTCATGCCGAGGCGTTGGCAGACGGCCTGGGAGGCGCGGTTGTCCGGATCCGTGACCGCGATGACCCTTGCCAGACCTCGGTGGAACGCGTCGTGCAGGACCGTCGCCGCTGCTTCGGTGGCGTAGCCGTGCCCCCAGGCGTCGGGATGCAGATGCCAGCCGATCTCGACGTCGGTCGGCCCGCCGGCAGGTTGCCCGGTTGACAGGGGAATCGGCTTGAGCAGGAGGTTTCCCACCAGCCGGCCGTCGGCCGCTGTGGTGATGGCCCAGATCCCGTGGATCGGGTCGTCGATGGCGCGGCGACGTGCGATCGAGGCGAGGGCGTCCTCGCGGTTGTTCATGATCGCGGGCCGCGCGCCCAGGAATCGCACGACCTCCCAGCGCGACTCGAGATCCAGAAGGAAGTCGGCGTCGTCATCGCGCCAGGGGCGCAGCAGGAGCCGGTCGCTCGCGATGGTGCGCATGCGACCCAATCTAGCCAGCGGCGAGCAACGCGCCTCGCCCCGACGTTCTTCGCACGCATCCGCAGATGAGCGGGCGTTGACGGGCAAGTGCTGGCCTCGCCGCGACGCGATCGGGTGCGTATCGCCCGCTGTCGTTAGGCTTGCGGCACAGGGGGAGGGGTAGACGTGCGTACTCGCTGGAGACAGGCCGGGTTGGCAGCGTTCGGCGTCGCGCTGTTCGCGACTGGCTGTGGAGGTGGCGATGGCCCGTCGCTCGCTGGCACCTGGGTCATGGCGGAGAACGGTTCGCGGACGATGACGGTGCGCGACGACGGCTCACTGTCGGCCAGTGTGGGCATCTCATGCACCGGCGCCACCAAGAGTCAGGGCAGACGGGCGTACCAGTTCGAGTTCGACTGCGGCATCACCAAGTACTCCGTGGACGGCACGCTGAGCGCCGACGGCAAGACCCTCACCATGAAGGACCCGAGCACCGATCAGAATGCGGTCTGGAACAGGAAGTGAGGCCAAGCGGGGGAATATTCCGCGGCCGACCACAGTGGCGGCCAGGGTAGGTATCTGGTTCTGGTCTCCGCCCGAAGCGTCCCGTTCGCAGAACGGCGCCAGCGACCGGATCTGCCGCCGTGAACGCGGCGTCGACCGCCACCGATGGCACCGACCTTGATGCGCGTAGGTCTATGCCCTGCGACTCCAGATCGACGAACCATCGAGCAGGGCGCCCAACTGCGCGGCGGATTCGTCGGTCAGACGTCTGCTAAGCAAGCTGCGGGCGGCCGGGCAGTTGGACATGTCGCGGGCGGTGATCGACGGCTCCCACATTCGGGCGCTCAAAGGTGGCCCGAAACCGGTCCGAGCCCGAACGACCGCCGCAAGCCAGGCTCGAAACACCACGTCATCACCGACGCGGGCGGCATCCCCCTCGCCGCAGGCCTGACCGGCGGCGACCGACACGACGTCACCCAACTGCTGCCCCTGGTCGACAAGATCCCACCGATCAAGGGCATCCGCGGCCGACCCCGGCAACGACCCGAGCGGATTTACGCCGACCGGGGCTACGACTATGACTGCCACCGCCGGCAGCTCCGCGCCCGCGGCATCACCCCGGTCATCGCCCGACGCGGCACACCCCACGGCTCCGGCCTCGGCACCCGACGGTGGGTCGTCGAGCAGACCATCGCCCTGCTGCACTGGTTCCGCCGCCTGCGCATCCGCTGGGAGATCCGCGACGACATCCACGAAGCCGTCCTCACCCTCGCCTGCGCCATCATCTGCTGGCGCCGCCTCCAACACTCGCGCTTCAGTTCGAACTGCTGGTGCTCGTGTACCTCGCCGGACGCGACAACGCGACGGGGCACTACCTACCGGGTGCCGGTGCGGCGGCGTCTCCTGCCCGCCAGCGGCGCCAGATCGGCAGGAGTCGCCACAGCCGTCCGCCGAGGACGAAAGCGGCCAGCCAGAGCAGGTAGAACAGCGAGGTGAATGCGCCTCCAGCGGTGCGTTGCGTGCCGTCGACGGCGGTGACGGTGACGGGGGCGGTCAGGTAGGGGATGCCCGACCACTGGAAGGTGCCAGTGGCGTCCGGGGCGGCGGCGAGCAGGCCAGCGACGAAAGCGTGCGTGCCGCCTTGCATGAAGGCGCTGGCGGCTACTTGGACCAGCAGCAGGCCGACCACTGCGCCCGAGTACGAGGGCTGGGCGCCGGTTTCGCCGTACTCGGCGGTGCGGTACTCGGCCGCCAGCCGGCGCAGGTCGCCGAGGCCTCGGATCGCCTCGGCCGCGCCCACCTCAGCCGCGGCGGCGTAGAGGTTGGCCCGGGTCTCGCGCCGCCTGGCCCGCTTGGCACGGTTGGGCAGGTTGTCGAGGTGGGCGTTGAGGGTCCAGACCGCGCGTTCGATCCGCAGCCGGTCGGCCGGGCGCAGTTCGGTGTGGGTGGGCCGGTCCATGTCAGTTCTCCTCTGCGGGTGGCGCGGGTTGGGGTGGAACCGGGCGGGCGAGCACCGGGCTTACGATCTCGGTCAGCGACAGCCAGTTCCCCGTGCTCTCGGCGAGGGCGGCGTAGCCGTCGTCTGTGGGCCGGTAGTACTTGCGGGCGGGGCCGGAGCGGGAGGCGACGAGGCGGGTACTGACCCGGCCTTCGCGTTCCAGTCGGGCGAGTGCCGGATAGACAGTGCCGTCGGCGATCCCGGTAAGCCCGATCTGGCGCAGGCGTTGCACCAACTCGTAGCCGTAGGACTCCCGCTCGGCGAGCAGCCACAGCAGCAGCGGTGACAGCACGCCCTTGAGCAGTTGCGGGTCGTGGATCTGATTCACACATAAAGACTACGACAGGTACCTTGCTTAGTCTAGTACCTGTGTGCGCCATGTACTGGTGGAGTGCACGCCGCCGTGCCGCCACCCGCGCCATCCCCCATCGCCCGAGTACCGCGATTGGTTCTGTTGCGTTGGGCGAAACATGATCGACATCAGCTTGCCCGGTGAGGGCGGTGTCTCGTGTTCGGTCCTGGTCTCCGCCGGCGTCGGCGTGTGTCGGGTTCCGGTTCCCACCCGAGGTGATCGTCCTGGTGGCGCGTTGGTACCTGCGCTTCGACCTCTCCTGCCGAGATGTCGAGGAACCGCTGGTCGAACGCGGTGTCGAGGTGGATCACGTCACCGTCTACCGGTGGGTGCAGCGGTTCACCCCGCCACTCGGTGACCGCTGGTTCGTGGACGAGACCTACATCAAGGTCAAGGGCATCTGGCGGTACGTCTACCGAGCCGTCGATCAACACGGGCAGGTCATCGACGTACTCGTCTCACCGCGTCGGGACGCCGCCGCGGCCCGGCGGTTCTTCCCCGGGCGCTGACCATGCTGAGGGTCACGCCCAGTGAGGTCGTCACCGACGCCCCCCCGCCTACACCAGGGTGCTTGAGCACCTGGTCCCGTCGGCGGGGCACCACGTAGAACGGCATGCCAACAATCCGATCGAGGCCGACCACAGCCAGCTCAAGCACCGACTCGGACCGATGCGCGGGCTACGTTCGGACCGTACCGCCTCGGACTCGCCGCGTCACCCGCGACCCGGGTGGCTGCAGCGTTCACCGAACTGGCCCGAGCGATCTGGCGTGCGCCCGCTGATGCGGCTTGGCGCGCCCACCGATCCACCACGCAACAGCGCCCGGCTGAGAATCCGGAGTGCGCCGTGCACGATGTCGACCAGGGTGGCTTCGGTCGTGCGGTGGACTACGCGGATGTCGAGGGTGCGCCGCAGGTGGGGCCATGATCCGGTCCGTGCGGACGGCGGCCCCCAGACAGCCGTCCCCGTGCCGCAAGGGCCAGCGACACCAGCATCGGTCCGATCACGGCCACCAGCACGGACGCGAGGAGCATGGATGACCACGCCGGAATCACGGCCCGGCCGGGGCCGGAGCTGTCAAGCGCCGCGCCGAGCGGGTTCACCGCGAGCATCCCGATGGGCGTGAGCAGGATCAGCATCGCCCATGCGCCGTGGTAGTCGCGCCGGACGGCTAGGCTGAGCGCGATCAGCAGCGCGCCGATCAGCAGCGTCACCGCAGCGGCGGGCAGGGCCGTTGCGGCGAGATTGTAGTAGCCGCTGATGAAATCCAAGGTGGGTGCGGTGCCGATGGCGAACGGCAGGATCGCCGCCGCAGCGACGATCGGCATGAGCCGCACCCGCCAGAGGCGCTGGCCCGTCGCACCGAGCGCGACGACACCGAGCGCAATCTGGGGTAGCAGCACCGACAGCGGCGGGCGGGGCAATCCGGTCAGCGCCGCGGCCGGCACGATGCCGGCAGTCACCAGTATGGCCAGGCTGACCGCCCAGCGAAACCATCGGCCGCTCGCCGCGAGGTACACCACGGCGGCGAGCAACCAGGTCGCCCACGCCGCGACGGCGAGTGACAGAAACGGCCCGACCTGCGAAGACCAGGACGGTGTGGGAGCGAGCGCCTCGAGAATCGTCCACCCGGTCGCGCACCCGGTCGCCGTCGTCAGCGCGAGCAGGCCGGCGAGCCGGAAGCCGGGACCGAGGCCCCGTGCGGTCCGCAGGTGCTGGCGCAGCCCACCGGCCGCGAGGTCCGCGATGTCGGCCGGCGAGGGTCTCCTACGGTCGGGCGCGGCCAGGGACAGGTAGGTGTCCACCAGCTCCGAGCCACGCGTGCGCCGATAGTCGGCCGGATAGAACAGCGCCGTCCAGCGTGCGTAGCGCCGTTCAAGATCGGTCATCGCAGGGCGTCCTTGGTCATGCCCTTCCGGGCGGTCCGGCTGGCTTTCCGGCAAGCTCATGCGAATCCTCGGCTCGGGCGGGGCGCGGCCTTGGCGGCGCGCAGCCGGGTGGTTGCCGCCTTGACGTTGCGGCGCATGCGTTCGGTCTCGGCGGCCAGCAACTCGCCGCCCGGATCGGTGAGCCGGTAGTAGCGACGCAGCCGGCCGTCGACGATCTCCTCGTGGTCGACAGCCACCAAGCCCGCATCGACCAGCCGGTCCAGCGCGCCGTAGAGCGTGCCGGGCCGCAGCGAGATGCGGCCGTCGGACAGTCGGGCTACCTCGGCGATCAGGCCGTAGCCGTGCATCGGCTCGCCGGCGAGGGCTGTGAGGATCAGGAAAGTGGGTTCACGCAGTGGAGTTTCCACGCGGCACAATATATCGGCTACGAAGGTATAAGAGAACATCGCCACCGGCTGCGACCGAACAATCCTCGATCTGCGATCTGGCACACGCTTCTGCCGCTGAGCAAGCGCTACCCCTTCGACCTAGAGGTGGTTGCAGTACGGAGAGCAACGACGGCCAAGGGCGTGACCCAGGTCCCGTAGGAGAGTGCCCAATCCAGGACCTCTGGGTCACCCAGTCGTCGCTACCGGTCGAGGCGTTCATCCCATTTACCAGCCATCCCACCCTGACCCGTGTTGGCCTCGGCCTCGGAAGCGAACGCCGCAACCGCGCGGCCGAACACCTGCTCGGGCGGACACCACCACGCGACGACCACCACTTCGCCGCGACCCACAACCTCCTGTACCCCCTGTAAGCCCCCGCCGGCGACGACAGCCGCGACCGCCGCCGATCTGTTCAACAGCCCCTTGATGGCGCTTACCGTCGAATCGACCCCGGCCACAGCCACCTACATCTCGGCGACGCCGGCGCCACTCGTACCTGAGATCGAACTACTCTCATGCCGCGAGGCGCGGACTTCGCGTCCCGGCTCGCGTACGTTGGCGCCATGGCGACCCACTGGACCTTGGGATGCGATGCCGACGATCCCCAGCAGATCGCGGCCTTCTGGGCACGTGCCCTGGGGTACGTCAAGGAGCCCGGCTTTGACGAGCCCGACAGTGCCTCCATCATCGACCCGGACGGCAGGGGGCCCGCCATCGGCTTCCTGAAGGTGCCCGAGGGCAAGACCGCCAAGAATCGGATGCACATCGATGTACGGGTGGCCGGCCCAGGCCTCTGGGACATGACCGAGCGCGCACGACTGATCCGGCAGAAGGTCCCCGAGCTGATGTCCGCCGGCGCGACGGTGGTCCGCGAGGAGTGGTACGGCGACGTCTTGGGGCACGTCGTCATGCAGCACCCCGAGGGCAACGAGTTCTGCGTGGCGTGATGCCGTGATGGAGTACGAGTTCGAGGGCGTCATTGGCGAAGTGGTCAGGGTTCGGTGCTCCCCGCCCGGCGGGTGCCGGCTGTCGTCTTGAGCGCCGTGGGAACTTTCACATGCTGTGGTCCGGCGACCGCGCAGAGGTTGCCACCGAGCCGCCTACCCGTCAGGCCGGCATGCGACGCTCAACCTCTACGACCGAGACGCCGTCGCGTGCCCTGCCGGGCACGACCCCGATAGCCGGACAATTTCTGGCATGACAGTGCAGCGCCCCCCGACCCGACACCCTTGATGCCCGGAGGAACGCAGACCATGGACCACGCAACTCAGCTCATCCAGGAGCGGAGTGCCCCGCCGGCCACGCTGGTGATCTTCGGTGCCTCCGGCGATCTGACCCGGCGTAAGCTGCTGCCTGCAGTCGAGAGCCTGGCTCGGCACGAGCGGCTCCCGGACCAGTTCGCGCTGGTCGGCGTCGCGCGTACGCCGATGACCGACGAGCAGTTCGCCGAGAGCGCCCTCGGCGGGCGCGCCCTCGCCAGCAAGCGCCAGCTCCAGGGCGGCGTACGGTACGTGACCGGCGGCTACGACGACCCGGAAACCTACAAGCGGCTCGTCGAGACCCTCGACGAGCTGGACGCGCAGCGGGGCACGTCCGGCAACCGGCTCTTCTACCTGTCCACCCCGGCTGGTGCCTTCGAACCGGTGATCAACGGGTTGGCCGGTGTCGGGCTCAACCAGCCGCGTGAGGGCTCCTTCTCCCGCCTGGTCATCGAGAAGCCGTACGGGCGCGACCTGGTCACGGCTCGCGAGCTCGACGGCGTCGTGCACAGCGCGTTCGACGAGCACCAGGTCTTCCGTATCGATCACTATCTGGGCAAGGACACCGTCCAGAACGTGCTGGCGCTGCGCTTCGCGAACTCGATCTTCCAGCCGATCTGGGACCGCTCCTGGGTCGACCACGTGCAGATCACCGTCGCGGAGACCCTCGGTGTCGGCGCTCGCGGCGGTTTCTACGAGGAGGCCGGCGCGATGCGCGACATCGTGCAGAACCACGTGCTCCAGGTCCTCGCGCTGGCGCTGATGGAGCCACCGGCCTCGTTCGAGTCCGAGGGCCTGCGCAACGAGAAGGTGAAGCTGCTGCAGGCGATTCGCCTCCCCACCGACCGGGACATCGCCGAGGCCGCGGTCCGTGGGCAGTACACCCGGGGCGGCACCCGCGAGGAACTGATGGCCGGCTACCGCGAGGAGGCCGGCGTCGACCCGCTGTCGCGGACCGAGACCTACGCCGCGATGCGGCTCAACGTGGACAACTGGCGCTGGGCCGGGGTGCCGTTCTACGTGCGCACCGGCAAGCGACTGCCGGCCCGGCTCACCGAGGTGGCGCTGCAGTTCCAGCGGCCGCCGCACCTGCCGATCCCGACCGACCAGCTCACCGGGCTCGAGGCCGACGCGCTGATCCTGCGGATCCAGCCGAACGAGGGCATCTCGCTGCGCTTCGGTGCCAAGGTGCCGGGTCACTCCTTCCGGGTCCGCACGGCCACCATGGAGTTTTCGTACGACCAGACGTTCGTCGAGGAGTCCCCGGAGGCGTACGAGCGTCTGCTCCTGGACGCGCTGATCGGTGACGCGTCGCTGTTCATCCGTAGCGACGAGGTGCAGCAGTGCTGGCGGATCGTCGACCCGATCATCGAGAACTGGGAGAAGGACAACTCGCCCATCCCTACCTACGAGGCCGCCTCCTGGGGTCCCACCGACGCCGACCGGCTCATCGGCCGGCACGGCCGCAAGTGGCGCAATTCCGCGTAACTCTGCCGTCACGAGTTGGCCGCGCTGCTGAGCCCGATTGCGTGTGATCCCGCTATCGGGCGCGCAGCGCGGTCATCTCGGCGAGCTGGTCGTCGACGTCGACGTCGACGGCCGGTGGTCGCCGTGGGTGAGTTTTGTGGCCGGGTCGCCTGATTGAGGCGGTGATCCGCCGGGCGGACGGCACCCGGACGGCCACGGGGGTGGGTCGGGTGCGGATTCGTTGCGCGCCAGTCCGCCATTCGCAGGCTGCACTGGTGGCCGCGAGCCAGGATCTCGGCGTGCGGGTGGGCTGTCTCGTGGACGCCGCCGGTCAACAGGATCCACCGGTCGGTGACCTGATTCGTGCCTTAACCGAATCGACACTTGACCGTCACAACATGCGCTCATACGCTCTGCCAAAAGCTTTTGCCAAAAGGATTTGGCACCCCGCACACGGACGTCCACCTCGCGCTCCGGCGCGCGCCCCCACGCGCCCGGGCCATCCCTTGAACGGAGCGAACGATGGCTTCTGATCACCCCCGTACCCGCGCCCGGCACTCTCGGCGCGGCTTCCTGGGCCTCACCGCCGGTGCCGGCGCGGCAGCCCTGCTCGGCACCGCTGCCTGCGGCGCCGGCGGGACCACCGCCACGGGTTCCGGCGACGACAAGACGCTCACCGTCGCCTGCGAGGGCGGCGGCAAGATCGAACTCCAGCCCATTGCGGACAAGTTCCAGCAGGCCACCGGCACCACGGTCACCCTGGTCGAGCTGCCCTACGAGGGCCTGTTCAACCGGCTGACCAGCGAATTGTCCAACGGCAAGCCGTCCTTCGACGTCTGCGCCGTCGACGCGGTGTGGCTCCCGCTGTTCGCCGGCAAGCTCGCCGGCCTCGACGACCTGTTCACCGCCGAGGTCAAGAACGACCTGTTCCCCGCGCTGGTGCAGGAGGCACAGTCCGGCGGGTCCTTCGTCGGCATGCCGGTCTGGACCAACAGCGAGATCCTCTTCTACCGCAAGGACCTCTTCGAGGACCCGAAGGAGAAGGCGGCGTTCCAGGCGAAGTACGGCTACCCGCTCGCCCCGCCCACCACGTGGCAGCAGTTCACCGACATCGCCGTCTTCTTCACCCGGCCGGACCAGAAGCTCTGGGGCACCGACGTGAAGGGCGCGGTGGAGACCGAGTGGCTGGCCCACGTCCTGCAGGCCGGTTCTCCTGGAGTGGTCCTCGACGACAGCGGAAACGTCATCGTCGACAACGCCCAGCACCTGGCCGCCCTGACGTTCTACGCCGACCTGAACAACAAGCACAGGGTCGCCCCGGCCGGCGCCGCGCAGACCGACTGGAACGCCGCGCAGAACCTGTTCAACCAGGGGCAGACCGCCATGACCCGGTTCTGGGCGCACGCGTACCGGCAGATTCCGGCCGACGCGAAGGTGGCCGGCAAGGTCGGCGCGGCCCCGATGATCGGCGGCACCGCGGGCGTCGCCGGCATCCCCGGCCCCTGGTACCTGTCGGTCCCGAAGGACGGCGCGAAGGGCGACCTCGCCAAGCAGTTCATCAAGGCGGCGTACGACGACAACGCGCTGAGCATCGAGACCACCCTCGGCCTCGCCGCCCGCAAGTCCGCCTACCAGCAGTACGCGAACAAGCCCGGTTACGAGTCGTTCGGCCCGCTGCTGGCCACCCTCAACGCGAGCGCCACGAAGCCGCGCCCGGCCAGCCCGCACTGGCAGCGGATCGTCGACAGCGTCCTGGTGCCCACCATCCAGAAGGCGCTGACCCCGGGCGCTAACTACGCCGCCCTGCTCACCGCCGCCCGTACGCAGATCGAGGGCATCGTCAAGTGAGCCCGGCAGCGCAGGCAGCACCACCGCGGACCACTCCGCCCGCACCGGCCCCGGCCGGCGGGCGGCGGTCCGGCCCCCGCCGTGGGCTGTCGGACGCCGGGTACGCCACCCTGCTCGCCGCGCCGGCCGTGGTGGTGCTGCTGGCGCTGGTCGGCTGGCCCCTGGTCAAGCTGGCGGTCGACAGCCTCTACACCGGCTCCGGGCTCGGCGACGGGCGTAGCTTCGCCGGGCTGGACAACTACGTCACCGCGCTGACCGACCCGGCCATCCGGGCGGCGGCCGGACGGACCCTGGCGTACACGGTCATCGTGGTCACGGCCGAGTTGGTGCTCGGCCTGGCGGTGGCGCTGCTGTTCCACCGGCTCGGCCCGAGGGCGCGGATCCTGCAGACCCTGTTCCTCTATCCGCTGATGATCGCGCCGGTGGTGGCCGGCCTGCTGTGGCGGTTCCTGATGATCGACAACGTCGGGATCGTCAACGAACTGCTCGCGCGGGTCGGGATCCTCGACAACCCCGGTGACGTCTCCTGGCTCAGCGACCCTGACCTGGTGCTGTTGTCGGTGGCGCTGCCGGACATCTGGCTCACCACCTCGTTCATGACCCTGGTCCTGTACGCCGGTCTCCAGGCGATCCCGCCAGACCTCTACGAGGCCGCCCGTCTCGACGGGGCGCGGGGCCTACGCCTGTTGGTCAGCGTGACCCTGCCGCTGCTGCGGCCGGTGATCGCGGTGGCCCTGATCATCCGGGGCGTGGACGCCGCCCGGGCCTTCGACGTGATCCTCATCCAGACCGACGGCGGTCCGCAGTCCGCGTCGGAGACGTTGAGCCTGACCATCTACAAGACGATGGTCAGCTACAACGATCCCGGCACGGCCGCCGCCACCAGCACCCTGTTCATGATCGTCATGATGGTGGTCGCGATGGTCGCGGTGCTGACCATCTGGCGCCCAGGTAGGGAGTCCTGATGTCCCACGTGCTCGCCGCCAGGATCAGGACCGGGCTGCTCTGGGCTGCCGCCGTCTCGGTCGTCGTGGTCTACGGCTTCCCGTTCGTCTACCTCGTCCTCACCTCGTTCAAGCCGCCCGTCGACGCTATCGCGGTGCCGCCGACCGTGCTGCCCGATCGGTTCAGCCTGGACAACTACGTGACCGCCCTGAACCGGCCGGGCGTCACCGCCTCGTTCCTCAACAGCGTCAGCACGGCGGTGATCGCCACCCTGCTCTCCATGGCGCTGGCGATCCCGGCGGCCTGGGCCATCACCCGGTACCGCACCCGCACCGGGCGGCTGCTGATGGCCGGTTCCCTGCTGGTCCGGATGGCCCCGGCGGTGGCGATCGGCATCCCGCTGGTCACCATCCTCGGCGCGGTCAATCTCACCGACACCCCCACCGGCCTGGCCCTGGCCCAGACCACGGTGGCGCTGCCCCTGTCGATCTGGTTGCTCGCCAGCTTCTTCGAAGGCGTGCCCCGGGAGATCGAGGAGGCCGCCCTCGTCGACGGGTGCGGACGGCTCGCCGCGCTGCGGCGGGTCATCCTCCCCGTGGTCTCCGGGGGCGTGGCGGTCACCGCGATCTTCGCCTTCCTCGCCTCCTGGAACGAGTTCCTCTTCGCCCTGCTGCTCACCTCGATCCGGGCGCAGACCACCCCGATCGCCATCGCCAACTTCCAGAGCCAGTTCGGCCTGGACTGGGGGCCGATGACGGCCCTGGCCACCCTCTACTCCCTACCCGCGGTCGTCCTGACGCTGCTGCTGCAACGCCGGATCGTCGCCGGGCTCAGCCTCGGCGCGGTCAAGGGCTGACCGCCGCTTCCCCTCGCACAACCCTGAAAGGAACACCATGTCGTTCTGGCGACCCACCAGCCCCCTCGCGGGTCTCACCCGGGTCAAGGCCGGCCGCTCCAAGCGCGAGTCGAGCTGGGACCGGACCGGCGGCAACCGGGACTTCGCCGTGGTGCCGCCCGGCGAGACCCACGTGCTCGCCGACATCACCGGCACCGGCGTCATCGAGCACATCTGGCTGACCACCCGCTGCTACTCCGAGAAGTACCTGCGCAAGCTGGTCATCGAGATGTACTGGGACGGCGAGGAGAACCCGAGCGTCCGCAGCCCGCTGGGCGACTTCTTCGGCGTCGGGCACGCCACCTGCACCCACTTCGTGTCGTTGCCGCTGAGCATGGTGTTCGGTCCGCGCCGCGGCCCGAAGGGTCCGTTCGCCGCGGCGATGAACTCGTACTTCCCGATGCCGTTCGGCAGCTCCGCGCGGATCGTGATCCGCAACGAGAGTGACAAGCCGATCGAGAACCTCTTCTACTACGTCGACTACGACCTGACCGAGGAGCCGAAGCCGGAGGACGTGGCGTACTTCCACGCGTACTACCGGCAGGAGAAGCCGTGCACCCCGGTGCCGAACGGGCTCGCCCCGGGCGAGGTCCCTGCCCCGTGGGACCTGCCCGGCACCAACCTGACCGGCGCGGACAACTACGTCATCCTCGACACCGACGGCGGCGCCGGCCACTACGTCGGCTGCGTGCTCAGCATCGACAACCACAACGCCTCCAACCAGCCCTACACCTGGCCCGGCGAGGGCGACGACATGATCTTCATCGACGGCGAGCAGTGGCCGCCGTCGCTGCACGGCACCGGCACCGAGGACTACTTCAACGCCGCCTGGGGTTTTCCCAGCGGTGCATACGCCGGGCCCTACCACGGCATCAGCCTGGCCAGCAGCCCGCAGGAGCACTTCGGTCTGTGGAGCATGTACCGGTTCCACATCGAGGACCCGGTGCGCTTCTCGGAGTCGATCAAGGTCACCATCGAGCACGGGCATGCCAACGACCAGGGCAACGACTTTTCTTCCGTGGCGTACTGGTACCAGCACCACCCGCACAAGCCGCTGCCGGAACTGCCGCCGGTGGCCGAGCGCCTGCCGCGCCGCTGGCCCGAACACGGCCTGTGGGACGAGTGACCGATCCGATACCGTTGACCGGATCCCGCGTCCACGCTGGACGTCCGGGCTCCGGCGGAGCACTGTGATGGTGAGCTGATGGGACAGAAGGCAAGCATCCGGGACGTCGCCGCCGCCGCAGGCGTCTCGGTGACCACGGTTTCCCACGTGCTCAACAAGAAGTCAGGCGCCCGGATCAGCCCGGACACCCGCGAACGCGTCGAGTCGGCGGCGCGCCAGCTCGGCTACGCGGCCAACGGGCTGGCCCGAGGACTGCGGCTGGAGCGCTCGCACACCCTGGGCCTGCTCAGCGACGTCATCGCCACCACCCCGCACGCCGGGCGGATCATCCTCGGTGCGCAGGAGACCGCCTCGGCGCGGGGCTGGGTGCTCATGTTGCTCACCACCGGCGGCGATCCGGAGGTGGAGCGCCGCGAGATCCACGCCCTGGCGCAGCACCGCGTCGACGGGGTGCTCTACGCGACCATGTACCACCGGGTCGTACAGCTCCCCGAGGAACTGCACTCCATGCCGGTGGTGCTGCTCGATGCCAGCAGCGCGGATGCCAGCCTGCCGTCGGTGGTGCCCGACGAGTCCGAGGGGGGCCGGCTGGCCGTGCGTGAACTGCTCACCGCCGGACACCGCCGGATCGGCTTCGTCACCAACGTCGACGACATCCCCGCCACCCGAGGCCGGCTGTCGGGCTACCAGCAGGCGCTCCGGGAGGCGGGGGTGCCGTTCCGTCCCGACCTCGTGCTCGCCGAGGTCTCCGACACCCACGGCGGGCATCGGGCGGCGCGGGAGCTGCTGTCCCTCCCCGAGCGGCCCACCGCGCTGTTCTGCTTCAACGACCGTATGGCGATGGGCGCCTACCGGGCGGCCACCGAACTCGGCCTGCGGATCCCCGACGACCTGTCGGTGGTCGGCTTCGACAACCAGGAACTCATCGCCGAAGGGTTGTTCCCCGGCCTGACCACCGTGGCGCTGCCGCACTACGAGATGGGCGCCTGGGCGGTCGAGACCATGGTCGACATGCTCAACCAGCCGAAGGGCGCCCGCCGGCGCGCGGCCCGGCAGGTCGTCATGCCCTGCCCGCTGGTCCGACGCGGCTCCGTCGGCGCCCCGCCCGCCTGAGCGCTGCCCGTACCCCGTCGGTCCACTACCGACGCACATCCGCCGCCCGCCCGGCGGCCGACCCCCGCGCCGCCCGCGCGGCACCGAAAGGACCCACCGTGCTGCGACTTCCCGACGCCTGGATCTGGGACTTCTGGCTCGCCCGCGAGGGCGACGCCCACCACCTGTACTTCCTGCGCGCCTCGCGCGCCCTCGGCGACCCGGACCGCCGACACTTCCGTGCCAGCGTCGGACACGCCGTCTCCACCGACCTGCGGACCTGGACGCAGGTCGCCGACGCCCTGGTCCCCGCCGACCGGCCCGCCTTCGACGACACCGCCACCTGGACCGGATCGGTGCTGCCCGGCCCGGACGGCCGCTGGTACATGTTCTACACCGGTGCCGGCAGCGCCGAACGCGGCCTGGTACAGCGGATCGGCCTGGCCACCTCCGACGACCTGGTCACCTGGGAACGGCACCCGTCCTCGCCGGTGCTGACGGCCGCCGGCTGCCACTACGAGCGCCTCGGCGACTCCACCTGGCCGGACGAGGCATGGCGCGACCCGTGGGTCTTCGCCGATCCGGACGGCGACGGTTGGCACATGCTCGTCACCGCGCGCTCCAACGAGGGCCCCGTGGACGACCGGGGAGTCATCGCGCACGCCCGGTCACACGACCTGGTGCACTGGACGGCGCAACCCCCGATCACCGCGCCCGGCAGCGGCTTCGGCCACTTGGAGGTCCCGCAGGTGGAGATCGTCGACGGCCAGCCCGTCCTGCTCTTCTCCTGCCTGCACGACCAGCTGGCGGAGCGGTCCCGCGACGCACGGGCCTGCGGGGTCTGGGCGGTGCCCGGCGAGTCGCTGCTCGGCCCGTTCGACGCCACCCGGGCGCAGCGGCTCACCGATGACAGCCTCTACAGCGGGCGGCTCGTACGGGACAACAACGGCCGGTGGCAGCTGCTCGCCTTCCTGCACCACGACGAACAGGGCCGGTTCGTCGGCGAGCTGAGCGACCCGATCCCGGTCCGGGTGACCGGCGACGGCACGGTTCTGCTCGGCGACGCCGGGGTGGGCGTGCCGTACTCGGTCCACGGGCGCCGTTCCGTCGCGGCCGATCCGGCACAGGCCGGCCCGGCAGCCCCGACCCGAGCCCAGACGGAGCCGGGCGTACGGCAGGGCGACACCGTGACCACGGGGGCCTGAGCCGTGCTGACCGTGCTCGGTGAGGCCGTGATCGATCTCGTTCCGACCGGCGAGGGTGACCTGCTCGCCGTCCGGCCCGGCGGCAGTCCACTCAACGTCGGGGTGGGGCTGGCCCGCCTCGGCCGCCGGACCACGATGCTGGCCCGCTTCTCCCGTACACCGCTCGGGCACCGGCTGCGCGTGCACGCCGAGGCGAACGGGGTGAACCTGGAGTCGGCCGTGACCGACGACCGCCCGGCCACCCTCGCGGTGGTGTCGGTCGGCGACACCGGATCGGCCACCTACGACTTCCGCCTGAACGGAACCGCCGACTGGCACTGGACCACCGAGGAACTGGCCCACCTGCCCGCCGACACCCGGGTGCTGCACACCGGTTCCCTTGCGACGCTGCTGGCACCCGGAGCGGACCGGGTGGCGGAACTGCTGGCCCGGGAACACGCCGCCGGGAAGGTCCTCATCAGCCTCGACCCGAACGTGCGACCGATGGTGCTCCCCGACCCGGACGCCGCCCGGCGTCGGTTGCTCGCCCTGGCCCGTCACGCCCACCTGGTCAAGGCCAGCGACGAGGACACCGCCTGGATCTTCCCGGGCTTATCGGTGGAACAGGCCGCCCGTGCTCTCCGCGACCTCGGCGTCGCCCTGGTCGTGGTGACCCGGGGCGCGGCCGGCGCGTACGCCCTGAATGACGCTGCCGAGGTTCATCACCCCGCCCGCCAGGTGGACGTGGCGGACACCGTGGGCGCGGGTGACGCGTTCACCGCCGGCCTCCTCGACGCCCTGGTCGAGTTCGACGCCGCCACCCCCGCCGCGATCGGCGGACTCGACGTCGAGCGGCTGCGCGGGGTACTCGACCGGGCGACGACGGTGGCCGCCCTGACGTGCACCCGGCCCGGGGCGGACCCTCCGCGTCGTGCCGAGCTGGTCGACGCCTGACCCGTCGGCCCGCTCCGGCGGCAGGGACAGCCCCGATCACATCGTCGGCCGAACAGTCATTGACATCACTTTAACGGCACCGTCACAATTTACTGGCACCTGCCAAAACGTTTTGGCACTGGCGAAACTCCTGACACTCGACCCTTGAGAGGTCCGCGTGCTTCCTCTCCGCACGACACTCACCCGTCGCCAAGCGCTGACCGCGCTTGTCGGTGCGGGCGTCCTGCTGTCCACCACCGCCGCCGGGCCGGGCAGCCCGGCCCGGCCGGGCAACCCGCCGCAGACGGATCCCGGCACTCCCGGTGCCAGCACGAGATCCACGCCAGACACCGGCTACGCGCACCTGCTGGGTGTCCTGTAGGGGTCGTCTGCAGGTCCGATCCCCCCAAACGGCCCGGGGCCGCCCGACCCGACACCGACCAGAAACCGAAAGGGATGTCATGCCCAACGTCTACGACGTGACCACGTGGACCGTGCCGGGACAGCCCGGCGTCACCGCGACCTCCGACATCGGCGCCGTTATCAACAGCATCATCGCGCAGATCAAGGCCGACCAGCCGAACCCGGCCAGCCGACCGGGAGCCACCATCTACATCCCGCCGGGGGACTACTCGCTCAAGACGCGCGTGACCATCGACATCAGCTACCTGCAGATCAAGGGCGCTGGGCACGGCTTCATGTCGCTGAGCTACCGCTACAACTCCGGCACGTCGGGATGGGCCGAGATCAACCCGGGTGCGAGCCGGGTCCGCGTCGAGAAGACCGACGGCAACGGAGACGCCTTCCTTGTCGGTCGCTCCAGCGCCCCCCGCATAGCGAGCGTCGAGTTTCGCGACTTCTGCATCGACGGTGTGAACTTCACGCCCAACCAGAACTCCTACCTGAACGGCAAGACCGGTATCAGGCTGTCGACCGCGAACGACTCGTGCCGCATCGAGGGCATGGGCTTCCTCTACCTCGAACACGGAATCGTGGCGTACGGCGCCGACGCGATCAACATCACCAACAACTTCATCGCCGAATGCGGCAGCTGTGTCGAACTGACGGGATACGGGTTCGCCAGCAAGGTGACGAACAACCATGTCGGCGCGGGGTACGTCGGCTTCTCAGTGTTCGTCGAGGGGCACGAGGGCCTACTGATAACGGGAAACAACATCTTCCCGCGGGGCCGCAGCATGGTTCACCTGAAGAACGCCAGTCGGTGCAGCATCAGCAGCAACCTGTTCCACAACTTCTACCCGGGCATGATCGACATGGAGGGAGGGAACAACAACAACCTCATCGCGTCGAACCACTTCCGGCGCAACCGAGAGAACTTCGGCGTGATGCAGGCCTACAACAACGGCAAGGACGACCTCTATGGCCTGATCATGATTCGCGGCGACGACAACTTCGTCACGAGCAACCTGTTCTACTACGATGTGCCGACCGCCAACATCCAGCCCTCGGGGGCCCGGCCCACGATCATCCGCGTCAACACCGGGGCACGGAACCAGATCACCAACAACATGGTGTCCTACAGCAACGTCCCCTTCTTCGCCGTCGTCCTCGACGGCGCGAGCACGCAGACGAAGATCCTGGACAGCGGCACCGCCGCTCAGATAGACAACCAGTTCACGAACAACTTCACCCTGCGGCCCACGCCCTAGTTCGGCCATCTGACCGAGCACCGCCACCACCCGCCGGCCGCCATCGTGTGCAGAGAGCGCAGCGCGGCCCGCGTCGCGTCGGGTGCGGCGCATAGGCGTCGTTGATGACCGTCGCCCTGACGCCCGTGAACGGTGGTGGCCGTCGTCCTCGTCGGCCTCAGCGTTGATCGACGGCCGTGCCGGCACGCCCTGACACCGCTGACCGTCGCCGACCTGACGGCCGGCCTCGTTCCCCGCGCTGGCGCGGCGTCGCCGGCGGTCCCGAGCCCCGGACAGGGCGGGGTTGCCGGCCGCACCCCGCCCCGTCCCGCTCGCCGCCACTACGGCTTCGCCACGACCTTCACGCAGTCCTCCTGCTTGTTCTTTCCGGTCACCGGTCGAGCGCGGCGGCCAGGCGTCGCGCCTCGGTGACCAGCCGGCTCGACCCGCCGCGCGCGGCGACCTCGGCCAGCCCGGGCACGTCGATCCGGGCGCCGGTCGCGCCCGCCGTCTCCGCCGCCAGGGTCAACAGGTCCGGGGTGCCGCGCGGGGCCTTCGGGGCCGCGAGCAGTGCGGGCAACGCGGCGGCGAGCAGGCGCCAGGTGCTCAGCGGGGCACCGGCGGCGGCCGCGTCGCGCAGCGGCTGCAGGGTGCGGGTCAACGTGAGGTCACCGACGGCGGCGAGGGCGCCGAGATGGGCCCCGACCGCGGGAGCGTCCAGGTCGCCGGCGGCGCCCAGCATCAGCAGGGCGTCAACGGCGGCGACCCGGTCGGACTCGTGCCGGGCACCCAGGCCGTACGCGAGGGCGAGGTCGACGGCGGGACCGCCCTCGCCGTCGCACTCGGCGAGCAGCGGCAGGATCGCGGCGCCGCCGGACAGGTCCTGGTCGGCGCTGCTGGCGATGTCGGGCAGCGCGTACGCCGCGACCAGCCCTCGGTAGCCGGGCAGCACGGCCGGCCAGAGCAGGGCCGCGCCGCCGACGTAGCTGTCCACGGATCCGGCCGGCACGGTGAGCAGGCCGAACGGGTCGTCGACGCCCTCCGGCGGGCGGAGAAGCACGTGCGTCCGCTGCCGGGGCAGCTCGTCGTACCCCCAGTCGTAGCCCTGTCGGCGCTCCCGGCGGGGCAGCGTGACCACCTGCTGGTCAGAGGCCGGCAGGCCAGCGGCGCGCAGCCATCCGGCGAGCCGGTCACCGGCGGGCGTGCCGAGCGCCGCCGCCTTGGCCGCGAGGGGCTCGTCGACCCTCGCGGGCAGCCGCAGCAGGGCCTGCGTCAGGTCCACCTCCCACGCGCCGCGCTCGCCGAGCCGGGTCAGGCGCTCGTACAGCACCTGCGGGTCGATGGCGCCGTTTGCCGCGGTCGGGGCCGCGAGCAGACCGGGGTGCTGGGGCGGGCCGACGCGATCACCGATCTCGGCCAGCCGGGCCCGCAGCAGCCGGTGCGGCGGGGGTATCCGTGGATCGAGGGACGGTCCGCCCGGCGTGCGGCGCCGCAACGCCGCCAGCATCGCGGCCCACCGTCCCCGTCGTACGCCCCCCTCGACCGGGTCGGCCGCGGCGTGCAGCACCCCGCCGAGGAGACCGCACAGGCAGCACGGGTCCCAGGAGTGCTCCTCCGCGCCGGCACGGTGCCGCCGCAGCACCGGAATCAGGGCCTCTCTCAGCCGGGCCCGGTCGTCACCGGCGAGCCGGACCACTGCGTCGAGGACCCGTTCCAGACCGGACGCCGTCGTGGGGCCGCCGAGCAGGCAGGCGACCTCCTCCGCCAGCTCGTCCGGGTCGGTGATGGCCGGGGGCGCGGGCAGCGGGCCGGCCGGTGGCGGCAGGTCGTCGCCCACCGCACCGACCACGACCCGCGGGGCGACCACGTGCCCGTGCCGGGCGGCCAGCGTGCCGGCCCGGTCGCGGACGTCCGCAGCCGGGTGGTCGACCGCTGTCGCGATGACCTCGGCGATCTCCGCCGCCCGGTCGGGGTGCCGGCGGGCCAGCTGGTCCAGCCAGCCGAGCTGGGCGCGGACCAGCGCCTTGTCCGGCCGGACGAGGACGGCCCGCGACGCGTCGAGCAGCCCCTCGACCTCCACACCGTCGAGAGCCCGCAGCGCCTTCTGCGCCGCCGACGCCACGAACCCGGGGGCGTCGGCGAGCAGGCGCAGGTAGTTTCCGCGATGCCGGTCGACCTCGCTGGCGGTGGGCTCCAGCAGGACGTGCAGTGTGACGAACGCGCGCAACGCGGCCGGCCGGTCGCCGCGCAACAGCCGGCTCACGCAGCCGTCGAGCAGCATCGTCCGGTCCAGGCGGCCCTCGCCGGCCAGCCGCGCCAGCGCGCGCGGCAGGGCGAACGTCTCGTCGGTCATGAACTCGTCGAACGACATCCGCATCCCGGCGCCGTCCACCTCGAACAGGCGCGGCACCAGGGCGTCGAGGAACACATCGGCCCGGAGCCGATCCACCAGCGGGACCGGTCGCTGCCACTCCGGCGGCCACGCCATCAGGGCGAGCCACCCCTCCACGAACTGGTCACCGGTGGGTGTCGCCGCCTTCTCGGCGGTGAGCAGCTCGGCGACGAATTCCCAGCCCTCCATCGGGTCGTCCCGGCGGAGCCGGTCCGCCAGCCGGGATGCCAGCTCGGCCAGCCAGGTCACTCCGCGCGCACGGGCGACCTGGACCACCAGCCCGGCATCGGCGCCCCGCAGCGACACGTTCCGCCGGCCGAGCAGCTCGGCCGCCGTGGCGGCGGTGGGCAGGCACCCGACCGCAGCCACCGCCAGGGCCGTCGCCTCGTGGTTCCACCACCAGTTGTCGCGCCGCCGGCGCACGTGGGCCACCAGCCCGTCGGCGAACGACCGCCGCCCCTGGTCGTCGAGGCCGGTGACCGCGTCCACGGCGGCGCCGATGTCGCCCCGGACCAGGAACTCGAACGGATCGCTCACGCCCCGACCTCCACCGGAGCGCCCACCATGGTCGTGGCGAGCGCGTGCTTGCAGGGCCCGCGCTGACCGCGGTGCCGCGCCCACCAGGGGCAGGAGCAGGTGTACGAGCCGTCCGTCCGGCGGCGGACCCGGTAGACCTCGTCGCCGTGGCGGACGGTCGCCGCCTCGCCGTCGAGCGTGACCGCGCCCGCCTCGACCAGCAACCGCGCCCCGACCAGCCGGGGATTGTCCCGCTCGGCCCGGCCGGCGTCGTACGGCAGAACCCGGTGGAAGTAGCCCGCCTCGGCCACGTCGAAGCCGACCCGACCGGCGGTGCCCAGCTCGGCCAGCGCGGCCCGGACGCGGTCCGCCGAGATCCCCGCCGAGGTGGCCAGCGCGTGCACGTCGATCGTCGGGTCCCAGGACAGCAGCGCGGCGACCAGCGCGGCGTCGTCGGCGACGTCGTCCGTGGCGAGCGCGGTCAGCGCGCCGCCCTCGCCGGAGAAACCCCGGTAGGGCTCCGGCGACAGGGCCAGCGACAGCCGCAGCGCGCCGGTGTCGAGCTCCCACACGCTCGGCAGCGGCGGCGATCCGGCCGCCGCCGGTGGCCCGTACACCCGGAGGGTCTTCGCGTACCGGAGCAGCCCACGCAGCGTGGCGAGCCGTCCGGCGCCGGCCAGGCACACCGCGCCGGACACCGGGCGCGAGGTCAGCCGCAGCGAGCGCCCGGCCGGCACGACCCAGAGCACCGACCGGTCGTTGCCCGCCGGCAGCCGGCGCAGGAAGGCGGCCGCCTCTGCCGCCGGGATCTCCGCCCGCGGTTCCATGGCCGCGGCGATGAGATGGACCTCGGCGAACCCCCGCAGCCAACGCCCGGGTAGCGGCACCTTCTTCTCCACCACCGAACCGTCGAGGGTGGACACGGTCAGGTCGTCGGGCCCCACCGACAGGTGCAGCGGGTCGATGCCGCCCACTCGAGCCAGCGCCTCCCGTAGCGGCGCGTTCACGTCGACGTTGGTGGTGCCGTGCTCGACGATGTCGCCGTCGAAGCCGGCCGGCACGACGTCCAGCCGCGCGTACACCCCGCAGCAGCCGGAGAACGACTCGAAGCGCATCCGGTCCCGGCTGCCGGTGACCACGGGATCGAGGCTCGCCGGGCTGACCGGCTGGTGATACCGGGTCCGGGCGACTTCGGCGACCGCCAGCAGCCCGGCGGCCGCCGCCTGCGGAGTCGTCAGGAAGCCGGAGAAGAACCGCGGGTTGGTCGCGGGCCCGCCACTGGTCTGCAGCGCCAGGTCACCCCGGTGCAGCGTGGACGGCTGGAGGTAGCGGTAAGTCTGAAGGGCGCTCACGGCTGCAGAACCTACGACGAACCCCCGACACCGGGCCGCAACGAGCCGCGCAACGCCTCAGGGTGCGGGGACGGCTGCCGCGTACAGTGGGATCGTTGAATTCCTGGTCGGCCGACCGGCGTGGCACCGATGACCGCGGCCAGCCGTGGTCACGGCCCGACACTCTGGTCGAAGCCCTGCGCTGCCGATCTGCTCCCATAATCGGACGGGGAGGCCACATGGATCTCACCGAACGCCGTCAGCTTGCCGGCGGGGCGCTCGACGGCCACCTGGGTGGCAATGCGGCCTCGATCCAGGCCACGGCCCGGGCCCTGGCCAAGGTCGGGTCCGCCGCGGCCGTGGTGCTCGTCGAAGGCATCAGCGACCAGACCGCCCTGGAAACGGCAGCACTGGCTCGGGGCCGGGATCTCGACGCCGAGCGGGTCGTGATCCTGCCGATCGGCGGGGCGCACGCGATCGGCCGCTTCCTGACGAGCTTGGCCCCGCTGGGCACCCTGGTGCGACTTGCCGGTCTGTGCGACCTGCGTGAGGAGGAGATATTCCGGCGCGGACTGGACACGGCCCAGGTCGGCTCACCCCGCACGCGCGCCGACCTGGAGCACCTCGGGTTCTACGTCTGCGTGAAGGACCTGGAGGAGGAGCTGATCCGCGCCGTCGGCACCGCAGCGGTCGAAGCGCTCTTCGACTCGCAGGGCGACCTCCGATCGTTCCGGTCGTTCCAGGGCCAGCCGGCCTGGCGCGACCAGAGGCCCGAAGCGCAGATGTGGCGGTTCCTGCGCAGCAGCTCGCGCCGCAACCTGCGCTACGCACGTCTGCTCGTCGAGGTGGCAGCTGGCCGGGATGCCCTGCCCCGGCCGCTCGACGCGCTGCTCACCACCGTGTAACCCGCCGACGGTGCAAGCCCGGGCAGGACAGACAGACCGGCTGGGCCAGGCGGCATCTATGGTGCCTGCATGTCTCTTCACGACCAGGATCTGGCCATCGAAGCGGCGGAAGCCGGGGCAGCGGTCGTCCGCTCCCACTACGGCTCATCGCTGACGCACTTCGAGAAGTCTGCGGGCGACTTCGCCACCAGCGCCGACATCGAGTCCGAGAAGGCCATCCTCGACGTCCTGCGTGGGGCGCGCCCGAACGACCTCGTGGTGAGTGAGGAGATCGGACGCACGGGCACCGGCGGAAACGGTCGTACCTGGTTGGTCGATCCGTTGTGCGGAACCGTGAATTTCGCGGTGGGGACCATGCTGGCCTCGGTGAACGTAGCTCTGCGGACCGGGGAGCAGATCGCGGTGGCCGCCTGTGCCGACCCGTTCACCGATGAGGTGTTCTGGACCGACGGCGTCGCTGCGTACGTGCGTCGCGGTGGTGAAGACCAGCGACTTGACCCGTCAGCCGATTCGAGGCTGGTCGACGTCAATCTTGACCCGCCGTTTCCCAACAACGCCGTCTTCTCGGCCGCCCGGATGCTCGCTGACGAGAGCTTCGTCGAGCAGTTCCGCCCGCGCGTGGTCTCCACCACCCTGGCGGTGGCCTGGGTCGCCGCCGGTCGCCGCGCCGGCTATGTCACCGATGGCCACCTGCGCGACAGCGTCCACTTCGCGGCCGGCGTCGCGCTCTGCCAGGCGGCCGGCTGTGTCGTCACCGGGATCGACGGCCAGCCGATGCACACCGGTGCCGGCGGGCTCGTCGCAGCCGCTGACGAGCAGACGCATGCGGCCCTGCTCACGCTCGTCAGCAAGCAACGTGCGGGGACGGTCACTTGATGGAGCTGCATCACCCCGGAGATCACCCAGCGCTGGTGCGATCAGGTAGACCAGGATCATCGGCGCCAGTGCCATTGACGTACTTCTACGCGCCTCCGCTCGGCCCGGTAGCTCGGAACGACGGAGCAGGGGCCCGTGGCTGCCGCCGCGGCGCCGTCAGACCAGCAGGCGCTCCCGCAGGTGCGCGCCCAGATTGATCCCACCGACCGTCCGGCCGGCCGGGTCGTACACGTCGAGGGTGTTGTTGCGCCGCATCCACTCACGGACCGGAGGGGGCAGCCGGGGCGGGTCGTCCATGGCGGCGAGGATCTGCCCGGCGGTCGTGACCAGTCGATCGGCCAGGGCGACGGCGTCGGTGTCCACGCGCACCCGCCCGTACTCCCATCCGACGGCGGTCAGGTCGAGCACCTCGAACACGCGGGTCAGCAGCGGGGTCGGGTCGGTCACCCGGTCGAGCCGGGGCGCCCGGCGGCCGACCACCGCGACGGCGGCGGCCACGTGGGCGTACGGGTGGAAGCCGCACGGCAACGCGATCAGGGGCCACCGCAGAGCCGGGCCGGCCTCCCTCCACAGCGGCCGGTAGTTCCGGCGGTGCACCAGGAGTCGCCGGCCCGTCCGTCGGTGTATGTCGTGGGCCTGGGCCTGCAGGTCCGCGTGGGCCTCGTCGGCGACCTGGCACACGATCCGGGCCGCTACCGCCAGGCCGTCGTCGCTGTCGAGTCGTCCGATGATGGCCTCGACCTGCTCGGGAAACCGCTCCTGCGCGTAGGCGCCGTATCGGTGCCGGACGTCCTGCAGCAGCGCCTGCTGTCGCTCCGGATCGAGCTGGACCCGCCCGCCACCCAGCAACCGCTGGAGCCACCGCATGTCGCCTCGTTTCAGCAGAGCCGTCCCGGACCGCGGCAATGCTAGTGCGTCCGGCGTCCCTGCTGTCCGAAGGGGTGGCGAAGCGGCCCCGGCCCAGGTCGGCGGGTCACCCTCGTCGGCGCAAGGGCGAGGTCACGGCTCCCCGGTCGGGTCGGCGTGCTCCCCGGCTGTCGGCCTGAGGTCAGCGTCCTGCCAGTGGCGGCTGAGCCTGCGCCACCACTCGGGGTGCTCGTACACGACCTGACGCAGGACCGGACTGTGCCCGTGGAGGAAGATGGCGAAGTCGTGCCACCCCTCGTGCTCCCGCACGGTGGGCATCAGCTCAACGGTCATGAGGCCGTACTCGAGGACGTCGCACAGCAACGGCGCCAGTTGCCGCACCCTGATCCCTTCCGCTGAATCCGGATCGGGCGGCGCCTTGTCGGAGTAGAAGTAGGGATGGATCTCCGGCCTCTCGATGAGGAACGTCTGAAACTGATGGAGGCGTTCGATCCCGTTGTACATGGCGCCCAGTGCGGCGATCCCATTGCTGATCCGCGTCTGCTTCGTCAGTTGACGAGTCTGGAAGGCTACGAAGGCCAGCGATGCGATGACGCCCAGGGATGCGATCACCTCGGCTACGGCGGAGACCAATCTGCCCTCCCTCTCGACCGCGTAGCTGCGAGGGTAGGACCGGTGCGCCACCGGATGTGGAGCGCGGACGGTGCGCTACGCCGACATGCCGACCCGACCCGGTGGGTGGACGCCACGGGCACCCGGGCGGTCAGGCCGCCTGTGTCCGTGGCGTCGGTAGGCGTCCTGCGGCGATGATCTCCAGCGTGAGGACGGCGGCGATGCCCTCCGCGGCGAGGAGCGCGACGAGGACGAGTAGCTGGGTGGCGCCGGCCTGAGCGGGGGTGCCGCCGCCGAGCAGGACGCCGACGAAGGCGCCGGGCAGGGTGACCAGGCCGACGGTGCGGGTCTGGTCGAGGGCGGGTACGAGGGCGTGCGCGGCGACTGTCCGGCAGATCTCCAGGGTGGCCTCGCGAGGTGTGAGGCCGATCGCGAGGGCGGCCTCGTACTCGCCGTGGCGGGTGCGGAGCTCGTCGAGGATCCGGCGGCCGGCCAGCGAGGTGGCGGTCATGGCGCCGCCGATCAGGATGCCGGCGATCGGCAGGACCGCCACGGTCCTGGCCGGTACGGCCGTGGTGGCCAGCAGCGCGGTGAGGATCGGCAGTGCCCCGGCGGTGATCGGAAGGGCGACCCATCGGCCCCGCCGGATGGTGGTGGTCACCCGGCGTGCCGAGGTGGCGGCGGCGATCGTCAGCATGAGCACGATGAAGCCGGCGGTTGCCCAGGGCGAGGTGAGCACGACCGCGATGGCGGTGGAGACGGCGGCGAGTTGGAGCACGGCGCGTACGACGGCGGTCAGCATCTGACGGCTGATCCGGTCGCGGAGGTGGTAGCCGGTCAGGGCGGCCGTGACGGTCAGGACGAGGAGTGCGGCGGCCAGTGCTGGACCGGCGGTGACGGCGGGGTCCTCCATGCGGCTCAGCATCGCCGACGCGGACCCGGACGTCGCCGACCGGATGCCGACAAGCCGCCGGCAGGGGAGGGGGCCACGCCCTTCCGCTCGTTCAGGCGGCGACCGGGGCGGCCTGACGGGCGTGCAGTCGGGCGGCGCGTTCGGTGTCGTCGATGCGGGGACAGGTGACGCAGACGGGCTGGTCGAGGGTGTAGTAGAAGCAGCAGTCACCGCGTTCGCGGGTGATCGCGTTCGTGCCGTCCGGTAGCGGAAGCCGGCGGAACCCGGCGCGTCCCCGCAGTGGTCGGGTGGCGTCGGCCAGCAGGCTCTCGGCCAGTTCCACGCCGGCCTGCTCGTCGTCGAGTTGACTGCCGAACGCCCAGGAGGCGGTGGCCAGCGTGTCGGTCGCGGTGCGCCACAGCCCGGTCGGGCGGCGGGCACCGTGGCGCGCGGCGGCGTCGACGACGGGCGCCATCAGGTCGGCGAAGCTGGTACGGACGGTGGCGAGGGTTTCTGGTGCGTGGCGGTCGACCTGATCGGCGTGGGTGGCGGTGACCCGGATCCGCCAGCAAGGGGTCGCGGTTTCGTCGGCGGCGAACCAGGCGGTGACCCCGCCGGGAACGGGGCGGGCCAGGGTGTCGGCCGCGAGCAGCGGCCCGACGAGGGCCCCCGCGACGCACCACGAGTACTCCATCAGCAGCAGGGTGGCGGTGACGTAGTCGCGTGGTTGCTGGCCGGTGCGTACGGCGAGGTCGTGGCCGGTCTGGGCGTAGGCGGCGGCGTACCCGGGCGCGGTGGCGAGCCCGGCGCCGGTCCACCACCTCGGGTCGTCGGGGTCCGGCGAGCCGGGTCTTTCCGCAAGTTCCCAGCTGGTGTCCGGGGTCGACAGGTGCCGATACACCGGCGCGAGGTCCGAGGCCGAATTCCGCTCCACGGTCGCTTAGGTTAGCCTAACCTCCGATTGCTCGATGTCGGAGGGACGAGGATGCGCACACCCTTGCTGCGCCGCGGAATGTGGGCGGCCGTGGCGGCCACCGTCGTGGCGCTGGCGTCCGGATGCTCCGGACTCGATCGGGACCCGGACGGTACGCCGGCGGCGTCGGCGAGCGCGGGCGCCGCGTTCCCCGTGACCGTGACCGACGCGGCGGGCACCGCGCACACCTTCGCCAAGCCGGTCGAGCGCATCGCGTGCTACTGGTACGGCTGCAACTCCATGCTCGCCGACCTGGGGCTGCTGCCGGTGCTGACGTGGAAGGACGAGAGCCTGCGCTCGAAGGTCTTCCTCGGCGAGGGTTACTCCCAGGTGCGTACGGTGGAGAACTTCAAGAACCCGGAGGAGGTCGCGCAGGCCGAGCCGGAGCTGATCATTGGGCGCACCCCGAGGAGCGACGACTTCGACGCTCTGAAGGCGGCGGGGACCACCTTCTACATGGACGGCGGCTTCGACAAGGGCATCGCCGTCTACGAGCAGAACCTGCGGTGGCTGGGCGCCATCACCGGACGTACCGCGCAGGCCGAGCAGGCCATCGGCCGGTTCGCCAGTGTGCTGAACACCGTCAAGGGCAAGGCGCCGGCCGACGCGAAGGAGACCAGCTTCGCGGTGCTCAGCGGCTACGACACGGCCAAGTACGCGGTGTTCTTCGACAACGTGATCTTCTGCCAGCTGATCGAGGCCAACGGGCTGGGGGACTGTGTGCTCACCGCCCCCGCCGGTGTGAAGGTCGAGGACGCCTACGGCGAGGTCGGCGCGGAGTACCTGCTCAAGACCAACCCCGACTACATCGCCAACCAGTACGACGGCACCCCGGCCACGTCGATCAGCCAGCGCAAGGACGCGGTCTGGCCGAAGATCCCCGCGGTGCAGCAGGGCCGGGCCTTCGACACCGAGGCGCAGTTCTACTGCTGCTCGGTGCGAGAGCTGCAGTACGCGCTGGAGACGTACGCCCACAAGGTCTTCCCGGGTGCGGGCTTCGTGGATCCGGGCCGCATGCGCGACTACGACCCGGCCGCCGGCGGCGTCAACCGCCAATGACAACCGTGTTCCCCGCCCCTGTGGCTCGGCTGGCAGCCGAGCCACAGGGGCTTCGGCAGCGGCGGGCGGGCGGTCGACGCCTCGCGGTCGTCTGCCTCGTGCTGGCGGGGGCCGTGCTGCTGCTCGGGGTCGGCGCGATCACCCAGGGCGTCCCGGACGTCGAGGTGCGCTTCGCCCTCGACGCGGTCGCCGGCCGTGCGGGCGACGACGTCACGGCTTACCTGGTACGGCAGAACCGCCTGCCGCGCGTGGTCGCGGCGCTGGCGTGCGGCGCCGCCCTGGGCGGGATCGGCGTCCTGCTGCAGGACTCGCTGCGCAACCCGATCGCCGAGCCCGGGCTGCTGGGGGTGGCGCACGGTGCGTCGCTCGTGGTCACCCTGCAGGTGCTGTTCGGTGTGTCGCTGCCGGGAGTCGCCCGGCCCGTCGCCTGCCTCCTCGGGGGCCTGGCCGCCGGTGCGCTGTTGCTGGCGGTCAACCGCCGCATCACCGACCCGGTACGTCTGGTCCTGACCGGCTTCGCCCTGGCCACCCTCTTCTCCGCGGTGATCAGCGCCGCCCTCGTCCTCGCCCCGTCGACCGGAGGACAGACCCAGGCGACGGTCAACCGTTACCTGTCCGGCTCACTGTCCGGGCTGGCGTGGCCGGAGGTGCGGGTTCTGCTGCTGTGGGTCGGTGCCGGGCTACCGGTCGCCCTGCTGCTCGGCCGGGTGCTCAACCTGCTGCAACTCGGCGACGACACCGCCGCCGGCCTCGGCGTGCACGTCGGTCGTACCCGCCTCGGACTTCTCGTGCTCGCCATGGTGCTGCTGGCGCCGGTGGTCGCCGTCGCCGGACCGCTGAGCTTCGTCGGGCTGCTCGCCGCCCACGTCGCCCGAGGTCTGCTGGGCAGCAGTGACTCCCGGCAGGTGCTACCGGTTGCCGTCCTGGCCGGCGCCCTGGTCACTCTGATCGCCGACCAACTGGGACGCCTGGCGTTCGAGCCCCTGGAGATCCCGGCCGGCATCTGGACGGTCCTGGTCGGCGGACCCCTGGCGATCGTCGTCGCGACCCGGGCAGCCGCCCAGCGGCGGGCCGCCCGATGAGAGCGGTCCTGCGCCACCGGGCGCCGCTGCCGGCCGTACTGGCCACCGGCGCCGTCGCTGTCGCGGCGCTGCTCCTCGCCCACCTGGTCGCCGGCACGGTCACCGTCACCCCCGACCGGGTCCTCGCCGTGCTCTCTGGTGGCGACGCCACCCGGGCGGAGATCATCGCCGTCGACGTGCGGCTACCTCGGGCCGTGGTCGGCCTGATCGTCGGGGCGCTGCTCGGCGCGGCCGGCGCGCTGCTGCAGTCCCTGGTCCGCAACCCTCTCGCCTCACCGGACCTGACCGGTGTCGCTCAAGGGGCCACCGCGTCCGTGCTGTGCTGGATCGTCTGGGGCCCGGCGACCGGTGGCGCGGTACTGCCGCTGGTGGCCGCCACCGGCGGTCTCGCCGCCGCCGCCGTCGTGCACCTGGTGACCCGCCGCGCCGGCGCCGACGGCGAACGGCTGATCCTCGTCGGCATCCTCGTCGGCGGGGTGCTCTCCTCGGCCACCAGCATCGCGCTGCTCTTCAGCGGCGACCGCGTCACCACCGCCCTCGGCTGGCTGCTCGGCTCCCTGGAACTGCGGGACTGGACCGATCTCAACCTCCTGCTGGCGTACCTCGCCCCGGTCACCGTGCTGGTCATCGCCGCGGTGCCGCTGGCCGCGCTGCTGCACCTCGGGCCCGACGTCACCGCCACTCTCGGCGCGCGTCCCGCCCGCGCGCAGGCACTCGTCCTGCTCGCCGCCGTACTGGCCACGGCCGCCGCGGTCAGCATCGCCGGCGCCGTCGCGTTCATCGGTCTGGTCGCCCCACACCTGGCCCGCCGCGTCGTCGGCGCAGCCCCACGCCGCACCGTGCCGATCGCCGCCCTGCTCGGCGCGCTGTTGCTCAGCGCCGCCGACCTGGCCGCCCGCACGTTCCGGCTGCAGGCCATCCCCGGCCTCGCCGACATCGACACCGCACCGTTCGCCCTGCCCGTCGGCGTCTTCACCGCTCTGCTCGGCGTCCCTTTCCTGCTCCACGTCATCCGGCGGAGGACCTCATGACCACACTGGCCGACCCGGTCCGCACCACGAGCGCCGTCGAAGCCACCGACATCACGGTCGGCTACGGCACCAGAGAAGTGCTGCACGGCGTCGACCTGCACGCACTGCGGGGCAGCGTCACCGCTCTGATCGGCCCCAACGGCTCAGGCAAGTCGACGCTGCTCAAGACCTGCGCCCGCCTGCTGCGCCCCACGGGCGGCACGGTGCTGCTCGACGGGCACGACCTCGCGGCCCTGCCCACCCGCGACATCGCCCGACGCATGGCCGTGCTTCCCCAGGCTCCCACCGCGCCAGCGCACCTGACCGTCCGGGAGCTGGTCGAGCAGGGCCGCTTCCCCCACGCCGGCGTGCTGCGGATGCTGCGCCGCCAGGACCACGAGGCCATCGACGAGGCCGTCCGCGCCACCCGACTGGAAGACCTCCTGCACCGCGACGTCGACACCCTCTCCGGCGGCGAACGTCAACGGGCCTGGATCGCCCTCACCCTCGCCCAACAGGCCCCCATCCTGCTGCTCGACGAACCCACGACCTTCCTCGACATCGGCCACCAGCTCGAAGTCCTCGAACTCGTCCGCCACCTCAACGCCACCCGTGGCATGACCATCGTCATGGTTCTGCACGACCTCAACCAGGCCGCCCAGTTCGCCGACCACCTGATGGTCCTGCACTCCGGCCGCGTGGTCCGAGCCGGCGACCCCGCCGCCGTGCTCACCGCGGACCTGCTGCGCGACGTCTTCCGCGTCGTCGCCCACATCAGCACCGACGCCACCGGCCGTCCCGTCTGCGTCCCACTGCGTTCCATCAAGGACGACACCGCGAGACAGGATCGGACCACCTCGTAGCTCCGGCGGGTTCGCGCCGGCTGCGGCGGCGTACCCTACGCGCGAGACGGATCAAGCGCGGCACCCGGTCGTGCCGATGTGAGTTCACGTATCGCGAATCGCGCAACAGTAGGTCAGGTCAGCACTTGCGCGCCATGGGGTCCTGGTTCACGGCTGGATACTGGCGGAGGCCTGGGCAGTCGGGCGTCCTGCGGTGGATTCTCTGCAAAGCCGCCGCGACGATGTGCCGGACGGCCCGCGGATCAGGTCGACGGCAGAATCGGCTCGTACGCGACGCCGGTCAGTCGTTCCGATTCATTCCACAGCTGTCGAGCCAATGCCCGGTCATGCGCCTGAGGACTGGCCCGGACCGGCGCCGGAGCGCCTCTCAGCTCGCCGATCCCGGACGGACCGTAGTACTGCCCGCCGGTGGCCGCGGGATCCGTCGCGGCTCGAAGAACGGCCAGCGCGCCACGCTCGGGCGACTGGGTGATCAGGCGGCCCAAGGTGTGCACCAGCAGCGCCGGGTTCGCGCCGCGGAACAGCCCGGTCCACACACCACCGGGATGCGCGGCCAGTGATGAGGTCGCCGCATCAGCTTGCGTCAGCCGGCGGTGCAACTCGAACGCGAACAGCAGATTCGCCAGCTTGGATCGCGAGTACGCCGCCGCATGCCGGTAGTTGTGCCTCATCGGCAGGTCGGCAGTGTCCACCACACCGGCACGGTGACTCACACTGCTCACCGTCACGATTCGTGAACCGGGCGTGCCCAACATGGCACCGAGCAGCAGGCCGGTGAACGCGAAATGCCCGAGATGGTTGACACCAAGCTGCATCTCAAATCCGTCACGGGTCTCGGCCCGCATGGCTGACCACGCGCCCGCATTGTTGATCAGCAGATCGATTCTCGGATACTCGTCCGTCAGCTCGGCGGCGGCCGATCGGATCGAGTCCAAGGCCGCGAGGTCCAACCGGGTCACAGCGGTCGAACGGCCGATGCGGGCCGCCGCGTCGGCGCCTCGGGCGGGATCCCGCACGGCCAGCACGACATGGCATCCTCGCTGGGCCAAGGCCTTGGCGGTGGCAAATCCGATGCCGGCACTGGCCCCGGTCACCACCGCGACTCGACCGGCTTGGCTCGGCACGTCCTGCATTCCCCACATGCCGCCGTCACTCCCGAATCTTCGCCGCCGTGGACCGCACGATACCCCCCTCGTGCGTCCCCGGCGGACTGGTGGTGTTCCGGTGGCGGCGAGGGCAGGCTCCGTGGCGACATGGCCTTGACCTCATTCGAGGTTGAGGTTTCATCATGGCTGGGTCGCTCGTCGGACCACGCCCCCTGGAGGTCGCCATGCCGGTCGTCTACCGCGTCGACAAGTTCGTCGTTCCCGACCATGCCCGCGACGAGTTCTGGGGACACGTCAGTCGTACGCACGAAATCCTCCGCAAGCAGCCCGGCTTCCTCGACGACGCGCTCCTGGAGCGCCACTCCGGGCCTGGGCGGTTCAACGCGGTGACCATCGTGCGATGGTCCTCCGCCGACGACCTGCCCGCCGCGCGGTCGGCCGTCGAGGCCGCGCATCAGGCGGCAGGCTTCGCCCCTCGCGACTTCTTCGAGCGTGCCGGTATCGAGCCGGACGTAGCCAACTACGCCGAGATACCTGCCGTCTGAGGCCAGCCCGCCGGCCAGAGGTGGCAGGGCTCATCGCATGTTCTGGGCGATCGGCCGGGCGGCGGGACACCGCGTTGCCGGGCACCCGGTGTGACCAGGGGAGGGGCGGCCCGGGCCGCCCCGTCCCCTGCCCTCTGGCGTCAGGTCGAGGCGGGCGGCCTCACGCGTACGGGTCGACCCGGGCGACGACGATCGGCCGGGCGGTCGTGTCGTACCAGGTGTTCGAGCTCAGGCTCCACCGGTGCTCGGTGATCCGGCCGGTGGCGCGGCTGGTGCGGATGAACATCCAGCCTGATCCGGCACCGTCGGCCTCGGTCCAGGTCTGGGTGTCGGCGTCGTAGTAGAAGCGGCTGTCCGGGTAGCCGCGCGGGTTGGCCGGGTTGCCGTGCGGGCTGGAGGTGCTGTCCAACAGGGAAATGGCCCACTCCCGGTAGTCGGGATGGCTGTCGTCGTGCAGCCGGGTTCCCGGGCCGATGATCGCCATGTGCCCGCTCTCGCTGGTGCTGGCGCCGGTGTACTTGATCGCCATGATGTCCCCGGGTTGCAGGGTCATGTACGACAGGAATGAGAGGTTGAAGGCGCGTACGCCGGGGATGTCGTCGGTCCGGTCCCGGTCGGCGGCGAAGGCGTCGTGGAACACCGCGCTGTTTGGGTACGACGTGCCGAACTCGTCGTTGAAGAAGGTCGAGGTCGCCCACGGGAAAGTGTGGGTCAGCAGCCGGCGGACGAAGGTCGCGCACCGGGTCTCGTTGCGGTAGGTGGTCGGCTGGCCGGGAGTACCGAAGACCACCGTGGTCGCGGCGCTGGGTGCGCTGTAGAAGT
This sequence comes from Micromonospora sp. BQ11, assembly GCF_052068135.1. Lineage (NCBI taxonomy): Bacteria > Bacillati > Actinomycetota > Actinomycetes > Micromonosporales > Micromonosporaceae > Micromonospora > Micromonospora sp. BQ11. The sequence goes on along the minus strand of NZ_JBQHDB010000015.1, from coordinate 4,827 downwards.
TGTAGTCGCTCTCCTGCGGCCAGCCGATCTGGTTGAGGTTGTCGATCAGTTCGGCGGCGGCGTCGGCCAGGGGCCGGCCGTGGTTGATCGACCCCATCTCCGTACCGTTGTCGGCGGAAGCCGGTGGTACGCCGACACCGAGGACGACGGCCAGGGCGGCTGAGGCTGTCACACCGGCGCGGAGGGCTGTTCGCTGTGCTCTGCTGTTCATCACTGCGCTCTCGTGCGTTCCGTCCCGTGTACGGGAGACGTATTCCGGTGAATGCGTCGATCGGAGTATTCATCCGGGCGCTCCCTTGAGGCATACGTTTTCCCTCCGGCGGCCGGACCCGATCACCAATATGTCGTTGACAGCGGAAGCATCGGTACGAGCTGCGAAAACGTCAGTCCGGAATGGCGGCACGGCCGCCGGTGCCACAATTCCATCGTCTCGTTCCGGCAGTTCCGCTGTCGCCATCCGGACTGGTCAGGTGCGGTGCTCGCGATGGTCTGCGGTCCGATCCGGCGTTGATGGTGTTGGCGGAGGCGGTGCAGGGCCTGCGCATCCGGCCATGCTCACCGGAGGTGCAGCGACTGTCTCTCGGTGTCTGACAACGTCGGGCAGGACAAGGTCACCTCGGGTCGGCGGGCTCGTACGGCGACTGTCGGGCGCGCAGGAACGGGCGCAGGCCGAGGTCGTCCTTGTTGGCCAGGAAGGCGCCACGGGCGTTGAGTAGCGTCTCCTCAGCGTGGTCGATGCAGCCCCATACGGTGTCGCCCCAGGAGTCGGCCAGCTTCACTGCCGCCTGGCGCGTGCAGGCTTGGCCCTGTGGTCCGCCGATCTGGCAGCGGTCCGGTGCGTCGCCGCGTTGACTGATCGCCTGTGCGGCCTGCCGGAGGAGGGAGAGGCGGGCGGTTGCCCCGGCGGTCTGGTCCGGTTGGGCTTGTGCGGGAACGACGGCACGTTGGCCGAGGAGCACGACGTTGTTGTCGGGGTCCCGGGTGCGGGCTTCTCCTGCGGGGGCGTGCTCGGGATGCCCGGTTCGCTCCACCGGGTGTCCGGCCGCGGTGAGCGCCGCCACAGTGGCATCGAGGTCGTCGACGAAGAGGTAGGTCAGCAGCGGTAGTTCCACGGTGATCAGCGGTGGGGTCACCGAGGCCAGCAGCATCGTCAGGTCGCGGCACTGCAGGTGGGACCAGCGGGAGGAGTCACCGTCACTGCCGCTGCGCGTCTGCTCGTACCCGAACAGCTCGTAGAAGCGACGCGACGCCTCGATATCCGTCACGTACACCACTGGCACCTGGGCTTGGACCCGCACCGAACTCCGCACCGAACAACTTTACTTCGGCCGGAAGTGTTGATTACCTGGACCGGCGCTACGGCCTTCCGTCGTCATGGTCCGCCGCCCCACGGGTGGTCGACCGTCTGGTCGGTCTGTGATCATGGCGCCTGCGTGAGCGAGCCGTTCACGTGTCGGCAGCTGTCATCCCGCCTGTTCCGCCGCTACGGCTGCCTGCAGGAGGGCTCCCAGGGGTAGGGGAGCGCGCATGGCTGCGGACCCGGCGTCAGCGCTGGCGATTCAGGCGGTTTGGGCCGGTTAGGCTGTCGGGTGGCGGCGTGGCGAGGGGGTGGCGGTGAACGCAGGTGGGCCGGACATGACCCCGTCGGCGGACCTGCTGGCCTTGCTGGACTCCGATCCTCACGGGTGTGCGTTGGCCGCGGCGGTTCGTGACCGGGATGGCATGATCGCCGATTTCACGCTGGTCTACCTCAACGAGGCCGGAGGCCGGTTTCTGGGGCGGCCCCGGGAGGAGTTGATCGGCCGCCGCTACCGGGAGCTGTGGCCGGACACCGTCACCGATGGCACCCTGCCGTTCTATCGGCAGGTGGTGCAGGAACGGGTGCCGGCGGTGCGCACCGTGTACTACGACCGGGCGAGCGTGGCGGGGCATTTCGAGTTCCGGGTGGTGCCGTTCGGTGACGGGTTCATCGCGCGGTTCGTTGATCTACGCAAGCTGACCGTGGGGGCGCAGACAAAGGGCGGGGTTCGCCTGTACGAGGCGCTCGACGCGGCGTTCGACGGGTTCGCCCTGCTGCGGGCGATTCGGGAAGACGCCGGGGTGATCGTGGATTTCACCCGCGAGTACGTCAATCAGATCGGCGCCAAGCTCGTCGGCCGCACCGTCGAGGAACTTGTCGGACGTCGGATCGGCGAGACGTCCAGCAGCACGGAGCTGGGCCTGCTCCCGTTCCTCGGCGAGGTCGCCGACAGCGGCGAGCCGTGGCAGCGGCAGGTCGCCTCTCCTGCCACCGGCCAGGTGTGGGACATAAAAGTCGCACGCGTCGACGTCGATGTCATCGCGGTGTCCTACCGGGACGTCACCAAACAGGTCGTTCGTCAGGAGCAACTGGTGAGCAGCGCGGCGCAGGTCCGCGCTGCCGCCACGCGCATTGCGGCGCTGCAGGCCGTCACCGCCGCACTGGTCGCGGCGAGCACACCAGAACAGGTGTACGCCGCGCTGGGCGAGGTGGTGCGGTCCACGGCGGGCGGCAACAGCCTGGCAGTGCTGTTCACCGAGCAGGACCGGCTGGTGTTGCGCTACCACGTCGGATATGAAGACCACGTCGTCGCCGCGCTGCGCGACCTGCCCCTGTCTCACCCCTATCCGGCGGCGGGCGTCAGTGTCACCGGCGAGCCGCGCTACCTCGGCTCACCGGCGGAGTTCACCGCGGCGCAGCCCGACCCGCGCACCGCCATCCCGGGTGGGGGAAGAGAGGCGTGGGCGTTCCTGCCGCTGAGCACCGGTGGGCAGGTGCTGGGCGCGCTGGTGATCGGTTACCCCCGGCTGCGGGAATTCGACGCCGACGAGCGCGAGAATCTGATCGCTTTCAGCCGGCTGGCCGCCCAGGCGCTACAGCGGGCACTGCTGTTCCAGGCTCAGATGTCGATCGCGGCAGACCTGCAACGCGCCCTGCTCCCCACCGTGTTGCCCACCCTGTCCGGCGCACGGCACGCCGTGCGGTACCTGCCCTGGACCAAGGGTGCGGACATCGGCGGCGACTGGTACGACGTCATCCGAATCGACTCTGCCACCGCGGCGGTCGTCATCGGGGACGTCGCCGGCCACAGCCCGCAGGCAGCGGCCACGATGGGCCAGATCCGCAATGCCATCCGCGCCTACGCCGCTGACGGACACAGCCCCACCGGGGTGATGCAACGGGTGAACCAGTTGCTGCTGCGGTTCGAGCCTCATGCCATGGCCACCTGCTGCTACCTGGAGCTGCACCTGACCGAGGGAACCGCGACCGCAGCCCTCGCCGGGCACCCACCTCCCGTGTTGCGTGTGGATGGCCGGGCCCGTTGTCTGGACCTGCGGACCGGGCCCCCGCTGGGTGTGCGCGGCGCCCACTACCGCGACTCCACCTTCCTGCTGCCCCGCGGGTCCACCCTCGTCCTCTACACCGATGGCCTCGTCGAAGACCGCCGCTACCCCCTCGACCAAGGCATCACCGACCTGTACGCGGCGCTCGACTCCGCACCGACGGACGATCCCGAGGACCTGGTGGAACATCTGCTGAGCTCTGATGTCGGACCCCGTCCGCGCCGCGACGACGTGGCCATCCTCGCGCTCACCGTCGACGCGGAACCGCCGCCCGGGCCAGGCACCGCGCGGCGGCGCTTCCGCGGTGACGCCCTCAGCACATCCGCCGCCCGTCATTTCGCCGACGACATCCTCGTCGCCTGGGACCAGCACCCGCTACGCGAGGACACGTCCCTTCTCCTCGGCGAGGTCGTCGCCAACGCGGTACAGCACACCGTCGGGGACGTGGAAGTCATCATCACGCTGGGCCAGCGGCTGCGCATCGACGTGCACGACAGCAGCAACCGGCGCCCCGTCAAGCGCCCCGTCGACGGCTGCAGCGACACCGGCCGGGGCCTGCACATCATCGAGCGCCTCGCCCACTCGTGGGGGTCCGCACCACTTCCCGGAACCGGCAAGACCGTCTGGTTCGAACTGCACCCGCCCGAGCAACAAGCGTGACCGCGCTGGCGTTTTGCGCGGGGGTAAGCGCACCCCAGCCGGCAGACCTGCAGCTGCCGTAGAGCCTTCCGTCGCCGCCGACGGTGACCGCCCTGCACCAGCAGGTCGCCACCGAGTTGGTCGAGGACGCGCCTGAGGTCGGCGACGCGTAGACGCCAGATTTCCGGTGGCGGGGATCGTGAGGGGTGATGGTCGGCGTCCTGCGCGTTCCCCGTCGCTGAGGTTTGTCGGCGCCCCGTTGGCGTGGCGGCCCGCGTTCGTCGCCTCCGCGCCCGGCCGCGAGGTGATCTCAACGGTGGCCTCCGGCTCGGCTACCGATGATTCCCGTCTTTATGCCCGCATTGTCCTGATTGTTGGGCCATCTTTTGTCTGATCGACCAGAACATTCGCTCTTCTCGACAGAAGATGTGGACTTGCCGATCGAAGTCCCTTAATGTTTCGGCTCATCAACCCAATGTTGCGGGTGTGTCAAATCGTCGGCGTCGATGACCGTCTGCACTCGGACCGGTGGCTGTCGTGCTGTCCAGCTGCACACAGTCGGCGGGTCCTCTCGTGATCAGGAGGAACGATGGGCACACGGCTGCTACGCCGATTCCGCGGTCCTGTCCTAGGTTCAGTCGCGCTCTCCCTCACCGCCGCCGGCCTGTGGGCCACCCCGGCCGTGGCGGCGGTCGACCAGGAACCGGGCGTCACACTGCGCGTCTACGACGTACAGGTCCCGCTCAGCGAGATCTGCACGCTCAAGACGGGGCAGACCCCGAACGTCGACAAGCTGATGTCCACGATCAACTGGACCTCGGCGAC
>NZ_JBQHDB010000014.1:0-179713 GCF_052068135.1 Micromonospora sp. BQ11 | reverse complement strand
TCTCCGCCTACCCCTTCCACTACGCCCAGTGGGAACAGCAGGCCGCCGACCTCGTCGCCGAGCACTGGAACAACTGACCCAACCCACCACAGACCTTCCTCCAAGGGGGAACCAAGCCGCTGGCCGGCACCCGAACACCGGGTGCCGGCCAGCGGCGTACTCCGGTCAGACCTGGAGGCCGGCGCCTCGCGCCGCGTCGCGTCGCCGGCGTCGGTCGGACCGGCGGCGCAGGAACCAGAAGAGGAAGAACGCGAGGCCGACCAGGAACGCCAGGACCAGCACCGGCAGCAGGATCGCGACCACGGACATGACGACGCTGGTGGCGTCCTCCGCCGTGCTGGCGACCGGTGCGCCGACGCCGGCAGTGGTGGCGTTGATGACCGGTCGGGCGGCGGACTTGAGCAGGTGCACGCCGAAGGCGATGAGCACTCCGGTCACCACCGGCACCCACTGGTGCGAGGAGAAGAAGCTGCCGGGGTCGCTCACCGTGACCGTCTCCGAGGAGGAGCCGGCGCCGAAGGCCAGGCCGCCGGCCGTCGGGCGGACCACGGTCTGCACCACGTCGTTGACGTGGTCGACGACCGGGACCTTGTCGGCCACCACCTCGATGGCGAGCAGGACCGCGAGGATGCCGATGACCCAGCCGTTGCCGAGCCACTGCCAGCCCGAGGGCAGGTCGATCGCGTCGGTGTAGCGGGCCAGCAGGCCCATGGTGAGCAGGGGAATGTAGGCGTTCAGCCCCGCCGAGGCGGCGAGACCGGTACCGGTGAGCACTTCGAACACCGTCTCAGCATCGCACCGGCACACCAGTGGCGCTCGGTGGCGACCGTCCGGGACTCCGCTAGGCTCCTCGGGTGCGGTTGGTCATTGCGAAGTGCTCGGTGGATTACGTCGGACGGCTCTCGGCCCACCTGCCGTTGGCCACCCGGTTGCTCATGGTGAAGGCGGACGGGTCGGTGTCGATCCACGCCGACGACCGGGCGTACAAGCCGTTGAACTGGATGAGCCCGCCGTGCCGGCTGGAGGAGGCGCCGGGCGTCTGGCGCGTGGTCAACAAGGCCGGCGAGGAGCTGCGGATCACCCTGGAGGAGATCTTCCAGGACACCTCGTACGAGCTGGGCGTCGATCCGGGCCTGCGCAAGGACGGTGTGGAGGCGCACCTGCAGGAGCTGCTGGCCGCCAACCCGCAGACCCTGGGCGAGGGCTTCACGCTGGTCCGACGCGAGTACATGACCGCGATCGGCCCGGTCGACCTGCTCTGCCGGGACGCCAACGCCGGCGCGGTCGCCGTCGAGGTGAAGCGGCGCGGGGAGATCGACGGGGTGGAGCAGCTCACCCGCTACCTGGAGCTGATGAACCGCGACCCGCTGCTGGCCCCGGTCACCGGCGTCTTCGCCGCGCAGGAGATCAAGCCGCAGGCGCGGGTGCTCGCCACGGACCGGGGGATCCGCTGCGTGGTCGTCGACTACGACAAGCTGCGCGGCATCGAGCGGGACGAGCTGACCCTGTTCTGACCGGCGCGGCCCGGGTGACCCGGGCCGACGCCGTCAGCGGCCGTACATCACCTTGATGGCCTTGACCAGGCGGTCGATGTCGGCCGGCGTGCGGTCGAAGGTCATCGCGGGCAGCAGCGAGCGGGCCCGGCGCCGGGTGATGGCCTTGGGCCGGCCGAACTCCCGCAGCCCGTCCTCGCCGTGGATGCGCCCGAAACCGGAGTCGCCCACGCCGCCGAACGGCAGCGTGGACATCCCGGCGAAGGTCAGGGCCGAGTTGACCGAGGCCATCCCGGAGCGCATCCGCCGTGCGATCGTGACGGCCCGCCGTCGGCCGAAGACCGAAGCCCCCAGGCCGTACGGGACGGCGTTGGTGCGGTCGACCGCCTCGTCGGCGTCGCGTACGCGGTTGATGGTCAGCGTCGGGCCGAAGGTCTCCTCGCGGACTGCGGCGGCGTCCTCCGGGACGTCCACCAGCACGGTCGGCCGCACGTACGGGGGCTGTACGGCGTCGGCCCCGCCGAGCACCGCGCGCCCGCCCCGGGCCAGTGCGTCGTCGATGTGGCGGCGGATCACGTCGAGCTGGCTGGGCATGGTGATCGGCCCGATGTCGGCGCCCTCCGCGCCGACGGTGAGGCGACCGGCCCGCTCCACCACCTTGTCCACGAAGGTGTCGAAGACCGGTGCGACGGCGTAGACGCGTTCGATGCCGATGCAGGTCTGGCCGGCGTTGGTGAGCGCGCCCCAGACGCACGCGTCCGCGGCGGCGTCCAGGTCGGCGTCGGAGTCCACGATCATCGCGTCCTTGCCGCCCGCCTCCAGCAGCACGGGGGTCAACGACTCGGCGCAGGCCGCCATCACCTTCTTGGCGGTGGCGGTGGAACCGGTGAAGGCCACCTTGTTCACCCCGGAGCGGCACAGGGCGGCGCCGACGTCGCCGAGCCCGTGCACCGCGGTGAACACCGGCTGCTCCGGCACGACCTCGGCGAACGTGTCGACCAGCCACTGCCCGACCGCCGGCGTGTACTCGCTGGGCTTGAGCACGACCGTGTTGCCGGCGGCCAGCGCGTACGCGGCGGAGCCGATCGGCGTGAACACGGGATAGTTCCACGGCCCGATGACGCCGACCACCCCGTACGGCTGGTACTCGAGGTGGGCGGAGAACTCCGCGAGGACCAGCCGGGAGCGGACCCGGCGCGGTCCCAGCACCCGGCGGGCGTTGCGGGCGGCCCAGTCGACGTGCTCGACGGCGGTGACGATCTCGACGATGGCGTCGGCCACCGGCTTGCCGCCCTCGAGGTGCACCAGCTCCGCGAGTTCCTCGATGCGGCGGGCCAGGAGTCGGCGCCAGCGCAGCAGCCGTTCGCGGCGGCCGGTGAAGCCGAGCCCGGCCCACCAGCCGGCGGCCTCGCGGGCGCGGGCGACCGCGCGTTCGACGTCGGCCGCGGTCGCGGCGGGGACTCGTCCGGCCTCGGCGCCGGTCGCGGGGCTGGTCGACAGCAGTCGACCGTCCTCGATGACCGGGGTGCCCGGGACATGCACAGCCGTCATGGCGGAAGTCTAGACCCGAGGATTACCCACGGGTAGCCCCGCGCAGGCGGGCGGCTCCCCTCGGGCTCTCCGGTACGACGGTCGTGTCCCACCCAGTGACGGGAAGGTGACCGGGCGGGGGCCCGGAGATGACCACTCGGTGGTGGAGCAAAATACCGTCTGGTGGCAGGCTGGCGCACGGGGGTGACCACGTGGGGTGGAGGGGCGGACTGTCCATGGAGGAGCATCCGGAACTGCTGCCGTTGTTGACGGTGTCCGGTGGACTGATGCGGGGGCTGAGCTTCCGGCTCGCGCGGAGGCGGATGGTGATCGGGCGGGGGGCGATGGTGGACGTCGTCGTCCAGGACCCGCACCTGAGCCGACGGCACGCCGAGGTGTGGCTCGACCCGGAGGGTGCGTGCCTCGCCGACCTGGGGTCGACCAACGGCACCTGGCTCAACGACCGGCGGATCACCGCGGTGGAGCGGCTCGCGGACGGTGACGTGATCCGGGTGGGGCGCACCGAGCTGCGCTTCTTCGATCCGGGCCTCGCGCGTACCGATCCGGTGGGCCTGAGTTTCGGCGCACTGCGCCGGGACCACCGGCCGACCCTGCCGCTGCCGATCGCGCCGGACCGGACCGGCGCGACGGAGCCGGTTCAGGCCCCGGCGATCGCCGGGACCTGACGCCCGGCCGGCGACGCGCACGCCGGCCGACGCCAACGGCGGCGCGGCACAGTGTCGCGGCCGCGTTCGTGGTGGGCGGGCCCATGGACGGGCCCGCCGCCGCGTGACAGCATCCCGCGAATGGACAGCGCGCAGCGGGTCGTGTCGGCCAACGGGATCAGCCAGGCGGTACGGGTGGCGGGGCCGCCGGACGGCACGCCGGTCCTGCTGGTGCACGGCAACTGTTCGTCGTCGACGTTCTGGGAGCCGCTGGTGCGGCGGCTGCCGGCCACACTGCGGGTGGTCGCGCCCGACCTGCGCGGTTACGGGGACACCGAGACCGCCCCGGTGGACGCGACGCGCGGGCTGGCCGACTTCGCCGACGACGTCGCCGCCCTGCTCGACGACGACTCCCTGTTTCCGGCCGGGGCACGGCCGATCGTGGTGGGGCACTCCCTCGGCGGGGGCGTGGCCATGCGGCTGCTGGTCGACCACCCCGATCGGATGGCCGGGTTACTGCTCTCCGCGCCGGCGTCGCCGTACGGGTTCGGGGGCACCCGGGACCTCGACGGGACGCCGACCACGCCCGACTTCGCCGGCACCGGCGGTGGCACGGCCAGCTCCGACTTCGTCCGGCGGTTGGCTGCCGGCGACCGGAGCGAGGAGGCGCCGACCAGTCCCCGGACGGTGCTGCGGACCGCGTACGTGGCGGATCCGGCGTCGCTGGGCGACGACGAGGACCTGCTGCTGGACGGCGTGCTCTCCACCCGGACCGGCGTGGACAACTACCCCGGCACGGCGGAGCACTCGGAGAACTGGCCGGGCACCGCACCGGGTGGGCGCGGCGTGCTGAACGCCCTCGCCCCGGCGCACTTCCGGATCGCCGACGAGTTGGTGGCCGTGCCGGTCAAGCCGCCGATCACCTGGGTACGCGGGGACGCCGACGTGATCGTCTCCGACACCTCCCTGTTCGACCTCGCGTACCTGGGATCGCTGGGTGTGGTGCCGGGTTGGCCGGGGGAGGAGGCGTGCCCACCGCAGCCGATGGTCGGCCAGACGCGGGCGGTGCTGGACCGGTACGCGGCGGCCGGCGGCACCTACCGGGAGGTGGTGCTGCCCGGCTGCGGACACAGCCCGCACCTGGAGCGCCCGGCCGAGTTCGTCGCCGAGCTGCTGGCGCTGACGGGGGTGCCCACGACCGCCGGACAGCGGGGTGCGTGAAATATCCCACGGCGTCTCGACAACCCAGCGTCACGTGGCAGACTCCGGCGCATAACCTTAGCGGCCGTTCATGTCGGCAACGGCGGAGTCGAACCAGGGAGGCCGGTCGTGGCGCGCGAGTTCACCAGAGTGGGTGTGGTGGGTCTGGGCACCATGGGTGCCGGCATCGTGGAGGTCTTCGCCCGCAACGGCATCGACGTCGTGGCGGTGGAGATCTCCGAGGCGGCCCTGGAGCGCGGCCGGGTCACGCTGACCGGTTCGACCGACCGGGCGGTGGCCAAGGGCAAGCTCGCCGAGGCCGACCGGGACGCCCTGCTGGCCCGGGTGGACTTCCAGGTCGGCCTGGACGCCCTGCACTCGGTGGACCTGGTGATCGAGGCGGTACCGGAGCACCTGGACCTGAAGCAGCGGATCTTCGCCGAGCTGGACCGGGTCTGCAAGCCCGAGACGATCCTGGCCACCAACACCTCGTCGCTGAGCGTCACCGAGATCTCCGTCGCCACCACCCGGCCCAACCAGGTGATCGGCATCCACTTCTTCAACCCCGCTCCGGTGATGAAGCTGGTCGAGGTCGTCCGCACGGTGGTCACCTCACCCGACGTCGTCGCCGACACCGAGGCGCTCTGCGCGCGTCTCGGCAAGGTCGACGTCACCATCAGCGACCGGGCCGGATTCATCGCCAACGCGCTGCTCTTCGGGTACCTCAACCACGCGGTGAGCATGCTCGAGGCCCGGTACGCGACCCGCGAGGACATCGACGCCGCGATGAAGCTCGGCTGCGGCCTGCCGATGGGTCCCCTCGCCCTGATGGACCTCATCGGTCTGGACACCGCGTACGAGATCCTGGACACCATGTACCGGCGTGGCGGCCGGGACCGCCGGCACGCCCCGGTGCCGCTGATCAAGCAGATGGTGACGGCGGGCCTGCTGGGCCGGAAGTCCGGTCGGGGCTTCTACACCTACGAGCGGCCGGGCTCCCCGGTCGTCGTACCGGACGACCAGACGCCGGTGACGTCGGAGTCGGCGCTCGCCGACGGCGCGCGCGGGATCGCGAAGGTCGGCGTGGTCGGCTCGGGGACGATGGCCACCGGCATCATCGAGGTGTTCGCCAAGGCCGGGTACGAGGTCGTCTCGGTGACCCGGGGCGCGGAGAAGTCCGCCAAGGTCTTCGAGGCGGTCAAGACCTCGCTCAACAAGGGCGTGGTCCGGGGCAAGCTGAGCGAGGCCGACCGGGACGCCGCGCTGGGCCGCATCAACTGGTCCGCCACTCTGGAGCACCTGGCCGACGTCGACCTGGTGGTGGAGGCGGTGGTCGAGGAGTTGAGCGTCAAGAAGGCGCTCTTCGCCAGCCTGGACGAGATCTGCAAGCCGGGCGTCGTGCTGGCCACCACCACCTCCTCCCTGCCGGTGATCGACGTGGCGATGGCCACCCAGCGGCCGGCCGACGTGGTCGGGCTGCACTTCTTCAACCCGGCGCCGATCATGCCGCTGGTGGAGGTCGTGCAGACCATCCGCACCTCGGCGGAGACGACCGCCACCGCGAAGGCGGTCTGCGCGGCGCTGGGCAAGACCGGCGTGATCTGCGGCGACCGGTCGGGTTTCATCGTCAACGCGCTGCTCTTCCCGTACCTGAACGACGCGGTGAAGATGCTGGAGGCCAGCTACTCCACCGCCGACGACATCGACCACGCGATGAAGCTCGGCTGCGGGTACCCGATGGGCCCGTTCGAGCTGCTCGACGTCGTCGGCCTGGACGTGTCGCTGGCCATCCAGCGGGAGCTGTACCTGGAGCTGCGCGAGCCGGGCTTCGCCCCCGCGCCGCTGCTGGAGCACCTCGTCACCGCGGGCTACCTGGGTCGCAAGACCGGCCGGGGCTTCCGGGACCACACCCGCCGCTGAGCGCACGGCCCGCCGGCCCCACCGGCCGGCGGGCCGGTCCCGCTCCCTCGGCCGTACGCTGGAAAGCGTGAGCCCCCGTCGCAACCGCCCCCGTCGCGAGGACACCGCACACCTGGACTCCGACCGGGCACGCCAGGGCGTCGCCTCGGTGCAGCAGTGGCGCGACGGCGAGTGGCAGGTACGCGGGATCGGCGGCGGGGCGTCCACCAAGACGTACCGCTGCCCCGGTTGTGACCAGGAGATCCGCCCCGGGGTGGCGCACCTGGTGGCGTGGCCGGCCGACGGCACGGGCGACCTGACCGACCGGCGGCACTGGCACAGCGGCTGCTGGCGGGCCCGGGACCGGCGCAGTCCGATCGTCCAGCGCGGCCGCAGCGCACCCCGGTACGGCTGAGCGGGCCGCCGCCCCGCGAGCGATCTGGATCACCGTGTTTCCGCCCCGGTGGGCGGGGCGGGCCGGTGCGCGGGAGACTGGTCCGGTGAGCACTCCCATCCGCGCGTCCTCCATCCTGCCCGGGCGGCGGGAGGACATCGAGCTGCACACCGCCGACGGCCTGAAGCTGGTCGGCGAGCTGGCCCGGCCCCTCGACCGCGAGCCGGTGGCCACGCTGGTGTGCCTGCACCCGCTGCCCACCCACGGCGGGATGATGGACAGCCACGTGTTCCGCAAGGCGGCCTGGCGGCTGCCGGCGCTGGCGGACCTGGCGGTTCTCCGGTTCAACACCCGGGGGACCAGCAGCGTGCGCGGCACCAGCGAGGGCGCGTTCGACAACGCGGTGGGGGAGCGGTTCGACGTCGCCGCCGCCATCGAGTACGCGGAGTTCCACGAGCTGCCGAACATCTGGCTGCTCGGTTGGTCGTTCGGCACCGACCTGATCCTCAGGTACGGATGCGACCCGGCGGTGACCGGCGCCGTCCTGCTCTCCCCGCCGCTGCGCTACTCCACGCCGGACGACCTCGCGCACTGGGCGGAGTCCGGCAGGCAGGTGACCGCGCTGGTGCCCGAGTTCGACGACTACCTGCGCCCGGACGAGGCCCGGGAGCGCTTCGCGGCGGTGCCGCAGGCCGAGGTGGTCGGGGTGCCGGGGGCGAAGCACCTCTGGGTCGGTGACGCCGAGACCGTGCTGGACGAGGTGGTCCGCCGGGTCAACCCGGCCGCCGCCGTACCGCTGCCGACCACCTGGGACGGCCCGATGGAGACCGGCGACGTCAGCGCGTACGCGGACCGCACCGTCGCCTCCTTCGCCGACCGTCCGGTGCCCGGCCCGGAGGCCGGTCAAGCGAGCTGAGTCAGCGTCGGTCCTGCCGGGGCAGGACCACCTCGCGCAGGACGAGCTGGATGGCCGCCACCGTCGGGATGGCGACCAGCGCGCCGACGACGCCCACCGGCTGATCCGTGGCGAACCCGTCGTGTGCCACCGGGCCCTCCCCGCGGGTCGCGCTCCGGAATCAGCCCGGTCAGTCCTTGTCCACCGCGACCTTGCTGGGCTTCGTGCTGCGCTCCTCCGCGACCTTGCTGGGCTTCGTGCCGCGCTCCTCGGTGGCAGGCTTGGCGGGGCGGTTGCCGTTCTCCCCGGTGCCGGGACCGCCACCGTCCAGGGTGGTCACCGTGGTGATCTTCGCCTTCTGCTGACCCTCGTCGGCCGGCTCGGCCTCTCCCGGCCCGGCCTTGCCCGTCTCCCTGGCCCCGGCCTTCCCCGTCTCCCTGGACCCGGTCTTCGCGCCGTTGCCCGTCGCTGCGGGCACGCCCACCTCGGCCGCCGTCACCGGTACACCCGGGAGGACCCCCGTGCCCTCCGCGCCCGAGGAGCGCCTTCCGTCGCCGGACAGTTCCAGCCGCAGCTCCGCCACCTGCCGCTGGATCTCGTCGGACTCCTGGCGGGACTTCCAGGTCTCCTGACGCAGGTCGGCGAGCTGCTGCTGGGCCTGGGCGATCTCGAGCATCACCTGGGCGAGCTGCTGCCGGCCGGAGGCCGCCTCCTGCTGCGTCGCGGCGAGGTGCTGCTGGGTGGTCGCGAGGTGCTGCTGGGTGGTGGCCGCGTACTCCTCGAACTGTCGGCGCGAGGTGGCGACGTGCTCGTCGGCCTTGCGGTGCTTCTCGGCGGCCTCGGTCTCGGCCCGGGACAGCAGGACGGCGGCCTCCTCCTCGGCGCTCCGGCGCATGGTCAGCGCGTCCTGTTCGGCGGCCTGGCGGATCGCGTCGGCGCCCTGCTCGATCTCGTTCTTCCGGGCGGTGTACTCGGACTCCAGCTCGGCGCGGCGGGTCTCGAACTCCGACTCCAGCTCGGCGCGGCGGGTCTCGAAGCCCGACTCCAGCTCGTGCTGCCGGGTCTTGTGCTGCTGCTCCAGCTCGACGGACCGCGACTTGTACTGCTTCTCCAGATCGTCGCGGCGGGAGGTGAACTCCTGCTCGGCGGTCTTGCGGCGCTGGGCCAGGTCACGGTCGGCGGCCTCGCGCCGGCTGTTGACCTCCTTCTCCACGCCCGCCCGCCAGGCGCCCAGCTCCTGTTGCGTCTGGGCGCGGGCCTGCTGGACGTACGCCTCGGTCTCGCCGCGCATCCGCTGGACGTACGCCTCGGTCTCCGCGCGGTTGCGCTTGGCGGCCTCGGTGGCCTTCGTGGTGACCAGCTCGGCTTCCTGGCGCGCCTTGTTGCGGGTCGAGCGGCCGACCTCGGTGGCGTCGTCGATGATCTGCTTCGCCTCGCGCTGCGCCTTGGCGTGGGTGGCCCGGCCGGCCTCGGTGGCCTGGTCCACCAGGCGCTTGGCGTCCTGCTGGGCCTTCGCGTGGACCTCCTTGGCGGCCTCGCGCAGCTGCGTCGCCTCCTGCTGGGCCTTGGCGTGCGCCTCCTTGGCGGCCTCGCGCAGCCGGGTCGCCTCCTGCTGGGCCCGGTTGTGGATCTCTTTCGCGGTGTCCCGCAGGTGGGTGGCCTCCTGCTGGGCCTTGGCCAGCGCCTCCTGGGCGGCCCGGCGGAGCCGTTCGGATTCCTCCTTGGCGGCCTTCACGGCGGAGTCCGCCTCGGCCTTGCGGGCCGTGGTGTGCCGCTCCTCCTCGGCGCGGCGGGCGGCCAGCGCGATCTCGAAGTCCTTGAGGGCCGTCGCGGCCTGCTCCCGCGCCTCCTCGATGATGTGCTCGGCGGCCGCCCGGCGGGCCGCGATCTCCTCGTGGGCGGAGGCGAGGATGTCCTCGGCCTGCTCCTCGGCCATTGCCAGGATCTGTTCCACCCGGGGCCCGAGGTGCCGGAACGACGCACGGTCGACGACACCCACCTGCTTGCGCACCTGGGCCAGGTCCCGCTGGAGCACCTCGACCTGACCGGCCAGCTTGTGGATCTGTGTGTAGGCCTGCTCCCGTTCGGCGGCCAGGGTCGCGATCTCGTGCTCCGCACGAGCGACGTACCGGTCGACCTGTCGTTTCTCGTATCCCCGCAGAGCGGACTCGAAGCTGGGCTCCGTGGTCACGTCCCCGCCGAGAGCGAACAGTTCCTCGCCGTGCGACATGCCCCCATCCTCACACGCATCCGGCCCTGCTGGGGCGATACGGACGGCCCGGTTGGGACCTACTTCACTACCGCGTGCCCCGGGCATTTCACCCTGTCGGGAAACGGGTACGGCGCGGGGTGGCACCGGTCACCCGGTGTCACCCCGCGCCGTCGTTTCATGCCCCGGCCGGGCCGCTCAGCTGGCGGTCTCCGCGGTCACCCGCGCGTCGGCGCCGTCCTTCTTGGCCTCGGGCTTGGCCGCGGCCGAGGCCGGCGGCACGCCCGGCACGATGCCGGCCAGGCCGGAGAGCATCTGGCCGAGCTGGGAGGTGACGGCGTCCTTCTGGCGGGTGAGGTCCTCGACCTCGCGGCGGGCCGCCTGGGTGGTCAGCTCCGCCTCGGTGCGAGCCTCGGTGAGCAGGCGGTTCGCCTCCGCCTTCGCCTCGTTGAGGGTCTTCTCCGACAGGGCCTTGGCCTTGTCCACCGTCTCGTTGGCGGTGCGCTCGGACTCGACGCGGCGGGCCTCGGCGCGCTGCTCGATCTCCTTGGCCCGCTCCTGCGCGGCCCGGGCGCGCTGCTCGGCCTCGCCGACCAGCTTCTGGGTCTGCGCGACCTGCGCGGCGTGCCGCTCCGACTCCTCGCGCTCGGCCTTCTCGCGGCGCTCGGCGAGCTGGAGCTCGAGGGCCTGGAGGTCCTTGTCGCGCTTGTCCCGCGCGTCGGTGAGCAGCTTGGTCGCCTCGGCGCGCTTCTCCTCGGCCTCCCGGGCGGCCTTCGCCCGCTGCTGGGTGATCTCCCGCTCGGCGGTGGCGCGCAGGGTGGCGACCTCCCGCTCGACAGTGGACTTCAGCTCGGCCACCTCGTGCGCGGTGACCGTGCGCAGCTGCTTGGTCTCCCGATCCGCGTCCGCGCGCAGGGTGTCGGCCTCGCGCCGGGCCTGGACCCGGACCTCGGCCGCCTCCCGCTCGGCGGCGGTGCGGAGGCTCCCGGCCTCCCGCTCGGCGGTGGCCTTCATGGCCGCCGCCTCGGCGCGCGCCTTGTCGGTGATCTCCCGTGCCTCGAGGCGCGCGGCGGACAGGATGCCCTCCGACTCGCGCTTGGCCTCGTTGCGGTGGTCGTTGGCCTGCTCCTCGGCGAGCCGGAGGATCTGCTCGACGCGGGTGCCGAGGCCCGAGAGGGTGGGCCGGCTGTTCTCCTCGAGCTGCTTGTTGGTGTCCGTGAGCTTCTGCTCGAGGGCACTCATCCGCTGCTCGGCCTGGCGGAGCCGACGCTGGGCGTCGTTCATCCGCTGCTCGGCCTCGGCGCGTGCCTGCTCGGACTGGGTCAGCGCGGCGGTCAGCCGGCCGATGAAGTCATCGACCTGCCCGACGTTGTATCCGCGCAGGCCAACGGTGAAATCTGGCTGCGAGTTCGCGTTATCGAAGAACGCAAGAGGGGAGGACTGCTGCTGGGGCATTGGGACATACTGGCAGACGCCCCAGGGTCCTCCGCAAGAGCGTCCCCGAGCTTTCCCGTCCTCTTTACATGGTCAACTGGGCGCCGTCCCGGGCATCGGACCAATCGGCGATCTTGGCAGGTCCCGGACGCTGGCGAGGCCACGCAGCGTGACACGGAAAAGGGCCGCGGGGAGGACCCGCGACCCTTTGTTCCGCCCCTGGTCGTTATCACTCGAATGCGCGTCGCGCACCCTGAGTGGAAAGGCAATCGCCGTTCACCGCAATGGTCATCGGCGCATCAGCCGTCGGGTCAGTGACCCCGGAACCGGTTGATCGCCGTCTCGTGCCGTGCCCGCAGCTCCGCGTCACGCACCCCGAGTCCGTCGGCCGGGGCGAGGCAGCGGACACCGACCTTGCCCTGG
The DNA here is from genome assembly GCF_052068135.1 of Micromonospora sp. BQ11. Lineage (NCBI taxonomy): Bacteria > Bacillati > Actinomycetota > Actinomycetes > Micromonosporales > Micromonosporaceae > Micromonospora > Micromonospora sp. BQ11. The sequence continues at coordinate 167,571 of NZ_JBQHDB010000014.1, read as the reverse complement.
TGGGCGTTGCGGTGCACCTCGTACGCGGCCTGACCGGTCTGCTCCAGCGCGTACGTCCGGGACACCGTCGGGTGGATCTTGCCGAGCGCCACCAGGCGGTTGGCCTCCCACGCCTCACGGTAGTTGGCGAAGTGGCTGCCGACGATCCGCTTGAGGTGCATCCAGAGGTAGCGGTTGTCGTACTGGTGCAGGAAGCCGCTGGTGGACGCGCAGGTGACGATGGTGCCGCCCTTCTTGGCGACGTAGACACTCGCGCCGAAGGTCTCCCGGCCGGGGTGCTCGAAGACGATGTCCGGGTCCTCGCCGCCGGTCAGCTGCCGGATCCGCTCACCGAAGCGCCGCCACTCGTCCTGGTCCTGGGTCTGCTCGTCCTTCCAGAACCGGAAGCCTTCGGCGGTGCGGTCAATGACCAGCTCCGCGCCCATGGACCGGCACAGCTCGGCCTTCTCCGGCGAGGAGACCACGCAGATCGGGATCGCGCCGCCGTTGAGAGCCATCTGGGTGGCGTAGCCGCCCAGGCCGCCGGAGGCGCCCCAGATGAGGACCACGTCGCCCTGCTTCATGTTGGCGCCGTGGTGCGAGACGAGCTGCCGGTACGCGGTGGAGTTCACCAGGCCGGGACTCGCCGCCTCCTCCCAGCTCAGGTGAGCCGGCTTTGGCATCAGCTGGTTGGCCTTGACCACGCACAGCTCGGCGAGTCCGCCGAAGTTGGTTTCGAAGCCCCAGATCCGCTGCTGCGGGTCGAGCATGGTGTCGTCGTGCCCGGCGGCGTCCTCCAGCTCCACCGACAGGCAGTGCGCGACCACCTCGTCGCCGGCCTTCCACTTCGTCACCCCGGGGCCGGTCCGCAGCACCACGCCGGCCGCGTCCGAGCCGACCACGTGGTACGGCAGGTCGTGCCGGCGCGTCAGCTCGGAGAGCCGGCCGTAGCGCTGGAGGAACTTGAAGGTGGACAGCGGCTCGAAGATGCTCGTCCAGACGGTGTTGTAGTTGATGGCACTGGCCATCACCGCCACCAGGGCCTCGCCGGGGGCGAGCTCGGGGGTCGGCACCTCCTGCACGTGCAGCGCCTTGCGGGGGTCCTTGTCGCGGGTGGCCATGCCGTCGAACATGCGCGTCTCGTCCGCGCGCACCACCACGCCGCGGTAGGACTCCGGTACCGGAAGCGAGGCGAGACCGGCCAGTTCCCGTTCCGGTCGGTCGGATCCCTCCGCCGCCATGATCGCCTCGAGGATGTCCTGCACGTCGACCTCCCGTTCGTCCGCACCCCGCGCGTCACGGGCATGGGTGCTGCCATCGTCGGCGCCGGTGCGGCCGTTCACCATGTCGGCATCCGACACATCCGGCACCGGCCGCGCTGCTGTGGGGCCGGACGTTACTGAACGGTAGCTAGGGCGGGAAGTCCTCTGTGAAAAACTGCATCGACCGATGCGTGAAGCTGTCCGGGTGGACGGCGTACCGCGCAGGGGCGTGCTCGACGGGCGGTTAAGAAGGGCCCCCTGCTCTACCGGAGGCGTTAAGCGGGGGCCCTTCCTTGCACCTAGTGGGGTGCGGCTGGCTCGACCAGTTCGACGAGGACGCCGCCGGCGTCCTTCGGGTGCACGAAGTTGATCCGGGAGTTCGCCGTGCCGCGCTTCGGGGTCTCGTAGAGCAGCCGCAGGCCACGCTCGCGCAGCGCCGCGCAGGCCACGTCGATGTCGGCCACGGTGTACGCCACCTGCTGCACGCCCGGGCCGTTGCGGTCCAGGAACTTTGCGATCGTCGACTCGGGCGTGAGCGGGGCCAGCAGTTGCACGCAGCCGCCCTCGGCGGTCGGGCCGACGGCCAGCATCGCCTCGCGTACGCCCTGCTCGGTGTTGGTCTCCTGGTGCACGCAGCGCATGCCGAAGGTCCGCTGGTAGAAGTCGATCGCGGCGTCGAGGTCGGCGACGGCGACCCCGACGTGGTCGATGCGCCGCAGCCCGATGTCTGTGACGTAGTCCGCAGCGGGCTCGACGGGGGAGTTCTCAGCCATGGCGCTAGTCTGACCGAACAATCGTTAAGGCGTACAGGTCGGCACCCCCCCTCGGAGGCAGGCATGGCTTCGGTGATCGTCAGCGGCGCGCGGACCCCGATGGGGCGACTGCTGGGCAACCTCAAGGACCTCCCCGCGACCAAGCTCGGTGGCGTGGCGATCAAGGCGGCGCTGGAGCGCGCCGGGATCGCCCCCGACCAGGTCCAGTACGTGATCATGGGTCAGGTGCTCCAGGCCGGCACCGGTCAGATCCCGGCCCGCCAGGCGGCCGTCGAGGCGGGCATCCCGATGTCCGTGCCGGCGCTGACCATCAACAAGGTCTGCCTCTCCGGGCTGGACGCGATCGCCCTCGCCGACCAGCTCATCCGCGCCGGCGAGTTCGACATCGTCGTCGCCGGCGGCATGGAGTCGATGACCAACGCCCCGCACCTGCTGCTGGGCCAGCGCTCCGGCTACAAGTACGGCGACGTGGTGATCAAGGACCACATGGCGCTGGACGGCCTGTCCGACGCCTGGGACTGCTGCTCGATGGGCGAGTCGACCGAGCGCCACGGCAGCACCAGGGGCATCAGCCGCGAGGAGCAGGACGCGTTCGCCGCGGCCAGCCACCAGCGCGCCGCCGCCGCCCAGAAGAACGGCCACTTCGCCGACGAGATCACCCCGGTGATCATCCCGCAGCGCAAGGGCGACCCGCTGGTGATCAGCGAGGACGAGGGGATCCGCCCGGACACCACCGTCGAGTCGCTCGGGAAGCTGCGCCCGGCGTTCGCCAAGGACGGCACGATCACCGCCGGCAGCTCCTCGCCGATCTCCGACGGCGCCGCCGCCGTGGTCGTCATGAGCAAGGCGAAGGCCCGGGAGCTGGGCCTGACCTGGCTGGCCGAGATCGGCGCCCACGGCAACGTGGCGGGCCCGGACAACTCGCTGCACTCGCAGCCGTCCAACGCCATCCAGCACGCGCTGAAGAAGGGCGGGCTGAGCATCTCCGACCTCGACCTGATCGAGATTAACGAGGCGTTCGCGCAGGTCGGCATCCAGTCGACCCGTGACCTCGGCGTCAGCCCGGACACGGTGAACGTCAACGGCGGCGCGATCGCGCTGGGCCACCCCATCGGCATGTCCGGCGCGCGGCTGGTGCTGACCCTGGCGCTGGAGCTGAAGCGGCGCGGCGGCGGCACCGGCGCGGCGGCTCTGTGCGGCGGCGGCGGCCAGGGCGACGCGCTGATCATCCACGTGCCGGCGGGCGGCGAGAGCTGACCGTGGGCGACGCTGTCGAGAGCGTCCCGGCGACGGCCACCGCCCCGGTGCGCCGCAGCCGGGACGTACCCCTGCTGGTCGAGCGGGCGCGCGCGGGTGACCCCCGCGCGGTGGCCCGGCTGATCACCCTCGTGGAGTCCGGCGACGAGACGCTGCCGCGGATCGCGGCGGCGCTCGCGCCGTACGCCGGTCAGGCCCAGGTGGTCGGTCTGACCGGCTCGCCCGGCGTGGGCAAGTCGACCACGACCAACGAGCTGGTCCGGGCGCTGCGGGCGCGGGGGCACCGGGTGGGCGTGCTGGCGATCGACCCGTCCAGCCCGTTCACCGGCGGGGCGATCCTCGGCGACCGGGTCCGGATGCAGGACCACGCGACCGATCCCGGCGTCTACATCCGTTCGATGTCCAGCCGGGGGCACCTCGGCGGGCTCTCCGCCGCCACGCCGCAGGCCGTGCGGGTGCTGGAGGGCGCCGGCTGCGACGTGGTGCTGGTGGAGACGGTGGGTGTCGGGCAGGCCGAGGTGGAGGTGGCCTCGCTGGCCGACACCACGCTGGTGCTGCTCGCCCCCGGGATGGGCGACGCGATCCAGGCGGTGAAGGCCGGCATCCTGGAGATCGCCGACGTCTTCGTGGTCAACAAGGCCGACCGGGACGGCGCCGACGCCACCGTGCGCGACATCCAGGGCATGATCGCCCTGGGCGAGCGCGGCCCCGGGCAGTGGCGGCCGCAGGTCGTGCGCGCGATCGCCGCGCGCGGCGAGGGCATCGACGACATCGCCGCCGCCATCGACAAGCACCGCGGCTGGCTTGTCGAGCACGGCGAGCTGCGCCGCCGGCAGGAGGCGCGGGCCGCCGCGGAGATCGAGGCGATCGCGCTCGGCGCCCTCCGCGCCCGGATCGGTTCGCTCCGCGACGGTACGGAGCTGCCGGCGCTGGCCGCGAAGGTGGCCGAGGGCTCCCTCGACCCGTACGCCGCCGCCGACGAACTGCTGTCCCAGATCGCGTCCTGACCGTACCGACCCGTCCACTGCGGACCCTTTCCGGCTAGTACGCTCGCCTCGCCCACGGACCCGTGGGACGCGACGACGGTGGTGGGGAGACATGGGCGACGAGGCGACGCAGGAGCTGTCGGTGACGCCGGACGCGGTGGCGGGCGGGACCACCCAGGTCTCCGACGAGGTGGTCGAGAAGATCGCGGTGGCCGCCGCGCGGTCGGTGCCCGGGGTAGCGGAGCTGGGTGGCGACGTCGCCCGGTTCTTCAACGCGGTACTGGACCGGGTCGGCCTGGACCAGGTCGGTGACGCCCGACGCGGCTGCTCGGCGAACGTCACCAACGGTGCGGCGGTGGTCAACCTGGTGCTGGTGATCGAGGCCGGTCACCCGGTGCCGCAGGTGACCGACGGGGTGCGGGCCGCGGTGACGGCGGCGGTCGAGTCGTACGGGCTGCGGGCCGTCGAGATCAACATTCGGGTGGACGACGTGGCGCTGCCCGGCGCGCCCGCAACCGCGGGCTGACCAGGTTACCCACCGGTACGAACTTCCTTAGCGATCGTTCAGTCGAGGGCCCTACACTCGGAGTGCAGTCGAGGACTCGAGGAGGAGCCCCGCGGATGAACGCCGACGAGATCGCCGCCGGACGGGCACGCTGGCAGGCCCGCTACGACGCCGCGCGCAAGCGGGACGCCGACTTCACCACCCTGTCCGGGATGACCGTGGACCCGGTCTACGGCCCACCCGAGGGGACGGCCTACCCGGGCTTCGAGCGGATTGGATGGCCGGGCGAGTACCCGTACACCCGGGGTCTGCACCCGACCGGGTACCGCGGCCGGACCTGGACGATCCGCCAGTTCGCCGGCTTCGGGAACGCGCGGCAGACCAACGAGCGCTACAAGATGATCCTCGGCGCCGGCGGCGGTGGGCTCTCGGTCGCGTTCGACATGCCGACCCTGATGGGTCGTGACTCCGACGACCCGCAGGCGCTCGGCGAGGTCGGCCACTGCGGCGTCGCCGTCGACACCGCCACCGACATGGAGACGCTCTTCGACGGCATCGACCTGGCCGGCGTCACCACCTCGATGACCATCTCCGGCCCGGCCGTGCCGGTCTTCTGCATGTACCTGGTCGCCGCCGAACGGCAGGGCGCCGACCTGTCCAAGCTGGACGGCACGCTGCAGACCGACATCTTCAAGGAGTACATCGCGCAGAAGGAGTGGCTCTTCGACCCGGAGCCGCACCTGCGCCTCATCGGCGACCTGATGGAGTACTGCGCCCGGGAGATCCCGCGCTACAAGCCGCTGTCCGTCTCCGGCTACCACATCCGGGAGGCCGGCTCGACGGCCGCGCAGGAGCTGGCGTACACCCTGGCCGACGGCTTCGGTTACGTCGAGCTGGGGCTCTCGCGCGGGCTGGACGTCAACGTCTTCGCCCCCGGGCTGAGCTTCTTCTTCGACTCGCACGTCGACTTCTTCGAGGAGATCGCCAAGTTCCGGGCGGCCCGCCGGATCTGGGCCCGCTGGCTGCGCGACGTCTACGGCGCCACCAGCGAGAAGGCCCTGTGGCTGCGGTTCCACACGCAGACCGCCGGGGTGTCGCTGACCGCCCAGCAGCCGGTCAACAACGTCGTCCGGACCGCCGTGGAGGCCCTCGCGGCGGTGCTCGGCGGGACGAACTCCCTGCACACCAACGCGCTGGACGAGACCCTGGCCCTGCCCACCGACGAGTCCGCCGAGATCGCCCTGCGTACGCAGCAGGTGCTGATGGAGGAGACCGGCGTGGTCAACGTGGCCGACCCGCTGGGCGGCTCGTGGTACGTCGAGGCGTTGACCGACAGGATCGAGGCCGAGGCGGAGGAGATCTTCGCCCGGATCCGTCAGCTCGGCGGCGAGGGCCCGCACCAGATCGGACCGATGACCTCGGGCATCCTGCGCGGCATCGAGGACGGCTGGTTCACCGGCCACATCGCCGAGTCGGCCTTCGTCTACCAGCAGGCGCTGGAGAAGGGCGACAAGAAGATCGTCGGCGTCAACTGCCACACCGGCACGGTCGCCAAGGACCTGGAGATCCTGCGCATCTCGCACGAGGTCGAGCTGGAGCAGCGTCGGGTGCTCGCCGAGCGCAAGACCGCCCGCGACGAGGCGGCGGTCCGGGCCGCCGTCGCGCGGATGGTCGAGGTGAGCCGCACCGACGGCAACATGATCCCGGCCATGCTGGACGCGGTCCGCGCCGAGGCCACCCTCGGCGAGATCTGCGACGCCCTCCGCGCCGAATGGGGCGTCTACCGAGAGCCCGCCCGCTTCTAACCCCGACCCCCGCCCCGACCCCGCCCCGCCCCGACCCCGCCCCGCCCCCGCCCCGACGATCTTGCACTTTGTGTCTCGGCGAATGCCCGCATTCCACGCGTGTCGGCGACCGGAAGTGCATGATCGCGGGAGTGGTGGGGTGGGGTGCGGGCAGGGCGGGTGAGCAGGGGTGAGAACCGCAACTGTCGCCGTCGCGGTTGATCGGAGATCCGTGCGCCGCGTGCGAGACTAGATAACCATGAGCGACCCACGGATCACCTCGTCGATCTTCACCCGCGGCGCGGTCGACCTCAGCGCGCTGCGCACTCCCGCACCGGCCCCCGCCCGCCCCGCCACCCCCGCCCAGCCCGGCCCGTCCGCCGACCCGGGCGCCGGTCTGCCCGGCGTCGTCGGGGGCGGGGTCACCGTCATCGACGTGACCGAGGCGACCTTCCAGTCGGAGGTCCTCGAACGGTCGCTGAGCACACCGGTGCTCGTGGACTTCTGGGCCGAGTGGTGCGAACCCTGCAAGCAGCTCTCCCCGGTGCTGGAGCGGCTGGCGGTCGAGGGTGGCGGCGCGTGGGTGCTCGCCAGGATCGACGTGGACGCCAACCCGCGGATCGCCCAGATGTTCCGCGTGCAGGGCATCCCGATGGTCTACGCCGTCGTCGGCGGCCAGCCGATCGACGCCTTCTCCGGCGTCGTCCCCGAGGCCCAGCTGCGGCAGTGGATCTCTGCGGTGCTCAAGGCCGGCGGTGTGTCCGTCGCCGAGGCGGTGGACCCGCGTCTCGACGAGGCCGACGACGCCCTGATGAGCGGCGACCTGGACGAGGCCGAGCGCGCGTACCGGAAGATCCTGGCCGAGACCCCCGCGGACGCCGCCGCGGAGGCGGGTCTCGCCCAGGTCGGGCTGGCCCGCCGGGTCGCCGGAGCCGACCCCCGGGCCGCGCTCGCCGCCGCGGAGGCCGCCCCCGACGACGTCGAGGCGCAGCTCCTGGCCGCCGACGTCGAGGTGCTGAGCGGGATGGCCGAGCACGCCTACCAGCGTCTGGTCGGCCTGGTCCGTCGCACCTCCGGCGACGACCGGGAGAAGGTACGCCAGCACCTGGTCGGCCTCTTCACCGTCGCCGGCCCGGAGGACCCGGCGGTGGCCTCGGCGCGACGGGCCCTGGCCAGCGCCCTGTTCTGAGCATCTGACACGCCAGCGCGGGCCGGCGTTCCGGCCGGCCCGCTCGACCTTCGAGGACGGGAGCCCATGATGCGCCGGATCGCCGTCCTCGACGCGCCCAGCAACCTCGGCCTGCGGCCACCCACCGTCACGTCGGTGCCCGGGTGCGTCAAGGCACCCGGAGCGCTGCGCGACCACGACCTGCTCGCCCGGCTGCGGGCCCGCGACGCCGGCTGCCTGACCCCACCCCGGTACGACCCGGGTGACTGGCGGCCCGGGGACGGGGTCTGCCACGCCCCGGAGATCGCGGGCTACTCGGTGGCCCTCGCCGAACGGATCGGCGCGATCATCGACCGGGGGGAGTTCCCCCTGGTTCTCGGTGGAGACTGCTCGATCCTGCTCGGCTCCGCACTGGCCATGCACCGGCTCGGCGAGGCGGTCGGCGGCCGGATCGGGCTCGTCTTCGTCGACGGGCACTCCGACTTCCGGCACCCGGGCAACGCCTCGTACGTGGGCGCCGCCGCGGGGGAGGACCTCGCCCTGGTCACCGGGCGGGGACAGGCCGACCTGGCGGCCATCGAGGGGCGCCGACCGTACTTCCGGGACATCGACGTGGTGGTGCTCGGCATCCGGGCGCAGGACGAGTACCGCCTGGACCTCCAGGCCGCCGGCATCACCACCCGACCGGTGCCGGCGCTACGCGCCGAGGGCGCCGCGCGGACCGCGCAGTGGGCCCACGAGCAGTTGGCCGACTGCGCGGGTTACTGGGTGCACGTCGACGTGGACGTGCTGGACCCGGCGGTGATGCCCGCCGTCGACGCGCCCGACCCCGGTGGGATCGCCTTCGCCGAGCTGGAGATCCTGCTCGCCGGCCTGGTCGACACGCCGCACTGCCTCGGCGTCGAGCTGACCGTGTTCGACCCCGACTACGACCCGGACGGGTCGTACGCGGCCGAGATCGTCAACACGGTGGTGGCCGGTCTGCGACCGGTCTCCGCCCCCGAGGCGGTGCCGCCCCGGCTGCTGCCCGGCCCACCTCCCGCCCCCCGCCGGGGCGACGCCCGTCCGGTCGCCGTGGATCCGGTTGGCCGCCGTGGTGAAAGTCGCTCCCCAGCGGTGAATCCGGACGGTCGCCGGGATGAGGGTCGCCCGTCCGCCGGGGAGGTCCCGCAGGAGGTGCCGGACGACGGCCGGGTCGCCCTGGAGCCGGTCGGGCCGCCCGCCGCGGCCGGTCCCGGCCTGCTGCGTCGGCCACCGTCGCCCGGTCCGGAGCCGGAGGACGACAGCTCCCACTCCGCCGCCGGCATCGCCTGACGTCCGCCTCCCGTCCTGTCGCCGGCGTGGGCCGGCGCGGATCAGCGGGGAAGGGCACGCAGGAAACGCTCGGCGATCGGGACCGCGCTCTCGGTGCTGGCGCCGCCCTTCTCCACGAACACGGCGAACGCCACGTCGCCCTGCCAGCCCACGAACCAGGCGTGGGTGTTCTTCGGGTTGTTGTCGTACTCGGCCGTGCCGGTCTTGCCGTGCACCGGACCGCCGGGTACGTCGGCCAGGGCGGTGGCCGTGCCGGCGGTGACCACCTCGCGCATCATCGCGCGCAGCGCGGTGACGGACTCGGCCTTCAGCTCCGGCCCGTCGGCGGCCGGTTCGGCGGGGGCCGGGTCGAGCACCAGCTTCGGCTGCACGAAGCGCCCTCGGGCGACCGCCGCGGTGGCACCCGCCATCGCCACCGGGCTGACCACGGTGGTGCCCTGACCGATCGCGGCGGCGGCCTGCTCGGTGCCGCCGCCGTTCGCGGAGACCTTGCCGGTGAAGGCGTCCAGGCCGACGTCCCACCGGCCCTCCAGGCCCAGCGTCCGGCCGGTGACGGCCAGCCCGTCGGCGCCTAGTTGCGGCGCCAGCGCCGCGAAGGCGGTGTTGCACGACTTCGCGAAGTCGGTGCGGAACGGCACCCGACCGAGGGCGAAGTCGTCGGAGTTCTTGAACGACCGGCCGTCCACCGGGTAGAGCTTCGGGCAGTCCACCGGTGTGTCGGCGGTGACCGCGCCCCTGTCCAGCAGGCCGAGCGCGCTGACCATCTTGAACGTCGAGCCGGGCGGCACCTGGGCGGTGAAGGCGAGGTTCTCCCCGGCCGGTCCGGGGCCGTTCGCCGCGGCGAGCACGGCACCGTCGCTGACGCGTACGGCCACCAGGGCGGAACGTCGCTTCTCGGCGCCCAGGGCCGCGTCGGCCGCTTTCTGGACGGCCACGTCGAGCGTGGTCTTCACCGGCTGGCCCGGCTGCGGCTCCCGGCGGAACAGCTCGGTGCCGGTGGCCACCAGGGTGCCGTCCTCGCCGGGACGCTGGACGATCACGGTCAGCCCCGGCACGCCCCGCAGCCGCTCGTCGTGGCGGCCCTGGAGACCGCCGTGGCCGACCAGGTCGCCGGCCACGTACCGGTCGGGGAACTTCGCCAGGTCGTCGGCCTGGGCCGGGTCCACGCTGCCGAGGACCGCACGCGCGAACTCGCGGGTGGGCGCCAGGTCCAGGGTGTCGTCGCGGAACTTCGTGCCGGGCAGGTCGTAGATGCGCGGTTTGATCTGGAGGTACGCGTCCCTCCGGAGCGTCACCACCTCCACGAACGCGCCCGGCTCGGCCTCGGCGACGCGCTTGGGCAGGTCGGAGAGGTCGACCGCGGGGACGAGGGCCGGCCGGATCGCCCGGAAGGCGGTGTCCAGCTGCCGGCTCAACCTCCGGACGTCGGTGACCTCGCTCGGCTGCACCCCGACCCGGACCACCGGCCGGGGCGCCACGACGGGCTGGCCGGCGGCGTCGAGCACGGCCGCCCGAGCCCCGGTGTCCCGGCGCAGACCGAGCCGGTCACCCCGGGTGAGCTGCTCCTGCACCACCGGTGGCTCCCAGATGACCTGCCACCGGTCGTCGCGGCCCCGGGTGAGCCGCACCGGCCGCTCGTACGCCCATCTGGTGTCGCCCGGCAGCGTCCACTCCACCGCGACGGTGGTGGTGGCGGTGCCCTTGGTGACCGTCGGGTCGCCCACCCGGCGCAGCGCGGGCGGGATGGCGGCCAGCTCGCCGGACAGCTCCCGGATCTCGCGGGCGACGTCCGCCGCCGGCACCTTGGCGCCGGTCGGGTCGACGAACGCGACCTTCTGGAGGTCGCCCGAGCGCCAACCGGTCAGGAAGGCGTCGACGGCGTCCTTCGGTCCGTCGTCGGACGAGCAACCGGCGAGTGCGCCGGCGGCGAGAGTGGTCGCGGTGAGCAGCGCCAGCGCCGGGTGGAGCCGGCGCCGACGGGGGTACGACAGGTGCATGGAGCGGTCCCTCCGGGATCGGACTTCCTGCACGGTAGTACGCGACCGCCGGAGGCGACGCCCCGTGCGTGCGACCTGGGGTGACGGGCAAGACGCAGGGCGTGCCGGGGTGATGAACAACACCATGCGGGGTACTCCTGGACCGGCCAACCTCGTACCCGCAACGGGTGAAGGGACAGAGTCCGGATCCGGACGTCCGCACTGTGGTCCGCCGACGAAGGGGCACATCGGCAGGGCCTAGGCTGGCGGCAGAGTGACCCACAACGCGGTGGGTCGAGGGGAGTGGCACCGATGGACCGGCGTCCGGCTATCAAACCGGGACCCGACCTCCGGCAGGTTGACACCGGCCGGGACGACAGCTTCGATTCGGCAACCGACGGAGACGGCTACGACCGTCTCGACACAGGAGTGACCGGGATGACCGGTTCGAGTATCGACACCATCTACGACATGGGTCTGCCAGCAGAGGCGCTGACGGACGACGTGGAGGACTCGGAACTCGACGAACCGGTACCCAACGCGGAGCGCCTGGTGGCCCAGGCGGTCGCGCTCGCCGGCGACGATCACGACGTGGCGACGCTGGTCGGCCGCTTCTGGCGGTTCGCACCGGACGAGGAGCTGATCGGCTTCACCGCCGAGGAGATGCTCGACGCGGCCCGTGCCCATCGGGACCTGGCCCAGCAGCGGGTACCGGGGGAGCTGAAGTTGCGCATCCACGAACCGGATGCCGACCAGCACCACACGGTGATCGAGATCGTCACCGACGACATGCCCTTCCTGGTCGACTCGGTGACCGCCCTGCTCAACTCGCACCACCTCGACGTGCACCTGCTGGTGCACCCGCTGGTCGTGGTGCGACGGGAGCCGCTGGGCCGGCTGACCGAGGTCTCCGCCGACGTGGAGCCCGACGACGCGATAGCCGGTGACCTGGTCGAGAGCTGGATGCGGATCGAGATCGACCCGGTCCGGGACCCGGCGGAGCGGGACAAACTGCGGCGGGAGCTCCAGCGGGTGCTCACCGACGTCCGGGAGGCGGTCGAGGACTGGCCGAAGATGCGCCAGCGCGCGCTCGCCCTCGCCGACGAGCTGGCCACCGCCCGCACCAGCGACAACCGCCCGCCGGTGCCGGAGAAGGACATCACCGACTCGGTCGAGCTGCTGCGCTGGCTGGCCCACGACCACTTCACCTTCCTCGGCTACCGGGAGTACAAGCTGGTCGACGCGCCCGCCGAGGACGGCGAGGGCCGCGGCAAGGCCCTGGAGGCGGTGCTCGGCACCGGGCTCGGCATCCTGCGGTCGGACTCCACGGACGCCCGTGCCCTGTCGTCGATGACGTCGGAGGCGCACGAGAAGGTCACCGAGAAGCGCCTGCTGATCATCACCAAGGCGAATTCGCGGGCCACCGTGCACCGTTCGGCCTACCTGGACTACATCGGCTTCAAGATCTTCAACGAGGCCGGCGAGGTGGTCGGCGAGCGGCGCTTCCTGGGCCTGTTCTCCACCGCCGCGTACCGGACCAGCGTGCAGGAGCTGCCGGTGGTCCGGCGGAAGGTCGCCGAGGTGCTGGACCGGTCCGGCCTGAGCCTGCGCAGCCACTCCGGCAAGGACCTGCTCCAGATCCTGGAGACCTACCCGCGCGACGAGCTGTTCCAGATCAAGACCGAGGACCTCTACCACGCGGTGATCGGCGTGCTGCGCATGGCCGGCCGTCGCCAGCTGCGGGTCTTCCTGCGCCGGGACGCGTACGGGCGGTTCATCTCGTGCCTGATCTACCTGCCCCGGGACCGGTTCACCACCCAGAACCGGCTCCGCATGCAGGACATCCTGCTCCGTGAGCTGAACGGTGTCGGGGTCGACTACACCACCCGGGTCACCGAGTCGATGCTCGCCCGGGTGCACTTCATCGTCCGGACCGACCCGACCAAGCCGCCGGGCCACATCGACGCCGACCTGCTGGCCGAGGAGCTGGCCGACGCCACCCGGCTGTGGGACGACGACTACCGGCTGGTGCTGGAGCGCAAGCTCGGCGACGAGCAGGCCAAGCACCTGTTCAGCCGGTACGCCGACGCCTTCCCGGAGGGCTACAAGGACGGGCACACCCCGTACGAGGCGATGAAGGACCTGGCGAAGCTCGAGCTGCTGGAGGAGCCGGGCCAGCTGGAGATGCACCTGTTCCGCAAGCAGCTCGCGCCGCGCACCGGTGGCGGCGGCCGTGTCCACGACGAGTCGATGGACGTGCGGTTCAAGGTCTACCGCTACGGGGAGCCGATGATGCTCTCCGCGGTGCTGCCGGTGCTGCACTCGCTCGGCGTCGGGGTGGTCGACGAGCACCCGTACGAGGTGGACCGCGTCGACGGCCGGGTCTACCTGTACGACTTCGGCCTGCACCTGCCCGAGGGGCACCAGGACCTGGCCGAGGTGCGCCCGCACGTGGAGAACGCCTTCGCGGCGGCGTGGCGCAGCGAGGCCGAGGTGGACGGCTTCAACGAACTGGTGCTGCGCGGTGGCCTCACCTGGCGCCAGGTCGTCGTCCTGCGGGCGTACGCGAAGTACCTGCGGCAGGCCGGCACGGTCTTCTCGCAGGAGTACATGGAGGCGACGTTCATCGCGTACCCGCGCATCGCGGCGCTGCTGGTGGACCTCTTCGAGGTGCGTTTCGCGCCCGGCGCGACGGACCCCGAGCAGCGGCAGCAGCGCAGCGCCGACCTGGTGGCCGAGATCCGGGCCGCGCTCGACGACGTGGCCAGCCTGGACCAGGACCGGATCCTGCGGTCGTACCTGACGCTGATGCAGGCCACCCTGCGGACGAGCTTCTACCAGAAGCGCCCCGACGGGCGGCCCAAGTCGTACGTCGCCTTCAAGCTGGATCCGCAGGCGATCCCCGACCTGCCGGCGCCCCGGCCGAAGTTCGAGGTCTTCGTGTACTCGCCCCGGTTCGAGGGTGTGCACCTGCGGTTCGGGCCGGTGGCCCGGGGCGGGTTGCGCTGGTCCGACCGGCGGGAGGACTTCCGCACCGAGGTGCTCGGCCTGGTCAAGGCGCAGATGGTCAAGAACGCCGTGATCGTGCCGGTCGGCGCCAAGGGCGGCTTCGTGCTCAAGCAGAAGCCGGGCGACCGGGACGAGGCGGTCGCCTGTTACCAGGAGTTCGTCTCGGCGCTGCTCGACGTCACGGACAACATCGCCAGTGGCGAGATCGTGCCGCCGGAGGACGTGGTCCGGCACGACAGCGACGACCCGTACATGGTGGTCGCGGCGGACAAGGGCACCGCGACCTTCTCCGACATCGCCAACGAGATCTCCACCGCCCACAACTTCTGGCTCGGCGACGCGTTCGCCTCGGGCGGTTCGGCCGGCTACGACCACAAGAAGATGGGCATCACCGCCCGTGGGGCGTGGGAGTCGGTCAAGCGGCACTTCCGGGAGCTGGGCCACGACACCCAGAGCCAGGACTTCACGGTGACCGGCGTCGGTGACATGTCCGGTGACGTGTTCGGCAACGGCATGCTGCTGTCGGAGCACATCCGGCTGGTGGCCGCGTTCGACCACCGGCACATCTTCCTGGACCCGGATCCGGACGCCGCCACCTCGTACGCGGAGCGGAAGCGACTGTTCGACCTGCCCCGGTCGTCCTGGGAGGACTACAACGCGGAGCTGATCTCGGCCGGTGGCGGGGTGTACCCGCGTACCGCCAAGTCGGTGCCGATCACGCCGGAGGTCCGCGCGGTGCTCGGCCTCGACGACGACGTCACCCAGCTCTCGCCGCAGGAGTTGATGAAGGCGATCCTGACGGCGCCGGTCGACCTGTTCTGGAACGGCGGCATCGGCACCTACGTGAAGGCGTCCAGCCAGACCAACGCGGAGGTGGGCGACAAGTCCAACGACGCGATCCGGGTCAACGGCAAGGACCTGCGCTGCCGGGTGGTCGGCGAGGGCGGCAACCTGGGCTGCACGCAGCTCGGCCGGATCGAGTACGCCCTGACCGGCGGTCGGATCTACACCGACTTCATCGACAACGCCGCCGGGGTGGACTGCTCCGACCACGAGGTCAACATCAAGATCCTGCTGAACACGGCGGTCGCCGACGGCGAGCTGACCGTGCCCGAGCGGGACGAGCTGCTCGCGCAGATGACCGACGAGGTCGCCGACCTGGTGCTGCGGGACAACTACGACCAGGCGCGGGCGATCAACAACGCGCAGGCGCAGGCCGCCTCGCTGCTGCCGGTGCACCGGCGGATGATCACCGACCTGGAGCGCTCCGGCGCGCTGGACCGGACGCTGGAGGCGCTGCCGCCGGACGAGGAGCTGGCGGTCCGGACCGAGTCGGGTCTGACCGCGCCGGAGTTCGCGGTGCTGCTCGCGTACGTCAAGATCGTCCTGGAGCGGGACATCCTCGCCGAGGGGCTGGCTGACGAGGCGTGGACCAACGACGTCCTGGTGAACTACTTCCCGACCCCGATGCGGGAGCGGTTCGCCGACCGGATGTCGCGGCATCGCCTGCGCCGGGAGATCGTGACGACGGTCCTGGTGAACGAGGCCATCAACCGGGGCGGCATCTCGTCCGTCTTCCGGGTGGTGGAGGAGACGGCGGCCTCGGCCGCGGACGTGATCCGCGCGTACGTGGTGGTCCGCGAGGTGTTCGGGCTGCGCGAGTTGTGGGACGCGGTGGAGGCGCTGGACAACAAGGTCGCCCCCGAGCTCCAGACCAACGTCTACCTGGACACCCGTCGGCTGCTCGACCGGGCGGTGCGGTGGTTGGTGACCAACCGTCGTTCGCCGATCGACGTGCCGGCGGAGATCCGGCGGCTGCGGGACGGCGTGGCCCAGCTCCTGCCGGGTCTGGAGACGCTGTTCTACGGCAGCGAGCGGGAGGCCATCGCGGCGCACATGGAGTCGATGGCGGCCAAGGGGCTGCCACGGGACCTGGCCGAGCAGGCGGTCCGGCTGATGTACAGCTTCGGCCTGCTCGACGTGGTGGAGACCGCGACCAGCAGCGGCCGGAACGTCAGCGAGGTGGCCTCGGTCTACTTCGTGCTCTCCGACCGGTTCCGGGTCGACTCGCTGCTGTCGAAGATCTCCCTGCTGCCGCGCGAGGATCGCTGGCAGACGCTGGCCCGGATGGCGCTGCGCTACGACCTGTACGCCGCGCTGGCCGCGCTCACCGCCGAGGTGCTCGACTCGACTCCGGACAGCCTGCCGCCGCACGAGCGGGTGCAGCAGTGGGAGCAGTCCAACGCCACCTCGATCCACCGCGCCCACCGGGCGATGGGGGAGTTCGACGAGTCGCGGGCGGACCTCGCCGCCCTGTCCGTGCTGCTGCGGCAGATCCGTACCCTGGTGCGGACCTCCGCGGCCGCCTGACCGCACGTGTGACGCGGCCCGGCTGGTCGGATCGTCCGACCGGCCGGGCCGCTCCGCGTCGCCGGGGGCACCCCGGGCGTCATCCCGCCAGCGTGGCGAAGACGACCACGTTGTCCGGGTAGCTGCCGGCGGTCGAGTCGAAGACCCCGCCGCAGGTGACGACCCGCAGCCCGGGACGCTCGTTCGGGCCGTAGACCAGCTCGGTCGGGAAGGCGTCCTTCGGGTACGACTTCACCGCGTCGACGGTGAAGGTGACCTGCCGGCCGTCAGCGCGGGTGACGGTGACGGCGTCACCGGGCTGCGTCGCGCCGAGCGAGAAGAAGACCGCCGGACCCAACTTGGCGGAGTCGACGTGGCCGACGATCACCGCGTTGCCGACCTCGCCCGGGCTGACGCCCTTCGAGTACCAGCCGGCGAGCTGGGCCTGCTCCAGTGGGGGAACCTCGACGGTGCCGTCCGGCTTGGTGCCCAGTGACATGACCGAGGCGTCCACCCGGATCCTGGGAATGGTGATCTTCGTGGGGACGGACGGGGGGAGGCCGGTCGCGGCCGGCATGGGGTTGGCGGTGCCCGGGGCGACGGTCGCCGCTCCGGTCACGTCCGGCCCGGCCTGGGCGAGCGGTTGCGGAGGTCGGGGAGCGGGCGCGGTCTTCATCGAGGCGCCGATCATTCCGGCGCCCACCATCGCGAGGAGGACGACGACGGCCGCGCCGGCGGCGCGCCACGGTCTCCCGTGACGGCCGCCGGCCCGTGTCGTCGCCAACTCAGACGAAGGACTCATCGGTCCGACGCCGGCGCATCAGCACGATGCCGCCCAGGGCGGCCGCGCCGATCAGGCTCGCCCCACCGGCGGCCAGGCCCCGGTCGGTGCCGGCACCGACGCCGCCGTCACCACCGTCGACCCCGCCCTTCGGCAGCACGACCAGCTCGCCCTCGCCGCACGAGCCCTTGAGCTTGTAGCGGCCCGGCTCGGCGTCCTTGTCGACCTTGGCCTCGCCGTAGTAGACGTAGTCCCGCTTGTGCTCCCAGCGGTCCTTGTCCTTGCCGTAGCGCTCGTCGCCCCGACCCTCGCGGTCGTACTCGTCGTGGCCCTTGTCGCCCCGACCCTCGCGGTCGTAGTCGGAGCCGTAGCCGTTGTGGTCCTTGTTGTCGCGACCCTCGTGGCCGTAGTCGGAGCCGTAGCCGTTGTGGTCCTTGTTGTCGCGACCCTCGTGGCCGTAGTCGGAGCCGTAGCCGTTGTGGTCCTTGTTGTCGCGACCCTCGTGGCCGTAGTCGGAGCCGTAGCCGTTGTGGTCCTTGTTGTCGCGACCCTCGTGGCCGTAGTCGGAGCCGTAGCCGTTGTGGTCCTTGTTGTCGCGACCCTCGTGGCCGTAGTCGGAGCCGTAGCCGTTGTGGTCCTTGTTGTCGCGACCCTCGTGGCCGTAGTCGGAGCCGTAGCCGTTGTGGTCCTTGTTGTCGCGGTCCTCGCGGTCGTAGTCGGAGCCGTAGCCGTTGTGGTCCTTGTTGTCGCGGTCCTCGCGGTCGTAGTCGGAGCCGTAGCCGTTGTGGTCCTTGTTGTCGCGGTCCTCGCGGTCGTAGTCGGAGCCGTAGCCGTTGTGGTCCTTGTTGTCGCGGTCCTCGCGGTCGTAGTCGGAGCCGTAGCCGTTGTGGTCCTTGTTGTCGCGGTCCTCGCGGTCGTAGTCGGAGCCGTAGCCGTTGTGGTCCTTGTTGTCGCGGTCCTCGCGGTCGTAGTCGGAGCCGTAGCCGTTGTGGTCCTTGTTGTCGCGACCCTGGCCGCGGTCCTCGCGGTCGTACCCGTTGTGGCCGTTGCGGTCGTAGTCCTCGTGGCCCTTCCCGCCGCGGCCCTCGCCCTCCTGACCGTGCTCGTAGCCCTTGTAGTCACGCGAATCCCCGGCGGCGTCGCCACCGCCCTGGCCGTTCGCCGGCTGACCGGGCCGCGTGGAGGAGGAGCTCGGCTTCGGCGACCCGGGCTTGTCCTTGCCGTCCTCGCCCTTGTCGTCGCGGCCCTTGTCGTCCCGGCCCTTGTCGTCCTTGTGGTCGTCGCGGCCCTTCCAGTCGTCCTTGCCGTGGTCGCGGTCGCCGCGGTCGCCGCCGCGCTCCCCCCGGTCGTGGGCCGGCTTGAGCTTGACCTTGCCGGTCACCTTCGACCAGACGTACGCGTGCTCCTGCGGCTTCTCGCAGATTTCGAGGAGCTTGACCTCGTCCCCGGCCTTGACGACGTGCGGCTTGGCGTAGACCTTGCCGTCTTCGTCGTGGTGACGGTCGCCGTCCGCGAACGCGATCCCCGGCGTGAACACGAGCAGGGAAGCGCCACCGAGGGCAGCACCCGCAACGACTTTCCCGAGCATCTTGTTTGCCATGACCTGCGTCACTCCATCCCTGTTGTCCTGAGCTCGGCGACAACCGAGCTACGACCGACGTTAGACCGTTTCACGACTTATGAAGGGAAAGATTCGTGTTTTGACCTGGGACGGAGCAACGCGGCTTAGGGCCGCTACACCCCCTTCGCGGTAGTTCTCGACCCCCCGGTGTCCGCCCGCGCCCTTGCGGCCGTACCGCGCCCGCCCGGTCCGGTAGCGCATTATGGGCAGGCATCGAGGCATTGCCATGGAAGCGCTCCCATGCAACAATCGGCGCACGCGGTAACCGGAGCCACACCGCGCAGGGCAGGGACGTCGAGGGCACCGGTCACACCGGACGACCTCCCGCCGACGACCGGCCCCTCGTGAGCCGGTCGGCACCACCACCCACCACCGCCCGTCCGGGTCGGGCAACCGGAAGACATTCCCGTCGGCGCCGGCGGTCGTCCGCACAGGACGCCCATCGGGCCGTTCCGCCGGGCCGAACCTCGCGCCCGGACTCGCCCAAGGAGATCAGTGGCATGAATGTGTGGAGAAGGCTGTCCGGCCCCCGCCGGGCCCTCGCGCTGACCGGCGCGGGCGCCCTGGTCGCGGGCGGACTGGTGACCCTGCCGGTCACCGTCGCGCACGCGGCGACCCAGTGCGACGTGTCGTACACGACCAACGACTGGCCGGGCGGATTCACCGCCACCGTGAACATCAAGAACATCGGCGACGCCCTGAACGGCTGGACTCTGGGCTTCACCTTCCCCGACGCCGGCCAGAAGGTGCAGCAGGGCTGGTCGGCCCGCTGGTCGCAGTCGGGCCAGAACGTCACCGCGCAGAACGAGTCGTGGAACGGCGCGGTGGCCAGCGGTGCCACCATCAGCCTCGGGTTCAACGGCGCCTGGAGTGGCAGCAACCCGAAGCCGACCTCGTTCACCCTCAACGGGGTGACCTGCAACGGGGGCACCACGCCGACGACCCCGCCGCCCACCACGCCGCCGCCGACGACGCCTCCGCCCACCACCCCGCCGCCCACGACGCCTCCGCCCAACGGCCAGAAGGTGGACAACCCCTACGTGGGTGCCAAGGGTTACGTGAACCCGGAGTGGAAGGCCAAGGCCGAGTCGGTCGCCGGTGGCAACCGGGTGTCGAACAACCCGACCGCCGTCTGGCTGGACCGGATCGCCGCGATCAACGGCACCCCGGACAGCAGCTCCAACGGCGCGTTCGGCGTGCGCGACCACCTGAACGAGGCGCTGAAGCAGGGTGCCGGCTACATCCAGTTCGTGATCTACAACCTGCCCGGCCGGGACTGCGCCGCACTCGCCTCCAACGGTGAGCTGGGCCCGAACGACCTGCCCCGGTACAAGGCCGAGTACATCGACCCGATCGCGGCCATCCAGGCCGACCCGAAGTACGCGAGCCTGCGGATCATCAACATCATCGAGATCGACTCACTGCCGAACCTGGTGACCAACACCTCCGGCAACCCGGGTGGCACGGTCATGTGCGACACGGTCAAGGCCAACGGCGCGTACGTCAACGGTGTCGGCTACGCCCTGGCGAAGCTCGGCGCGATCGGCAACGTCTACAACTACATCGACGCCGCGCACCACGGCTGGATCGGCTGGGACAGCAACTTCGGCCCGACCGCCGACCAGCTCAAGGCCGCCGCCGTCGCGTCCGGCAGCACCGTGAACAACGTGCACGGCTTCATCGTCAACACCGCCAACTACTCGGCTCTCAAGGAGCCGTACATCAAGATCACCGACACGGTGAACGGCCAGACCGTCCGCCAGTCCAAGTGGATCGACTGGAACCAGTACGTCGACGAGCTGTCGTTCGCCCAGGCGTTCCGCAACAAGCTGGTCTCCGTCGGCTTCAACAGCAACATCGGCATGCTGATCGACACCTCCCGCAACGGCTGGGGCGGCACCGCCCGGCCCACCGGCCCGGGCGCGACGACCAGCGTGGACACCTACGTCAACGGTGGTCGGGTCGACCGCCGGATCCACGCCGGCAACTGGTGCAACCAGGCCGGGGCCGGCCTGGGCGAGCGCCCGAAGGCCGCGCCGGAGCCGGGCATCGACGCGTACGTCTGGGTGAAGCCCCCGGGTGAGTCGGACGGCTCCAGCACCGCCATCCCGAACAACGAGGGCAAGGGCTTCGACCGGATGTGCGACCCGACGTACACCGGTAACGCCCGTAACGGCAACAGCATGACCGGTGCCCTGCCGAACGCGCCGATCTCCGGCGCGTGGTTCCCGGCGCAGTTCGCCCAGCTGATGCAGAACGCGTACCCGGCGCTCTGAGCGCCGGCACGCCCACCCGCCGCTGGCAGTAGGTGAGGCGCTTCCAGCGGCAGGTTCCCCGGGCCCCTGGTCCGACCGCTCCGGTGGTCGTACCAGGGGCCCCCTGCCGGTCTAGGGCACCGTGCGCTCGATGGCCGCCTGGCCCATCTCGGCCAGGTCGCGGCGGGCACGCTCCAGGTTGTGCGGTGTCATGTCCTGGCCACGGGCCTTCACCAGGTCCTCCGCCTCCCAGGGCTGCTCCGCCCCGGTACGGATGTTGTCCCCGCCGGCCCCGGTGCCGGTGCCCGTCGCGCCGGTACCGGCGGCGTACGGGTCACCGAGGATGTCGTCGGTCGGCGCGTCCCGGTCCGGTCGGGCGCCCGGCTCGGTGAACGACGGGTTGTCCCGGTCGGTGCCGCCACCGGTCATCAGCTGGGGTACGCCCGTGTCGTCCTCCACCGCCGCGGCCACCTCGGGGCTCTCCTCCAGCGGTCGGTTCCGGTCACGATCCGTCATGGCGCCGCCCTCCTGTCCGCACGCGGGTTCGCTGTGCTTCTCACGTACCCCCTGCGGACACCGCCATGCGCGCCCGACGACCGGCCGGCCGCTCAGCTCTCGTCGGTGTTCGTCTCCGGCGGCTCGGCCGGGAACCGCCACTGCCACAGCAGCATCACCGTGCCGAACAGCAGCATCCCCAGACCCACCCAGAGATTGATCCGGACCCCCTGGGCCTTCTCGATCGCGGCGTCGGAGTCGAACAGGCCGACCAGGGTCACGATCACCCCGTAGACGGCGAACAGGCCACCGATGACCCGCCGGATGTCGAACTGACGGGCGGCGGACGTGCGGCGGCGGGCCTCCTCGGTCGCCGTCACCATCTTGTCGTGGCCGCTCGGATTCAGGTTGTCCATGGCGCGGGAGCACCCTTTCCTAGAAGACCGGCAGGTAGAGAAGCGCGGCGATCACCACGGCGATCACGCCGAGCAGGACCGGGGAGCGGTACCAGACGGCGTCGCCGGTGAGGACGTCCGCCTTCACGTCCACGCCGCCCATGCCGTACACCAGGCCGCGCAGGTCCTCGTCCCGCTTGGGCCGGGTCAGCGGGGTGACGATCGCGGCCACCACGGCGACCGTGACGAACGCGATGCCGGCGCCCCAGAAGCTCTCCTCCAGGTCGGAGTTGAAGGCGATCACGCCGGCCTTGTAGAGCAGGTACGTCGCCACCGCCGCGAGCGTGCCCATGAGCAGCGACAGGAAGCCCGCCGCCGCGGTCATCCGCTTCCAGAACATGCCGATGATGAACGTGGCGAACAACGGCGCGTTGAAGAGGGAGAACAGCGCCTGGATGTAGTTCATGATGTTGCTGAACCCGGCGGCGATGAAGGCCGTGCCGATGCCGGCGACCACGCCGCCGACGGTGGCCCAGCGCCCGATCCGGATGTAGTGCTCGTCGGACCGGTCCTTCCGGACGTACTGCTGCCAGATGTCGTAGGTGAACACGGTGTTGAAGCCGGAGACGTTCGCCGCCATGCCGGCCATGAAGGAGGCGACCAGGCCGGTCACCGCGACCCCCAGCACACCGTTGGGCAGCAGGTCCCGCATCAGCAGCGGGATGGCGTTGTTGTACTGGAGGTCCCCGCTGTCCGCGCCGAGCCCCTGCACCGTCACCAGGGCCACCAGGCCGGGGATCACCGTGACCACCGGGATGAGCAGCTTCGGGTACGCGGCGATGATCGGCGTACGCCGGGCGGCGCTCATGTTCTTCGCCGACAGCGCCCGCTGCACCTCGGCGAAGTTGGTGGTCCAGTAGCCGAAGGACAGGACGAAGCCCAGACCGAACACGATGCCGATCCAGTGGGCGCCGAGCGGATTCGCCGTGGTGCCTGTGTCCTGCCAGGTGTGCAGACCCGCCTCGCCGAGCTTCGAGTCGCGTACCGCGTCCATGAGGCCGGACAACCCACCGACCTTGACCAGCCCGAGGATGGTGATCGGCAGGAGGCCGGCGATGATGACGAAGAACTGGAGCACCTCGTTGTAGATCGCCCCGGAGAGGCCACCCACGGTGATGTACGCGAGCACGATCAGCGCGCCGATCCCGACGGCCACCCACAGCGGCCAGCCGAGCAGCGCCTGCATGATGAGGGCCAGCGCGTAGAGGTTCACCCCCGCGATGAGCACCTGCGCGACGGCGAAGCTGATCGCGTTGAGCAGATGCGTGGGGCGGTTGAACCGCAGCCGCAGGTACTCCGGCACGCTGCGGACCTTCGAGCCGTAGTAGAAGGGCATCATCACGATGCCGAGGAAGACCATCGCCGGCACGGCACCGATCCAGTAGTAGTGCAGGGTCATCGCCCCGTACTGGGCGCCGTTGGCGGCCATGCCGATGATCTCCAGCGCCCCCAGGTTGGCCGAGACGAAGGCGAGACCGGTCACCCAGGCCGGCAGCGACCGCCCGGAGAGGAAGAAGTCGACGCTCGTCCGGATCGCGCGCCGGGCGGCGAACCCGACGCCCAGCACCGTGACGAAGTACAGCGCCAGGAGGCTGTAGTCCAGCACGTTCATGTTGAGCCGGAGGCCCCCGCCGTCCATCCCGTCCACCCTTCGTCCGCGCCCCGCCACCCGGCGAACGTCCCTGTCACCGGCGCGCACAATTACCCCGACTGCGAAGGTTCACGCCCGGGACGGAGCGGACATTCTGGGCGGTCAGGCCCCGGACGCGACGGTGGCCCGACGGGGTACACCGTCGGGGCACCGTGTGTGCGGCTCAGCGGCCGAGGACGCGGTCCAGGAAGTCGCGGTAGTGGCGGACCGCCATCCGAAGCTGCTCGGTGTCGGCCGAGCCCTCGTCCTGCCACGTACCCAGCTTGGACTTCTGTGCCGACAGGGCCGAGGCGAGCGCCTGGATGGCCTCGTCGACCAGCGACTGTGCCTCGCCGGCCGCCGCCCGCGGGTCGTCCACGAACCGCAGCTGGACGTCCCGCCACCGGTCCCGGAATCCCTGGGCCGTCCCCGGGTCGAACAGCGTGGCCGGCTCGGCCGCGACGGCGGAACCGGCGGGCCGGGCGGTGCCGGCGGACGCGAGCGCGCCGGCACCGGCCGCGCCCGCCGCGCCGGCCAGCGCCGGGTCGGCGTCCGGGGAGGCCGAGTCCGGGTCGACCATGGCAGGAGTGGCGCTGCCGTAGCCGGCGGCGCCCGACCGGGCGGCGTCCGGGTCACCGGCCCACGAGGTCAGGTCGCCGCGTCGCTCGGGACGCCCCTCCGTGGCGTCCGCCGGCAGCGTGATCGCCTCAGCCGTGTCGTTCCGCCGGTCCTCGCGCCCGTCCCGGTCGACGTCGTCGACGTAACCGCCGCGGTCGGCCTCCTGGGTCCGGTGGTGGAACTCGGCCGTCGGGTCGGCCCGCCGCCCCTCCCGGTCGCCGTCCACGGCACCGTCGCCCGGGCGGGCGGTCGCCTCCAGTCGTGGGTCCGGCTCGTCCTGCGGGCGGGGCGCGGCCAGCGCGGACGCGGCCACCGCGCCGCCGACCGTGGTGGCGCCGAAGGCGGTCGGCACCGGACCCGGCTCGTGGAACTCGGGACGCCCGTCGTCGTCCTGATCGGCCCGTACGTCGTGGGCACGGGTCCGGTCCAGGTCCGCGTCGTCCCGTCCGTCCCGTTCGCCCGCGACCGCCGGGTCGTCGAAGGTGCCCCGGTCGTCGAGCGCGTCCTCGGGGACCTCGGTGCGGGCGGCCCGGTCGCCGGGCGGCGGCACCGGGACCGGCGCGGAGCGTACGGCCTCGGGGTGCTCGTTGGTGACCTGCTCGTCCTCGCGCATCGCAACTCCTCAGCGGCTCGTGGCGTCGTGGGACGTGTCCGGGTGGCGCTGCTCCGGCGGCCGGTGGCCCACCGGCTCCTCGCCGAGCAGGTCGGCGAAGAGGGCGCGGTAGTGCACGACCGCCTGGCGCAGTTCCTCGGTGCTCGCCTCTCCCCGGGAGTTGCGCAGGTGGATCTCGTGGGCGTCCCGGTAGTGCGTCAGCGTCCGGGCGTGCTCCACGGAGAGGTGGGCGATCTGGTCGGAGAAGTCGCCGGTCGGGTAGCCACATTCGGCGATGAGCCGGGTGACCAGTGCGTCCGCGTCACCCACGGTCTCGGCCGGCGAGTCGATGAATCGGACCTGAAGTTCCTCCCAGGCGGCGGCGTACCGGGCCCGGGCCTCGGGGCTGAGCGGGGTGAGTGCGAGCTCGGCGTGCCGGCGTTCCCGGTCCCGAAGCTCCCGCTCGGCGGCGGACCGGTTGTCCTGTTCGGCGACGACGCGGTCGTACTCCGGGCCGAACCGGGACCGCAGTGCCCGGCGGCGCGCGTACGCCCGGCCCGCCACCACGAGCGCCGCGATCACCAGTACGACGAGAACTATGACGATTACCTGCGTGGGCGACATGGCTCCTCCTTCGCCCCCGGTATTCCCTCCCTCGACTGATCGCCAATCCCGATCCGGGCGACTTTCCTGTCGGACGGGTAAACCTCGTGGCGCCGCAGCGACCCCGACGACCGGGGCGCACCGTGACTTCGGGTGGCTCCGCCCGGGCATCGTGGAGCGACGGACGGTAGTGCAAACGGGCACCGATTACGTATCCTGCCCAAGGCGTCCACCGGTGACGGCGCCCCCGCAGCCACACCTTCCGGGCGAGGTCTGATTGAACACCCGCGACTGGCCGATCCGCTCCAAGCTGACCGCGCTGGTCGTCGTCCCGGTGACCGCGCTGCTCGCGCTCTGGATCTTCGCGACCACGCTGACCTTCGGCCCGGCCCTCGACCTGCTCGCCGCCCGCACCCTCCTGTACGACCTCGGCCGTCCCGGCGAGACCGTGGTGGCCGAGCTGCAGCGGGAACGGCGCCTGTCGGTGATCCAGCTCTCCGGCACGGCCGAACTGCCCGACCTCGTCGAGCAGCGGCAGCGGACCGACCGGGCGGTCACCGAGCTGCGGCGCAAGATCGCGGGCGACGACCTGCGGGACGCCGCCGGCGACCTCCTCGACACCCGGCTCGACCAGCTCGTGGTGGCGCTGGACGCGTTGCCCGCCGGCCGGGAGTTCATCGACCGGCGGCAGATGGACCGGGCCGGCGCGGTCGGCCTCTACAGCGGGATGATCACCGGCGCCTTCCAGGCGTTCGCGGCGATGGCGGCCGTGCCCGACGGGGAGCTCAACCGGCAGGCGCTGGCGCTCACCGGGCTCGGCCGATCCCGTGAGCTGCTCGGGCAGGTCGACGCGCTGCTGGCCGGCGCGTTCGCCTCCGGCCGCTTCGCCGAGGGCGAGCACACCCAGGTCGTCCAGGCCGCCGCCAACCACCGCTACCTCGCCGAGGCCGCGGTCGTCGACCTGCCGCCGGCGGAGCGGGCGGCATACCAGCGGCTGACCGAGCAGGAGCCCTTCGGGCGGCTGCGGACCATGCTGGACAGCGTGGTCGCCGCCCCCGGACGGTCCCGGCCCCCAGTCGCCGCCGAAACCTGGGCGGCCAGCTACGACCGGGTCCAGCAGGCGATGCGCGAGTTCGAGTTGGACCAGGCCGACGGGCTGGCCGAACGGTCGGTACCGACGGCCGTGCGCATCCTCGGGCGGCTCGTCGTCGCCGGACTGCTGGGCCTGACCGCCGTCGTGGTCTCGGTCGTCGTCGCACTGCGGGTCGGTCGCTCCCTCGCGCGCCGGCTCACCGAGGTACGCACGGTCGCGTTGGAGACGGCCGACCACCGGTTGCCCGACGTGGTGGCCCGGCTGCGCCGCGGGGAGGAGGTCGACGTCGCTCGCGAGGCACCGCCGCTGGAGTACGGCGCGGACGAGATCGGCCAGGTGGGACGCGCCTTCACCGAGGTGCAGCGTACGGCCGTACAGGCGGCGGTCGACGAGGTCACGCTGCGGCGCGGGCTCAACCAGGTCTTCCTCAACATCGCCCGGCGCAGCCAGGGGCTGGTGCACCGGCAGCTCGCCCTGCTGGACCGGATGGAGCGCCGCACCGAGGACCCGGACGAGCTGGCCGAGCTGTTCCGCGTCGACCATCTCGCCACCCGGCTGCGGCGGCACGCCGAGGACCTGGTGATCCTGGCCGGTGCCGCACCGGGTCGCGGGTGGCGGCAGCCGGTGGCGGTGCTCGACCTGATCCGCGGCGCGATCGGCGAGGTGGAGTCGTACGACCGGGTGGACATCGCCACGGTGGCGCCGGCCGGGACGTCCGGGCGGGCCGTCGGTGACGTGATGCACCTGCTCGCCGAACTGATCGAGAACGCGACCGCCTTCTCACCGCCGGACACCCGGGTGGAGGTCTCCGGGCACCACGTCGCCAACGGATACGTGGTGGAGGTCAGCGACCGCGGCCTGGGCATGTCGCCGGCCGCACTGGAGGACGCCAACCGGCGGCTGGCCCGGTCCCCGGAGTTCGACCCGTCCGAGACGGCCCGGCTCGGCCTGTTCGTGGTGGCGCGGCTCGCCGCCCGGCACGGGGTCCGGGTGCGGCTGCGCCCCTCGGCCACCTCCGGACTGACCGCGGTGGTGCTCATCCCCTCCGACCTGGTCACCGACGAGCCGGCGTTCCCCGTCGACCAGGACGCGGGGACGGCCGCCACCGCGGCCCGGAGGAGGACGGTGCCGCGGCCACGTACCGCCCGGCCTCAGGAGCCGGCGCCGGCGGCCCCGGTCACCGTCGCGTCGGAGGCGGCGGTCCCCGCCGACCCCGCACCGGCCGAGGTGACCGGCGAGGTCGACGGTCTGCCCCGACGGGTACGGCGGGCCGCACCCGGCAGCCGCCCCGTCCGTCCCGCCGCCGGGGCGCCCGGTCCCGGCGTGCCGTCGACGCTGTCCCCGACCGTCGCCCCGGCGGTCGACGCCACCCCGGAGGCCGCCCTGCCGGCCGGACGTCCGCCGGCCGACGGCACTTCGGCGCCGGTGCCCGTGATCGACGGGCCGACGGTGCGGCAGTCGGTCGTCGAGACGGCCACTCCACGTTCCCCGGACGAGGCGCGGCGCGTCATGGCCGCGTTGCAGGCCGGCACCGCGCGCGGTCGGTCGGCCGCCGGTCGCGCTCCCGCCGCCGAGTCCGGCACCCGGACCGAAACCCCCACCACGACCGAGAGGGACGCCTGATGCGGCATCCGACGAAGCAGAGCGGCGACCTGGACTGGTTGCTCGACGAGTTGGTGGAACGGGTGCCGCCCGCGCGGCAGGCGGTCGTGCTGTCCGCGGACGGGCTGCTGCTCGGCGCGTCCGCCGGCCAGGACCGGTCCGACGCGGAGCACCTGTGCGCCCTGGCCTCCGGTTTCGCGAGCCTGGCGCGCGGCGCCAGCCGGCACGTCGTGGGCGGTCCGGTACGCCAGACCGTGGTGGAGATGGAGTCGGCGTACCTCTTTGTCACCGCCGCCGGCCAGGGCAGCTGTCTGGCGGTGGTGAGCGAGGCCGACGCGGACATCGGCCTGGTGGCGTACGAGATGGCGATGCTGGTGACCCGGGTGGGGGAGAACCTGACGGTCCCGGCCCGGTCGACGGCGGGGGGCGCCGATGCGGGGTGAGTCGCCCGGGACGCCGCACCAGTGGCTGGACGACGACGCCGGCCCGGTCGTGCGTCCCTACACGCTCACCGGCGGCCGGGTCCGGTCCTCGCACCGCTTCGACCTGGTCGCGTACGTGCTCGCCGAGCCGGACGCCGACCCGACCGGTCACCCGGACCTCCAGCCGGAGCACCGGCGGCTGGTGGCACTGGCCGCCCGGCCCGTCCCGGTGGCCGAACTGGCCTCCGACCTCGACCTCGCGCTGGGTGTGGTCCGCGTGCTCCTGGGCGACCTGCTGTCCCGGGGGCTGATCACGGTGCACCAGCCGCCGGCCGCTACGAACCTGCCCGACAACGACATCCTCAAGGCGGTGGTCGATGGACTCCGTGCGCTCTGACGGGCCCGACAGGCGGATCCCGCTCGCGCTGAAGATCCTGATCGCCGGTGGCTTCGGCGCCGGGAAGACGACGCTGGTCAGCGCGCTGAGCGAGGTCCGGCCGTTGCAGACCGAGGAGGTGTTGACCGGCGCCGGTATCGGCACCGACGACACCTCCGGTGTGGAGACGAAGTCGACCACCACGGTGGCGATGGACTTCGGGCGGATCACGATCAACGAGGACCTGCAGGTCTATCTCTTCGGCACACCGGGGCAGGACCGTTTCTGGTTCCTCTGGGACGAGCTGGCCTTCGGGGCGCTCGGCGCGGTGGTGCTGGCGGACACCCGGCGACTGGCCGACTGCTTCCCGTCGATCGACTACTTCGAGGAGCGGGGGATCCCGTTCGTGGTCGGCGTGAACTGTTTCGACGGTTCCCGTCGGTTCAGCCTGGAGACCGTACGCCAGGCGCTGGACCTCGACCCCGACGTGCCGCTGGTCCTCTGCGACGCCCGGGAGCGGCAGTCCGGCAAGGGGGTGCTGATCGCGCTGGTCGAGCATGTGGCCCGACAGCGCGGCGAGCCGGTACCCGCGGTCTGACCCGCTGGGTCGGCCCACCGCCGGAAAAGCCGCGGTTTTCCGTGTGCGGGACCGGCGGATCGGGAAGCCTCTGGTTGGATCGACGGAGGAGTTCGGCGGAGGGCGGGTCCGGTGACAGGTCAGGGTGCGATCGTCCACATCGGCGGCTACACGGCGCACGGCGGGGGGCGGGGCACGGGCATCGTCGCGGCGCGCCGGGATCCGGATTCCGGTGCGCTGACGCCCCTGGGCACCGTCGCGACCACCCCGTCGCCGTCGTTCCTCGTCCGGCACCCCCGCCTGCCCGTGCTGTACGCGGTCAACGAGCTGCCCACGGGGGAGGTCAGTGCCTTCCGGGTGGGTGCGGACGGCGACCTCGACCTGCTCGGCGTCCGGCTGACCGGCGGTGCCGCGCCGTGTCACCTGGCGGTCGCGCCGGGCGGTGGGCACCTGTTCGTGGCGAACTACGGCGACGGCAGCGTGACGGTGCTTCCGCTCGACGAGCGGGGGGTGCCGGGTGAGCGCAGTGACCTGGTGCGGCACGAGGGGCACGGCCCCGACCCCGAGCGCCAGGAGCACGCGCACGCCCACATGGTGACCCCGGCCCCCGGGCGCGGGCCGCTGCTCGCGGTCGACCTGGGCACCGACTCCATCTACCGGTACGACCTCGACGCCGGCTCCGGCCGTCTCGTTCCCCGGGGGCCACGGGTGCGGACGGCGGCCGGGACGGGCCCCCGGCACCTCGCCCGGCACCCCGACGGTCGTCGCTGCTGGCTGGTGGGAGAGCTGGACGGTTCGGTCGGCGCGTACGAGCTGACCGACGACGGCGCGCTGCACGAGCGCGGGCGTGTGGAGGCGAGCGGGCGGACCGGGCACGTCCAACCGTCGGAGATCGCGGTCGGCCCGGACGGTCGTTTCCTGTACGTGGCGAACCGTGGCGTCGGCACGGTGTCGGTCTTCGCGGTCGAGGGCACCCTGCCCGAACTGGTGGCTGAAGTGGAGACGGGCGGGGAGTGGCCACGGCACTTCGCGCTGGTCGGATCCCACCTGTACGTGGCGGACGAGCGGGCCGACATGGTCCGGGTCTTCCAGGTCGATCCGGCGACCGGTGTGCCGACCGCCGTCGGGGAACCGGTCCCCGTGCCGAGCCCGACCTGTGTACGTCCGTGAATCCTTTGCGCGTTTCGCCACGTCTTGCGCCCGACTGGCTACCCACAGTGACGAAACGGCGATCAACTGTTTCTCCTGCGTAACTTTCGTCCGAACGGTTGTGGCAGTTGTGGCGATGGGTCCGCAAGATGGTCAGCGTGTCAGCAGGCCGCCATCGCATGCGTTCCAACGTCCACGCCGCCGGAGCTGCCGCAGCGGTCGGCGTACTCGCCGTCACCGCCGGCGGCTACTTCGGCTACCAGCAGCTGGCGCAGTCCGACTGCTCCGGGAAGATCGACCTCGCCGTCGCGGTGGCGACCGAGCTCGCCCCGGCCGTCGACGCCGCCGCCACCCAGTGGGAGCAGGACGGAGCCGCGGTCGGTGGGACCTGCATCGACGTGACGGTCTCCGCCTCCGAGCCGGTCGAGGTGGCGGCCACCGTCGCCGCCAAGCACGGCGCGACCCTCGCCGGTGTGGGGCAGGCCAGCGGCACGGCGGTCAGCCCGGACGTGTGGGTACCCGACTCCTCCACCTGGCTGCTGCGGCTGAAGACCGGCGGCGCGACCGCCTTCGATCCGGGTAACGGGTCGTCCATCGCGCGCAGCCCGGTGGTCGTGGCGATGCCGCAGCCGATCGCCACCCAGTTGGGCTGGCCGGAGAAGAAGCTGAGCTGGGTGAACCTGGTCCAGCGGGTCAACAGCAGCAAGCCGTTGAAGACCGGCATCGTCGATCCCACCCGGGACGCGGCCGGCCTCTCCGGGCTGCTCTCGCTGACCACGGCCGCCAGCGCCGGCAAGGACGCGCAGAAGGAAACGGTCGGGGCGCTGCGGGCACTGGCCACCGGCCGGTCGAACCTGCGGCAGGACCTGGTGGCGAAGTTCCCGACCGCCGAGGACCCGACCACGATCGCCCGTTCCCTCGGCGCGGCTGCCCTCTCCGAAGAGGACGTGATCGCGTACAACAACAAGAAGCCGCCGGTACCGCTCGCGGCGCTCTACCTGGAGCCGGCGTCCATCCCGCTGGACTACCCGTACGCGGTGCTGCCCGGCATCGAGCCGGCGAAGGCCTCCGCCGCCCGGGTGCTGTTCGAGGTACTGACCACGCCGGCCTTCCGTAACCGGCTGGCGGCGCAGTCGCTGCGCGCGCCGGACGGCAACTGGGGCGAGGGCTTCACCGCGCCGCCCGGCGCGCCGAGCCCGGCCGGTGGAACGGCGAACCCCCCGTCGAACGGCGGCGGGGCGGCCGGTGACCTGGATCCGGGCGCGATCGAGCGAGCCGTGTCCAGTTGGTCCATCGCCACCCAGTCCGGCCGGATGCTCTGCATCATCGACGTCTCCGGCTCGATGAAGGCGAAGGTGCCGACCGCCAACAACGCCACCCGTCAGCAGGTCACCGTCGCGGCGGCCCAGCGCGGCCTGAACCTGTTCGACGACTCCTGGCAGATCGGCCTCTGGACGTTCTCCACCAAGCTCGACGGCAACAAGGACTTCCGGGAGCTGGTCGACATCGGGCCGCTGTCCGGCCAGCGGGGCCAGCTGGAGCAGGCGTTGGCCGGGATCAAGTCGTCCGACGGAGACACCGGGCTCTACGACACGGTGCTCGAGGCGTACAAGAGGGTCCAGGAGAACTGGGACCCGGGTCAGGTCAACTCGATCGTGCTGTTCACCGACGGCAAGAACGACGACGACAACGGCATCAGCCAGGCGCAGCTGGTGGCCCAGCTGGAGGCCATCAAGGATCCGGAGCGTCCGGTGCAGGTCGTCCTCATCGGCATCGGCAGCGACGTCAGCAAGGCGGAGCTGAAGGCGATCACCGACGTCACCGGTGGCGGCCCGTTCGTCACCGAGGACCCGAACAGCATCGGCGCGATCTTCCTGAAGGCGATCGCGCTGCGGAAGTCCGGTAACTGAGTCCGGAGCGAAGTGGCGAGCCCGCCGTGGGGGTGCGATCCTACGGCGGGCTCGATCCGAGCAGTCCTCGGATTTTGCAAACTGACGGCAATACGTCGGAAGCAATCGATACGCATAGTTGTCGATGCAGTATGTGGTACCGCTCTGGCACGGCCGCTCACCTGTGAGCCCGGCCGGTGGACCGGGGCGGTCCGCGATCTATGTGGGGAGGTCCGGTGACGTCGTCGACGCTGTTGACCCCCACCAGGAGGTCGGGTCCCGGTGACCCGCCGCCCGGTCGGCTGTCCCGCTCCGACGAGCGGACCTACGTCCGGTCGCTGGTGGTGCTGGACACCGCCGTGCTGGTCCTCGCCGTGCTCGTCGGTTACCTTGCCCGCTTCGGCCGCAACGGCGATCCGAGTGGCTCCGACATCCCGTACGTCATCGTGGCGCCCGGCCTGGTGCTGGCGTGGCTGATCTCGCTCAAGGCGCTGCGCTGCTACGACGACCAGGTGCTCGGCTACGGCGCCGACGAGTACCGGCGGGTCTCCGCGGCCAGCCTGCGTCTGGCCGGTGGCATCGCGATCGCCGGCTACATCGCCGACGTGGGCGTCTCCCGGGGCTTCCTGGCCATCTCCTTCGCGGTCGGCACGGTCGGCCTGGAGGTGGCACGGTTCGCGGCCCGCAAGCGGCTGCACCGGGCCCGGTCCCGGGGTGCCGGCTGGTCGCGCAAGGTGCTGGTGGTCGGCGACACCGCGCACGTGCTGGAACTGGTGCACACGCTGCGCCGTGAGCCGTACGCCGGCTACCAGGTCGTCGGTGCCTGCATCCCGGACGCGCTGCTCGCGCCGGTGCCGCAGCGGCTGGGCGACGTGCCGGTGGTCGGTTCGTTCCGGGGGATCCCGGAGGCCGCCACCGCCATCGGGGCGGACACGGTGGCGGTCACCGCCTCCGGTGAGCTGACCGCCACCCGGCTGCGCCGGCTCGGCTGGCAGCTGGAGGGCACCGGGGTCGACCTCGTGGTGGCTCCGGCGCTGACCGACGTGGCGGGCCCCCGCATCCACACCCGTCCGGTCGCCGGCCTGCCCCTGATCCACGTGGAGGCGCCGGAATTCCGGGGCGCCCGCAAGCTGGTCAAGGGCTTCGTCGACCGGGCCGCCTCCTCGCTGGCGCTGGCCCTGCTGGCGCCGCTGCTACTGGTGATCGCGCTGGCCATCAAGGTCGACAGCCGGGGACCGGTGCTGTTCCGGCAGACCCGCGTCGGGCAGGGCGGCCGGGAGTTCGGCGTCTGGAAGTTCCGCACCATGGTGGTCAACGCCGACGCGCTGCTGGCCGAGTTGTCCGCCCGCAACGAGACCGACGGCCTCATGTTCAAGATGCGCGACGACCCCCGGGTCACCCGGGTGGGCCGGCTGCTGCGGAAGTGGTCGCTGGACGAGCTGCCGCAGTTGGTCAACGTGGTGTGCGGGCAGATGAGTCTGGTCGGCCCGCGACCGCCGCTGCCGTCCGAGGTCGCCCGCTACGACGGCGACGTCGCCCGCCGGCTGCTGGTCAAGCCCGGCATGACCGGGCTCTGGCAGGTCAGCGGTCGGTCGGATCTGAGCTGGGAGGACGGCATCCGGCTGGACCTCTACTACGTGGAGAACTGGTCCCTCGCCGCGGACCTCACGATCCTGTGGAAGACCTTCGGCGCGGTGGTGAACAGCCGCGGGGCGTACTGACCGCGGCGGGAGTTGCCCGCGCCGGTGCCCCTGCGGCGGCCGGTCAGGGCTGCGGACCGGTCCAGTCCAGGCAGACCACCACCGCGTCGTCGACCAGGTCGCCCGAGACGAAGGCGCGCAGGTCGCCGAGGAGTGAACGGACCGCCTCCAACGGCTCCATCGGGCCGGTGCGGCGCAGGAAGCGCTCCAGCGCCGTCTCGCCGTACCGGACGTCGTGGCCGGTCGCGTCGATGACCCCGTCGCTGACCACGAAGAGCCGGTCGTTCCGGTGCAGCGTCACGTGCTGTTCCCGGTAGTCGGTGCCCTCGAACATGCCGAGGGGGAACTGCGCCTCCAGCGGCAGCTCCCGGACGTCACCGTCGCGCAGCAGCATCAGCCGTGGCGACCCGGCGTCGACCACCGTCAGGACCCCCGAGCGCAGGTCCAGCTCCAGCAGCAGCGCGGAGATGTGCTGGTCGCCCCGGTGCAGGTCGTAGACCGCCTGGTCGGCCAGCGACGCCTGGTCGGCCAGGCTGAGACCGGCACGGCGCGCGTTACGCAGGGCGTACGTGGCCAGCGCCGTGAGCATGGAGGCGGACACCCCCTCGCCCATGCCGTTGATCGTCGCCAGCCACACCCGGTCGCCGTCGTCGGACCAGTCGAAGCTGTCGCCGCGCACCGCGTACGCCGGCTCCAGCTGGCCTGCCAGGCTGAACGACGGGCGGACCCGGCTGCGCCCGGGGAGCATCTCCCACTGCATCTCGGCGGCGAGGGTCAGCCGGCGGGTACGGCGGGCGGCCCGGTAGACGTCGGTGCCTCCGGTGACCGCCTCGATCTCGTGCGCCAGGGCGGTGGCGATCTCCGCCAACTCGTCGATGACCGCCGCGTCGTCCGGTGCCGGCCCCACGCGGAGCACGCCGCGCCGCTCGCCGCGCATCGACACCGGGAGGTACACGTGCGTGTCGGCGACGATCGGTGTCTGGTGGTCGAAACACCGCCACGCCGGGTGCCCCGGGCCGGTGACCGGCTCGCCCTCGCCCAGTGGCAGCAGCACCGACAACCGGTAGTCGACCTGGAGCAGTTCCACCCGCTCGGCCTGGTAGGACGCGGTCAGGATCGAGGAGATCCGGTCGAGCAGGAGGTCGGCCGGCGCCTCGTTGAGCACTCGTCGTGCCCAGTTGACCGGTTCACTCATACCTGCTCCTTGATCACAAGCCCAGAGTCCGCCGAATTCGGGGTACTCTCGGGCGCACCATGGCGGAACTGCACGGTCCACCGGGACCCCAGACGAGTATGGCTGCCGAGCTCGATGCTGCGGCGGGTGCTCTCGTGGCTGTCTGGCAGGCGGCGCGCGAGAGCACGACCAGCCGTGTCTCCGGCGCCCAACTACGGGTGGTCATGGTCGTGGAGCAGCACGACGGCATCAACCTGCGCCGGCTCGCCAACCGAATGGGCATGCTGCTCTCCTCGGCCAGCCGGCTCTGCGACCGCCTGGTGGCCGCCGGCATGCTGGAGCGCGAGCCCGGCCGGCTCGACCGTCGGGAGATCTCGCTGCACCTCACCGGGGAGGCCCGCCAGCTCCTCGCCGAGTTGCGTCACCACCGCAGACAACAGCTCGCCGCGATTCTCGCGGACATGTCGCCGGACGGCGCCCAGGCCCTGTTGACGGGCCTGCGCGAGTTCGACGACGCGGCACGCCGGCAGGACGCCGCGCTGGCCTACGTCGAGCCGCGGACGGCCGACGAGCGCGGGAGCGCGGAGCACACGATCGCCGGCCCGGAGCTGACGATCGCGGCCCCGGAGTGGCGGGCCGACGAGCCGCCGGCGGTCAGGACGGCCTGAGCCCGGCCCCGTCCGCGTCGACGGGAGCCACGCCGTCACCCGCGCCTCGCCGTACGGGGTCGGGTCGGTCAGGTCGTCGCCGTCGGGCAGATGGCCAGCATCGCGATGTCGTCGTGGCCCTGCCCGTTCAGCCACTCGTCGACGAGTTGCAGGAGCCGGTCGACCAGCGCCGCCGGGGGCAGCCCGGCGGCCGACGCCAGCGCCCGGTGCAGCCGCTGCTCGCCGAACATCTCCGTCTCGCGCGGCCCGCCCCGGGCCTCGGTCACCCCGTCGGTGTACGCGAGCAGCAACTCGCCAGGTGCGAGCCGGACCTCGGCCTGGGCGAAGCGGGCGGAGGTGAGCGCACCGACCGGCATCCCGCCGACCGCGACCGGCGTGACCGTGCCGTCGGGCCGGACGACCAGCGGGGACGGGTGGCCGCCGCCGGCGATTCGGGCCCGTACGGCACCGTCGGGCTCCGGTTCCAGGCCGCCCAGCAGCAGGGTGGTGAACTGGCTGCGGCGCACCGCGTCCGGTGTGTCGAAGAGCGCGCGGTTGAGCAGCCGCATGAGCTCCAGCGGCCGTTGCTCGACCAGCCGCAGCGTCTGGAGGGACTGGCGGACCCGCCCGGTGAGTACGGCCGCGCCGACGCCCTTGCCGCAGACGTCGCCGAGGGCGAACATCGCCCCCTTCGCGGTCGGGAAGACGTCGTAGAAGTCCCCACCGATGCGCAGGCTGTCCCCGGCGGCGCGGTAGCCCCCGGCCAGGGCCACGCCCGCCACGGGCGGCAGATCCGGCGGGAGCAGGCTGTTCTGCAGCACCCGGGCGAGGTGTGCCTGTTCGCCGTACAGCTCGGCGGTGCCGAGGGCGGCTCCGGCACGGGCGGCGAACTCCCGGGCCAGCTCGATGTCGCGCTCGTCGAAGTCGGCGCGTCCGGTGGTGCGGACCAGCACCAGGGCGCCGGCCGGGCGTCCCGCGCTGAGCATCGGGCTGACCAGCACCGTGCCGGGCCGCCCGAAGCCTTCGGGGAGCAGCGCGGCCAGGCCGGCGAGCTGTGCGTCCAGCCAGGGACTGGGGTCGGTGAGATGGCCGTCGAGCGCGTCGGCCAGCCCCGGCACCGTCTCGGTGAGGGTCGCCGGGGCGACTCCGGTGACCGGCGCCGGGTCGCCCTGGGCGTACCGGACCCAGTGCGGCAGGTCCTCGGCGGGCGCGGGCACGCGGTGCACCACCACGGCCAGGTCGGCGAGGTAGGGGACACCGAGGGTGGCGGTCGTGCGCAGGGTCTGCTCGCGGTGCAGGGACATCCCGAGGCGGCTGCCGGCCTGGGCGAGGAACGCGGTGCGGGCGCGCTCGGCCAGCAGGGAGTCGGTGCGGGCGTGCTCCTCGGTGACGTCCCGGACGTACCAGGCGTACCGACCGCCGGCGAGGTCGCGGCGGACCCCGCGCAGCCGCCGCCCGTGGTGGTCGGTCTCGAAGCCCTCCACACCGTCGCGCACCGCGTCGGCGAGTGCGGGGAGTGTGCAGCCGAGCAGGGTGGCGCCCGGTACGACCTCCGGCAGGAGCGCGGTCGCCATGGCGTTGACCAGGGTCACCGTTCCGCCGGCGTCGGTCGTCACGACGGCCTCCGCGAGCCCGTCCAGCAGCTCGCGGACGAGGCGGGCGTCCGCCGGCAGCGGGGCGGCAGGCGTCCGTCGGGAACCCGACTGGACCGCCCGACCGCCGCTGACCGGCCCGGTGACGCCGTCGCGTGGGGCCGTGGTCACCGCCGGTCGCCGGGCGCCTCGGCCTGTCGCCCTCTGCGCATGCTGGTCGCGCACTCCCTCGGGTCGCTGTGCTTGCCTCGCTGCAAGGGTACCGAGACGGTCGGCTGGTCGCCCGTGCAGGACGAGGCGGCTCAGCGGGGGTGGGCCAGCCAGCCGGCGGGTCGGGCGAGGATCCGGCGAACCACCGAGCCGGCCCCGCCGACCACCGCGGCCTCGGAGCCGAGCACGGCCGGCCGTACGGTGACCGGCGACCAGGCGGCGGTGAGGACGCGACGGGAGATCTCCGCGAGCACCGGTGGCCGGAGCCAGGGGGTCAGTCGGGCGTATCCGCCCCCGAGGACCACGGTGTCGAGGTCCAGGAGGTTGACCACGCCGGCGACCGCCACCCCGAGGGCCGTCCCGGCCTCGGCCAGCGCGTGCAGCGTGGCCGGGTCGCCGGCGCCGGCCAGCTCGGTGAGCCGGGCCGAGGCGGTGTCCGCCGGCAGGTCCGCGCCGGCCAGCCCGGCGGCGGCGAGGACGGCCTCCTGCCCGGCGTACCGCTCCAGGCAGCCCCGCCCGCCGCATCGGCAGGGGTGGCCGGCGGGGTCGACCGGGATATGACCGATCTCGCCGCTCCAGCCACGGGCGCCACGGAAGAGCGTGCCGTCGAGCATGATGCCGGCGCCGATGCCGACCTCACCGGAGATGTGCAGGAAGCTGGCCGGCACGGCGGGGCCGGCGTGCAGTTCACCGAGGGCGGCCAGGTTGGCCTCGTTGTCGACCACCAGCGGCGGTACGCCCTCGACGCGGGCGGTCAGCGGCGGGTGCCGGGCGAGCAGGGCCGGCACGTCCACGTCCCGCCAGCCGAGGTTGGGAGCGAGGCGGACCAGTCCGGCCTCGTCCACCAGGCCGGGCACCGCCAGCGCCGCCCCGGCCAGCGTGAGGCCCTGGTCGGCGGCGTCGGCGCGGGCGGCCGCGGCCAGCTCGGCAAGGCCGGCGAGTGCGTCCGCGGGGGAGAGGGGACGCAGGTCGGCGCGGTGCACCGTGTGGTGCCGGACCCTCCCGGCGAGGTCCACGACGCAGGCGGCGAGGTAGTCGACGTTCGCCTCCAGGCCCAGGCCGGCCGGGCCGTCGCCGGCCGGCACCAGGCCCCGGGCGGGTCGACCGGCGCCGTTGCGGGGCGTCGGGTCCGCCTCGCTGACCAGCCGGCCGGCGAGCAGGTCCTCCACGACGGCGGAGACGGTGGCTCTGGTCAGGCCGGTCTCGGCTGCCAGGTCGGCGCGGGACGGCGGTCGCTCGGCGGCGGCGATCCGGCCCAGCACCAGGGCGAGGTTGAGTTCGCGCAGGCTGGCCTGCCGGACCGCGCCGGCGGGGGAGTCGGGTCGGCTCACCACTTGACACTGTCACAGGTCGGTCAAATAATTCAACCACTGAACAAATAGCGGACGACACTCCCGGAGGTCTGCCATGGCACCCCGTCCCACCCCCGCCGACAAGTTCTCCTTCGGTCTCTGGACGGTGGGCTGGCAGGCCCGCGATCCCTTCGGCGACGCCACCCGACCGGAGTTGGACGCGGTGGAGGCGGTGCACCGCCTCGCCGAGCTGGGCGCGTACGGGATCACGTTCCACGACGACGACCTGATCCCGTTCGGCGTCGACGCCGCCACCCGTGACCAGCACATCGCCCGGTTCCGCAAGGCCCTCGACGAGACCGGCCTGGTGGTACCGATGGTCACCACCAACCTCTTCACCCACCCGGTCTTCAAGGATGGCGGCTTCACCAGCAACGACCGCGACGTACGGCGGTACGCGCTGCGCAAGGTGCTGCGCAACGTCGACCTCGCCGCCGAGCTGGGTGCCCGCACCTTCGTCATGTGGGGCGGCCGGGAGGGCTCCGAGTACGACGTCGCCAAGGACGTGCAGGCGGCGCTGGACCGCTACCGGGAGGGCGTCGACCTGCTCTGCCAGTACGTCGTCGACCGCGGCTACGACCTGCGTTTCGCCCTCGAGCCCAAGCCCAACGAGCCGCGCGGCGACATCCTGCTCCCCACCGTCGGGCACGCGCTGGCGTTCATCTCCACCCTGGCCCACCCGGAGCTGGTCGGCCTCAACCCGGAGGTCGGCCACGAGCAGATGGCCGGGCTCAACTTCGCCCACGGGATCGCCCAGGCGCTCTGGCAGGGCAAGCTGTTCCACATCGACCTCAACGGTCAGCGCGGCATCAAGTACGACCAGGACCTGGTCTTCGGCCACGGCGACCTGCTCAACGCGTTCGCCCTGGTGGACCTGCTGGAGCACGGCGGTCCGGCCGGCGGTCCCGCGTACGAGGGGCCGCGCCACTTCGACTACAAGCCTTCCCGCACCGAGGACATGACCGGCGTCTGGGCGTCGGCCGAGGCGAACATGCGCACGTACCTGCTGCTCAAGGAGCGGGCCGCGGCCTTCCGGGCGGACCCGGAGGTGGCCGAGGCCCTCGCCGCGAGCCGGGTCGCCGAGCTGGCCACGCCGACCCTCGCCCCGGGGGAGGGCTACGCCGAGCTGCTCGCCGACACCTCCGCGTTCGAGCAGTTCGACGTGGACGCGGCCGCGGCCAGGGGATTCGGCTTCGTCCGGCTCAACCAGCTCGCCGTCGAGCACCTGCTCGGCGCCCGCTGAGGCGGCCACGATGCCGCTCGTGGCAGGGGTGGACTCGTCCACCCAGTCCTGCAAGGTCGTCGTCCGGGACGCGGAGACCGGTGCCCTGGTCCGCCAGGGCCGGGCTCCGCACCCGGACGGCACCGAGGTCGATCCGGCCGCCTGGTGGTCGGCGCTGGACCAGGCCGTGGCGGCCGCCGGCGGGCTCGCCGACGTCGCGGCGATCTCGGTGGCCGGGCAGCAGCACGGCATGGTGTGCCTCGACGAGGCCGGCGCGGTGGTCCGCCCGGCGTTGCTGTGGAACGACACCCGGTCGGCGGGTGCGGCCGCGGACCTGATCGCGGAGGCGGGCGGCGGCGAGACCGGCCGGCGCTCGTGGGCGGACGCGGTGGGCGCCGTGCCGGTGGCCAGCTTCACCGTCACCAAGCTCCGCTGGCTGGCCCGGCACGAGCCCGCGAACGCCGACCGGGTGGCGGCCGTCTGCCTGCCGCACGACTGGCTGACCTGGCGGCTGGCGGGAGCGCCCGGCCTGGACGGGCTGGTCACCGACCGCAGCGACGCCAGCGGCACCGGCTACTGGTCGCCGGCGA
The DNA here is from genome assembly GCF_052068135.1 of Micromonospora sp. BQ11. Classification (NCBI taxonomy): domain Bacteria; kingdom Bacillati; phylum Actinomycetota; class Actinomycetes; order Micromonosporales; family Micromonosporaceae; genus Micromonospora; species Micromonospora sp. BQ11. The sequence continues at coordinate 126,564 of NZ_JBQHDB010000014.1, read as the reverse complement.
CCGGTGAGTACCGGCCCGACCTGCTGGAACAGGCGCTCGGCCGCGTCGTGACGGTGCCCCGGGTGCTCGGCCCGGCCGAGGTCGCCGGCCAGCTCGATCCTCGCGTGCTCGGCGGTGCCGCCGCGGCGGCCCGGCTCGGCCCGGGGGCCGGCGACAACGCCGCCGCCGCGCTCGGCGTCGGCGCCCGGCCCGGTGACGTGGTCGTCTCGATCGGCACCTCCGGCACGGTGTTCGCCGTGGCGGAGGCCCCGGCGGCGGACCCGGACGGGGCGGTCGCCGGGTTCGCCGACGCCACCGGCCGGTACCTGCCCCTGGTCTGCACGCTGAACGCGGCCCGGGTCCTCGACGCGACCGCCACGATGCTCGGGGTCGGGCTGGACGAGCTGGGCGACCTGGCGCTGGCCGCCCCGCCCGGCGCCGACGGGCTGGTGATGGTCCCCTACCTGGAGGGGGAGCGGACCCCGGACCGACCGACCGCAACCGGTGCGGTGCACGGGTTGACCCTGCACACCGCGACCCCGGCCCACCTGGCCCGCGCAGCCGTCGAGGGGATGCTCTGCGCGCTCGCCGACGGACTCGACGCGCTGCTCGCGCAGGGAGCCACCGCCGAGCGCGTCATCCTGGTCGGCGGCGGTGCCCGCTCGGCGGCCGTGCGTCGGATCGCCCCGCAGGTGTTCGGCCGGCCGGTGGTCGTCCCGCCGCTCGGGGAGTACGTCGCGGACGGGGCGGCCCGCCAGGCCGCCTGGGTCGCCCTCGGCGGCGCGGCACCGCCGGAGTGGGCGGTCGCCGGCGCGGAGGAGTACGCGGGCGCCTCCGTCCCGGCCGTCCGGGACCGGTATGGGGCGGCCCGGGACCGGATCCTCGACCGAGAGGCGTCCACGCCGGACCGCTGACACGTCGGGCACAGCGACGTCACGTTGCGTAGTTTGACGGGTGGCATCTTCAGGGATGACGCTCTGTGGTCGGATTCGTGTCGTCGGCGACCCGTCCACAGGTGGGCCTGGAGCCGCTGGCCGGCTGACCAGGCATGTCGGAGAATCACTCGACAACAGTCGACACCCTCTTCTCGCCGCTTTGCTCTGCACCCTGATACGCGCCAATGACCCTCGGTCACCGGCGCGCATAGGGCTGCAGAGCAAAGGGGGGCGCGGCACCCTGTCGACGGCCAGCCCTCGACTACTCGCCGTAACTCAGTGCGGCGCCGGCTCGGGCACGGGGTGGAACGGAGGGGGTCGTCGTTGGGCCGTCACCCCGGGCCTGGTTGGCTGCCGGACATGACCGGCACCCGTACCCGCCACCGTGGGAGCGCGACGCACCGGATCTACAGCGTCGTGGTCTTCGTGGTGCTCGCCTCGCTGGACAACGTGGCGATCGGCCTGGTGCCACCCCTCTACGGGCCGATCGCCGACGCCTTCGACGTCCCGCAGCGCCTGCTCGGCCTGGTCACCGCCGTCAGCTTCCTGGTCAGCGCGGTCGCCGCGGTCGGCTGGGCGTACGTCGGGGACCGGACCAACCGTAAGCCGCTCCTGATGGTCGGCACCCTCATCTGGGCGCTGGGTACCGGCGGCAGCGCGGTCGCCGGTACCTACCCCACCTTCCTCGCCGCCCAACTGCTCGCGGCGGTCGGGCTCGGCGCGGTGGGCTCGGTCGGCTTCTCCGTGGTGACCGACCTCATCTCGCCCCGCCGCCGAGGCCTCGTCATGAGCTTCTGGGGCCTGTCCCAGGGCGTCGGCACGCTGGCCGGGACGCTGGTCGGCGGGCTGCTCGGTGCCGCCGACTGGCGGCGGCCGTTCCTGCTGCTGCCCGTCGTCGGTCTCGGTGCCACCGTCGCGTACCTGTTCACCTTCGACATCCGGCGGGGCGAGAGCGAGCCGGAGCTGGCCGACGTGCTGGCCGGCGGCGCCGAGTACGACTACCGGATCACCCGGGCAGACCTGCCCCGGATCCTCGCCCGGCGGACGAACCGGTGGCTGATCCTCCAGGGCCTCACCGCGCAGGCCGCCTTCGGCTCGCTGGTGTGGTTGCCGGTCCTGTTCGCCGAGCGGGCGAAGGACCAGGGGTACTCGCCGGCCACGGCCGTCGTGGTGGGGAGCGTGTTCGCCACCCTGTTCCAGCTCGGCGGGGTCTTCTCGATCGTCGGCGGGCTGGCCGGGGACGCGCTGCAGCGGCGTACGCCCTCGGGCCGGGCGCGGGTCGCGGCGATCGGCGTCCTCGCGGCGCTGCCGTTCTACCTGGTGTTGTTCTTCGTGCCGATCCGCATCGACGTGCCCGACGACGCCGGCTCCGGGGCGGTGGTCGCGGCGGTGCTGGCCAGCGTGTTCAGCGAGCCCACGGTCGGGCTCAGCCTGCTGACCGCCGTGGTGGCGCTGGCGCTGACCTCGGCCAACTCGCCGAACTGGTTCGCGCTCATCGCCGACGTCAACCCGCCGGAGCACCGGGGCACCGTCTACAGCCTCGGCAACCTCGTCAACGGTGTCGGCCGGGCGGCCGGCAACGGCCTGGTCGGGGTGGCCTTCCACGGCCTGCGGGCGGCCTTCCCGCCGCCGTTGAACTACGCGGTCGGGCTGGCCGCCTTCCAGCTCTTCTTCATCCCCACCGGGATCATGTACTGGCTGGCGTCGCGCAGCTCACCCGACGACATCGCCGCCGTCCACGAGGTGCTCCAGGCCCGCGCCGAGAAGCTGTAGAGGAGGGCCGCACCGCACGGGGCGGCCCTCCCCGATCCGTCAGGCGGACCGCACCCAGACCGTCACGTCGGTCGGGACCCGACCGTCGGCCTCCAGCGGGCCGCTCGCGGCCAGCAGCTCGCCCGCCGGCGGCGGTACGGCGGCGGCACCGAAGTTGGTCAGCACGGTGAGACCGGCGTTGTCGAACGCCAGCACCTCGTCGCCGGACTCTCGCCACCGCAGGGTGCCCCGGCCGAGCCCGTGCTCGCGGCGCAGCCGCAGCGCGGTCCGGTACAGCTCGTACGTCGAGCCGGGCACGTCACGCTGCCGGTCCAGGGCGTACTCCGCCCACATCGGCGGCTGCGGCAGCCAGCTCGCGTCGGTCGGCCCGAACCCGTACGACGGGGCGTCGGCCTCCCACGGGATCGGCACCCGGCAGCCGTCCCGGCCGCGCTGGGTGTGCCCGCTGCGCAGCCAGGTCGGGTCCTGCCGGGCCTCGTCGGGCATCGTGGTGTGCTCGGGCAGGCCCAGCTCCTCGCCCTGGTAGAGGTACGCCGAGCCGGGCAGGGCGAGCATCAGCAGCGAGGCCGCCCGGGCCCGGCGCAGCCCGAGCGCGGCGTCCGGCTGCGGGTCGCCGATGCCGACGCCGTTGGGCCGGCCACCGCTGGTGTCCAGGCCCAGCCGGGAGGCGTGCCGCACCACGTCGTGGTTGGAGAGCACCCAGGTGGTCGGAGCGCCGACGGCGTCGGTCGCCTCCAGCGAGCGGGTCACCACCGCGTACTGGGCCGGCGCCGTCCAGGAGGCGAGCAGGTACTCGAAGTTGAACGCCTGGTGCATCTCGTCCGGCCGTACGTACCGGGCCAACCGCTCGGCCGGCTCCACCCACGCCTCGGCGACGAGGATGCGCTCGCCCGGGTAGCTGTCCAGCAGGGCCCGCCACTCCCGGTAGATGTCGTGCACGCCGTCCTGGTCCCACATCGGCGGGCGGGGCTTGTCGACCTCCTGGCCCGAGAGGATCTCCTGCGGCTCCTCCCAGTCGGCCAGGTCGGCCTGCTTGATCAGACCGTGCGCCACGTCCACCCGGAACCCGTCGACCCCGCGGTCCAGCCAGAACCGGAGCACGTCCAGGAACTCGGCCCGCACCTCCGGGTTGTCCCAGTTGAGGTCGGGCTGTCCGGTGTCGAACAGGTGCAGGTACCACTGGCCGGGCCGCCCGTCGGCCTCGGTGACCCGGGTCCAGGCGGGGCCGCCGAAGACGCTCTGCCAGTCGTTCGGCGGCTGCGCGCCGTCCGGCCCCTTGCCGTCCCGGAAGACGTACCGGTCACGCTCGGGGCTGCCCGGTGCGGCCGGCAGCGCGGCTCGGAACCACCGGTGCGCCGACGAGGTGTGGTTGGGCACCAGGTCGACGATCACCCGCAGACCACGTGCACGGGCCTCGGTGATCATCTTGTCCGCGTCGGCGAGGGTGCCGAAGAGCGGGTCGACGTCCCGGTAGTCGGCCACGTCGTACCCGGCGTCGGCCTGCGGGGACGGGTAGAACGGCGAGAGCCAGACCGCGTCCACGCCCAGCTCGGCGAGGTGGTCGAGGCGCGCGGTGATGCCCGGCAGGTCGCCGATCCCGTCGCCGTCGGAGTCGGCGAACGAGCGCGGGTAGATCTGGTAGATGACGGCCTCGGTCCACCAGCCGGTGGCCGCGTCGGCGGACGTGTCCTGGTGCGTCGGATTGCTGTTCAGGGCCTTCTCCCGTGTGTCGAGCCGTGCGATGTCGAGGGGCGTGCCCACGGATGGCTGTCGTTCAGTCTGCCCGGGGAGGGGCGGTCGATTCACGCACCACCAGCCGAGTGGGCAGGATCACCGGTGATCCGGGTGGGCCGGGGGGCGGGTCCAGGCTGCGGCCGACCAGAGGGTCCAGCAGGATCCGGGCGGCCAGCAAGCCCTGTGCGGCGGCGGGTTGCGCGATCGTGCTCAGCCCGAGCACGCCGGCGAGGTCGTGGTCGTCGATGCCGATGACGCTGACGTCCTGCGGCACCCGCAGCCCGGCGTCGCGCAGCGCGGTCATCGCGCCCATCGCCATCTCGTCGCAGGCGGCGAAGATCGCCGTGGGTGGGTCCCCACGGCGCAGCAGTTCCTCGGCGGCCCGGGTGCCGCCGTCGATGGTGAACCGCGACTCGACGTCCAGGCTGGGGTCGGGCGTGATGCCGGCGGCCCGCAGGGCCGCCAGGTAGCCGCGGCGGCGGTCCAGGTGGGTGGTGAAGGCCAGTTCGTCGTCGGGGTCGCCGGAGATGTGCGCGATCCGTCGGTGACCGAGGTCGAGCAGGTGCCGCGTGGCGGCCCGCGCGGCGGCCACGTCGTCGACGCGTACGCAGGGCCAGCCCGGCACCGCCGTGCCGGAGCTGACCGTCACCCCCGGCAGGTCCAGGGCGGTGAGGGCGGGCAGGTCGGTGCGGTGCAGGGGGGTGGCGACCAGCATGATGCCGTCCACCCGCTTGTGCAGGTTGGCGGTGCTCAGCACCCGCTGTCGGATCTGCTCCCGCCCGCCGAGGTTGTACAGCAGCAGGTCGTAGCCGCACTGGTAGAGGAACTCCTCGACCGCTTCCACCACCGTGCCGAAAAACCAGCGGGTGATCCGCGGAACCACCACGGCGATCGTGCCGGTCCGGCCGCCGGCCAGCCGCGACGCGCTCGGCGAGACGCGGTAGTCGAGCTGCTCGGCGGCCGCGAGCACGCGGTGGCGGGTCGCCGCGGACACTGTCGGCAGGCCGCGCAGTGCCCGCGAGACGGTGGCGGTGGAGACGCCGGCCAACCGAGCGACGTCGTCGATCCTGGTCACGGTACCCCCGCTCCGCGCCGAACCCCGCCGCCGCCCGGTATCCGGGCGGCGGCGGAGCTCGGTCAGCCCTTGACGCTGCCGGCGAGCAGGCCGCGTACGAAGTAGCGCTGGAGGGACAGGAACACGATCAGCGGTACGACCATCGACACGAACGCGCCGGCGGTCAGCCGCTGCCATTCGTTGCCCCGGGTGCCGGCCATCTCGGCGAGCCGGACGGTCAGCGGGGCCGTCTCGTCGTTGCCCCCGGCGAAGATCAGCGCGACCAGCAGGTCGTTCCAGACCCAGAGGAACTGGAAGATGCCGAACGCGGCGATCGCCGGGACGATCAGGGGCAGGACGATGGTGCGGAAGATCTTCGGGTGGGTGGCGCCGTCGACGCGGGCCGCCTCCATCAGATCCTTGGGCAGTTGCGACACGAAGTTGTGCAGCAGGAACACGGCGAACGGCAGCGCGAAGCAGGTGTGCGCGAACCACACCTGAGCGAACCTCTGGGAGCCGTCCAGGTCCCAGGCCGGCATCAGGGTGACGCCGGCCAGGGTGACGCCGGTGGAGAAGAACTTCAGCAGCGGCACCAGCGCCATCTGCAACGGGACGATCTGCAACGCGAAGATCGCGATGTAGACCCAGTCCCGGCCGCGGAAGTTGATCCAGGCCAGCGCGTACGCGGCCAGCGCCGCGAAGGCCAGCGGGAAGAGCACCGACGGGATGGTGATGGCCAGCGAGTTGATGAACGAGCCGGCGAGTTGTCCGGACGACGACGACCGGCCGAACAGCACCTGCTGGTAGTTCTCCAGGGTGAACTGCGGGTTCGTGAAGAAGGTCCACCAGCCGGAGGACTTGATCTCGTCCTCCGGTCGGAACGACGAGACGAGGAGGCCGAAGGTCGGGATCGTCCAGAGCACCGCGATGACGACGGAGATCAGCGTCGCGGTACGGGTGTTGAGACGCTTGCGGACCCGGGCGGCCCGACCCGGTGTCGGGTCGATCCTCTGGGTGCCGACGGCGACGGTGGGCGTGGCGGTGGTCATCTCAGCCCTCCCGCTGCTGGCGCAGGTTACGGATCTGGTAGAGCACGATGGGCACGACCAGGATGAACAGGAAGACCGCCAGCGCCGAGCCCTGGCCGTTCTCGCCGTAGCGGAACGCCTGGTTGTACATCTCGTTGGCGATCACGCTGGTCTCGTAGTTGCCGTTGGTGGCGGTACGCACGATGTCGAAGACCTTGAGCGTGGCGATCGACAGCGTCACCACCACGACGATGAGCGCCGGCCGGATGCTCGGCATGGTGATCTGCCAGAACATCTGCCACGGTGTGACGCCGTCCAGGCGGGCGGCCTCCACGATGTCGGCGGGGATCGCCTTGATCGCGGCGGACAGCACCACCATGGCGAAACCGGCCTGGATCCAGATCATGATGACGATCAGCAGGAACGTGTTGATCGGCGCCTCCTGCAGCCAGGACTGCGGTGTGCCGCCGAAACTGACCACGATCTGGTTGAGCAGGCCGATCTGCTGCTCGCCCTCGCCCCGGTAGGCGTAGACGAAGCGCCAGATGATGGCGGCGCCGACCATGGAGATCGCCATCGGCAGGAAGATCAGCGACTTGGCGATCGCCTCGAACCGGGCCCGGTCCACCATGATCGCGTAGAGCAGGCCGAACGTCGTGGCCAGCAGCGGCACCAGGACCACCCAGATCAGGGTGTTGGTCAGCACCCGGACGATCGCGTCGTCGGAGAACATCCAGGTGTAGTTGCGCAGGCCGACCCAGTCGGTGCTGGTGCGGTCCATGAAGGACAGCAGCACGGTGCGGATCGCCGGTACGACCAGCCCGACCATGAGCAGGAGGACGGTGGGCAGCAGGAAGAAGAGCGCAAGAAGCCCCTCCCGCTGCTTCGGCCGCCGGGGGAGCGGTGCGCCGCCCACCGACGCCGCCACCAGCTGCGCCTCCCGACGCCGGGCGAACCAGGACGGTACGACGTCGAGCAGGAGGAGCAGGCCCCCCACCACCGCGACGAACGCGACCAGCCCGTACATCAGCATGAGGAGCTTCGGCTGTTCGTCAGCGAAGTCGAAGTTCATCAACCCTCCCTCGGGGGCTCAGGTCGGACGACGGGCCGGTCCGTGGTGCGGACCGGCCCGTCGTCAGGAGATCACTTCGGCCAGCTGCTCTCGATGCCCCGGAGCACCGTCGCCGTGTCCTTGCCGTTGACCCAGTCGATCATGCCCTTCCAGAAGGTCCCGGCGCCGACCGCGGCCGGCATCAGGTCGGAACCGTCGAAGCGGAAGACCGAGCTCTTGTCCTGAAGGATCTGGACGGAGAGCTTGTCGATCGGGTTCGCCACGTTGGCCAGGTCGAGCTTGTTGTTCGCCGACACCCAGTCGCCGATCTTGGCGCGGCTGTTGGCGTGCTCGCCGGAGGCGAGGTAGGTCTGCACCGCCTGGACCTCGGGACGGTCGGCGAAGGCCGCGACGAACTCGCCGCCGCCCAGCACCGGCTTGCCCTTGGCCGGGTCGATGGCCGGGAAGTAGAACGCGAACACGTCGCCGTCCTCGGCCACCTTGGTGCCCTCGGGCCACTGGTTGGCGTAGAAGGACGCCTGCCGGTGCAGCGCGCACTTGCCGGTGGTGATCGGCACGCCGGCCTCCTGGAAGGAGGTGGTGGAGATGCTCTTCACGCCGCCGAAGCCGCCGTTGACGTACTTCTCGTTCTTGAGGATGGTGCCGGCCCGGTCGAGGGCCTCGGCGACCCGCGGGTCGTTGAACGGAATGCCGTGGCTGGTCCACTGGTCGTAGACCTCGGGGGTCTGCGTCCGCAGCATCAGGTCTTCGATCCAGTCGGTGGCCGGCCAGCCGGTCGCGTCCTGGGACTCGATACCGACGCACCACGGCTTGGTGCCGCCGGCCGCGATGGTGTCGCTGAGCTTGATCAGGTCGTCCCAGGACTGCGGGACGGCCCAGCCCTTCTCCTTGAACATCTTCGGCGAGTACCAGACGAAGGACTTGACGTTCGAGCCGAGCGGGGCGCCGTAGAAGGTGCCGTTGACGGTGCTGTACTTCAGCCAGTCGGCCGGGTAGTTGGCCTCGGCCATCGCCTTGGTGTCGGCGCTGGCGGCCTTCAGCTTGCCGCCGTCGGCGAAGCGCTTGAGCAGGCCGGGCTGCGGGATGAACGCGAGGTCGGGGGCGTTGCCGCCATCGACCCGGACCGGGAGCTGCGCCTCGAACTCACCGCTGCCCTCGTGGTCGATCTCGATGCCGGTGCACTTGGCGAACTGCTCCCACGACTGCTCCAGCCGGTCGGCCTCGATCTCCCGGATGGACGAGTAGATCGTGACCTTCTTGCCGTCGTGACCCTCGTACTTCTCGTACGCGGAGCACTCGGCGGAGCCCGCGTTGTCATTGGTGTCGTCGTTGCCGCCGGTGCCGCACGCGGTGGCGCTGAGCGCCAGCCCGAGAACGCCGGCGATCACGAAGGCCTGGCGTGGTCTGGTGAAGACCGCCATGCCGTCCTCCTTCCTTGCCGGCGCTGGTCGTGCTCGATGACCGGGCGCCGGTCCGATGGTCGTGTTCACATGTAAGCGCTTGCATCCGGCTTGGTCCACCCCCTGCCGGACACGAGCGAGTAACAATCCGGAAACCCTGGCAGCGCCCTGTGGGACCGCTCCCGGCCCAGATGCCGGGGTCTTTCGATGGACGCCGATATCTGTCACCCTGGATCAAGAAGATCGAAGATTTTCGACATCGGAGGTGGTGGATGGACAAGCGGTGGTACCGCCTGCTCGCGGTCGCTCTGCTGGTCGCGGGCGTCCTGCTCCCGGCGTCGCCGGCGACGGCCGCCCCGACGTTCAAGGTCCCGTTCCCGTGCGGCCAGACCTGGTCCGGCCAGACCCGGACCGGCCACAGTCCGGCGTACGCGGTCGACTTCAACCGCACCGACGACCTCGGCGACCCGGTGGTGGCGAGCGCACCGGGCACCGTCGACCGGGTCACCGACCTCGGCGGCACCAGCTACGGCAGATACGTCCGCATCGACCATGGCGGCGGGTACACGACCTACTACGCCCACCTCGACGGGTTCAACGTCTCCGTCGGGCAGAGCGTCGGGTACGGCAAGGTCATCGGGTGGGTCGGCAGCACCGGTGGCTCGACCGGCCCGCACCTGCACTACGAGCAGCGCCTGAACGGCGACGACATCCAGGTCCGGTTCGACGGCTCCCTGGCCCTCTACTGGGGCACCCGGTCCTACACCAGCGGCAATGGCTGCTCCTCGGGCACCGGAAACGGCACGGTGGACACCAGCGGCACCGCGTTGACGGTGCGGTCGGGCCCCGGGACCGGCTACGACGCGGTCGGCACGGTGGCCGACGGCACCCGCGTCACGATCTCCTGCCAGACCAGCGGCACCAGCGTCACCGGCACCTACGGCACCAGCTCGATCTGGGACCGGATCGGCGCCGGCCGCTACATCGCCGACGCGTACGTGTACACGGGCCACGACGGGTACATCCCGAACGTGCCCCGCTGCTGAGCGGACACAGGTCGGCCCCGCCACCGGACACGCGGCGGGGCCGGTCGGTCAGCTGTTGAGCTGCCAGATGGAGAAGTTCAGCGCACTGGCGAAGGTGACCCAGGCCCAGTAGGGGAGCATCAGCAGCGCCGCCGGGCGGGAGATCCGCCAGAACAGGACCACCGTCACGCCGATCGCCAGCCACATCAGCACGATCTCGGCGAACGCCAGGCCGTAGCGGCCGGCACCGAAGAAGAGCGGTGTCCAGATCGCGTTGAGCACCAGTTGCGTGACCCAGGCCCACACGGCCGGACCGAAGCCGACCCGTCGCCAGACCAGCCAGCCGGCCACCGCGATCATCGCGTAGAGCACGGTCCAGACCGGTCCGAAGAGCCAGGACGGTGGCGCCCAGGAGGGTTGTTCGAGGCTCGCGTACTCCGCCGACGTACCCTGGACACCGAGCCCGCCGATGGCTGCCGCGACGAACACCGCCGCGCCGAAGCCGAGCAGGACCCACCACCGTCGCGTGCCGTCGGTACGCCCGACGCTCCGAGTTATCTCCATGGTCGAGATATCTCCCCGCCGTCAGGTCGGCAAACCCCTCTGTCCCGTCCCGGACAGCACGACGCCGGGGTCGTCGTGGCCGGGAGCTCCAGTCGGGAGGACGGAGTTCCGGTCACGACGACCCCGGCGGGTCCGGTGCGGCGGCCGCTGGCCGCCTGGTCAATTGAAGATGCTCACACCACCCGGGCCGACCAGGAGACCGACCACGATGAGGACGACGCCCCACAGGATCTGCCGCCGGAACAGCGCGAGGATGCCGGCGACCACCAGTACGACTGCGAGAATCCAGAGAATCAGCTCCATGTTCGCTGAGTACCCGAACTGACCGTGCGGGAAACCTCACCCCTGTCGAGATGATCTCCCAGGTGGTAGATGCTGTACGCCTGCCGGATGACCGGGTGGGCCACGTTCCGGACGCGTACGCCGCCCGGCGTCGTGCCCTTCTCCGTGCCCGCGTGCGCGTGCCCGTGCAGGGCCAGCGCGGTCGGCGCCGAGTCGATGGCCTGACCGAGCTGGTACGACCCGAGGAACGGGTAGATCTCCAGCGGCTCGCCGGCGAGGGTGTCCGGCACCGGGGAGTAGTGGGTGAGCGCCACCAGCACGTCGCAGTCCAGCCCGCGCAGCGCCGATCCCAACGCGTCCGCGCTGTCCGTCGTCGTCCGGACGAACGCCTTCATCTCGGGCTCGCCGAAGTCGCTGGCGCAGCGCCCGGCGAACCCGCCGCCGAACCCCTTCACCCCGGCGATGCCGAGCCGGCCGCCGGCGCAGTCCAGTACCACCCCGTTGCCTTCCAGCACGGTGATCCCGGCGTCCTCCAGCACCTTCACCACCTGCGGCACCTGGTCGCACTGGTGGTCGTGGTTGCCGAGGACGGTCACCACCGGCACGCCCAGCCCACCGAACTCCCGCGCCACGCAGCGCGCCTCGGCCTCGGTGCCGTGCCGGGTCAGGTCACCGGCGAGCAGCAGCACGTCGGCGCACTCGGGCAGTTCCTCCAGGGCCGGCCGGAAACGGCCGACCACGTCCTCGTCCAGATGCACGTCGCCCACGGCGGCGATGCGGATCACCATGAACCCTCCCTCAGGGCAGTTGCTCGATCTCCGTGGGCGCGGACGTACGGATCACCCCGATGTCGCTGGTGACCGGCACGTTCGGAAAGTGCTCGGCCACTCGGCGCAGGATCTCCTCGCGTCGGTGCGCGCTCTCCACCTCGCCCTGGAGCACGAGGCCGCGCTCCCTGCGGACCACGGTGATGCCCTGTTCGGCCACGTCCGGATCCTCGGTCAGCAGTCGCTGGACCTCCGCCTCGACGTACTCGTCCGGCGGTCCCGTGGCGACGTCGTGGTGCTCGGTCACGGTGTCCCCTTTCCTCGCGTGGTGTCGGCGTACGGCACCACGTCCAGCCGGTCGAGCAGCACCAGGAACGCCTCGGCGTACGGCGAGTGCTGCGTCTCCTTGCGTACCCGCTCCCAGTCGATCTGCTCCCGCAGTGATCGGGCCAACGGCAGACCACGGGCGAAGTCGCAGTAGTGCTGGGAGAAGCTGAGCAGCTTGTGCACCATCAGCTGGGTCGCCGAGAGGACCGGCATGTGGATGGCGTCGACCGGTCGGACCACGGTGTCCGCGAAGGTCTCCTCGGTGACCGGGGTCTCGATCGGCCGGTGGATCAGGTCGACCATCCGCCCGTCGTCGAAGACCTTGACCAGCCAGTCCTCCGGCGGGCGCTCAGCGATGAAGCCGGCCGCCACCAGGGCCTCCAGGGAACGTTCGACGTCGGCTTCGCGGATGAGGAAGTCGACGTCGTGCTCGCTGGAGTGCCCGCCGTGCGCGTACACGGCGAAGCTGCCGCCCAGCGCGAACGGGATCTCTTCCTGCTTGAGCACGGCGGCGACCTTCTTCAGGGTGTGGACCAGGCTCTCGTCCCCGCGCTCGGCCATGTGGATCTCCCGTCGTGGTGGTCGGGGGGATGGTGTCGAACTCGGGTACCCGGCATCCCCGTGGCCCACACCTGGCATGGGCGCGGCTAGGTGGCAACCGGCATGGAACGGGATCAAACGCCCATGACGCGAGCGCGCGTCGCGTAGTCTGGGGAAGGTGTCCAGATCACCTCGGGCGCGGCGCGGCAGGGCCCGATTGCGCGCCGTCGCCCTGATCGGCATCGACGGCTCGGGCAAGACGACCCAGGCGCACCGGCTCGCCGAGGCGCTCACCCTGGCGGGACACCCCGCCACCTACCACCGCAACGCCGGCGGGCGGCGCTGGCTCGGCCGCGTCGCGCACCGGCTCGGCCGTCCGGACGCCCAGCGCCTCGTGGGGCGCAACGGGATGCTGGCGGTGGAGTCCGTGCTGCGGTGGCTCGCGATCGCCGGCGCTCTGCTCAGCCGCCTGCTGACCGGGCGGATCGCGATCATGGACCGCTACTCCGTCTGCCAGTACGCCAGCATCCGTTCCCACGGCGGCGGCCGGCGGTGGGAGCGCCTGGCCCGCCTCGCCTACCGGGTCTTCCCGCCGCCACAGGTGACGTTCCTGCTCGCCGTCGATCCGGCCGAGGCGTACCAGAGGATTGAGCAACGCGGGACCGACCACGAGTCCATGGGCTACCTGACCGCGGCGGCCACCGCCTACCGGACGTTGCCGGAGTACCCGACCTTCGTGCTGGTCGACGCCGATCGCCCACCCGACGAGGTGGCGCGACAGATCCAGGACCACCTGGCCGCCTGGCTGGCCGCGTCCGACGCGTCGGTCCGGCCCGACCCGGCCCAAGGCGGACGGCCGGTCACCCGGCCGGGGCTGGATCCGGTACCGGTCGAGGTGCACCTCTGACGGCGATGCCGCGCGGAGGCGCCTCCGACGGGCCGGACCGTCGCGACGGTCAGGCCCGCCCGTAGACCGGGACGGTGGCGCCGCTGGTCGGTGCCGACTCGTCCGAGGCGAGGAAGCGGATCACCGGGGCGATCTCGGCCGGGGTCACCCAGCGCGAGTGGTCGGCGTCGGGCATCGCCGCCCGGTTGGTGGGGGTGTCGATGACGCTCGGGAGCACGGTGTTGCAGCGCACACCGGTCGGCCGGTACTCCACCGCCACCGCGTTCGCGAAGGCCAGCACCGCCGCCTTGGACGTCGCGTAGGCCGCGGCGCCGGGAAAGGGCGTGACGGCGGCCCGGGCGGACACGCAGACCACGGCGCCACCACCGGCGGACACCAGGTGCGGGAGCGCCGCCCCGGTCACCAGCCAGGTCGGGCGCAGGTTCATCGCCAGCATCCGGTCGAGTTCGTCGATCGGCGTCTCGTGCACCAGGCCGCCGCTCGCGTACCCGCCGACCAGGTTCACCACTGCACGCAAGGGTGCCGCCGGGTCACCGGCGGCGACCGCGACGACCCGCTCCACGTCGGCCGGGACGGTCAGGTCCGCGACGGGTCGGACCGGTCCGCCGGCCGCCGCGTCCGCCGCCCCACGGCCCTTCCGCTCCGGTACGACGACCCGCCAGCCCGCCTCGACGAAGGCCGCGGTGACCGCACCGCCCAGCCCGCCCGTGCCTCCGGTGACCAGCACACTGCGATCCGCCATGGCTCCACGCTAGTGTGCCGTGCCGGGCGGTCGTCGACGGGGAGGCGGCGGCACCGGCTGGCGACCGTCCGGCCACCGGAGCCGCCCGCCCGGGGGAGGCGATGTCCCGCCCGCGATGGCACGCTGGTCAGGAACGACGCCTCCCGCATCGCGGTACTTTCCCCAATACGTACGGTGATGGTTGACGCTCACGCCTCATGAAAGTAAGTTTCATCCGTGGCGAAGAGTCCGAAGGTTTCTGCGAGTCACGAGTCCGGTGGGCTGATCGTCCACATCAGTGGCCTCCTCCCGTCGCTGTCGCCGGCCGAACAGCGGGTCGCGCGACTGGTGGTGGCCGACCCGGCGGACGCCGCGCGCCGGACCATCACGGACCTTGCCACCACAGCCGAGACCTCCGAGGCGACGGTCATCCGGTTCTGCCGCTCGGTCGGCATGGACGGTTACCCCCAGCTGCGGATCCGGCTCGCCGCCGAGGCCGCCCGCCGGGTCGAGCCGCCGGACGCGCGGGTCGTCGGTGGCGACATTCCTCCCGGCGCCGACCTCGCGCAAATCATCGCGACGATCGCCTTCAACGACGCCCGGGCCGTCGAGGAGACGGCCGAGCAGCTCGACCCGGCCATCTGCGAGCAGGTCGTCGAGGCCATCGTCGGTGCCGGCCGCATCGACGTGTACGGCGCCGGCGCCAGCGGCTTCGTCGCCTCGGACTTCCAGCAGAAGCTGCACCGGATCGGCCGCACCGCCTTCTACTTCCCGGACGTACACACCGCGCTCACCTCGGCCGCCCTGCTCGGCAAGGGCGACGTCGCGATCGGCATCTCCCACACCGGCGCCACCTCCGACGTCATCGAGGTGCTGGAGCAGGCACGCTCGCGGGGCGCGGCGACCGTCGCGCTGACCAACTTCCCCCGGTCGCCGATCACCGAGGTGGCCGACTTCGTCCTCACCACGGCCGCTCGGGAGACCACCTACCGCTCCGGGGCGATGGCCAGCCGCCTGGCGCAGCTCACCGTCGTCGACTGCCTCTTCGTCGGGGTGGCGGCACGCAACCGCACCCGGGCCCGCAAGGCGCTCGAGGTGACCGCCGAGGCGGTCCAGTCGCGCCGGGTGGGTTCCGGACGGAGGCGGGGATGACGACCGGCGCGGTGGAGCCGCACGAGGTGACCGACCGCCCGGTGATCCGGGTCGGCGCTCCGACGGAACGGCGCAACCCGCTCAGCGTCGACCTGGATCTGATGTCCACCCGGGACGTCCTCTCGGTGATCAACGACGCCGACCGGCGGGTCCCCGCCGCCGTCGCCGCCGTCCTCGACCAGATCGCCGTCACGGTCGACCTGGCGGTGACCGCGCTGCGCGAGGGGCGCCGGGTGCACTACTTCGGCGCCGGCACGTCCGGCCGCCTCGGCGTCCTCGACGTGGCCGAGTTGGCCCCGACCTTCAACTCCCCGCGGGACTGGTTCTGCGCCCACCTGGCCGGTGGGCCGGACGCCATGTGGCGCGCGGTCGAGAACGCCGAGGACGACACCCGGGGCGGCGCGGCCGAGGCCGCCGACTGCGTGCGCGCGGGGGACGTCGTGGTCGGTCTCGCCGCCAGTGGGCGTACGCCGTACGTCCTGGGTGCGCTCGCCGCGTCCCGGGCGAAGGGCGCCGCGACGGTGCTGCTCTGCGCGAACCCGGAGGCGGAGGCCGCCGGGTCGGTGGACGTCTTCATCGGCGTGGACACCGGCCCCGAGGTGGTGACCGGGTCGACCCGGATGAAGGCGGGCACCGCGCAGAAGCTGGTGCTCAACACGTTCTCCACGGCCGTCATGGTGCGCCTGGGGCGGGTCTACTCGAACCTGATGATCGACATGGTCGCCACCAATGCCAAGCTCCGCGGCCGGATGATCTCGATCCTGATGGAGGCCACCGGCTGCAGCGAGGAGATCTGCCGACGCGCCCTCCACGAGGCCGACGGCGACCTCAAGACCGCCCTGGTGTCCCTCGTCTCCGGTGCCGGGGTTCCCGCCGCGCGGGCCGCTCTCGCCCGCTCCTCCCACCAGGTACGCGGCGCTCTCGCCCTCCTCGCCTCCTGACCCGGGGCCCCCGCCCCTGCGAACCGGACACCGGGTACCGGACCGACGCCCACGCCACCCGGTCCGGGCCCGGGCATGGAGTCGGGCTCCGGATTGTTCACCGGGGGGCGGGGTATTACCACGGGCGTGGATGAACCGACCCGTCCAGTGGTGCGTATCTGGCAGTGACCAGGATCGCAGCTCGGTGGTGACCCGGGTCGCTGTGCCACCCGGGCGGGCGGTGTTGCCATGGTCGGGGCGGCAGCGATCCGTCGATCGACCAGCCCGTACGTGGTGCCCGAGAGAGTGCGACCACGTGGGGTGCTGACAGCAAACATGGACCGTGCTCTCAGCTGATTATCAGGCATTCGTGACACTTTCGACTCACGACATGGAATCCCCGACGCGTCTCATCTGTTGTGTAGGTGTCAGCACCGGTGGGCACAGCGGAAGTTACGGGGAGGGAGCTGACGGACGTGGGGATGGCAAGGAACCGGGCAACCGGCGCGAGCGAGGGGACCGTGAGCAACGTGGACAAGAACATCGGCATGCGGACCGACGAGGTCGCCGAGGAGCGTGACCTGGTCGGCGTCTACCTTCACGAGATCTCCCGGACGCCACTGCTGGACGCCGCCAAGGAGGTCGACCTCTCCAAGGCCATCGAGGCGGGCCTCTACGCCGAGCACCTGCTCGACTCCGAGCGCGTTCCGGAGGGCGTCGACCGGGAGGACCTGGAGCGCCTGGTCGTCGAGGGCGAGCGGGCCAAGGACCTGTTCATCCGGGCCAACCTGCGCCTGGTCGTGTCGATCGCGCGGCGGTACGTCCGCTCGGGCATGCCCATGCTCGACCTGATCCAGGAGGGCAACACCGGCCTGGTCCGGGCGGTCGAGAAGTTCGACTACGAGCGCGGCTACAAGTTCTCCACCTACGCCACCTGGTGGATCCGTCAGGCGATCAGCCGGGCGATCGCGCAGCAGGAGCGTACGGTGCGGCTGCCCGTGCACCTGGTCGAGGACGTCAACCGGATGCGCAACGTCGCCCGCCAGCTCACCCGTGAGCTGGGCGCCGACCCGGAGCCCGAGCAGATCGCGGCCTCGCTCGGCGTCACCGTCGAGCGGGTCAACGAGCTGCGCCGCTGGTCGCAGGACACCGTGTCGCTGGACACCCCGGTCGGCGACGACGGCGACACCAACCTCGGCGACCTGGTCGCCGACAGCGACGCCCCCTCGCCGGAGGAGATCGTTCTCACCGGCCTGGAGCGGCAGCGGATCGAGGGCCTGCTCAACCACCTCGACGACCGCTCGGCCGGCATCATGCGGGCCCGGTACGGGCTCGAGGACGGCCGGGAGCACTCGCTCACCGAGGTCGCCTCGCGGTTCTCACTGTCCCGCGAGCGGATCCGCCAGCTGGAGATCCAGGCCCTCGGCCGGCTCCGCGAGCTAGCCCGGGCCGAGGGGCTCCAGGCGGCCTGAGCTGGTAGTAATGACGAGAACGGCCGGCGCCCGACAGGGGACGCCGGCCGTTTCCGTGTGTGCGCCTCGGGTCAGCGGACCCGGCCGTAGCCGTACGGGGTCATCAGGTCGATGCTCCGCTTCTCCACGTTCCGGCCGAAGGTGGGCGCGTGGATCACCTGGCCCGAGCCCACGTAGATGGCCATGTGCCCGAGGTTGCTGTAGAAGACGAGGTCACCCGGACGCAGTTCGCTGCGGCTGATGTGCGCCACCACACCCCACTGCATGCGGGTGTTGTGCGGCAGGGACTTGCCGGCCGCCCGCCACGCGGCAGAGGTCAGTCCCGAGCAGTCGTAGCCGTTGGGCCCGTCCGCTCCCCACACGTACGGCTTGCCGAGCGCGCCGTACGCGTACCGGACCGCCACCCCGGCGGAGCCGGCGACCGAGGGCGCGTCCCGCGCGCTGTCCGAGCGGGAGGCGGGCTTCTCGGTGGCCCGGCCGTACGCCTGTCGGCGCAACTCGTAGAGCTTCGCCAGGTCCCGTTCGATGCGCGTCTTCGCGGTGGTCAACTGGCGTGCCTGGACTGCCTGCCGTTCCAGGGTGACGTCCAGGCGGGTCTTCTCCGCCAGCAGGCGGCGCTGGTCGCCGGTGAACGTGGCGATCCGCTCCTGCCGTTGGCGGGTCAAGTGGTCGATGGTGCTGATCCGGTCGAGCAGCGCGGTGGAGTCCTCGGCGCGCAGCAGCGCCGCGGTGGTGCTCAGGTTTCCGGTCTTGTACGCGGTGATGGCGAGCTCGCTCACATCCGCACGGCTCTGGTCGGCCTGCTGCTCCAGCGGACCGATCCGGGCCTGTAATCGGTCCGCGTCGGCCTTGTTGGCCTTGATCTTTTCGCGGAGCTCGTTGTGCGCCTCGACGACGCGCTCCAGCTCCGCCGAGGACTTCTCGATCCGACGGGTCAACTCGGCGGGTGACGGTTCGGCCCGGGCGGGCACCGCCGGTGCGACCAGCGCGGCCGACACCACGGCGACCGCGAGGGCGCGCAGCGTCTTCCTGAGGGACGACAAGAGCGTTGGTGCTCCTCTCCCAACCGGCCGCCGGGGACTGCTGGGGCTCCTCGGCGGCGCCGGGCCGGTGCTGTCCGGGTGGACGGCGGTGGACCGGGCCGGCCCGGACACGGTAACCCGGTGCCGGAGTGACCCGCAGAGAAAGCAGGGGCGAATGTTGGCGAAGTGGCGGAAAATGCGGCGGAGGCGGGTGACGGTGCGTGGTCCTGGCGTGGTCACCGGGAGCGGATACCCGCACCACTTGTAGCAGTACGGGTGGTAGGCCCCGATTCGTCGTTCCCGGCGTATGCCGCCGGATCGGTACGGCCTATAACCGATAAGACCGACATGGATGCCTTTACCCGGCGACGGCGGAGGGGGGCCGGCTCCCGTCACACCCGTAAAGCGGCACGTCGGCTGGCGGGCGGACAACACAATGGGTCCCGGAGCCGGGAGTCCCACCGCCGCGCAGGTGCCGGTGGGCAGCCGACCCCGCACCACAGCTGCGGGAGGAGAGCCATGACGTCTCGGGGCGCCACGACACGACCGCACCGGTCCCCGCGAGGGCCGGGCGGAACCAGCGACACGCTGCTCTACGCCCGGCCGGGGATCATCGTCACCGTCGAGCGGTTCACCGTCGGCCGTACCAGCTGGCGGGTTGCCGAGCTGACCCACCTGCGAACCGGGCGCGGGCCGCACGATCGGATCGCGGTCCGGGCGGTCGTCGTCACCGCCACGATGGTCGGCGGCGTCGGGCTGCTGCTCGGGTTCACCGGTGGGCTGCACCGACTCGACGCCGGCGCGTACCTGATCCTGGGCGTGGTCTTCCTGGTTCCGGTGCTGCTCGCGCTGGTGGGGGACCGCTGGCGGCCGCCGGCGTACGAGCTGTGGGGCCGCCGCCGGGGCGCTGACGTCCTGCTGTTCAGCAGCGACGACGAGCGGCAGTTCGGACAGGTCACCCGGGCGCTGCGCCGGGCCCGGGAGATGCACCGGTACGGCGGCTGGGAGGACGCGCCCGCCCTCCTGGACCCGTGGCGGCCGACCCGCTGAACGGGCCGGTCGGCCCGTGCAGCGGGTCGACGTCAGCCGGCGACCGGCTCCGGGGTCCGCTCGGGCCGCGCGGTGACCCAGGCGCTGACCCGACGCTCGGCGTAGAACGAGACGAACGGCACCGTGCCGGCCAGCATCACGAGGATCATCCGCTTCAGCGGCCACCCCGCGCGGCGGGCCAGGTCGAAGGCGGCCACCAGGTAGAGCATGTAGAGGAAACCGTGCACCTGGCCCACGGTCTCCACCACCAACGGGTTGTCGAACCCGTACTTCAGCGGCATGCCGATCACCACGAGCAGGATCAGCGCGACGCCGACGATCCAGGCGATCACGCGGTACCGGGTCAGGGCTGCGCCCACCGTCGTCCGTCCTTCCCCATCCGGCCCATTCGTCAGCCGGGATAGTCGCCGGGCCGGGCGCCCGGATTGTCGTTGAGCCATCGCAGGTAGCGGTTGTACTCGGCGAGGTCCGGGTCGTCCGGGCCGGCTGTCGCCGCCGGTACGCGGGCGACGCGCACGGGTCGGCGTACCTCCGGACGCGTCGCGGCGCCCGCGTCGGACCCGGTCGGCCGTGCCTCCGCGACGGCCGGCGGCTCGTCGGTCGACGTCAGGCGCAGCGCCTGCCGCACCTCGCGCCACCAGACGAAGACCACGAAGCCGGCGAAGACCGGCCACTCGATCGCGTAGCCCCAGCTGATCGCGTTGCCGGCCGCGGCCCGGCTGACCTGCCACCACCCGAGCGCCAGGAACGCCCCCACCAGCACGACCATGGCCACGTGGCGCACGATCCACCCCGGGGTCCACAGCCGCTTCATGCCCACGAGGGTACCGGGGCCGCGGCGACCTCCGACACGGTGTCGTAGTCGTCCGAGGGTTTGGTGTCCCCGGGCGTGGGCATCCGTCTAGGCGCCAGCCCAAAACAGACCAGGGGGGCGATGATGACCGGATCCCTACGGCAGGACGATTTTTCGAGCCCGGAGCAGCGGGTGCCCGAATGGGGCGGTGACCAGGTGCACGACACGCCCTCCGGCGGCGCGGACGTCGACGGCGACCTGCTCGGCGTCGACCCGGCCGAGCTGGGCGACGACGACCTGATCCGCGAGATGCACAGCCTGCACCGCACCCGGCTGGACACGCTGCGGCACGCCGCCGACTCCGCGCTCGCCAACCACCTGCGCCGGACGGCCGAGCTGGAGACCGAGTACCTGGCCCGGCATCCGGGGCGCGAGGTGGACCCGAGCCGGCTCCGGGGCGCCTGATGGCGTCGGCGGAGCGCGGCCTGTCGGCGCCGCCGGAGGTGGTCTTCAACACGGCCACCGACCCGGCCCGCGCGTCGGCGTGGCTACCCGAACCGCTGCGCGGCGACGGTACCCCGGCCGAGCACGTCAGTACGGAGGAGCTGGAGGCCCGCTGGCGCGCTGCCGGGGACTGGTCCGCCGAGATCCGGATCGACCAGGCCGACGCGGGCGGTGCCCGGGTCCGGCTCGACCTCACCGGCGGCCCCGACGCCGACCAGCTCGCCGGCGAGGCGCTGGACAACCTCGCCCGCGAGGTGGCCGACAACCTCCAGGCCGGCTGAGCACACTCGGGCCAACCGGTGTCGCGGCCCGCCCGGCCGGCGCGAGCAGGCCCTCGTGGCCGGCTCATCCCGGCACCACCTGCGGGCCGTGCTCACCCCCGGCCGGCAACGACCTGCGCGCCGGCTCACCCCCGGCCGTCAACGACCTGCGGGCCGGCCAGGCCGGTCCGCCGACCAAGGAAAACGAGGAGACCCGGTGACCGACGTCAAGGAAAAGGTGGCGCGCCTGCGCCGGGCCTACGCGCCGCACGAGCACCGCCCGATCGGCAGCTACCTGGTGGCGATGGGCACCTATGCCGGGGTGACCGCCACCCTCGCCGGCCTCGTCAAGGCCACCGGACGACCGGTGCCCGAGCGTCCCGCGACGGCCGACGTGGTGCTGCTCTCCATCGCCACGCACAAGCTCAGCCGGCTGCTCACCAAGGACGCGGTGACCAGTCCGCTGCGGGCCCCCTTCACCCGGTACGAGAAGCCGATCGGCAGCGGCGAGGTGATGGAGGAGGTACGCGACTCCGGCAGCTCCACCCGGCACGCGATCGGCGAGCTGCTGAGCTGCCCGTTCTGCCTGGCCGTCTGGGTGGCCACCGGCCTCACCGGCGGTCTCGTGCTGGCGCCCCGGCTCACCCGCCTCGTGGCCACCACGATGACGGCGGTCGCCGCGTCGGACTTCCTCCAGATGGCGTACGCGGTGGCGCAGCAGGCCGCCGAGGGCGACGACGACGAGGACTGACCCTCGGACATGAGCGGAGGGGCCGGCGGTTCGCCGGCCCCTCCGTCGCGTCTGTCGTACGGTCAGCTCTCCTCGCCGGACCAACCGCGCGGGGACTCCTCCTCGCGCTCGTCGGCGTCGGCGCCGGTGACGATGTCCCGGTCCACCGCCGTGCGGTCGTGCTCGTTGGCGAAGTCGGGTTCGGGCAACGTGTCCGTACCCTCGGGCGGCTGGCCCAGGGCGGCGATCTTCTCGTGGTGCTCCTCGTGGTGGGACATCTCTTCTCCTTGTCGTCGCCCCGTCAGGTGACCGACCCGCCGAGCAGGTCGGCCGCCTCGTCCACCGCGTACTGACCCTCGGGCAGGGCGGCGATCCGGGTGAGCAGGTCGGCCGGAAGCTCGGCCGCGACGGCACGACGGTAGATGTCCCCCTGGCTGATCCGCTCCTGGCCGTGGTACAGGTCCTCGAGCAGGTCGTCGAGGCGCCGTACGTTCGACTCGTCGGTCAGGGGCTCGTCGGACACGGGTCGCTCGGTCACGGGTGCGTCGTCGGTCACCCGATCCAGCTACCCGCCCCGATTGCCCCCAAACTCCCCATCCCGCCCCGCCCGAGGCGCCCCCCTCTGTGCCTCTGCGTCGATCACGAAGGTATCGCCAGTGGTGCCGGCGTGTCGTGACAACAACTTCATGATCGACGCTCGGGGTGAGGGGGGTGGGGGTCAGGCGGGGGTGGGGAGGGTGGCTCGGCGGGTTCGTACCGATTGGGCGAGGTGGTCGAGCACGTCGGCCGTCGTGTCCCAGCCGATGCAGGCGTCGGTCACCGACTGGCCGTAGGTCAGCTCGCGGGTCGGGTCGAGGTCCTGGCGACCGGCGAGCAGGAAGCTCTCCAGCATGATGCCGACGATGCCGCGCTGGCCGGCGGCGAGCTGCGCCGCCACGTCCGCCGCCACCGTCGGCTGGTTGCGGTGGTCCTTGCCGCTGTTGGCGTGGCTGGCGTCGACGACGAGCCGCTCCGGCAGCCCCGCCGCCCGCAGCAGGTCCAGCGCGCCGGCCACCGACGCCTCGTCGTAGTTCGGGCCGTCGTTGCCGCCGCGCAGCACCAGGTGCCCGTCGGCGTTGCCCCGGGTGTGCATGATCGCCGGAGTGCCGGAGACGTCGATGCCCGGGAAGACGTGCGGGACGCCGGCCGCCCGGATCGCGTCCACCGCGGTGGCGATGCTGCCGTCGGGGCGGTTCTTCATGCCGATCGGCATGGACAGGCCGGAGGCGAGCTGGCGGTGCACCTGGCTCTCGACCGTACGGGCGCCGATCGCGCCCCACCCGACGGTGTCGGCGATGTACTGCGGGGTGATCGGGTCGAGGAACTCACAGCCCACCGGGAGCCCCAGGCGCAGCACGTCGAGCAGGAGCGCCCGGGCCGTGCGCAGGCCGCTGTTGACGTCACCGGAGCCGTCCAGGCCCGGGTCGTTGATCAGACCCTTCCAGCCCACCGTGGAACGCGGCTTCTCGAAGTAGACCCGCATCACCACCAGCAGGTCGTCGGCGTGCCGGTCGGCGGCCTCGCGCAGCCGGTGGGCGTACTCCAGCGCGGCGGCCGGGTCGTGCACCGAGCACGGGCCCACCACCACCAGGAGTCGGTCGTCGACGCGGTCCAGCACCCGGCCGACGGCACGCCGGTGGGCGAGCACGTCCGAGGCGAGCGGAGCGCCCAGGGGCAGGTCGTGGTGGAGCAGGGCCGGGGTGGTCAACGGCACGACGCGGTCGATGCGCTGATCGCTGACCCGGTCGGTCTCCGGGGTCGTCACGGTGGGATTCCTTCCGCCGACCGTGCCCGGGGCCGGCGCCCGGGAACGAGCCGGCTGCTCGTACGCAAAAGGGCAGGAACGAAAGCTCCTGCCCGGCCGGCTCGTCGTGCGGTGACGTCAGATCATGGTGAAGTCACCGGGCGAGCCGGCTGCCTAAACCATCGATACGAGCGCGTCACGTCGGCCAGCGTACCCGATTCGAGGCGCAGGGATCACCGTGTCGACCGGAAAGCCTCGCCTCGTGTTCACCTCCGTCGATGCGACCACCGGTAGTTTCAGCGCCACCGAACGCTGCATCCCGGAGGTTTCCCGATGGACCGTCGTACCGTCCTGCGCGCCACCGCCGCCGGTGGCGCCGCCGCCTTCTCCGGCAGTCTCTGGGCCGGCGCCGCCCTCGCCGCCCCTGCTCAGCCCGGCAGCAGCCCCTACGGGCCGCTCCAGCCGGCCGACGCGCGGGGCATCCAACTGCCCGCCGGGTTCACCAGTCGGATCATCGCCCGGTCCCGGCAGACCGTGGCCGGCACCTCGTACACGTGGCACGACGCCCCGGACGGCGGCGCCTGCTTCGCCGCCGGCACCGGCTGGATCTACGTCTCGAACTCCGAGATCACCCCGGGCGGGGGCGCGTCGGCGGTGCGCTTCAACGCCGACGGCAGCGTCGCCTCGGCCTACCGGATCCTGTCGAACACCCGGCAGAACTGCGCCGGCGGCGCGACGCCGTGGGGGACCTGGCTCTCCTGCGAGGAGGTCAGCCTGGGGTACGTCTACGAGACGTACCCGCAGGGCGGGAAGGCGGCGGTGCGGCGGTCGGCGATGGGGCGGTTCAAGCACGAGGCCGCCGCGTGCGACCCGGACCGTCGGGTGATCTACCTGACCGAGGACGAGTCGAGCGGCTGCTTCTACCGGTTCCGGCCGACCACCTGGGGCGACCTCTCCGCCGGCACCCTGGAGGTGCTGGTCGCCGGCACGGCCACCAGCGGCCCGGTCACCTGGGCGCGGGTCTCCGACCCGGACGGCTCGCCGACCCTCACCCGCAGCCAGGTCTCCGGTGCGAAGAAGTTCAACGGCGGCGAGGGCTGCTGGTACGCCGACGGCACCTGCTGGTTCACCACCAAGGGCGACAACCGGGTGTGGGCGTACGACGCGGTCAACCAGCGGCTCGACCTCGCGTACGACGACTCGCTGGTGTCCGGCACGGCGCCGCTGACCGGGGTGGACAACATCACCGGCGCCCGCTCCGGCGACCTGTTCGTCGCGGAGGACGGCGGCAACATGGAGATCAACGTGATCACGCCGGACGAGATCGTCGCGCCGTTCCTGCGGATCACCGGGCAGTCCTCGTCGGAGATCTGCGGGCCGGCGTTCTCGCCCGACGGGACCCGGTTCTACTTCTCCTCGCAGCGCGGCACGTCCGGCTCGTCCTCCGGCGGCATCACCTACGAGGTGCGGGGCCCGTTCCGCTCCTGAGCGGGTGTCGGCGTTAAGAAGGGTCCCCTGTACAACGCCAGGCGTTAACGGGGGGCCCTTCCTTTCACGCGTGCGGAGGCGGGGGGCGGGGTATGGGTGCGGGCATGAGTCACGAGCAGAGCGATCAGGAACGCGTCGAGTCCCGCGCGCACCTGCTGCCCGAGGAGGCGGCGGCCGGCAGCGACGACGCGGAGACCCAGGCCGAGGCCATCCTCGCCGAGTCCGACATCCGGGAGGAGGGCCAGAACGCCGCCCCGGACACCTTCCTGGAACGGCGTACCTCCGATCAGACGGTGACCGCCGTCGAACCCCCCGACTGAGCCTCCGCCCCCCGCGTACGGCGGGAGGCACGGTAGCTGTGCTCCCGCAACCAGGCGATCGGCCCTGCCGCCCGCAACCCGGGCGGCAGGTTGCCGATCGGGTCGAAGGCCAGGGCGGCGTCCGCGCGGGCGCCGAGCTGCGTCCCGACCCGGACCTGCCCGAACGGCCGCCACGGCCCCACCGCGGATGCCACGGCGAGGACGAAGCTCGGCCCGTCGGCGCGGGCCGACGCGGTCGCCTCGGCGAGACTGCGGCCCGGGTCGGCCGAGTCCGGGTCGGCCAGCGCCGCCAGGAACAGGCGCCGCCGGCCCGCCCGGAAGGACATGATCGAGCTGTACGTCCCGGCGAACCGACGCCGGGGCAGCGGCAGGTGACGCAGCACCGGTGGGGCGGCGCTGGAGCTGACCAGCAGGTCGTACGGGCGCTCCGGATCCCGGTGCAGCCGGACCGCCAACCCCAGCACGTCGGGCCAGCTCCCCGGCGTGGGCACCCCCTTGGACAGCCGGACCGTCGCGGCGTACCGCCCGGGGCGGTCGATCAGCGGAACCCCGGTCGGCGGACCGGACCGGCCCCACACGATCACCTCCCCGGTGAAGGAGCGGCCGGCCGGGTGCAGCAGTCTCCCCCGGCGCAACCGGGTCAGGGCGGCGGACGCCCGTTCGACGGCGGTGGCGGCCCGGTCGGCGGCGGTACGGGTTCCGGTGACGGTCGGCATGCCCTTCCGTACCCGGGCGCCGGGCCGCGAAGCCTGCCGTACGGCACGCGGCGCGTCCGGCCTGTCCCCTTTCCGTCCGATGATCGGATAGCGTCGTGCCATGCCCGACAGCGGTTACCCCTGGCCCATCGAGACGACCCGACTGGACAACGGCCTGCGCGTGGTGGTGAGCGAGGACCGCACCGCCCCGGCCGTCGCCGTGAACCTCTGGTACGACGTCGGTTCCCGACACGAGCCACAGGGGCAGACCGGCTTCGCCCACCTGTTCGAGCACCTGATGTTCGAGGGTTCGCTCAACGTGGCCAAGACCGAGCACATGAAGCTGGTGCAGGGCGCCGGCGGTTCGCTCAACGCCACCACCAACCCGGACCGGACGAACTACTTCGAGACGGTCCCGGCCGAGCACCTGGAGCTGGCGCTCTGGCTGGAGGCCGACCGGATGGGTGGCCTGGTGCCCGCGCTGACCCAGGAGACGCTGGACAACCAGCGCGACGTGGTGAAGAACGAGCGCCGCCAGCGGTACGAGAACGTCCCCTACGGCGACGCGTGGCTGCGGCTGCTGCCGCTGCTCTACCCGCCGGGGCATCCGTACCACCACGCCACGATCGGGTCGATGGAGGATCTGAACGCCGCCGACCTGGCCACCTTCCAGGCGTTCCACTCGACCTACTACGCACCGAACAACGCGGTGCTGACCGTGGTCGGGGACACCACGGCCGCCGAGGTCTTCGCGCTCGCCGACAAGTACTTCGGCGCCATCCCCGCCCGCCCGGAGATCCCCTCCGCGCCGGACGGTTCCGTCGTCCCGGCCGGCGGGCGGCCCGCCGTGGAGACGGTCACCGCGGACGTCCCCGCGCCGCGCGTCTACGTCGCCCACCGCACGCACGCCTTCGGCAGCGCCGGGTACGACGTGGTCACCGTGCTGGCCACCGTCCTGGGCAGTGGCCGGGGAAGCCGCCTCTACCAGCGGCTCGCCGACGGCGAACGGCTCGCGCAGCCGGACCTGGTCGGGGCGTACGGGGTGGACCTCGCGCACGCCCCCGCGCCGCTGATCGTCACCGCCACGGCCCGTCCCGGGGTGAGCGCCGAGCGGCTGGCCACCGGGCTGGCCGAGGTCGTCGACGAGCTGGCCACCGTGCCGGTCACCGCCGCCGAGCTGGACCGCGCCAAGGCGCTGCTGAGCACCGCGTGGTGGCGCCAGATGTCCACGGTGGACGGCCGCGCCGACACGCTGGGCCGGTACGCCACCCAGTTCGGCGACCCGGCCAAGGCGGCCGATCGACTGCCGGCCTGGCTCGCGGTGACCGCGGAGGAGATCGCCGAGGTGGCCGCCGAGGTGCTGACCGCCGCCGACCGGGTGACCCTGACCTACCTGCCCGAGGAGACCTCATGACGCTGATCGTCGACCGTCCCGGCCCGGGCACGTCCCGCCCGTACCGGTTCCCGCAGGTCGTGCGCCGGACGGTGGCCGGCGGGCAGGTCGTCGCCGCGCACCTGCCCGGGCAGAACCTCGCCGTGGCCCTGCTGCTGCTCGACGCGGGCGCGGAACGGGAGCCGACCGGCAAGGAGGGCCTGGGTGCGGTGCTGGCCAAGGCCCTGGAGGAGGGGACCGCGCAGCGGGACGCGACGGCGTACGCGCTGGCGATCGAGGCGCTCGGCACCGAGCTGGTCGCCGGCCTGGACTGGGACTCGTTCCAGGTCAGCGTGCAGGTGCCGGTGGACCGGCTGGCCGCCGCCGTGGAGCTGCTGGCCGAGGCCGTGCGGACGCCGAAGCTGGACCCGGAGGACGTCCGGCGGGTCCGCGACGACGAGGCGACCGCGCTGCGGATGGACTGGGCCAACCCGGGCCCCCGGGCCGACGCGGCGCTGCGCGCCGACCTGTTCGGCGCGGAGAACCGGTGGGGCCGCCCGATGTACGGAGATCCGGACTCGGTGGCCGCCCTGGACGTCGAGGACGTCACGGTCTTCCACTCCGAGTGGTTCATCCGGCCCGGCACCCTCGTCGTCGCCGGCGACCTGGACCGGATCGACCTGGACGCGCTCGGCGCGGTGGCCTTCGCCGGCACCGGCGGCGGGCCCGTCGAGCGGGGCGGCCCGATCGCGGTGACCCCCCGCGAGGGGCGGCGGATCATCCTGGTGGACCGGCCCGGCTCGGTGCAGTCCACGCTGCGGCTGGGGCACCCGGCGCCGCACCGCGCGCACCCGGACCACGTGCCGATGACGCTCGCCGGCACCGTGCTCGGCGGCGCGTTCACCTCGCGACTGAACCACCTGATCCGGGAGGTCCGTGGCTACACGTACGGCATCCGGGGCGAGTTCGGCACGTCCCGCCGGTTCGGGCGGTTCGCCGTCAGCTCCGGGGTGCAGACCGCCGTCACCGCCCCCGCGCTGGTGGAGGCGGTCGGCGAGATCACCCGTACGCAGGAGACCGGGGTGACGGAGGACGAGCTGGCGGTGGCGCGGTCCTGGCGGGCCGGTCAGCTCTCGGTGGAGTTGCAGAGCCCCCGGGCGATCGCCGCGGCGCTGACCACGCTCGTCGTCCACGACCTGCCCGACGACTACCACGCCCGGCTGCGGGAGTCCCTGCTCGCCGCCGAGGTGGAGCAGGTCTCCGCGGCGGCCGCCACGCACCTGAGGCCGGGCTCGCTCACCCTGGTGGTGGAGGGCGACGCGACCCTGATCCGGGACGAGCTGGCCGCAGCCGGCCTGGGCGACATAGTCGACCAGACGAGCTGATCCCGCCCCGCCGCCGTGACCCGCGCACCCAAGATCAGCTCACTTTCACGGAAAGAGTGCTCATGTGGCGCCCGGAGGCCACTCTTTCCGTGAAAGTGTCGGCGGGCCGGCGGGCCGGCGGGCCGGCGGGCCGGCGGGCCGGCGGGCCGGCGGGCCGGCGGGGTGTGGGTGGGTGGGTGTGATGTGGGTCGCGTGGGTGGATGAGAGAGGTGGCGGCGGCGGGGTGGCGTGGGTGGCGAAGGCTTGCGGTTGCGTGAACCGCCGGCTCGGGATCTTCCGGTCCGTGGGGCTGATCGGCGGTGTCGTTGCGGGTCGGCGACCCGGCCGGAGCGATCACCGGCGTCCCCCGGGGTGGCCGGGCGGTGGGAAAGCGTTCACGGTTGTGCCGCCCGGCTGGGTAGCCTCGCGGTCATGAGGATCGGCATTGTGGGGGCCACCGGCCAGGTCGGTGGCGTGATGCGGCAGGTGCTGGCGGAGCGGGAGTTCCCGGCGGAGCAGGTGCGGTTGTTCGCCTCGGCCCGGTCGGCCGGGCGCACCCTGCCCTGGCGGGACGGCGAGGTCACCGTGGAGGACGCGGCCACGGCCGACTACTCCGGGCTCGACATCGTGCTCTTCTCGGCGGGCAAGGGCACCGCGAAGGAGCTGGCCTCCCGGGTCGCCGAGGCCGGCGCGGTCGTGATCGACAACTCGTCGGCCTTCCGGATGGACCCGGAGGTGCCGCTGGTCGTGGCCGAGGTCAACCCGCACGCCGCGGCGAACCGCCCGAAGGGCATCATCGCCAACCCCAACTGCACCACGATGGCCGCGATGCCGGTGCTGCGCCCGCTGCACGACGAGGCGGAGCTGGTCAGCCTGGTCGTGTCGACGTACCAGGCGGTCTCCGGGGCCGGTCTGGCCGGCGTGGCCGAGCTGGACGAGCAGGTCCGCAAGGTCGCCGAGCACGCCGCCGGGCTCGCCTTCGACGGCGCGTCCGTGGAGTTCCCCACGCCGCGCTCGTTCGCCCGGCCGATCGCGTTCAACGTGCTGCCGCTGGCCGGCTCGATCGTCGACGACGGCTCCGCCGAGACCGACGAGGAGCAGAAGCTCCGCAACGAGAGCCGCAAGATCCTGGACATCCCCGGGCTGAAGGTCTCCGGCACCTGCGTCCGGGTGCCCGTCTTCACCGGTCACTCGCTCCAGATCAACGCCCGGTTCGCTCGGCCGATCACCCCGCAGCGGGCCCGCGAGCTGCTCGACGGCGCGCCCGGCGTGGCGCTGAGCGACGTGCCGACCCCGCTCGAGGCCGCCGGTCAGGACCCGACCTACGTGGGCCGGATCCGGGCCGACGAAACCGTCGAGCACGGCCTGGCCCTGTTCTGCTCCAACGACAACCTGCGCAAGGGCGCCGCGCTCAACGCGGTGCAGCTCGCCGAGCTGGTCGCGGCCGAGCGCCGCTGAGGCCGCCCGGCCGCGCCCCGGTTGCGGGTCGGTTCGGGATGGTCCACTCGGTGTCCTGGACATCGGGGTGTCACTGAGCGGCGGACACCCCGATGTCGGGAACAGCGAGTGGACCATGGAAAAGGCAGGGGTGAGATGAGAGCGACGCGCCGACCCGACGGAGGTAACCGTGCCCGTTGACGAGATTTCCAAGGCCCTGACCGACCTCATCGCCGGGCGGTGGCTGGGCGTACTGGTCACCCTCAAACGGGACGGCCGTCCCCAGCTGTCCAACGTCGTCTACACCTTTGACCGGGAGCGGGGCCTGATCCGGGTGTCGGTCACCGACGGTCGGGCCAAGACCGCGAACCTGCGCCGGGACCCGCGCGCCAGCTTCCACGTCAGCAGCGACGACGGCTGGGCGTACGCGGTGGCGGAGGCCCGGGCCGAGCTGACCCCGGTGGCCGAGCGGCCGGGCGACCCGACCGTGGAGGAACTGGTCGGGCTCTACCGGGCGGTCCAGGGGGAACACCCGAACTGGGACGAGTTCCGGGCCGCCATGGTCGCCGAGCAGCGGCTCGTGCTGCGCCTGCACGTCGAGCGCATCTACGGCGTGCCCCCACGCGGCTGACCGGACAGCTACGAGGGCTGGTCGGGCGCCACGACCGTGACTCCCGGCCATCGACAGCGGGGACGGACCCGTGCCAGCCGTTCGTCGAACCGTGTCGCGTCGACCCTCGTGGGGTTGTGCCGCCACACCCCCCCGAGCAGGTCGGCCAGCCCGTGGGGTGCGCAGACGACGAGCCGGTCGGCGGCATCGAGGCGTACCGCCACCGCCGTGGCGAACTCCGGCCAGGTGGCCACCGCCTCCGCCACGCTCCGGTACGGTGCGATCTGTTCGCCGCCGAACTTCGCCGCGTACCAGGTGTGCACGGCGGCCTGGTTCTTCGCCTGCCACGGCGGCTCGGGCCATGCCTCCACCAGACCTGCGGTGGCGCGCTGGTCGTTCTCCCCGCTCAGATCGGACGGGTCGAAGAAGACCACATCCACGTCACGCACCGCCACCGGGTCGAATCCGGTGCCGTAGCGCTCGCCCCAGACCAGATCGCGGAGGGCGCCGGCGCCGATCCAGGCGTCCGGCAGGCCGGAGTCCCGCACCACGGTCAGCGCCCGGAGCATCCACGTACTTTCGGCGACGATGTCGGCCAACTCCCGCTCCGCCCCGGTCATCCCGGTCACCTTAGAGGAGTCGATGTGACCGTGCGGGGGTCGGAAAGTCGGCGTTACCTGTGGCGGGGCGACGGGTAGACCGCGGTGCCGACACCGAGAGGGGAGCACCATGACAACGGTCGGAGAGTTCATGACGACCCGGTTGGTGACGATGGACGGCAACGACACGCTGACCGCCGCGGCCCAGGAGATGCGCGACAGTGCCATCGGCGACGTGGTGGTGACCGACGGCGACAACGTGGTCGGCATCGTGACGGACCGCGACATCACGGTCCGGGGCGTGGCAGAGAACATGGACCCGAACGCCACCATGCTGAACGAGATCACGAGCAAGGACGTGATCACGGTCAGCCAGTACGACGACGCGGTCGCCGCCGCCGACCTGATGCGTACCTATGCCGTACGCCGGTTGCCGGTCATGGACGACGGCCGCCTGGTGGGCCTCGTCTCCATGGGCGACCTGGCCGTCGAGCGCGAACCGCAGTCGGTGCTCGCGGACATCAGCGCCAACGAGCCGAACAACTGACCGTCCGCCGCGGACCGGGCCGGTCCTCCGACACGGAGGGCCGGCTTCGTCCGTCAACCCGTCTCGACGTGGACGCGCGTCTCGGTGGCGCCGCGCGCCGCCGCCACCGCGGCGGCCTCCTCGTCGAGGCTGCGGCGCGCCCGGGCCGGCAGCCGGCCGAACGGGCTGACGGTCAGGTCGAGGACGCCCCGGCCGGCCTGCTTCGCCCGCCAGGTGCCGGCCACGTCACCGTCCACCAGGACCGCGCCGGGACTGCCGATCATCCGCCACAGCTGTGACCGCTGAGCCTTCTCCGGCACCAGCACCTCCCGGTCCCGAGCCTGGAGGAACGGATCGCCGGGTGGCAGCAGCCGGACCCCGGGCGGTGCCTCCGCGGCCCGCAGCGCCGGCAGTTGCTCGGCCGGGAGCCAGGCCCGCCGGCCGTCGACACGTACCTCCGCGAGATCACCCGGCCAGACCGGCCGCAGCGCGGTGGGGGAG
This sequence comes from Micromonospora sp. BQ11, assembly GCF_052068135.1. Classification (NCBI taxonomy): domain Bacteria; kingdom Bacillati; phylum Actinomycetota; class Actinomycetes; order Micromonosporales; family Micromonosporaceae; genus Micromonospora; species Micromonospora sp. BQ11. Next base: position 93,858 of record NZ_JBQHDB010000014.1, on the reverse strand, counting down.
GTGCCGAGGAAGGCGGCGACGTCACCCGGCGTGGCCGGCCCGAGCAGCCGCAGCACCGTCCGCGCGAGCGCCGTCGTGCCCGTCGCCGCCGTGGGCGGTCCCGGCCAGCCGGCCAGCGGCGCGAGCGTCGTGGTGCGGCCGGACACCTCCAGGCGTACGCCGCCGGCGAGCCCGGCCTGCTGGAACAGCGACCCGGAGATGTGCCGTGCCCGACACGGGCCGCAGTCGTAGGTCAGCGCGGTGGGCACCCGGTCGCTGACCGCGCGGCTCACCCCGCCCTTGGCCATGGGCCCGGTGACCACCTCGGTGAACGCCCGCGCCGCCGCCTCGAACGCGGCCAGCCCCAGCGCGGCGCCGGCTCCGATCTGGCCGCCGATGCGGCGCGCGGCGTCGGCGTCGTCCAACGGCCACAGCGCGGCGGCGAGCGCCGGCAGCGCGGCGCGACGGTGCAGGTGCGGGGCGCCGCGCACCGACCAGACCAGTTCCAACCGGTCGTCGTCGGGGTTGGTGACACCGCGGGCGGCGAGCGCCAGCCGGGCCGAGCCGTACGGCGTGTCCTGCACGCCCAGCCCCAGCACCGCCAGGTCACCGGGCCGGCGTACGGGTGGTCTGTGCAACTCCTGGACGGCGGCCCGGTAGGCGAGCACCTCCGCGCGACCCATCTCCGGCGCGTTCCCGGCCATCGTCACCCCCACCGTCGGTGCTCCTAGGGACGCTACCGCCCCGCACCGACACCTCCGGCGAGGCGACTCACCCGATCCGGGCGAGGTTGACCCGGCACCGGACGGGGACCCGTGCTCGGCACGCCGGTGGACGCAGGCCGGCGGGTGGGACGGGACCGACGGGAGGAGGGGGACCCGATGGTGGACGCGACCATGCGGTTCTTCGAGGACCTGGACCGGCGGGGCTACGAGCCGCTGCTGGCGAAGTCGTCGGGGACGCTGCGCTTCGACCTGCACGAGAGGGCGCGGACGGTGCACTGGCTGCTGAAGGTCGACCGTGGGCGGCTCCAGGTGAGCCAGGAGGACCGGGAGGCGGACACGGTGGTCGTGACCAGTCCCGCCCTGTTCGAGGACCTCGCCGCCGGCCGCGAGCACGGACTCGCGGCCATCCTGCGCGGCGACATGACGGTCTCCGGCGACGCCCAGTTGGTGATCCAGGTGGAGCGGCTGTTCCCCGGTCACCCCGACGCACGGGGCCCCCACCGGCGATTCGGCCACCGGGAGGTCGACTGATGGCGGGGAAGAACAACGTCCGGATCCTGGACGGCAGCACCTTCGTGGTCTCCGAGGAGACCGGGGACATCAGGGCGACGGCGAGCGAACCGAGTGGACTCTTCTCGCTCGACACGCGGTTCCTCTCCACCTGGGTGCTGACGGTCAACGGGGAACGCCTGACTCCGCTGTCCTACGACGACCTGCAGTACTACGAGGCGCGGTTCTTCCTGGTACCGGGGGCGGCGACCCACTACGTCGACGCCAAGCTGTCGGTCATCCGGCAGCGGGCGGTGGGGGGAAGCTTCTCGGAGCAATTGACCATCCTCAACCACGACGAGAAGCCCGTCGACCTGGAGATCCGGATGGAGGCGGCCGCGGACTTCGCCGACCTGTTCGAGGTCAAGGACGAGATCCTCAACAAGAAGGGCGAGATCTACACCGAGGTGGAGTCGGACCGGCTGCGCCTGGGCTACCGCCGGGGCAACTTCAATCGGGAGACCGTCATCTCCTCCCAGGAGCCGGCCCGGTTCGACAAGAGCGGTTTCGCGTACACCGTCCACCTTGAGCCGAACGAGCGGTGGGACACCCAGATCGACGTGCAGACCTCCGCCCTGGGCCCGGGCGGCCGGGACCTGCGGATGGGGCTGCGCGCACACGGCGCCGAACGGCTCGCCCTCCAGCAGGACCTCCAGGAGTGGATGGCCGCCGCACCGAAGGTCAACACCGAGCACGAGGAACTGGCCAGGACGTACCGCCGCAGCCTCGTCGACCTGGCGGCGCTGCGCTTCTCGCCGCTCTCGCTCGGCGGCGCAACCCTGCCGGCGGCCGGCCTGCCCTGGTTCATGACCATGTTCGGCCGGGACAGCATCTTCACCTGCCTCCAGACGCTGCCGTTCACCCCGGCGCTGTCGAAGACGACGCTGCGGATCCTGGCCGCGTTGCAGGGCACCCGGTTCGACGACTTCCGGGACGAGGACCCCGGGCGGATCCTGCACGAGATGCGCTACGGCGAGTCGGCCGCCTTCGAGGAGCAGCCGCACTCGCCGTACTACGGGTCGGTGGACGCCACGCCGCTGTTCCTGGTGCTGCTCGACGAGTACGAGCAGTGGACCGGGGACGTCGCCCTGGTCAAGGAGTTGGAGCAGGAGTGCCGCCGAGCCCTCAGGTGGATCGACGACTACGCCGACCTGGTCGGCGGCACCGGCTACATCTGGTACGAGCGGCGCAACAGCGACACCGGCCTGGAGAACCAGTGCTGGAAGGACTCGTGGGACTCCATCTCGTACCGCGACGGCACGCTGCCGCCGTTCCCCCGCGCCACCTGCGAGGTGCAGGGGTACGCGTACGACGCGAAGGTCCGCGCGGCCCGGCTGGCTCGGGAGTGCTGGGACGACGCGGCCCTGGCCGACCAGTTGGAGCGGGAGGCGGCGGAGCTCAAGGAGCGGTTCAACCGGGACTGGTGGGTCGACGACGGCGAGTACTACGCCCTCGGGCTGGACCCGGACGGCCGGCAGTGTGACGTGCTCAGCTCCAACATCGGGCACCTGCTCTGGAGCGGCATCGTCGACCACGACCGCGCCGAGAAGATCGCTGAGCACCTGGTGGGGCCGCGGCTCTTCTCCGGCTGGGGCGTGCGGACGCTGGCCGAGGGGGAGGTGCGCTACAACCCGATCGGCTACCACAACGGCACGATCTGGCCGTTCGAGAACTCGTTCATCGCCTGGGGCCTGCGCCGGTACGGCTTCGGTGAGGAGGCGGCCACCATCGCCAACGGCATCCTGGACGCGGCCACGTTCTTCGACGGGCGGCTGCCGGAGGCGTTCGGCGGCTACCAGCGGGAGCTGACCAAGTTCCCGGTGGAGTATCCGACGGCGTGCAGTCCGCAGGCCTGGTCCACCGGCGCCCCGCTGCTGCTGCTGCGGACCATGCTCGGCCTGGAACCGCACGAGGGTCACCTCGCGGTGGCGCCCTGCCTGCCCGTCGGCATGGGTCGCATCGAGGTCCTGGACATCCCGGGCCGGTGGGGCCGGGTGGACGCGTTCGCCCGTGGTCGGCTCGACCTGCGCAACAGCGCCGGCTGAGTGCACCGGCCGCCGGTGGCCCCGATCCGCGGCGGCCGGCGGCCGGCGGCGCCGACGCGGCCTCGCCCTACGGTCCCGTAACTTACCCGGGGTAAAGTTGCCGGATGCCGGAACTCGTGTACCCGCCCGTCGTCGCCGCCGCCAAGGCGATGTTCCGGGTCCTCGACCTGAAGATCACGGTGGAGGGCGCCCACCACGTCCCGCGGACCGGCGGGGCCGTCATGGCCAGCAACCACGTCAGCTATCTGGACTTCATCTTCTGCGGGCTGGGCGCCCAGGAGTCGAAGCGGCTGGTGCGCTTCATGGCCAAGCAGTCGGTGTTCACGCACAAGGTGTCCGGCCCGTTGATGCGGGGCATGCGACACATCCCGGTGGACCGGCGGGCCGGTGCCGGGTCGTTTGCCTCCGCGGTCAGCGCGCTGCGCGGCGGCGAGGTCGTCGGCGTCTTCCCGGAGGCGACGATCAGCCGGTCGTTCCAGGTCAAGGAGTTGAAGAGCGGCGCGACCCGGATGGCGAGCCAGGCCGGTGTGCCGGTGCTGCCGGTGGCGCTCTGGGGTGGGCAGCGGCTGTGGACGAAGGGCCGCCCCCGCACCCTCACCCGTCGGCACGTGCCGATCACCATCCTCATCGGTGAGCCGATGGACCCGGCGGCGTACGAGGACCCGAACGTGATGACCGCGGACCTGAAGACCCGGCTGACGGCCCTGGTCGACCGGGCCCAGCGGGAGTACCCGGATTCGCCGGCCGGCCCGGACGACGCCTGGTGGCAGCCGTGTCACCTCGGTGGCACCGCGCCCACCCTGGAGGAGGCCGCCGAGTTGGAGGTTCGCCGTCGTGCCGCCGCCAAGGACCCCTGGGCCTGACGCCGTCCGCGGGGGAGGGGACCGGATCGTTCCGGTGCCGGGCGTGATGGTGCCTGTCGACACGTGGCCCGTTCGACCAGGATCTCCGTCATGAGCAGAACAGCACTCGTCGTGATCGACGTCCAGGAGTCCTTCCGGCAGCGCCCGATCTGGGCCCACGCCTCACAGCCGGACATCGTCGGGCAGGTGGACCGGCTGGTCGCGTACGCCCGGGGCCGTGGTGATCTGGTCGTCTGGGTCCTGCACGCCGAGCCGGGCACCGGAGGCGTGTTCGACCCGGCTGGTGGCCATGTGCGCCTCATCGACGGACTCGCCTCCGCCGACGGGGAACCGACGCTGGTGAAGACGTCGCACAACGCCTTCACCACCACCGGTCTCCAGCAGGTGCTCACCCTGGCCGGCATCCGCGAGGTGACCGTCTGCGGCATCCGCACCGAGCAGTGCGTCGAGACCACCGCCCGGGTCGGCTGCGACCTCGGGTACGAGATGACGTTCGTGACCGACGCGACGGTGAGCTTCCCGACTCCGCACTGGAGCCTGCCGGAGACCGCCACGCCGGCCGAGATCCTCGCCGATCCCCGCACCCTGTCCGCGGACGACATGATCGCCCGCACCGAGTACGCCCTCGCCGGCCGCTTCGCCACCGTCCGTACGGTCGCCGAGGTCACCGGCGCGGTGCCGGCCGGAGTCTGACCACCGTGGCCCGGGTCGTCTTCCTGCTGGTCCCGCACCTGCACCTGCTGGATCTCGCCGGCCCGGCCCAGGTCTTCTCGACCGCCGCCGACCTCGGGTACGACTACCGGCTGCACTACGTCGCCGACCGTGAGGTGGTGCCGACGGTGCAGGGCGTGCCGGTGGTGGCCGACCTCCGGTGGCCCGAGCTGACCCCGGACGACCTCCTCGTCGTACCCGGATGGCGACCTCGGGCGCACGGGCCGCAGGGGCCGGTCGGCCCGGAGGACCTGCGGCGGTTGGCCGCCCACCACGCGGCCGGCGGGACCGTCGCGAGCGTGTGCGCCGGGGCGTACGCCCTCGGTGGGGCCGGGCTGCTCGACGGCCGGCGCTGCACGACACACCACGACGTGCAGGACGACCTGGCCCGCCGGCACCCGGCGGCGCGGGTGGTCCGGGACGTCCTGTACGTGGTCGACGACCGGGTGGTGACCTCGGCGGGCATCGCCAGCGGCATCGACGTGGCACTGCACCTGGTGGCGACCCGGCACGGCCCGGCGACGGCCGCGCGGATCGCCCGCACCCTGGTGGTGTACGCGCGCCGCAACGGCCACGAGCAGCAGACCAGCGCGATGATGCGGCACCGCTCGCACCTGTCCGACGTGGTGCACCGGGTGCAGGACCTCATCGACGGCCGGTACGCCGAGCCGCTGCCGCTGGCCGAGCTGGCCGCCGTCGGCGGAGTGGCCGAGCGGACGCTGACGCGCCTGTTCCGCCGGACCACCGGCCTGACGCCGCTCGGCTACCAGCAGCTGCTGCGGGTGGAGAGGGCCGAGCACCTGATCGGGCACGGGACGACGGTCGAGTCCGCCGCCCGTACCGTCGGCTTCACCGATGCCCGGATGCTGCGCCGGCTGCGGGCCCGGGCCACGCCCGGCCGACCTGGCCCCGCCGGTAGTAGTCGTCCCGCGAGTGGAACTCCACCGGCAGCGCCCCCGGCAGTGTGACCCGGTCGGTGCCGGAGGGGAGCGCCGGCCGGGCACGCAGCACCAGGACGTCCCGCTCCGGCGGGGACAGGTCCACCAGCTCGGGGTGGGTGAGCCGGAAGGCGGCCACCGCCCGGCGTACCTGACGGGCCAGCTCGGCGACCACGTCCGCCGGGCCGGTCAGGGCGAGCGCGGGCTGCCGGATGGTGCGCAGCGCGTCGCAGACGACCAGCAGCCGCGCGGCGCCGTCGGGTGTCGGCGTCGACAGCTCCAGCCGGGACGGCCACTGCCAGCGGATCTGGCCGCTGACCAGACCGGGCAGCCGGACGGCGCGGCGGTGCCGGGGATCGGAGGCCGCGCCGGCCACGGACAGCTGCGAGCCGGTGCCGGCGTACGCGATGCGCCGGTCGGTGACGTTGACTTCCACCGGCTCGGGCAGGCTCCAGCACCGCCACCCCTCGGTGGGGTCGAGCAGGTGGCCCTCGGCGTGCAGCAGGTACCGGCCGATCGTCTGCTCGCCCGACTCCAGGGCGAGCCGGTGGCGCCGGTCGAGGACGGGCCCGGTGTCGTCGTCCGGGGCGTCGAAGCGGTGCGGTGCGATGAAGAAGGGGGAAGCGTCGTGCATCGTGACGACCTCCGGTGTGGACACGTCTGCGGAGGCCGTCGGAACCCCCGTCCCGCGCCGGGACTCAGCCCCGGGCTCCCCTCGGCCCCTTACCCGTCGAGCCTCGCCCACCCCGGCCCGCCCTGTCATGACGCCCGTTAGGGGGTCGGCCGGTCGTACGACGCCTGCGACCGGTAGGTGCCGATCTCCTCCGGCCGGACGAGGCCGTCCTCGATCGCCCGGGCGAGCAGCGCCGCCTTCGTGGCAGCCGGTCGCCCCGCCCGGGTGTACTTGATCCGCGCACGGTCGACGTACTGCTTGACGGTGTGTTCGCTGATCCGCATCCGTCGGGCCACCGACGCCTTCGACATGGACTGGAACCACAGCAGCAGCGCCTCCCGCTCCTTGTCGGACAGCGCGGGCCGGTCCGGCCGGGGATCACCGACGATGGCACCGGCCAGGGCCGGCGGTACGTACGGGCGGTCGCTGGCGGCGGCCAGGACGGTCGCCACGCAGTGCTCCCGTCCCTCCTGCTTGGCGAGGAACGCCACCGCGCCGGCGTCCAGCACGGCGAGCATCGTCGCCGGGTCGGTGTGTTCGGAGTAGACCACCACCCGGCGTCCCGCGGCGCTCAGCTCGGCGAGCTTGTCCAGCACCATGCGGCCGTGCAGGCGCAGGTCGAGCAGGACGACGTCGGCGTGCGGAGCGACCCGCAGCACCTCGTCCGGGTCGTCGCCGGTGGCCAGCACGGTCAGCCGTGGCTCGGTGGCCAGCCAGGCGCGTACGCCCTCGACGACCACCGGGTGGTCGTCCACGATCGCCACGCCGATCGACCGCCCCCCGGTCACCGCCGCCACCGCGTCTGCGTCCATCGGATCTCCCCGTCCCGCTCCTGGAGGTGCTCCACCCGTGGGTCCCCGTCGCCCGGCGGCCCGGCGGTCGGCTCGTCGTCGCGGTCCGGTACGACCAGACTGACCACCACCTCGTCCGGCTCGGCGACGACGGTCAGCCGGGCCCGGTCCCGGGCGTCGGCCAGCGTCGCGGTGAGCGGTTCGGCCAGCGCCCGGCGTACCTCCACCGGCAGGGGCGGCGGCGTGCCGATCGTCACCAGGTCGATCGGGACGCCCCTGCGCTCGGCCAGGTCGGCCGCCGCCCGCAGCTCGTGCAGGAGCGGGTCCGGTACGTCGTCGGACTCGGCGATCAGCCGGCGCAGCCGCGCGGCGGCCAGCACGCAGCGCCGCCGGACCATCGGGTCGGCCGGGTCGGCCCGCCCGTCGGCCAGGTCCGCCAGCACCTCCTCGGCGGTGCCGCTGACCAGCGCGAGCCGTTCCCGCCGTTCCCGCCGGGCCCGTTCGGCCGCGTCCCGCTCGGCGACCAGTGCGGACGCCGTCGCGGCGGCGGCGGCCCGGTTCCGGGCCAGCGCGGCGATCGCGGCGCTGCCGGCGAAGACCGCGACCTGCAGCGACACGGTGCCGTAGACGTACATCGTGAAGCGCGCCAGGTCGGCGGGCGCGGTCGCGCCGTGGCCGAGGACCGCCACCAGGGCGATCAGCGAGTGCGCGGCGAGCAGCACCAGCAGGCCGGTCACCCGGCGCCCCCAGAGCACCAGCACGAAGAACCAGCCGAGGGTGCCCCAGGCCCAGTTCGCGGCGGTGAACAGCTGGCGCTCGCCGGCCGCCGCGAACACCAGCGCGTCGACCACCAGCAGCAGCACGGCCAGCGGCCACGCGGGCAGGGGTTCGCCGCGTAGCAGCCGCAGCCCGGCGACGGCGCCGGTCACCGCCACCACGGCCCAGCAGGCGAGCACCAGCGTCGGCCGCGCCAGGTCCGCGCGGGCCGCCAGCACCGCCGGCAGGCCGATCGCCGTGTGCCAGGCCAGGGCGATGACCACCGCGACCACCCGCGCGCCGCGGTCGGACGCGCTCGCCACAGCCGCCGCGGCGTCCGCCCCGGCCGGGCCCTCCGCTGGCGTACGCGCTGCCGGCGCGACCGGCGTCGGCGCGCCCCCGGGGTACGACGCGGACGCGGTGTCGCCGGTGACCGCGGCTCCGGTCGGCGCCGGGTCGGTCTCAGTCGACATCGGACCACTCCAGCCGGATCCGGGTACCGGCGCCGGGTCGGGACCCGACGTCGGCCCGGCCCCCCACACCGGCCATCCGGCCACGTACCGACTCGCGCAGTCCGTACCGGTGGGCCGGGACCGTGGCCGGGTCGAAGCCGGGACCGTCGTCGGTGACCTCGACCACGACGATGTCGGCGATCCGGTCCAGACGCAGCGTGGCCGTCGCGCCGGGCGCGTGCCGGACCACGTTGGACAGGGCGGCGTGGGCGCTCTCGGCGATGGCGTCGGCCACCGGCGCCGGTACGGTGCAGGGCGCCAGCTCGACGGTGACCGGCAGGTCCGGCAGGCGCGTGAGCACCGCCCGCAGCCGCTCGTCCAGCGACGTCGGCCCCTCCGGCGTCGCGCGGGCGTCCGCGAGCGCGCCCAGGGTGCGCAGATCGGCGGCGCACCGCTCCCGCAGCGCCGCCGACGGGCCGCCCACCGCGCCCAGACCGACCATGGTGAGGGTGGCCAGGACAGTGTCGTGCAGGTCCCGGTTCTGCTGCCGCTCGGCCTCGCGGGCGGTGCGGGCGACCAGCGTCTTCCGGGTGAGCCGCTGGTGCGCGGCGAAGGCACCGTCGGCGCGGGCGATCCGACGACGCATCACCCCGGTCATCACCGCCGCGCAGAACACCTGCACCAGCAGCGTCGCCGCGTGCGCGGTCGCCTCCGCACGCGCGTCGGCCGCCCCCGCGCCGACGACGTACGCGCCGGTGACCAGCAGGCCCGCCGGCACCGACCAGCGCACCGGCGCGGTGGCCTGTGCGTTGATCACCGTGGTGCTGGCCAGGACGGCGACCCAGCTCCCCTCGCCGGGCAGCACCTCGGGTGCCACCAGCACCGGGATCGCCAGGCACGTGACGGTGGTGAGGAGGACGTCGCCGGCGACCAGCGGACCGGAGACGCCCTGCCGGAGGACGTGTGCCGCGTACCAGACCGACCAGACGGTCAACGCCGCGACGGCCGGCACCAGCACCGCCGGGGCGACCGGAGGCGTCCGCACCGACAGGGCCACCACCGCGCCGACCAGCCCGCAGGAGAGCCGCAGCAGCGCGGGCAGGGTGGTGAAGATGAGGGTGAAGGCGTCGCCTGCCGGGGTGTCCGACGTGGCGAGCGTCGGAGCGGAGGCGGAAACGGCCGGCATCGAGGGAGACGTCCTTAGGCGAAACGACCCTCTCGGGGGTCCACGCGGCAAATCGACGCCGGAGAATAACACGACCGGTACCGGATGATCACGGACGGTACGTGCGATCTCGTCGATCCGTGGCCTCAGCCACGGGGCTGGATCAGGTCCCACCGGTTGCCGTACAGGTCCTCGAAGACCGCGACCGACCCGTACGCCTCGTGGCGTGGCTCCTCGACGAACCGCACCCCGGCGGCGCTCATCCGCCCGTGGTCACGGGTGAAGTCGTCGGTGTTCAGGAACAGGCCGACCCGGCCACCGGTCTGGTCGCCGACGCGTTCGCGCTGCTCGGGGGTGGACGCGCGGGCGAGCAGCAACGCCGTCTCCCGGGCACCGGGCGGCCGGACCACCACCCAGCGGGAGCCGTCCGGCCGGGGCGTGTCCTCCACCAGGTCGAAGCCGACCCGGTCGACGTAGAAGGAGATCGCCTCGTCGTACTCGCGCACCAGCAGCGCGACCAGTCCCAGATGTGCCACCCGGTCATTGTGCCGTCGCGGCCCCCGGCCGGCCCGCAGTGCCGGCTGCGCGTCCGGCCCGAGCAGGAACGGTTCGTGCTGACCGACTCGTGTCGAACTCACCGCATGGGTTCCGTGCCATCGTGGTCGCGTGCCGCCGCGGCGAGGGGAGCCGGCCGTTCGATCGTGGTGGGTCCCCGCCTGGCTCGGCCGGCGGGACTGCGGGCGGTGTGGTCGGCATGGAGTCGTGCGACTGAGCCACCGATGCGGAGGGCCTGCTCCCGCGAGGTCTTCGCCCGTACGCGGGCGACGAAAATCCGCCGCTGTTCCGGCAGGCCGATGTCCCGTGTGGTCAGTCCACCCACCCGGCGGACCATCGGGGTGCACAGGCAGACTCCCCTGAGCTCCACGAGCGCGGTGGGAAGCTCGTCGCCGGCGTGCACCGGCACCTGCCGGGGCTCGAAGCGTCCGTAGTTGCGGCACACGGCGACGGTGAGTTCGTGGAGATCGGGTTGGCTCGTCAGGACGAGCCAGTTCTCGTCCACCAGGTCGGCAATCGTCAGCCGGGGACGCCGGGCGAGGCGGTGCCTGCCTCCGAGTGCCAGCCAGACGTGCTCGGTGGCAACCTCGTGCCGGTCCACCCCTTCGGGCAACTGCAGCGGCACGGAGGTGAAGTCCTGGCCGACCAGGACGTCCAGCTTGCCGTCGAGCAGTAGGGCCATACCCTCCGTGGTGCCGACGGTGATGGTCTCGACGGCCTGCTGCCGGTCGTCGGGGTGCAGGGCATCGGCGATCGCCCAACTGCTCCAGGGGGCCCGGAAGCAGCCGACCCGCACCGGCGCCGTCGCCGGCATGGCGGCCCGAACAGCACCGACGGCATCGTCGGCCGCCGCGAGCGCCACGCGCGCGTGGGTGAGGAACACCTCCCCGGCGGTGGTCACCCGGACCCCGTTCGGCAGCCGTTCGAACAGCTCCGCTCCGACCAGACGCTCGAGTGCGCGGATCTGCACGCTGAGTGTCGGCTGGCTGATGTGGAGCCGCTCCGCGGCGCGGGTGAAGTTACCCGATTCGGCCAGTGCCACGGCATAGCGCAGGTGTCTCAGCTCCATGGCGCCTCCACTATGGTCGATCGGCGGTGGGCGACACGCATGCACCGGCCAGGGTAACGGTCGCCCGGGGCGGCCTGCGCGCGGTTGCCCCGGGCAGACGGCCCGGCTCCGCTCCGCGATAGGCGTCGCGAATAGGCGGAATAGATCGAAGTTCTTGGACCGGCTATGTTCGCTCGTGCTCTACTTCGTTCGTTCACTCGCGCTCCGCTGAGGCGAGGTTCCGTTGCAACGAAAGGAGAGTGATGAGGCGAATCCCGGCCCGCATTGCTGTGCTGGCGACATCTGTCTTGATGGGTGTTGTCGGCTCGGTGGTGAACGCAAGTCCGGCTCTCGCGGTCGTTGACGACAAATGCGCGACGGCCTCGGTGGGGGCCACGTGCTACCAGTACGAGATCCTGCGTCGCCAGATCGGCGTCCCCCTCAGCGGGGAAAGTAAAGTCTTCCGGGTGCTGCCGGGAGCTTCACCGGTCGGGCCGACGGTCAGCGCGAACATCACGGCTACCAGCAGCTACAAGATAACCAATGCGGTCAGCCAGACCGCCGCCTTCTCGTGGTCTTTCGGAAGCTCGCGTGAGTTCGGCGCGATCGCCAACCTGGTGGCGGGCAGCGCCTCGGCCGGGATCAAGATCGACGGCAACGTCTCGGCCTCGGGGAGCACCTCGGTCACCCGCACGTCGGAGACCTCGATCGGCTGGTCCACCACCTACAGCGTGTCGCATCCCCCGGTGGACGTGCGCCGTGGGTACGACATCTACACCCACGTCCTGGGCAACAAGTACGAGGTCAACCAGCGGGCCTGCGAAAAGAAGCTGTGGGGAACGTACTGCTACGAATGGCAGACGATGTTCATCGATGAGCCGACCGGGCTGGGAGTGCGGGAACAACCGCTGGGTTGGGGGTCCACCGCATTCGGTGCCGGCGGACGGGCGGTCTGGACGACGAACGTCGACCCACGATACGTCGGCCAGGGAGTCTGCCCGTTCCCGATCGGCCTCAACATCGACCTGGCGAGGAACACGTACCAATTCAGCTGCTACTTGACGATTCTTGCCCAAGGTAATGTCCAGGTCTCCAACATCAGGGAAAACTGGATCTTCGATCTCGACTCGGCCGACGTCACCCTCACCAGCGGCCCGGCCAGGGGAGTGGTGCAGCTGACGCGCTCCCCGTGGGTAAAGGGAAATCCCCGATCCGTCACCATGAATTCCTCCACGGGCATCGACTTCGTCGGCACCGGTAAATTCGCCCTGACGGGGTGGCATTCCTGATCGGTTCCGCCCGCAATGGCGCGTACGGTTCTCCCGTGTAGGCCTGACGCGTGAACAGCAGACGGCCATCGCGTGATCCTCACGACGCGATGGCCGTCTGCACCGCGCTGCTCCGCTCGGCCGGGGCCTGATCGGGTGCCGCGTCGTCGATCGTGGCGATCCGCCGCACCGGGGAGGCGACCAACCACAGCGCGGCCAGCATCCCGCCCAGGCCGGCCACGACCAGGGTGGGCCGCAGCCCGAGGGCCGTGCCGAGCGCGCCGCCGGCCAGCGCGCCCACCGGGCGTACGCCGTAGTTGACCGCGGCGTACGCGCCGGCCCGCCGGCCCCGGGCGTCGTCCGGGGTGACCCGGGCGAGGAGGGCGTTGAGGTTGACGTCCATGAGCATCACCCCGACGCCCGAGAGCAGTGTGGCGCCGGCGAGCACCGCGACCTTCGCCCAGGTCGGTCCGGCGGCCAGCGCCGTGAGGGCGAGCGGTGCGGGGAACAGGGCCGCCCCGACGATCGCGGTCCGGCCCACACCGACCGCGCGGGAGACCCGGGGCGCCAGCGCCGCGCCCGCCAGTGCCCCGAGCGCCCCGACGCCGAGGACGAGACCGATGGTGCCGGCGGACAGGCGCAGCTCACGGCTCGCGTACAGGACCGACAGCGCGCTACCCATCATCGTGAAGAAGTTGACGGTGGTGGTGCAGCCGAGCGCCGCGCGCAGCACCGGGTGCCGCAGGACGAGCCGGAAACCGTCGCGCACCAGGGCCAGCGTGGACGACCGGGTCGGCGACGGCGCGACCTCGGTGACCGTGATCCGGCCCACGAGCAGCGCGGACACCAGGAACGACACCGCGTCGACGAGGACTGCCACCGGGGCGGTCAACGCCTGCACGAGCGCGCCGCCGACGGCGGGGCCGGCGACGGACGAGCCGGCCCGGCTCAGGCTCAACCGGCTGGTCGCGTCCAGGTAGGCCGACGGCGGCACGAGGGCCACGAAGAACGACGGGTGCGCCAGGCCGGCCAGCACCGCACCGGCCCCGGTGAGGAGCGCGACGATCCCGAGGTGGGTCAGGGTGACGGCGTCGAGCAGGTACGCCGCCGGCAGGCTGAGCAGGACGCCGGCCCGGACCAGGTCGGCGACGACGAGCAGGCGGCGCTTGTGGGTACGGCGGTCCACCCAGGCGCCGACGACCATCCCGAGCAGATACGGCGTCCAGATCAACGCGGTCAGCATGCTCACCTGCCGGGGCGTCGCCGCCAGCACGGTCACCGCGATCAGCGGCAGGGCCAGCTCGGTGACGCGGTCGCCGGCCTGCGAGACCGTCTCGGCGATCCAGAACGTGCGGAAGCGCCGGTTGCCCCGCAGCCCGTCGACCGGCGCCGCGACGGTGGCGGTGGTGGCGCTCATGCCTCTGCGGCGTCGTCGGCCGGGTCGTCGGTACCGTCGGCCTCGGGCAGGACGTACCGGAGGATCCGCACGCCCCGTGCATCGGCCGGCGCGTCCCGTTCCGGCCGTCGGACGTACGGGGCGAGGATCTTCTCGACCGCGTCCTCGATCTCCCGCAGCTCGTCGGCGGAAATCCGGATGCGGGTGTTCGTCGTCCGGGCCAGTCGCCGCCACCCGGTGTCCAGCCGGGGTTCGTCGTCCATCAGCCACCGGTGGGGCAGCTCCGCGTACCGGGCGAGCATCTCCCCGCCGAGCTGCCGCGCCGCGCTCTGCCCCTCGGGGTCGTCCGGCAGGTTGAAGCGGAAACCCCGTGCCGCCGCCTGCCACCAGCGCTCCCGCTTGCTGGTCGCGCCGTCCCAGTCCTTGACCAGGCCGAACGAGGCCAGGTGTCGCAGGTGCCAGCTCAGCACCGACGGCGTGGCGCCCACGTGCGGGGAGAGCTGGGTCGCGGTGGCCGGGCCGTGCCGTTGCAGGTGCTCCAGGATCGCCAGTCGGACCGGATGGGCCAGCGCCCGCAGGGCCTGCGGGTCGGTGATCTCGAAGTCTCCGTACGGATTAGTGAGAGACATGTTTCGAAAGTACTCTTTCACGTCTGGTCTGTCATCCTCCTCGCTACGCGGCTAGCCTCGGGGTCATGACCTCGGTGTCCCACCTGCTGGCCTTCGCCGGCCTCATCCTGCTCGGCGCGATGTCGCCGGGACCGGACTTCGCGATGGTGGTCCGGCGCTCCGCGATCTCGGGCCGTACGCACGGGATGGCCGCGGCGGCCGGGATCGCCGCCGGAGTGTCCGCCTGGGCGCTCGCGGCGGCCCTCGGTGTCGCGGCCCTGTTCGAGGTGGCTCCCGTCGCGTTCACCGTGGTCAAGGTGGTCGGCGCCGCTTACCTGGTCTTCCTCGGTGTGGGCGCGTTGCGCGCGGCCCGCCGTCCCGGTGGTCCGGAGTCCCTGCCCCTCTCGGGCGCCGGCCGTGCCGACGGGCTGTGGGTTCCCTTCCGTGAGGGCCTGCTGTGCAACGTGCTGAACCCCAAGGTGGCGGTCTTCTTCGTCGCACTGCTCCCGCAGTTCTTCCCCGCCGACGCCGGTCTGACCGACGGCCTCGCCCTGTCGGCCGTGGCGGTCGTCGTCACCGCCGCCTGGTTCGTCACCGTGGCGAACCTGGTCGCGGCGTTCCGCCGGGTGCTCGCCCGACCAGCCGTACGACGTGCCGTCGACGCCCTGACCGGAACCGTCCTCATCGGCCTCGGCGTCCGGCTGGCCCTGACCACCGCCCGCTAGACGAGGCGCGCTGGCGCCCGCCGGCATCTTCCGGCCGCCGCCACGGAACCTTTCCCACCGCTCGTGAGTGGAAGTGGTGGAGAAGGGAGGTGACGGTGTCCGACGGTGATCTGATCTCCGAGGTGTACGCGGGCTGCTTCCGGCGGCTGGTCGTGCAGCTCTACGCGGTGAGCGGGGACCTGCACGAGGCGCAGGAGGCGGTCCAGGAGGCCTTCACCCGGGCGCTGGTCGCGCCCCGGCGGTTCGCCCAGCTGGACAATCCGGAGGCGTGGCTGCGGCGGGTGGCGGTCAACGTCCTCCGCAGCCGGCACCGTCGGCGTCGGGTGCTGGACCGGCTGCTGCGCCGGATCGGCCCGCCGCCCGCCGTCGCCGACCGTTCCCCGGAGCACCTGGCCCTGCTGGCCGCGCTGCGGGGCCTGCCCGAGGGGCAGCGGCACGCTCTGGCCCTGCACTACCTGGTCGACCTGCCGGTGGACGAGGTCGCCGCCACCCTCGGCGTGTCGGCCGGAACCGTCAAGTCCCGGCTCTCCCGCGGCCGGCAGGCCCTCGCGACGCTGCTCGCCGACTCTCCGACGACCGTCGCCGACTCTCGGACGACCGACCGCACGAGCACCGGGAGGATCGATGTCCGATCATGAGTTCCGCGGCTTCGACGTCGACACGATCAGCGAGGCCGTCCGGCAGCCGCCCCTCGACGACCTGTGGTCGGCGGTCCGGGCACGCCGTCGGCGTCGTACCGGCGGGGTGGCGCTGGCCCTCGCGCTGGTCTTCGCCGGCATGGCGACCCTGCCGCTGGCCGGCAGCACGCACGCGCTCGACTGGTCCGACCCGGCGCCGGTGCCGTCCCCGGGGGAACATGCGGCCCATCTCTTCATGACCGGTCCGGAATCCGGCGTCGGGGTCGCGGACCACGGGTGCACGCTGCACTTCACCCACACCTCGGACAGCGGGCGGACCTGGTCGGACTGGGCGGCCGGCCGCTACCGGTCCACGGCCTGCCCGCCCGGCGCCACCGATCCCGTGGGCCACCACGTGGACTTCTCCGTCCTCGGCGAGCGCTCCTACCTGGTCCAGGACGGTGACCTGTTCCGGCTCTCCACCGATCACGGGCGGACCTGGCAGGACGCGGGCAAGGCGATGGTGTCGGTGCCCGCCTTCCCGGCGAACTCCCAGGTCGTCTTCTGTCAGGAGGGCTGTGGGGCGATGAAGCACCTGCTCGCCGTGGACCCGTCCACCGGGACGGTGTACCGGCTCACCGGCAAGCCGCCCTCGCCCTACCCGCCGTTCAGCGTCTACCCCAGCGCGGACGGAACGATCTGGGCGACCCACTGGCCGGGTGACCCCAACATCATGGTCGTCGCGCGAAGTGTCGACCGGGGTGCCACCTGGAACACCTGGCGGCCGGCCAGGGACACGAACGTGATCGCGGTGGTCGGGGTCAGCGTCACGGAGGCGTACCTGCTGATCGAGCCCCCGCTCCCGCCCGGCGCCCAGCCGACGGAGGTCACAGGACCGTCCCAGCTACTGCACACCATCGACGGTGGAGCAAGGTGGACCGACGTGGGCACCGATCTGCCCGCGGTTCCGTTCCACCGGACGATCACCCTCGGCGCGGACGGTTCCCTGCTGTTACCCGAGGCTGGTCACATGCGGTCCGACCACATCTCGTTCCTCCGGGTGAGCCGGGACGGGGGCCGGCACTTCGTCACGGAGCGCGAGTACGACCGCAAGGACGGCGGGGTGGGGGTCGCTCCCGGCCAGGCCTGGCTCTACGGGCGGGACGACATGTCGCGGGTGGGCGCGGACCACGTCCTGCTGACCCGGGACGGCTCGTCCTGGACCCGGTTCGCTCTTCCCTCCTGAGCCCTGTGGGCCGGCGCGGCCGGTTGGTCGAGCCGGCCTAGGGGCTGTCACGGTGGTCTATTCGGTTGCGCAGGCTGTCGCCGTGCGGTTGCGTGCGGCCATGCCCACCGACCAGATCGACTCGTACTTCGTCTGCGCCACCCCGCGCACCGGCAGTTCGGTCCTGCTCGGCCTGCTGGAGTCCACCGGTGTCGCCGGCCGCCCGCAGGCGTACTTCCGGTCCCCGGACGAGCCGCTGTGGGCCGACCGGTGGGACCTTCCGCGTACCGCCGGGGGCGGCTTTGACTACGCCGACTACGTACGGGCGGCGCTGGCCGCCGGTCGTACCGACAACGGGGTCTTCGGCGCGAAGCTCATGTGGGGGACGCTGGACGAGGTGGTCGACAAGCTCACCGCGGTGCACCCCGACCTGCGCGGCGACGACGTCGCGCTGCTGGACCGGGCCTTCGGGCGGACCGGGTTCGTGTTCCTGCGGCGGGACGACGTCGTGGCGCAGGCGGTGTCCTGGCTGCGCGCCGAGCAGACCGGCCGGTGGTTCGTCGGCGGCAACGGCGAGATCAGCGGTGACTCCGGCGAGGGACACGAACCCCGTTTCGATCCCGACGGCATCCGGGGCTTCGTCGAGACGATCCGGGAGCACAACGCGGCCTGGGAGGCGTGGTTCGCGACGTGGGGGATCCGTCCGCACCGGGTGAGCTACGAGGACCTCGACGCCGACATGACCGGCGCGGTCCACAGCGTCCTCGACTTCCTGGGCATCGACCTGCCCGAGGGCGGAGGCGGCGTCGTTCCTCGGCACCGCCGTCAGGCCGACGAGCTCAATCGGCGGTGGATCGCGCGGTACCGGGAGATCAGCCGACCACACTGAAGCGTCGCAGCGCCCAGCGCGGCGGGGGCCACCCGGTCGGGTCGTCCCCGGTGGTAGCTGGATGGGCTTCGGCCTGGGACTATGGCTCCTCGGCGGAGCTCAGGTCGAGCTTGTCCGCCGTGCCCGTGCACGGTTCGATCGGACTGACGAGCTGCGCGATTTCTGGATCGGGCTTGTCACGATGAGTGCTCGACCGGACATGGAGTAGGCGTGAGTTCCGGGACTGAGCACGAGGACCGCTTCCGCCGCGTCTACGCCGCCAACTTCGCGCCGCTACTCGCGTACGCCACACGGCGCGTCGAGCAGCCCGAGGACGCCGCCGACGTGGTCGCCGAGGCCTTCCTCGTCGCCTGGCGGCGCAGCCGCGACATGCCGCCCGAGGAAGAGGCCCGGCTGTGGCTGTACGGCGTGGCCCGGCGGGTGCTGGCCAACCACCACCGCGGCGGAGTCCGCCGGGAACGGCTGGGTGAACGGTTGCGGCAACGGCTCAGAGGCGCCGTCGCCGTCGACCCGGGCAGGGAGGTGCCCGAACGGCTCACGGTCCAGGCCGCGCTGGCCCGGCTGGGCGAGTTGGACCGGGAGGTGTTGATGCTGACCTTCTGGGAGGGACTGGAGCCGCGCGAGGCCGCTGCGGTCCTCCGCGTGAACCCGGCTGTGGTCCGTACCCGGCTGTCGCGTGCCCGCGCCCGGTTGCGAGATCTCGTCGGTGACGATCTCGGCCCGGCCGGACATGTACTCGACGTCATGGCCGTACCCGCCTCCGAGGAGGGCAGATGACCGACGAGCACCTCGACCGAATGGTCCGAGACGCCGACCCGTACCGACCCGAGGTCATCACGCACCTCGACGGGGCCGCGCAGAACCTCCTGGAGGAAATCATGTCCGTGCCAACCCTCGAATCCGTCGCCGGACCGCCGGGCAAGCGCCTCCGGGAACGCCGCGGCATGATGAGCGGCCTCGCCGGCGCAAGCGTCGCGGCCACCCTTCTCGCCGGTGTCCTGGCCGTTTCGATCATGAAGGGCGACCAGCCGGAAGGGCGCCCCGCGACCCCGGCGACGACCTCCGGAGCGACGGACCCGTCCGCGTATTCGGGGATGGTGCTCAAGGCGGTCGAAGAGAACCCTCGGCTGCTGATCGACCAGCCCGGCTGGAAGGCGATCACGGTCTACGGTTTCGCCGAGAAGGAGGGCACCATCGAGTTCCGCAACGGCGGACGGCAGGTGTCGATGAACTGGTATCCGGCCGGCCAGTACGACGGCTACCACGCGGATCGACGCCACGTCAGCAAGCCGGAGCCGGTGAAGGTCGACGGATGGCCGGCGGACCTGTTCCGGTACAGCGACAGCGACTTCGCGGTCATGCTCCGCCCCCGCGACAATTTCTTCGTCGAACTGCGTACCGGAGGCGCCTGGACGCGCAGCGAGTTCGACCGGGTTCTCGCCGACGTGGTGCGCGTCGACCCTCGTACGTGGCTGGCTGCACTGCCGACCGAGATCGTCACGCCGGAGCGGGCGGACGAGCAGGCGGCCAGGATGCTCGCCGACGTGCCGCTCCCTCCCGGCTTCGACACCACGACGCTGCGCACCCTCGGCATCAACGACGCCTACCAGTTCGGCGCCAAGGTGACCAGCCGGGTGGGCTGCGGGTGGATCGCCGAATGGCTGCGTGCGAAGAAGGCCGGCGACGCCGCCGCCCTCCAACGGGCCGCCGACGCGCTGCGCAGCAGCCACAAGTGGACCGTGCTGCACCAGATGAACGACAAGGGTGACTGGCCGGAGGTGTTCTGGGAGACCGCCGACGAGGTGGCCGCCGGAAAGCCGCCGGCCCAGTACGAAGAGGCCCTGGGCTGCAAGTAGCCGTACCGGATCGCTTTCGGGCAGGGCGCTGGGGATCAGCGGATCCTCAGCGCCCGCGTCTCGACCGGGAGCGGGAGGCCGCTGGCCTGCGGTCAGAATGGCGCGTCCGGCAGGATTCGGACCTGCGGCTTTGGGGTTGGAAGACGATTACGGATCGCTGGCCGGGCGGAGCCGCGAGGTCTTCCAGGTCCTGGTCGTCCCCCAGGCGTGGCCAGCCGGCTCGGCCCGCTTGCGGGCCGCCATGACTAGCTGCGGCTGCACAGCCTGCGGCACGTCTGCGCGACGTTCCTGCTCGTCTCCGGTGCCTTCCCCCGGACCGTGATGATCGAGCTGCGACGTAAGCCCTTGAGATCACGGTCGAGTACCTACGTTGGTTTGACCACAACCGACACTGGCTGGCGGCCCTCACGGTGCCAACGGGCACGAACCGCAGGTATCGGGACCGCCCACGGGCTAGGTAGGCGGTCCCGTCTGCTGGTGCTTCGGGCGCATGCCCTACGTCCAGTGCCCGTCATTGCGGGTTGCCTTGGCCACGTCCAGCAGGTGGCTCAGTCGGTACCGCAACACCCGCGCCTGCCTCGTCGACAAGATGAGGCTGGCTGCGAAAGCGCCCTCCACGCTGGTCACGTTCACCATCGGCGTGGCGGCCGGGCGCAACGCCTGGACGAGGGCCACGTCAACGATGAACGCCTCCGGCCGGTTGGTGGTCACGTGGCGGGCGCGAGAGCGGTGCTGGCCCCGGCGCTGGCAACCGTTCCGGTCGCACCAGCGCGGGTGTGCCAGTTCGGTCGGGACGTCGGCGAGGGTGCCGGTCGGGTAGACGTGCAGATAGCCGCACGGCCGATGCACGTTCAGTGCGATGCCGACCGGGTGGGCGTCAAGCCCGGCCCGAGTGGCGGCAGCGGTCACGCGGATGGTGTGCGCGGTACAGGTGTACGCGCAGGCGTCCAGGGATTCCGCTGTGTACAGCTCGATGCGGACTGTCGCAGGTTCTCCGCAGGCCGGCAGGGTGGGTAGGGTTCGCACGGGTCGCCTCCTAGCTGGGCGATCAAGGCCCTCGGTCAGCGGCGCAATCGCTGTACCGGGGGCCGCCTCTGTCTGAGCGTGACAAACGTACAGCCACTATACGTCTAGACACTAGACGTCTAGGCACTGGACAGCCCCGGACACGTACAGGGCGTGTGCGTGCCTACGCTCGCGCCCATGACGAGCCCACTGTCCAACGTGCCGCTCTACCGGCAGTTGGCGGACCTGCTCGCCAAGCAGATCGAAGAGGGCAAGCTCCGTCCCGGCCAGCCGCTGCCGAGCGAACTCCACTTGCAGCAGACCTACGGGGTGGCCCGAGGGACCGTGCGGATGGCGATGCGCGAGCTGCGCGACAGGGGGCTGGTCGTCACCGTGCACGCGCGGGGCACCTTCGTCGCCGAACAGGGCTGACCACGCCGTGCCGGCTGCCCTGTCCATGCACTCGATCTGATCTGGCGCGGCCGTCGCCGCGACAAGCTGGCTCATCGATCAACCTCAGCACAACGGTCCACCGAGTAGGTGTGGTGATCGTGCCGACCGGGAGCGGGAAGCCGCTGACCTGCGGTGTGGGTGGCGCGCCCGGCAGGATTCGCACCTGCGGCCTTGGGATGAGAAGAAGATTGCGGCGGCCTGCTGGGAGGCCGTTACCCCTGCTCAGAGCGCCTGCCGGCGTCTGGGGACGTCGGCCTGGGTTCGGCGGCTTGGCTGTACCGCTGGCTGTACAGCCAGCGGTGTCCGCACGCTGGGCTTCGGCGCTGGTCGCAGCACTTCAGCGGTAGAGCTCGCCGGGGTATGAGTCAAGCTGGCCGTTGTTCCGCTTCACCATGAGGTGATGTTGCGGCCTTCGGTGCTCAACCAGTCGGTGGTCCTCGATCCAGATCGTCTCGCCGGCTTGGACCAGGACGGGGTGCTCGGGCACGAAGTTGTGCCAGTCGGTGATCAGCGTCAAGCGGTCCGCCTGCTCCGGCAACCCCCTGTACGGCTCATTCATGCTGGGACCGATGTACCGGCTCTTCTTGCTCATGTGCCCCCAGTCGGTCGCCCGTCCGTCCGTCCGTCCCATACGGTGCAGGCAGTGTGGACGCGGGCGAAGCTGCTCGGCAATGCCCTGGCTTGACCTGCGTCGCCACGCTGGCTGCCACGTCCAGGAACTGACCGCGTTGACCCCGGTCGCCCCTCCCGACGGGCATGCAACGGGCACGGTGCGACCGAGGAACTATGAGATCACGTTGACCGCCATGGCGACCTGGGCGCATGGGGCCCAGCAGCGGAAGTGCTTCGCGACATGTCGCACTTCCCTCTTGCTGGCCGTCGACCTCTTGCGGACTGGATGTGAACCGGTGACGAGGACGGCGGTGGACAGGTTGGCCCTACGCTTCCGACATGGCAATAGAGCATGGGTTCATCGACCTAGATCAGAAAGAGGGTGGTCCTGCCGGATCGGACGAGAGTCCGGGCGAGCGCGTGCCGTCTAGACGCCGTGTGGCGCTGTACCTCGTCGGTACCTTCGCTCTCGGTGTGGCGCTCGGCGGTGTCGGGGTTGCCAAGTTCCAGGAACGCCGCGAACAACAGGCGCAGCCGGCCACGGTCGCGGTCGACGCCATGGCCGGCCCAGCCAGCGGAGGCACCGGACGCGACGGGAATGCCGAGGTGGACGCCCAGTTGACGGTCGTTAACGCTGGTTCCACACCGGTCATGGTTCGTTTCGTCGGAGCTCAGGAGACGGGCGTACTGGTACGCGACACCGGCCAGTCACTGTTGTTGGTCCCGGGCAGCACAGGCGGGATAGACGTCCGGCTGATGGTTGATTGCGGCATGGCTGGCCCGAATCCTCTGCCGCTGCGCTTCTCAGTACAGACCCCCGATCAGCAAACCGGTGAGTTCACCTTCCCGGTTGAGGTGAGCGCCTGGCACGAGCGCATCGACGCACTTTGTAACGCCTCGCCTGCGGCGACGGGGTGACAGGCTGTATCCAGGAAGCGGATCTCCTCGTCGGGGAGTCGTAGACCTTCTAGCCTCCTCGGACGGGCACAGCCTTGATGATCGCCAAGACCGAGGGCGGAAGCCGCTGACCTGCGGTCTGCGTGGCGCGCCCGGCAGGATTCGAACCTGCGGCCTTGGGATGAGAAGAAGATCAGCGCCGGCTGGTCGGGCGGCTGTACCCCTGGGCAGCCTTGTCGGGTCACGTCGGCATCAGTGGGTCGCGTTGGCTGTACGGATTGGCTGTACGAGGTTCGCCTCACCCGCCCCCGTGAAGCTTTCGCTGGTAGTAAGCCGCAACCTGAGCAAGATGCTCGCCGTACTCCGGCTCGCTCGGGTGATACTCGACCGTACGGTCGTCGCGGAATGGGGTCAGCCAGCGATGGTAGGTGCTCTGCTCTCGTTCAGCGGCGTGGATTGCGCGGAGAATGACCGGCCGATAGACCAGCTCCGCCCGCCAGTTCCCCACGTACTTCGCCTTGATGTGCGCGGTCACCGGTCGGCGCCGCCGGTTGGCGTACCCGATCACGGTGATCGTCTCGTATCCCAACCCGGTGAAGCCGCCGACCACGTAGAGCTTCGCCCCGGCGGGAAAGATCTTCTGACTGCGGAAGTCCGCCTGCGGCCCGTCCGGGCTGTACGGGTACGGCAGCAGGTTGCCCACCATGCACCACTCCGGGCTCCATGTCTCCTCAGCCACGGGAGGAAACTACTGGAGTTCCGTGCCGGCGCAGACCCTCGCCCTGTTCCGCGCGCACCGTCGACAGCAAGCGGACCACATCGACCGGACGTGGCACAAGATCCGGGTGGCGGCTGGCCCCGACTGGCTGCGCTGCACGATCTGCGGCACGCCTGCGCGACGTTCCTGCTCGTCTCCGGTGCCTCGCCCCGAACGGTGATGAAGGTGCTCGGGCACAGCCAGATCGGGCTGACGATGAACACCTACGCGCACGTCCTGCCGGAGATCGAGCGGGCCGCCGTGGACGAGGCCGCGAAGCACCTCTTCGGCTGACGTGGCTGTACGAATGGCTGTACGGGGGCGTGGTGATCGTCTCGACCGGAAGCGGGAAGCCGCTGACCTGCGGTGGGAGTGGCGCGCCCGGCAGGATTCGAACCTGCGGCCTTGGGATTAGAAGTCCCCTGCTCTATCCGCTGAGCTACGGGCGCGTGCCGTGGGTGTCGCGCCAAGAGGGTACCGCCGCCCGCTGGTCCGGCGGGTGCACGGGTGGACGCGGCCACGTCGCCGATCAGGGTCGCACGGACCGGCGGCCGAGGTCATCCGGGTTCCGCCGTCCGGTCGGCCCGGCCTCCGGCACGCCGTACCCTCGGCTCGTGCTACTTGATCGAGAGACCGAGAGCGACGTCGCGTCCGAGTTGTGCCAGCTCTTCGGCCGCGCCATCCTGCCCGTGCGCGCGGAGGACGCGGGGGAGGACCGCTTCGGCACCGCGTTCTTCTGCACCGGGCCGGGGCGGGACGAGTACCTGCTCACCGCCGCCACGGTGACCCACGTACCCGGCGTGATCCTGGGTCTGCGGCCCAGCGTCACCGAGCCGGCCGGCGTCGCGGGGGACTCCGCCGACGTCGACGGTGCGGCCTGGGTCAGGTCGGCCGGCGTGCCGGTGGCCGTCCTCCCCACCACGAGACTGCACGAGGAGGCGGCGGGGCAGGGCTGGCACTGGCGTACGCAGGCGGTGCCGGACGCCCTCGCGGCCGACACGGACGCGATCACCCGGATCGGCGTGGAGCCCGGATCGGCCATCGTCCTCGCGCTCGGCGTCGGCGCGGACGGCTCTCGGCCGCTGGAGGTGGCGATCGAACGCGTCGCCCGGCACGGCGACACCGTTCGTCTCGACGCCGAACTGCCGGACGGCTACCTGGGTGCTCCGGTCTTCGGCGTCCAGGACGACGACGGCGAGATCGGGCTACGGTGCCTGGGGCTGGTGCTGCCCGCGCGCGACGGCGGGCACCCGGTGGCCACGTTCGACGGTATCCGCGCCGCCCTCGCGGACCTCCCCACCGCCCCCTGACCCGGACGCCGGCCCGGCCAAGGCGGACCAATGGAGATCTTGGTAGGAAACGGCCCCCAGAGGGGCCGAAATCCTCCAAGATCGCCGAGCGGGACCGGCGGGGCGGGGCGGCGGGGCGGCGGGTCAGACGCCTGGTGCGGTGGCGTCCGCTGATTCCGCCGGCTGTCGGCTCGCCGGCGGCGTCGGCTGGCCGGCCGGGGCCGTGGGTCCGGCGCCGAGGAAGGCGTCGGCCCAGCGTCCGACCTCGTCGAACACCTTCTGGCGTACGGCGGGGCCGGAGAGCGTGAGGTCGTGCATCCCGCCGTCGAAGCGGGCGAGGGTGACGTGCCGGCCGAGGCGGGGCGCCCAGCGGACCATGTGCTCGACGTCGAGCACCGCGTCGGCGAGCGTGGCCGACTCGTGCCACTTCATGCCCTTGAAACTGCGGGTGGAGCAGGCGAGCAGGATCGGCACACGGATGTCCAGACCGGCCCGGAGCTGCTGCTGGCCGCGCCGGACCGCGGCCAGCCAGCCGGCCCGGACGGGGAACCCGGCGAGCGGCTTCCATTCCAGGTCGAAGGTCCACTCGCCGCGGTGCTGGGCGTGGATGCTCTGGCCGTACACGGAGCCGAGGCCGGGACGGACGACGCGCTTCGGCGCGCTGCGGGCCAGGCGCGCGACGGCGGCCGCGCCGGGCCGGCGCAGCACCCAGGGGAGGTTGAGGTCGAAGAACGGGCTGTTGAGGAACAGGCCGTCGACGACGCCGGCCTCCCGGCGGGCGTGCGCCCAGAGGGAGACGATCAGGCCGCCGGTGGAGTGGCCCATGCCGAGCAGGATGTCGTGGCCGTCGTCCTCGCGAATGATCTTCGCGGCGGCGTCCAGCTCGGGGAAGTACTCCGCCAGGTCGGTGCAGAAGTTCGCGGTCTGGTGCGGCAGCAGGCTGCGGCCGTACTTGCGCAGGTCCAGCGCGTAGAAGTCCCAACCCCGGTCGGCGAAGAAGTCGGCCAGGTGGGTCTGGAAGAAGTAGTCGACGAAGCCGTGCACGTAGAGCACGGCCCGCCCGGTGGGGCGGTCGGCCCGACGGCGGACTAGGGTGGCGACCACCGGTCCCTCGTCGTCGGCGCCCAGGTCGATCGTCTGCCGCTCGTAAGGCGGGCCCAGCACGTCGGGTTCCACGAACGCGACGCTACGCCCGCCTGCTACCGGGCGGTAGCCCCTGGCGTGCCCGCCCCCGCCCGGCCGCACCGGCGGGCGGGGGCGTCGGGCGTACGCCTCAGGCGGTCTCGGCGTCGGCGCGGACGGGCTCGGTGTCCTCGTCGGCCGGGGCGCCGGCCTGCGGGGGAAGCTCCCGCAGGTGCTTGTTGTGCCGGGGCTCCTGCCGCGTCTTGGAGTCGTTGAGCCGGCGCCGCAGGTCGTCCCGGACGTCGTTCAGCGCGGCGTGCAGGTCCTCCTCGGAGGAGGTGGTGACGATCTTCTGCCGGCCGGCGATCCAGCACTCCAGGGTGACCTTCTGACCCCTGGCCTCGCGGTCCTTCACCGACACCTCCAACTCGGTGGCGTCGGCGTGGAAGCCGGCGAGCCGGGCGTCCAACGTGGCGAACTGCTCGGCGATCCAGTTCCGGTCGCCCTGCGAGAACCCCGCGCCGACCCGCAGGCACTCCGCCACGGTCGCCGGGTTGCTGACGGCGCTCATCGCTGCACCCGACCGGTGCCGATGGTGGTCATCTTCATGATCGCTGACCTTTCGTTCGTGGTGCTGTCCGCGGTGCGGTTGATCAAATCCATACCCAGCCGACCGTCGTTCGGAACGTGACGAACACCCGACAGCCCGTGCGGGTGCTTCGGAGTTGACCGGCCGTAGCACACGGACACCGTGATCAGGTCGTTGTCCACAGCCGCTCCGGTTGTCCACAGGCGGGCCGTCGGTGCTCGCGCGAGCCGCCGTCCGGACGCAGGCTCGGCGTCGAGTCGACTCGCGATGGCAAGCCCGATCTCCCCCTGGAGGGACGATGTTCGACACGTACGTCACGATCGTGGGCAACGTGCTCACGGCCCCGGAGTGGCGCCGCACCACCCAGAGCAACACCCTGGTGGCCAACTTCAAGGTCGCCTCCACCGCCCGCCGGCTCGACCGCGACAGCGGCCGGTGGGTCGACGGCAACAGCCTCCGCGTCCGCGTGAACTGCTGGCGCAAGCTCGCCGAGGGAGTGGCCGCCTCGATCATGGTGGGCGACCCGGTGGTCGTCTGCGGTCGGCTCTACACCCGCGACTGGACCGACGACGCGGGCAACCACCGCACCCTCTACGAGCTGGAGGCGGTCGCGGTGGGGCACGACCTGTCCCGTGGCCGGGGTCGCTTCCTGCGCAATCGGCCGACCATGTCCACCAGCACCGTGCAGGATGCCGAGGCCGAGCAGCGGGTGCACGGCGAACCGACCGAGCCGGTGCCGGACGGCGACGCCCCGGCCGTGCTCGACGACGGACCGCTGGACGAGGACTTCGAGCTGTCCGGGTTCCCGGTGCGGGGCCGGCGTGAGCTGTCCCCCTTCGCCGGGGCGACGGACCCGTTCGACGAGGACGCCGACGAGCTGGCCGACGGTGCGGGCGCGGCCGAACTCCGGTGGGACGGCACGGACGCCTCGGGAGCCGCTGACCGATCTGACGGTTCGGCCGAGGGCGACACGTCGGTCGAGGGCGACGCCTCGGGCGGTGCCGGCGGCTCCGACGGTCCGGGCGATGACCTGGACCCGGTGCCGGACAGCGGCGCTGCCGGCTCGTCGACCGGGCGGGGGCGACGGAGCCGGGGGCGCGTGCCGCAGCCGGCCTGACCGGGCCGCTGCGGCGGGCTGGCCGGACGGTGCCGGTCCAGTGGACCGGTCCGGCGGGGGGACCCGGCGCGGCCGGTGTGATCAGGCCGCCCGGTGGGCGCGGGGAACGGGGGCGGGGTGGCGGCGGTACGAGCCGCCGCCACCCCGGTGCCGGGTTCCCGGCCGACGACGCGGGAACCGCCGGGGGGCGGGGCGTGGGATCGCCGGGGTCGCTCGGGCAGCGGACCGTGGGCGGTGCTCGGCTAGGCTGGCCGGCCGGAGGTGATGGCCGGTGCGGCACGCGACGCCGGTGGCGACCGCGGTGGGGCTCGTCGCGGGGTACGCCCTGGACACGCTGCTCGGCGACCCGCGTCGCGGGCACCCCGTGGCCGGCTTCGGTCGGGCCGCCTCCGCCCTGGAACGACGCCTCTACCGACCGGACCGCGCGGCCGGTGCCGCGTACACCGCTGCGGCGGTCGGCGTGCCGGTGCTGCTCGGCGCGGCAGCCAACGCCGCCACGCGACACCGGCCGGTGGCCCGGGCGGTGCTGGTCGCCGCCGCCACCTGGACGGTCCTCGGCGGGCGCACCCTGCGGCACGAGTCCAGGGTGATGGGGCGGGCACTGCGCCGCGGTGACCTGCCCGCGGCGCGGCGGCGGCTCGGTCACCTCTGCGGCCGGGACCCGTCCGCCCTGGACGAGCCCGAGCTGGCCCGTGCCACCGTCGAGTCGGTCGCCGAGAACACCTCCGACGCGGTCGTCGCCCCGCTGCTCTGGGGGGCGGTCGCCGGGCTGCCCGGCCTGCTCGGGTACCGCGCGGCGAACACCCTCGACGCGATGGTCGGACACCGCTCGGCGCGGTACGCCCGGTTCGGCACCCCGGCGGCCCGCCTCGACGACCTGCTCAACCTGGTGCCCGCCCGGGTGACCGGGCTGCTGACCATCGCGGTCGCGCCGGTGGCGAACGGGGACCGCGAGCGGGCCTGGCGGGTGTGGCGCCGGGACCGCAACGACCACCCGAGCCCGAACGCGGGCCAGTGCGAGGCGGCGATGGCCGGGGCGCTGGGCGTACGGCTCGGGGGGCGCAACGTGTACTTCGGGCGGTCGGAGGTGCGCCCGTACCTCGGTGACGGCCCCCACCCCGAGGCGCGGCACCTCAAGCGGGCCGCCAAGGTCTCCGGCGCGGTCGGGTTGGCCGCCCTCGGGCTCGCCGCCGCGTACCCGCTGACGCTCGGCCGGCTGGTCGGCGCCACCGGCCGCCGCGTGTTCGGTGCCCGCCGGGGGGCCGGGTGGTGAGCGGTGGTCTGCTCGTCGCCGGCACCACGTCCGACGCCGGCAAGAGCGTGCTCACCGCCGGCATCTGCCGCTGGCTGCACCGGCGGGGCGTGAAGGTGGCGCCGTTCAAGGCGCAGAACATGTCCAACAACTCGGCGGTCGTCGTCGGGCCGGACGGGCGGGGCGGGGAAATCGGCCGGGCCCAGGCGATGCAGGCAGCGGCCTGCGGGATCGCCCCCGACCTGCGGTTCAACCCGGTGCTGCTCAAGCCGGGCAGTGACCTCGCCAGCCAGGTGGTGCTGCTCGGCGAGGCCGTCGACACGATCACCGCCGGCACCTTCCGGGTGTTGCGGCCCCGGCTGGCGGAGACCGCGTACGCGGCCCTGGCCGAGCTGCGGGCCGCGTACGACGTGGTGATCTGCGAGGGGGCGGGCAGCCCGGCGGAGATCAACCTGCGCGCCGGGGACTACGTGAACATGGGGCTGGCCCGGCACGCCCGGCTGCCCACCATCGTGGTCGGCGACATCGACCGGGGCGGCGTGTTCGCCTCGATGTTCGGCACGGTGGCGCTGCTGGACCCGGCCGACCAGGCCCTCGTCGCCGGCTTCGTGATCAACAAGTTCCGGGGTGACCTCGGGCTGCTCCAGCCGGGGCTGGACATGCTGCGCCAGGTGACCGGCCGGCCCACGTACGGGGTGCTGCCCTGGTCGCTCGACCTGTGGCTGGACGCGGAGGACTCGCTGGCGTACGGGCGGGTGCTGGGCCGGCCGGCGGCCCCGCGCGGCACCGACTGGCTGGACGTGGCGGTGGTCCGGCTGCCCCGGATCAG
This sequence comes from Micromonospora sp. BQ11, assembly GCF_052068135.1. Taxonomy (NCBI): domain Bacteria; kingdom Bacillati; phylum Actinomycetota; class Actinomycetes; order Micromonosporales; family Micromonosporaceae; genus Micromonospora; species Micromonospora sp. BQ11. The sequence goes on along the minus strand of NZ_JBQHDB010000014.1, from coordinate 64,102 downwards.
CAACGCCACCGACGTGGAGGCGCTCGCCACCGAGCCCGGTGTCCGCGTGCGGCTCACCGTCGAGCCGGCCGAACTGGCCGCCGCCGACCTGGTCGTCCTCCCCGGCTCGAAGTCGACCGTGGCCGACCTGGCCTGGCTGCGGGAGACCGGCTTGGCCGACGCCGTGCTGGCGCACGCCGCCGCCGGCAGGCCGCTGCTCGGCATCTGCGGCGGTTTCCAGATGCTGGCCCGCGCGATCCACGACCCGGTGGAGAGCCGGCGGGGGAGCGTGCCGGGGCTAGGCCTGTTGCCGATCGAGATCACCTTCGACCCGCGCAAGACCGTGCGGCAGTCGGTGGGCACGGTCGACGGTGACGTCCCGGTGCGCGGCTACGAGATCCACCACGGGTACGTCTCCTCCGCCGACCCGGCTCTGGCTCCGCTGCTGACCCGCGCCGACGGGACGGGCGAGGGGGCGGTGGCCGGCGCGGTACGGGGCACCCACTGGCACGGTGCCTTCGAGTGCGACGAGTTCCGCCGTCGCTTCCTCACCGAGGCGGCCCGGCTGGCCGGCCGCACCGGGTTCCGGGTGGCTCCGGACACGTCCTTCGCCGCCGCCCGCGAGCGGTCCCTGGACCTGCTCGGCGACCTCGTCGAGGAGCACCTGGACACCGACGCGCTGTGGCGCCTCGTCGAGGCCGGGCCGCCCGCGGGCCTGCCGTTCATCCCGCCCGGCGCGCCGACACCGAGGGGCTAGCCCCGCGCCGACACCGAGGGGCCAGCGCTCAGGGGCGGACGTCGGCCGGGCGGTCGGACATCGGCAGCCCCGCCGCCCGCCACGCCTCCACGCCCCCGATGATGTCGGTGGCCCGGTGCAGGCCCAGCGCCCGCAGGCTGGCCACCGCCAGGCTGGAGCTGTAGCCCTGGCGGCACGCCACGACGACCTCCAGGTCGTACCCGGTCGCCTCGGGGATCCGCCAGGCGCTCGCCGGGTCCAGCCGCCACTCCAGCACCGTCCGGTCCACGACGATGGCGCCGGGCAGGTCGCCCTGCTCCCGCCGCTGCGACTCGGTGCGGGTGTCGATCAGCAACGCCCCGGCACGGACCGCCTCGACGGTCTGCTCGGGGGTCAGCCGGCGTACCCCGGCGCGGGCCTGCTCCAACAGGGCGTCGACGCCCGGACTCATCACGCTGTGGGCCACGAACCGATCCTGCCGCCCCGCCGGCCGGTTCGCCCGCCCAACGGCCGGGTCCCCGTCCACGACCGCCCGAACGGGCGACGCCGCGCCGTCGGGGGCCGGGCCGCCGGTTACCGTCGGCGGCGTGACGGTCGCGGTGATGGAGGCGTACGCGCGGCTCGCCCGCCGGGTGGGTGCCGCGCCGGCGCGGTTGGGGCGTACCCGACTGGTGGCCGTCGACGGGCCGAGCGGCGCGGGTAAGAGCGTGTTCGCGTCGCGGCTCGCGGACGCCCTGACGGCGGCGGACGGCGGCGCGCGACCGCCGGTGGTGCACACCGACGACCTGCTCGACGGATGGGACGACCAGCTCACCTTCTGGCCACGCCTGGAGGAATGGGTGCTGGCGCCGCTGCGCGCGGGCCGACCGGGGTCCTACCGGCGGTACAGCTGGGTGCGGCGCCGCTTCCTGCCCCGCCCGGTGCCGGTTCCGGTGGCGCCGGTGCTGATCGTGGAGGGGGTGAGCACGGCGCGGGTGGCGGCGGGTCCGGACCTGTCCCTCGTGGTCTTCGTCACCGCGCCGGCGCCGCTGCGGCTCACCCGGGCGGTGGAGCGCGACGGCCCCGAGATCCTGCCCGAGCTGCGGCGGTGGCACGCCGGTGAGCGGGCGCACTTCGCGGCGGACGGCACCGAGGCGCGGGCGGACCTGGTGGTGGACGGCGCGCCCACCCTGCCGCACGACGCCACCCGGTACTACGTCCGCCGCCGGTGACGCTCGGCCGGCTCGGTCGGTGCGACCCGGTAAGGCCGTCATACGATGCCGGTCATGACCACACCGATCATGTCCGAGTCCGACCTGCGGGCCGCCGTCGAGCGGGAGATGCCCGGCGTCCGCGCCGACCTGGAACGCCTCGTCCGCATCCCGGGGATCGCGTTCGACGGCTTCGACCACTCGCACGTCGAGCGTTCCGCCGAGGCGGTCGCGGAGCTGCTGCGCGGCTGCGACCTCGACGTGCGGATCGTGCGCTCCGGCGGCCAGCCGGCCGTGATCGGTCGGAAGGCCGCCCCGCCCGGCGCGCCGACGGTGCTGCTCTACGCCCACCACGACGTCCAGCCGGTCGGCGACCGGTCGCTGTGGGAGTCCGACCCGTTCGAGCCGGTCGAGCGGGACGGCCGCCTCTACGCCCGGGGCGCCGCCGACGACAAGGCCGGCATCATGGCGCACGTCGCGGCGCTGCGGGCGTTCGGCGACGCGCTCCCGGTGGGTGTGGTGCTGTTCATCGAGGGCGAGGAGGAGTTCGGCTCCGACTCGCTGGAGCGGCTGCTCGACGAGCACCGCGACGAGATCGCCTCGGACGTCATCGTGATCGCCGACTCCGGCAACTGGGACATCGGCGTACCGGCGCTGACCACCTCGCTGCGCGGCATCGTCAACTGCTTCGTCGAGGTCCGTACGCTCGACCACGCTGTGCACAGTGGCATGTTCGGCGGTGCGGTGCCGGACGCCCTCACCGCGCTGGTGCGGCTGCTCGCCACCCTGCACGACGACGCCGGTGACGTGGCGGTGGACGGCCTGGTCGCCCGGGAGGGCGCGAGCGTCGACTACCCCGAGGACCGGATCCGGGCCGAGGCCGGGCTGGCCGAGGGCGTGCAGTTCATCGGCACCGGCCGGATCACCGACCGGATCTGGACGAAGCCGGCGGTCGCCGTGCTGGGCATCGACGCGCCGGCCACCGGCGAGGCGCCGAACGCCCTGGTCCCGGCCGCGAAGGCGAAGCTGAGCGTACGGCTCGCGCCGGGTGACGACCCGAAGCGCGCGTACGCGACCGTACGGACGCACCTGGAGAAGCACGCGCCGTGGGGCGCGCAGGTCACCGTGACCCTGGAGCACGACGGCGACCCGTGCGTCATCGAGGCGTCCGGCCCGATGTTCGACGCGGCGCGCTCGGCCTTCCGCAGCGCCTGGGACGGCACCGACCCGGTGGACATCGGCATCGGCGGCTCGATCCCGTTCATCGCCACCTTCCAGGAGATGTTCCCGCAGGCCGCGATCCTGGTCACCGGCGTGGAGGACCCGCACGCGCGGGCGCACGGGCCGAACGAGAGCCTGCACCTGGGGGAGTTCGCCCGGGTCTGCCTGGCCGAGGCGTTGCTGCTGGCCAACGTGGCCCGGGCGGGCACGCACGGGGCCTAGGTGTCGGAACCGTAACTTCCCGGTTCATCCGGGAGTTTGCGGTGTGTCGGGCGCGGGGCTGTTATAGCCTTTCGAACATGAGTACGAACGAGGTCATGTCCCGGCTGGAAGCCGCGGTCAGCGCTCTGGGGGACGTCGACGTCTCCGCGTGGTCCGAGGACACGCTGAAGGAACAGCTCGGTGAGCTCTCCGCCGCCCTGGTCGCGCTGGACACGTTGCTGTCCCGGGTCGCCGACGAGGTTCGTGCCCGCGGGCTGCGCATCGAGGAGCCCGTCTCCGCCTGACCGGGCACGGCAATGCCCGGGTGGTGTCGGGGGTGGCTGGCAGGATGGTGCCCGTGCGGTTCCTGGATCTGGCAGCCACCTCCGCCGCCGTCGGCGCGACCAGCGGCCGGCGCGCGAAGGTGGAGCTGCTCGCCGAGGCGTTGCGCCGGCTCGCGCCGGACGAGATCGCGCCGGGCTCGGGCTATCTCGCCGGGGAGCTGCGCCAGCGGCAGACCGGTGTGGGCTGGGCCAGTCTGCGTGACCTTCCTCCGCCGGCCGACGTTCCCACGCTGACGGTGGCCGCCGTGGACGCGGCGATCGACAGGATCGCGGCGGTGAGCGGTGCCGGCTCGCAGGCCCGGCGGCGCGCCCTGCTGCACGCGCTCTACGGTGCGGCGACCGCCGAGGAGCAGCGGCTGCTGACCGGGCTGTTCAGCGGGGAGCTGCGCCAGGGCGCCCAGGCGGGCCTGCTCGCCGACGCGGTGGCGCGGGCGGCCGAGGTTCCGGTCGCCTCCGTACGCCGGGCGCTCCTGCTCGCCGGTGACCTGCGGGCGGTCGCGGTGGCCGCGCTCGACGGCGGCGCGGCGGCGCTCGCCGCCTTCGGTCTCCAGGTCGGCCGTCCGCTGGCGCCGATGCTCGCGCAGAGCGCACCGTCGGTGGACGAGGCGCTGGCGGCCACCGGCACGCCGGCCGTGGTCGACGTGAAGCTCGACGGCATCCGCATCCAGGTGCACCGCTCCGGCCGGGACATCGCCGTCTTCACCCGCAGTCTGGACGAGATCACCACCCGCGTGCCCGAGGTGGTGGCCGCCGTGCGGGCGCTGCCCGCGCGGGAGCTGGTGCTCGACGGCGAGGCGATCGGCCTGGACGCGACCGGCCGGCCACTGCCGTTCCAGCAGACGTCGAGCCGGGCGGCCCGCCGCACCACGCCCAGCACCACCGGCGGCACCCCGGTCGCCCCGGCGGTGCTGGCCGCTGCCGAGACCACCGGCGAGACCGTCCTGACGCCGTACTTCTTCGACCTGCTGCACCTCGACGGCGAGGACCTCATCGACCGGCCGGGCCGGGAGCGCTGGGCGGCGCTGGCCGGCGCGGTCGACCCGTCGATGCTGGTCGGCCGGATGGAGGTCGACGACCCGGAGCGGGCCGGCGCGGCCTTCGCGGCGGCGATCGACGCCGGGCAGGAGGGCGTGGTCGTCAAGGCGCCCGACGCGCCGTACGACGCGGGCCGGCGTGGTGCCGCCTGGGTGAAGGTGAAGCCGCGCCACACCCTGGACCTGGTGGTGCTCGCGGTGGAATGGGGCAGCGGCCGGCGGCAGGGCTGGCTCTCCAACCTGCACCTGGGTGCCCGTGACCCGCGCACCGGCGACTTCGTCATGCTCGGCAAGACGTTCAAGGGGCTCACCGACGAGCTGCTGCGCTGGCAGACCGAGCGGTTCCTCGACCTCGCCGTCGAGCGTGGCGACTGGGTGGTCCGGGTCCGCCCCGAGCAGGTCGTCGAGATCGCGTTCGACGGGGTGCAGACCAGCTCCCGCTACCCGGGCGGGATGGCGCTGCGCTTCGCCCGGGTGGTGCGTTACCGCGACGACAAGAGCGCCGCCGAGGCCGACACCATCGACGCCGTGCGCGCCATCCACGCGGGCCGGGCCAGCGGCTGATCGGCTGGCCGAGCCCGCCGGTCACGGCCGACCCGGAGCTGCGAAGTGCCCAGGGCGATATACCTGGCAGGCATGAATATGACTGTCCGGTATATCGCTCGGCGACCTCCGCGGCCGTCAGGTGACCGCCCCGCCGCCGACACCGGCGCACGGGGGGCGACCGTCAGGCGATGCCGGGAGTGACGGGTTCGGCGGCGCGGTCGACGGGCCGTTCCTCCACGAGGCCGGCCCGACGGCGGGCCTCCCGGCGGGCGGCCCAGCCGTAGCCGACCAGCGCCATCCCCGCGAAGATCCACCACTGCACGACGTAGCCGAGGTTCTGCCAGTTGTTGGCGTGCCCCACCGGGACGGCGACGAACGTCGGGTCGGCCGCCGGGCTCTGCTCGTCCAGCAGCACGTAGCCACCGTGCACGGGATAGGGCAGCTCACGGGCCAGCCGGGGCAGGTCGATACGACGCGTCTCCAGCCTGCCGTCGCGCCGGGTGACGGAGCCCGCCCCCTCCTCGCCGGTGCGGACCCGGCCGGCCACGGTCACCTCGCCGGCCGGCGTCGGGGGCAACGGCGGCTGGGCGGTGGCGTCGGCGCCCGGCGCCGGTGGGATCCAGCCCCGGTTCACCAGCACGGCGGTGCCGTCGGCGAGGACCAGCGGGGTCAGCACCTCGAACCCGACCCTGCGCTCCACCGAGCGGCCCCGGACCAGGACCACGTTCGCGGCGTCGTAGCGGCCGGTGGCGCTGACCTTGGTCCAGGTCTTCTCCTCGGTGGGAGCGGGCCCGAGGGCGCCCGAACCGCCGGTCGGCGCGGCCAGCGCGTCGCGCAGCGGCACCGGGTCCATCCGCTGGCCCGCGTCGATCCGCTCGTTGATCACGGTCCGACCGTGGTAGCGGTCCAACTGCCAGTTGCCGAGCAGCACCATCACCACCGCGGCGACCAGGGTCAGCGCGAGGATGCCCAGCCAGCGCGGGGTCAGCAGGAACCGGTACACGACGACGAGGTTACCCCTGTGACCCGGGCCACCGGCCGGGACGGCCCGGTCCGCTATCGTCACGCGGGCGGACCGCGCCGAGCGGTCCGCCCGCGTACCCGCCGCCCACGAGGAGCCGATGATGACCGTCGTGCCGCGCCTGGTGCTCAGCGCGCCGTCCTCCGGGCACGGCACGAACGCGCTGGCGATCGGGCTGCTCGCCGCTCTCGCCGACCGGGGGCTCGACGTCGCCGGTTTCAAGATCGGACCGGACCAGGTCGACGCCGGTTACCTCGGGCTCGCCGCCGGCCGCCCCGGGCGCAACCTCGACCCGCGGCTGATCGGCCCCGACCGGGTCGTCCCGCTCTTCGCGCACGGCGCCGAGGGTGCCGGGTTCGCCGTGGTGCAGGGCAGCATGGGCCTGTACGACTCGCTCGCCGGCCGCCCCGAGACGGAGTCGACGGCCGCCGTCGCCACCGCGCTGCGCAGCCCCGTCGTCATGGTGGTCGACGTCGGCGCGATGGGCCAGTCGGTGGCCGCCCTCGTGCACGGCTTCCGGGCGTACGACGAGCAGCTCTGGCTGGGTGGCGTGATCCTCAACCGGGTGGCGTCCACGCGGCACGAGGCGTTGCTGCGCGAGGCGCTCGACGACGTCGGGGTGCCGGTCTACGGCGCGCTGCGCCGGCAGGACCTGCCGCCGGTGCTGCCGGCCCGCCGGCACGGCGTGGTGCCGGTGCTCGCCGGTGGCGGCGAGGCGACCCGCGGGGTCCGGCGGCTCGGCGAGGCGGTCGCCGCGACCGTCGACCTGGAACGGCTGCTCGGGCTGGCCCGCTCGGCCCCGGAGCTGCCCGCACCGGCCTGGTCGCCCGAGGCCGAGGTCGCTGCCGCCGGTGGCCCGTCGACCGGTGAACGACCGCTGGTGGCGGTGGCCGGTGGCGCGGGCGGCGCCTACGGCCACGTGGAGACCACGGAGCTGCTGCGGGCGGCCGGTGCGGAGGTGGTGACGGTCGACCCGCTGCACGACGAGGCGCTGCCCGCCGGCGTGCGGGCGCTGGTGGTCGGTGGCGGCCTGCCCGAGTCGTACGTGGCGCAGCTCTCGGCCAACCGGCGGCTCTGCATTGCGGTCGCCGAGCTGGCCCGTACCGGCCGGCCGGTCGTCGCCGAGGGTGCCGGCCTGCTGTGGCTGGCGCGGGAGGTGGACGGCCTGCCGATGTGCGGGGTGCTGGACGCGGTGGGCAGCAGCCGGGACGGTCTGGTCGTCGGCTACCGCACCGCGACCGCGCTGACCGACAGCGTGGTCGCCTCGACCGGCGCGGTGGTGACCGGGCACAAGGACCACCGTGCGGTGCTGTCCCCACGGGCCGGGCAACGGGCGGCGTGGAGCTGGGACGGCGGTGCGCCGGAGGGCTTCGTGTGGCGGGGCGTGCACGCCTCGCAGCTGGTCCCGCACTGGGCCGCGTACCCCGGCACGGCCGTCCGTCTGGTCGAGGCGGCGGCGCGGGCCCTGGTCGACCCGGCGGCGGTCGCGGGTCCCGGCGGGGTCCTGGCGTGATCGGTCAGGTGGCGGTCCGCCGCTTCCCGACGCTGACCGTCTCGACGCCGCGTACGGAGGTCCGGCCGCTCGGGGTGGCCGACGCCAAGGCCGCCGACGAGGTCTCCGCCGACCTGCACTGACGCGCCGTCCCAACCGGAGACGGCGCGTCGGTGCGGGTCCGCTCAGCCCACCATGGTGTCGGACGGTGGGGTGAACTGGCGGGGTGGTGTGCCCTTGAGGGCGTCGCGGAGGGTTTCCGAGACCGCCCTGATCGGGATCTGCGACTGCCCGTCGCCGACGGCGTTGAACGGGTTGTCCGGGTCGGAGATGAAGCTGGCCGCCGCCAGTTCGGGGGTGTAGCCGACGAACCAGGCCGACCGGGTGCTGTCCGTGGTACCGGTCTTGCCGGCGACCGGACGACCCACCGTGCCGCGGACGCTGTCCGCCGTCGACCAGCCACCGCAGCTTCCCCGGGCCGGGGTGTCGCCGGTCGGGCAGCGGGCGGCGTCGGTGGCCGCCCGGGCGGCGTCGGCGTTGACGACCTGCCGGCAGCGCGGCTTGGCGACCTCCCGTTCGATGCCGGAGGCAGTCCGGTACATGGTCGGCGTGCCGTCCCGGTTGTAGATCGCCTGCACCGGGATCGCCTCGCAGTACCGGCCGTCGGCGGCGATGGCGGCGTACGCGTTGGCCATCTCCAGCGGGGTGGCGTCGGAGACGCCCAGGGTGAACGATCCCCACTTCTTCGCCTTGGCCGGTGACGCCTGTTCCCGGTCCACGTCGGTGCGCCAGCGCAGGCCGAGCTGTTCGGCGAGCCGGACGCCCCGGTCCGCGCCGATCCGCTCCTCCAGCCACACCCAGTACGTGTTGACCGACTTGCCGAAGGCGGACCACATGGTCTGCCGGCCGGTCATCGCCCCGCTGGCGTTGGACGGCGCCCAACCGTCGAAGACCTCGGAGCGGTACCGGTAGGGGGCGTCGAACTCGGTGGACAGTGGCATGCCGGCGTCGAGCGCGGCGAGCATCGGGAACATCTTGAACGTCGACCCGGCCTGGTAGCCGGGGAGGGTGCCGCCGCCGAGCAGGGGTGCCACCGTGTTCGGGTAGTTGGCCTTCACGTTCGGTCCGGCCTCGGGGTTGGAGCTCTGTCCGTTCTGGCTGAGGTCCAGGGAGTACGTGCGGTTCACCGCCATCGCCTTCACCCGGCCGGTGCCCGGCTCGGAGACCACGATGCCGTTGGCGAACGGGCTGCCGGTGCTCTCCTTGCTGCCCACGTTCTTCTCGGCCGCCTCCTGGACCTTCGGGTCCAGGCTCAGCACGATCCGGTAGCCGCCCCGGCGCAGCTTGTCCATCCGTTCCAGCCGGTTCTCGCCGAAGGCGGGCTGGGCGCTCCACCAGTTCTTCACGTAGTCGCAGGCGAAGCCCCAGCTGTTCCACTTGTCGGGCACGGCGGCGCAGTCGTTGGACGGGTAGCTGAGGGTGAGTTTGATCCGTTCGGTCTTGGCCTTTGCGACCGCGTCGGGGGAGAGGTAGCCGAGCTGGGCCATCCGGTCCAGGACGTAGTTGCGCCGGCCGGTGGCGTCCTTCTGGTCGGAGGTGGCCGGGTCGTACTCCGACGGGGACTTGACCAGGCCGGCGAGGGTGGCCGCCTCGATCGGGGTGAGGTCCTTGGGCGTCTTGGAGAAGAAGATCTCGCTGGCCGCGTAGATGCCGTACGCGCGGTGCCCGAAGTACGCCGAGTTGAGGTAGCGCTCCAGGATCTGCTCCTTGCTCAGCTCCTTCTCCAGGTCGAGCGCCATCCGCATCTCCCGGACCTTGCGCAGGCTGGTCTGCTGGGTGGCCTCCTGCACCTCCTTCGGCGTCGTGGCGCTGTCCCGCAGGGCCATCCGCACGTACTGCATGGTCAGGGTGGACGCTCCCTGCGAGACGCCGCTGGCCTGCGCGTTGGCGACGAAGGCACGGGCGACGCCCTTCGGGTCGACGCCCCGGTGCTGGTAGAAGCGGTTGTCCTCGGCCGCCACGATCGCCTGCTGCATGTTCGGCGAGATGTCCGCGATCTTCGTGTACTGCCGGTACTCCTCGTAGAACATCGTCAGCACCGTCTTCCCGTCCGGCGCGTACAGGTACGACGTCTCGGCGGGAAGGGCGGTGGTCAGGATCTTGGTCTTGTGCTCCAGGGCGTGGGCGGTGACCTTGGCGCCGATGCCGGTGGCGGCGGCGACGGGGTACGCCAGGGCGGCGACCACGATGCCGGCGATCAGGCCGGCGCGGAGGAGAGGAACGAGACGACCGGCGGAGGCAAGGGGTCGATTACTCACATGCCCAAGTTATGACATTTCCGATTCGTACTTGAGAAAGATTCATGAACACCGAGAGTGGTGACGTGGCCCACGCCGGGATCCGCTGTCCCGTACGCCGCCTTCCCGGCAGGATCGCGGACATGCGTGGTCAGACGATCGCGGCGCCCACGGGCGCCGGCGACCCAGCCGAGCCGGACCTCACCCATCACGGTGACGCCGAGGTGGGTGACGGGCTGGTCGACCTCGCGGTGAACGTCCGGCGTGCCCCGATGCCGGACTGGTTGGCCGACCCGCTGACCGCCGCGCTCGGCGACCTCGCCGCGTACCCCGACCCCCGCCCGGCCCGCGCCGCCGTCGCCGGCCGGCACGGCCGCCCGCCGGCCGAGGTGCTGCTGACCGCGGGCGCGGCCGAGGGCTTCGTCCTCATCGCCCAGGCGCTGCGCGGCGCACGCCGTCCCGTCGTCGTGCACCCGCAGTTCACCGAGCCGGAGGCGGCGCTGCGTGCCGCCGGCCACACCGTCGAGCGGGTGCTGCTCGACCCGGCCGACGGGTTCCGGCTCGACCCGGCCCGGGTGCCCGACGACGCGGACCTGGTGATGGTCGGCAACCCCACCAACCCCACGTCGGTGCTGCACCCCGCCGACACCCTGGCCGCGCTGGCCCGGCCGGGCCGGGTGCTGGTGGTCGACGAGGCGTTCGCCGACACCACCACCGCCCCCGGGGTGCCCGGCGAGCCGGAGTCCCTCGCCGCCCGGCGGGACCTGCCCGGCCTGCTGGTCGTCCGTAGCCTCACCAAGACCTGGGGACTGGCCGGCCTGCGCGTCGGCTACCTCCTCGGCGAGCCCGCGCTGCTGGAGCGGCTGGCCGCCGTACAGCCCCTCTGGGCGGTGTCCACCCCGGCCCTGGCGGCCGCCGCGGCCTGCGCCGGCCCCGAGGCGGTCGAGGCCGAGCGCGCCATCGCCGCCCGCCTCGCCGCCGACCGCGACCACCTGGTCGCGCGCCTCGCGGCCCTGCCGGGCGTACGCGTCGCCGGCGCCCCCGCGAGCGCCTTCGTCCTGATCCACCTGCCCGGCGCGGCCGGCGTACGCGAGTCCCTGCGGGAGCGCGGCTGGGCGGTGCGCCGGGGTGACACGTTCCCCGGGCTCGGGCCGGACTGGCTCCGGATCGCCGTCCGCGACCCGGCCACCACCGACGCGTTCATCGAGGTACTGGCGAAGATCCTGGAGGCATGATGCTGGAGCCCACCATCGCGGCGATCGGGCCGCTCGACTTCTCGGCGATGGCCGCCGCCCGGGACCTCCAGGGCCGGCTGACCAAGCCCGCCGGATCGCTGGGCGCCCTGGAGGACCTCTCCGTACGCCTCGCCGGCCTGGCGGGGTCCTGCCCGCCACCGCTGCCCGAGCCGGCCGCGGTGGCGATCTTCGCCGGTGACCACGGTGTGCACGCCCAGGGCGTGACGCCCTGGCCGCAGGAGGTCACCGCCCAGATGATCGCCAACTTCCTGGCCGGCGGTGCGGTCGTCAACGCGTTCGCCCGGCAGGCCGGCGCCTCGGTCACCGTGGTCGACGTCGGCGTCGCCACGCCCCTGCCGCCGGTGCCGGACGCGGCGACCGCGGGTGCCCCCCGGCTGGTCGCCGCGAACGTCCGCGCCGGCACCCGGGACCTCGCGGTCACCGCCGCGCTGACCCGCGACGAGGCCCGTACGGCGGTGGAGAGCGGCATCCGGATCGCGTACGACCTGATCGACGGCGGCGCGGGCATCCTGCTCACCGGGGACATGGGCATCGGCAACACCACGCCGGCCGCCGCTCTCGTGGCCGCGTTCACCGGGATCGACCCGGCGGAGACGACCGGACGCGGCACCGGGGTGGACGACCCCACGTACGCCCGCAAGGTGGCCGTGGTGCGCGACGCCCTGCGCCGGCACCAGCCCGACCCGGCCGATCCGCTGGGTGTGCTGGCCGCCGTCGGCGGGCTGGAGCACGCCGCCCTGGCCGGGCTGATCCTGGGAGCCGCCGCCCGCCGCGTGCCGGTGCTGCTGGACGGGGTGATCGCGGTCTCCGCCGCGCTGGCCGCCGCCGCGTTCGCGCCGGACGCCACCGGTGCGATGGTCGCCGGCCACCGCTCGGCCGAGCCCGGTGCGACGGTGGCGCTGCGTCACCTCGGTCTGGAGCCGCTGGTCGACCTCGGTCTGCGCCTCGGTGAGGGCACCGGCGCGCTGCTCGCCCTGCCGGTCGTCACCGGGGCCGTCCGCGTGCTGCACGAGGTCGCCACCTTCGACTCGGCCGGAGTGGCCGAGAAGTGAACGGCAACCCGTACCCTCTCGGTCTGCGCCTCGCCGGTCGACGCGTGGTCGTGGTGGGCGGGGGAGCGGTCGCCAGCCGGCGGGTACCGGCCCTGCTCGACGCCCGCGCGGACGTCTTCCTGGTCGCGCCGGAGCTGACGCCGGCGCTCCAGGCGCACGTCGACGCCGGTCGCCTGCACTGGGCGCCGCGCCGGTTCGCCCCCGACGACCTGGACGGCGCCTGGCTGGTCCACGTCGCCGTCGACGACCCGGTGGCCGCGGCCTCGGTCAGCGCCGCCGCCGCCGAGCGCCGCGTCTTCTGCGTACGCGCCGACGACCGCGCCGCCGCGACCGCGTGGACCCCCGCGGTGACCCGCCACGGCCCGGTCACGGTGGCGGTGCTCGGCGGTGGCGACCCCCGCCGCGCGATGACCGTCCGCGACGCGATCCGCGACCTCCTGGGTGCAAGGAAGGGCCCCCTATTAACGCCTGCGGTAGAGAAAGGGTCCCCTCTTAACGGCTCGGGAGGCCGCGTCGCCCTGGTCGGCGCCGGGCCGGGCGACCCGGAGCTGATCACCGTCAAGGGGTGGCGGCTGCTCACCGAGGCGGACGTGGTGGTCGCCGACCGGCTGGTGCCCGGGCTGCTCCTGGACGAGTTGCGCCCCGACGTGGAGCTGGTCGACGCCTCGAAGATCCCGTACGGGCCGTCGAAGACGCAGGAGGAGATCAACCGGATCCTCGTCGACCGGGCGCTGGCCGGGAAGGTGGTGGTCCGGCTCAAGGGCGGCGACCCGTACGTCTTCGGTCGGGGCGGCGAGGAACTGCTCGCCTGCGCGGAGGCCGGCGTACCGGTGACCGTGGTTCCGGGCGTGACCAGCTCGATCGCGGCTCCGGCGGTGGCCGGCATCCCGGTCACCCACCGGGCGGTGGCGCACGAGTTCACGGTGGTGTCCGGGCACGTCGCGCCGGACTCGCCGGCCTCGCTGGTGCGCTGGGACGCGCTGGCGGGGCTGCGCGGCACCCTGGTGATCCTGATGGGTCTGAAGAACCTCGCCGCCATCACGGCGACGCTTGTCGCGCACGGCCGGCCGGCGGACACACCCGCCGCGGTGGTGCAGGAGGCCACGACCGGCGCGCAGCGGGTGCTCCGGTCGACGCTCGGAGCGGTGGCCGCCGACGTGGTCCACGCGCAGCTGCGTCCCCCGGCCGTCGTGGTCGTCGGTGACGTGGTCGACGCCCTCGCCACCTGACCTCCGGCCGGTGGGGTCGTGATTCATCCGCGACATCAGCTCGACAGCGGCCGAACACCGGGTCCGCGCCGCCCGCTCCCCGCCGCCCGCTCCCCGCCGCCCGCTGCCCACGGCCCGGACGCCCGGACGATCGGCGTCCCGGGCACCGACGACGGCGGCCCCGGGACCGTGAGTCCCGGGGCCGCCGTCGGTGCTGGTCAGGTCACTGCTTGAGCATGTTGTCCAGCAGCAGGGCACAACGGATCAGGCCGAGGTGGCTGTAGGCCTGCGGGTGGTTGCCCAGCCCACGCTCGGCGAGCGGGTCGTACTGCTCGGGGAGCAGGCCGGTCGGCCCCGCGGTGAGGATCATCTGCGCGAACAGCTCCTCGGCGTCGGTGCGGCGGCCGGTGCGCAGGTACGCCTCGATCAGCCACGCCGTGCAGATGTGGAAGCCGCCCTCGCGCCCCGGCAGGCCGTCGTCCCAGTGGTAGCGGTAGACGACCGGGCCGCTGCGCAGATCCGCCTCGATCTTGAGCACGGTGGAGAGGAAGCGCGGGTCGTCACCCGGGAGCAGCCCAGACAGGCCGATCCACAGCGACGAGGCGTCCATGTCCTCGTGCCCGTACGCCACGCTGTACGCCTCGGCGTGCTCGTGCCAGCCGTACTCCAGCACGTTGGCGGCGATCCGGTCGCGCAGCTCCACCCAGTCGGGCCGGTCCTCGCCGCCGTGCTGGCGTACGACGTGCAGCGCACGGTCCACGGTCATCCACAGCATGACCTTGGAGAAGACGTGGTGCCGGGGTGGGAGACGTGCCTCCCAGATGCCGTGGTCGGGCTCGTGCCAGCGGCGGCGGACCGCCTCGACCATGTTGTCCAGCACGCGCCACTCGTCGTCACGGACCGAGCCGCGTGCGTCTGCCACGGCGGCGATCAGGTCTGCGACCGGGCCGAAGACGTCGAGCTGGAGCTGGTGGTTGGCGAGGTTGCCGACCCGGACCGGACGGGAGCCGGCGTAGCCGGGGAGGGTGTCGATGACCGCCTCGGCGCCCAGCTCGTAGCCGTCCACCGTGTAGAGCGGGTGCAGGCGCTCCGGGTGCCCGCCGGTGCGCTCCACGACGCCGTCGATCCAGCGCAGCAGCCCCTCGGCCTCCTCGGTCGAGCCGAGGTCGACCAGCGCCCGGGCAGTCATCGCCGCGTCGCGCAGCCAGCAGTAGCGGTAGTCCCAGTTGCGGACACCGCCCAGCTCCTCCGGCAGCGAGGTGGTGGCGGCGGCCAGGATCGAGCCGGTGGCCTCGTGGCAGAGCCCGCGCAGGGTCAGCGCGCTGCGGGCGACCAGGTCCCGGGCGGTGGTGGGCAGCCGGAGCGAGGCGACCCAGTCCTTCCACGGCTGCTCGGCGGCGGCCTGCCGTTCGTGGATCGGCAGCCGGTGGTGCTCCAGGCTGTGCGTACCGAAACGCAGCTCCAGCAGGATCTGGCCGCCGGCGGCGGCGAGGTCCACGACGGCCTTCGCGGTCTCGTTCACACCGTCGCTGACGACCTCCCACGTGACGCCGGGGGAGTAGAGCGCGACGGGCTCGTTCGAGCCGAGCACCAGCAGACCGTCACCGAGCGGCTGGAGCTGCACCGCCACCTGACCGAACTCCGGCCGGGGCGCGAACTCCAGACGGGCCCGGACGGAGCCGGTGAGCACCCGGATCAGGGTCGAGTCGCCGGTGATGACGGCCGGGCCGTCCGGCGTGGTCTCCTTGGCCGGCTTGTCCAGCCAGTCGGTCACCGTGAGGCCGGACCAGCGGGTCTCCACGGTCATCGTGCCGGAGCGGTAGCGCTGGCCGAGCGGGATGCCGCCCCGCTCGGGGGAGACGCTGAAGTGGCCGGCGGGGCTGCCGCCGACGAGGTCGGCGAAGATCGCCGCCGAGTCCGGCTTGGGGTGGCAGAGCCAGGTCACCTTGGCCTCGGGCGTGAGCAGCGCCATGGTGCGGCCGTTGGACAGCATCGAGTGCCGCTCGATCGGGACCGCGCGCTCGCCGAAGAGCCAGTGCCGACGTGTCTCCAGCAGCAGGCCGAGGGCCCGGGCGGCCTCGATCGGCTCGGCCACCCGGTAGCCGGCCTTGGTGTCGCCCGGCCCGATCTTGATGCCGACGTCCGGCCCGTGCAGGTTGCCGAAGGCGTTCTCGTCGGTGACGTCGTCGCCGATGAACAGCACCGCGCTCGCGGACAGCTGGGTGCGGAGCTGGTCGACCGCGGTGCCCTTGTGGGTGGCCACCACGGACAGCTCGATGACCTCCTTGCCCTGGGTGACGGTGACGTCCTCCCAGGTGGCGGGACCGCTGCGGACCGCGTCGATGGCGGCGGCGGCGACCTGCGGATCGACTCCACGGGTGTGCACCGCCACGCTGGCGGGCTTGCGCTCCAGCCGGACGCCCGGATGCGCGGCGGCGATCTCACGCAGTGCGTCGCGCAGCCGGGTCCGCACGGCGATCAGCTCGGGGGTGAGCCGTTCGACGAAGCCGATGTCGAACTCGGAGCCGTGGCTGCCGACCAGGTGGACCTCGCTGGGCAGCCGGGAGAGCGCGGCCAGGTCGCGCAGCGCCCGGCCGGAGACCACCGCCACGGTGGTCTGCGGCAGCGCGGCCAGGGCGCGGACCGCCGCCACCGACTCCGGCAGCGGTACGGCCTTGCTCGGGTCCTCGACGATCGGCGCCAGGGTGCCGTCGTAGTCACACGCGATCAGGAGCTGTGGCACCCGGGCGATGCGGCCGATGGCGGAGCGCAGCTCCCGGTCCATCGAGCCGACGGTGGGGACGACGATGTCGTTGGCGGGCGAGTTCACGCGTCCTCCGAGTCACGCACACCGAGTTCGGTGAGGAAGGACTTCGCCCAGTGCCCCACATCGTGGGTGCGTAGATGGCGTTGCATTGTCCGCATGCGGCGGCGGGCCTCCGGCTTCTCCACGTGCACGGCCCGTAGCAGGGCGTCCTTCACCGCGTCGGGGTCGTGCGGGTTGCATAGGAACGCCTGGCGCAGCTCGGTTGCGGCGCCGGCGAACTCGCTGAGTACGAGTGCGCCGCCCTGGTCGGCGCGTGATGCGACGTACTCCTTGGCCACCAGATTCATTCCGTCCCGGAGCGGGGTCACCATCATCACGTCGGCGGCGGCGTACATCGCGGCCAGCTCAGTGCGACTGTACGACTGATGCAGATAATGCACCGCCGGCACGCCGACCCTGCCGAATTCGCCATTAATCCGACCAACCTCGCGCTCCACCTTGACGCGAAGTGCCTGGTAGTGCTCCACGCGCTCCCGGCTGGGGGTCGCCACCTGCACCATAACCGCGTCCGGGACTGTCAACTTTCCGTCAGCCAGCAGTTCGCGGAAGGCCTTGAGCCGCAACTCGATGCCCTTGGTGTAGTCGAGCCGGTCGACGCCCAGGATGATCGTCTTCGGGTTGCCCAGCTCCTCGCGGATCTCCTTTGCGCGGGCCTGGATTCCGGGATCCGCGGCCAGCCGCTCCATCTCCTGCGTGTCGATGGAGATCGGGAAGGCCCCCGCCTTCACCTGCCGCCCGTCGACCTGGATCATCTGCCCCTCGTAGCGGAGGCCGAGCAGGTGCCGGGCCAGCCGGACGAAGTTCTGCGCGGCCAGCCGCTGCTGGAACCCGACTAGGTCCGCGCCGAGCAGGCCACGCAGGATCTCGGTGCGGAACGGCATCTGCATGAACAGCTCGATCGGCGGGAACGGGATGTGCAGGAAGAAGCCGATCCGCAGGTCCGGCCGCAGCTCACGCAGCATCGCCGGCACGAGCTGGAGCTGGTAGTCCTGGACCCAGACCGTCGCGCCCTCGGCCGCGACCTCCGCCGCGGCCTCCGCGAAGCGGGCGTTCACCAGTCGGTACGCCTCACGCCAGCGGCGCTTGTAGGCCGGGGTCTCCACCGCGTCGTGGTAGAGCGGCCAGATCGTCGCGTTGGACTGGCCCTCGTAGTAGCGCTCCAACTCCTCGGCGCTCAACGGCACCGGATGCAGCCGGATGCCTTCCAGGTCGAACGGCTCGGGAGCGGCGCCCGTGCCGCCGGCCCAGCCGACCCAGGTGCCCTGGTGCTCGGCGAGGACGGGGTGCAGCGCGGTGACCAGCCCGCCGGGGCTGCGTCGCCACTGCCGTCCCTCGGGTGCGCTCACCTCGTCGACAGGCAGTCGGTTCGCCACTACGACAAAGGAGCTGCGGACGGTCACGTTCGGCCACCTCCGGGTGCTGACGGGTCAACCGCGATTGAGCGTACTGAGCCTAGCTGCGGCGTCTGGGGCCCCGTGACGGAGTTACCTACCCTCCACGCGCCCGTCCAACCAGAGACGTGATCTTGTCGACAACGACTCGGCCACCGGTACGTTGACCGGCCGCTCCGCGGGCCGTAGGGCGCCGTGGTCGTCGTCCGCGTACTGCTGCGGCGGGGTGATGTGGGCGCGGCGCCGCGTACCTGTCAGGATTGACGACGGCGTGCGCGTGGCCGGCTACCGGCCGGCGGCGGCGGGCGGATCTCGCAGCCCGCGCCCGTGCCCGCCGGCCCCAGTCGCAATCTACGGAGGTAGCCCGCACCGTGGCCCAGTTCATCTACGTCCTGGAAAAGGCGCGCAAGGCGCACGGCGACAAGGTCGTGCTCGACAACGTGACGCTGAACTTCCTGCCGGGGGCCAAGATCGGTGTGGTCGGTCCGAACGGCGCCGGTAAGTCCAGCCTCCTCAAGATCATGGCAGGCTGGGACCGACCGAGCAACGGCGAGGCCCGGCTCATGCCCGGCTACACCGTCGGCATGCTCGCCCAGGAGCCCGCGCTCAACGACGCCAAGACCGTGCTCGGCAACGTCGAGGAGGCGGTGGCCGAGACCAAGGCCAAGCTGGAGCGGTTCAACAAGATCGCCGAGCAGATGGCCACCGACTACTCCGACGAGCTGATGGAGGAGATGGGCAAGCTCCAGGAGGAGCTCGACCACCTCGACGCGTGGGACGTCGACTCCAAGCTCGAACTGGCGATGGACGCGTTGCGCTGCCCGCCGCCGGACGCCGACGTGACCCAGCTCTCCGGTGGTGAGCGCCGCCGGGTCGCGCTGTGCAAGCTGCTGCTGGAGGCGCCCGACCTGCTGCTGCTCGACGAGCCCACCAACCACCTGGACGCGGAGAGCGTGCAGTGGCTGGAGCAGCACCTGGCCAAGTACGCCGGCACCGTCATGGCCATCACCCACGACCGGTACTTCCTGGACAACGTGGCCAACTGGATCCTCGAGCTGGACCGCGGCCGGACGTACCCGTACGAGGGCAACTACTCCACCTACCTGGAGAAGAAGGCCGCCCGCCTCGCCGTCGAGGGCCGCCGCGACGCCAAGATGAAGAAGCGGCTCACCGAGGAACTGGAGTGGGTCCGCTCCAACGCCAAGGCCCGCCAGACCAAGTCCAAGGCCCGGCTCGACCGGTACGACGAGATGGCCACCGAGGCGGAGAAGACCCGGAAGCTGGACTTCGAGGAGATCCAGATCCCGCCGGGCCCGCGCCTGGGCAGCACGGTGATCGAGGCGCAGGACCTCAGCAAGGGCTTCGGCGACCGGCTCCTGATCGACAACCTGTCGTTCTCGCTGCCGCGCAACGGCATCGTCGGCATCATCGGCCCCAACGGCGTCGGCAAGACCACGCTGTTCAAGACCATCGTCGGGCTGGAGCAGCCGACCGCCGGCCAGGTCCGGGTCGGCGAGACGGTCTCCCTGTCGTACGTCGACCAGAACCGGCAGGGCCTGGACGGCGACAAGACGGTCTGGGAGGTCGTGTCCGACGGCCTCGACTACCTGATGGTGGGCAAGGTCGAGATGCCGTCCCGGGCGTACATCGCCGCGTTCGGCTTCAAGGGACCGGACCAGCAGAAGCCGACCAAGGTCCTCTCCGGCGGCGAGCGCAACCGGCTCAACCTCGCGCTGACGCTGAAGATCGGCGGCAACGTGATCCTGCTCGACGAGCCGACGAACGACCTGGACGTGGAGACGCTCTCCAGCCTGGAGAACGCGCTGCTGGAGTTCCCCGGCTGCGCCGTGGTCATCTCCCACGACCGGATGTTCCTCGACCGGGTCGCCACACACATCCTGGCCTGGGAGGGCGACGACCAGGACCCGGCGAAGTGGTTCTGGTTCGAGGGCAACTTCGAGGCGTACGAGAAGAACAAGATCGAACGGCTGGGCGCCGAGGCGGCCCGACCGCACCGGGTGACCTACCGCAAGCTCACCCGTGACTGACCGGTGCTGACCCTTGTCTGACCGGTTCGTCTACCACTGCACGCTGCGCTGGTCCGACCTGGACGCGTACGGCCACGTCAACAACTCGCGCTTCCTCACCCTGTACGAGGAGGCGCGGGTGGCGTTGATGTTCGCCGGTGGCCGGGCGTGGGGGGTGGGCTCGTTCGCCGACGGGGTGGTCATCCGCCGGCACGAGGTCGACTACCTGCGCCCGGTCGACTACGCGCTCGGCCGGGCCACGGCCGAGGCCGCCCCGACGGTGCGGATCGAACTGTGGGTGGAGGAGATCCGGGCCGCCTCCTTCACCGTCGCCTACGAGCTGTTCGACGGCGACGTGCTGGCGAGTCGGGCCCGGTCGGTGCTGGTGCCGTTCGACCTGACCCGGCAGGCGCCCCGGCGGATCTCGGCGGAGGAGCGGCAGTTCCTCCTCTCGTACGGGCCGGGCGGAGCGGGGGCGTGACCGGGTCGGAAGCGGCCGGACCGGTGGCGGCGCCGTCGGTCCACGGGCTCGCCGGCGTCGCCGACGCCGGCGCGTTCCTGGCCCGTCTGGTCCGGCTGGAACCGGCTGCCGTGGTGCGGCTCCGGCCGGGCGCCACGGCGGGGCGTACGGCCCTCTGGGCCCGACTGCCGTGGGGCGTGCTGGTGGTCCGTACGGTGGCCGGGGATGCGCCCGGCGACGTGACGGTGGCGGCGGGGGACCTGCTCGCCGAGCTGGCCGCCGGTGGTCCCGGGTTGCCTCCGCGCCGCGACGCGCAGTGGCGGTGGCCACTGCCGCCCGCCGCGAGCCGTCCGGTGGAGAGCCTGCCGGTGGCGCAGCTGCGACGGATCGCGGTCGCCGCGGCGGGTGCGCTGCGCGATGCCACGGCGCACGGGGTGGCCGGCCGGGCGGTGGGGCAGCGGGCGGTACGCGACGCCCTGCTCGACCACGTGCCGGTGGTGGTCACCCCGGACGACGCGCCGGACGATCCGGTGGAGGTGCCGCAGCGGCTGGTGCAGGGCCTGGTCCGGATGGGCTTCCTCGGAGCCGCCGGGACGGCGCCGGACGGCGGCGACGTTCAGGTGCGGGTGGCTGGCCGATGGGTCGGTCTGGTGGGGCCGTACGGAGCGGCGTGGTCGCAAAAGGCGACGGATCTTGCCGTCCGAGTCGTCACACCTCATACCTTCGGATGACCCCGGTTCATTCTTCTGGCCTGGGGCTGCCGTTGGGGGGATGCTTCAACCCGGCTGTCCGGGTACCGTCCATCCTCGGATCCAACGCACCGTAGGCGGCTGGATCCGCTGGGGAGTGAGGTGCGCGAGCGATGCCGTGGTGGTCATGGCGCCCCGGTCCCGCCAACGGCGGCGGTGAGCCGGAAGGTCGGAGCGGGATCACAGTGGAAGGCGCCGTCCGGGTCGGACCACCGGCCCCCCGGCAGCCGGCAGACAACTGCACGGCTGTCGACCGGCCGGCGATCGCCTCGATGCCGGCCACCGTCGAGCCGGTGACGCTGAGCCGCGTGTGCGACGCGCTCGACCTGCTGGACGTGCGTTACCTGGCCGACGGAGACGGCAACCTGCTGGCCATGTGGGAACGGCACGCGGTCCTGGTGACCCTCGAAGGTCCGGAGGACGAGATCCTGGTGATGCGGGCCCGCCCCCACGCGACGGTGCCGCCGGACTGGGAGGACCGCGCGTACCGCGTGGTCAACGAGTGGAACCACACCCGCCGCTTCTGCAAGGCCTACATCGGCGACCCGACCGAGCGCGGGCAACTGCCCATCTACGCGGAGCTCCAGGTGCCGTTCGGCGCGGGGGCGCACGACGCGCTCCTGGTCGAGATGCTCGACTGCGGCGCGGCGGTGGCCACCAGCTTCGTCGACTGGCTGCACGACGAGGGTGCGCTCCTCTGACCGCCGTCCGGTCCGCCCCGCGGCGGCCGGTCCACTGCGGCCTCCGCCGGGAGTGCGGCCGTCAGGCCGGTCCGGCCGGGTCCTCCATCACGTTGACCATGAAGTACGCGGCCCGCTCCAGGTAGTCCCAGAGGGCGGTGGCCAACTCCGGCGGCAGGTCGAGACGGTCGACGGCGCGGCGCATGTGCAGCAGCCACGCGTCCCGCTCGGCGGCCCCGATCCGGTAGGGGGCGTGCCGCATCCGGAGGCGGGGATGGCCGCGCTGGGAGGAGTAGGTGTTCGGGCCGCCCCAGTACTGGATGAGGAAGAGGGTCAGCCGGTCGGCCGCCGGGCCCAGGTCCTCCTCGGGGTACATCGGGCGGAGCAGCGGATCGGTGGCGACGCCGGCGTAGAACTCGTCGACCAGCTTGCGGAAGGTGGGTTCGCCGCCGATCGCCTCGAAGAGGGTCGTCGACGTACCCGGACGGTCCGATTCACCTGCGGCAGTCACCGTTCCATCCTGCCAGGTGGCTCCGGGAGCGTCCGGGGTGCCCGTTGTGCGTCAGGTCACCGCGTGCCGGTGTCGTCCCGGCTCGCCCGGCCGCGCGACCGGGTCGTCGACGGGGAGGAGGCACCCGCTGCCCGCACGCGCGGTCGAGGTGGCCGCCGGGGCCGTCCCGGCCGCGTCCGGCGCGTCGTTCCGGCGCGCGAACCGCGCCGAGGCGACGGCGGCGTCGATCGTCGCCCGGCTCGGCCAGGACAGCGCGGTGACCGACATGAGCACCACGCCCGCCAGGCTCCACAGCCCGACCACCAGCGGGATCGAGAACCGCTCGGCCAGCAGACCGGTGACCAGCACCGCCAGCCCCTGGATCACCTGGACCCCGGTGGCCATCACGCCGAACGCGCGGGCCCGGAACCCGTTCGGCAGGGCTTGGACGAACAGGCCGTTGGCCACCGGCAGCAGGCCGGCGACGGCGAACCCGCACGCCGCCGCGAGCAGCGCCACCACGACCGGCGGCGGGTCGAGCAGGGACGGTACGAGCACCAGCGGGGCGAGCACCGCCAGGGGGCGCATCAGGGCCACGCGCCGGGCCGGCGCGACCGCTCGCCCGATGAGCAGGCCGCCGAGGATGAAGCCGATCGGGTTCGCAGCCATGATGACGGCCTGCGCGGCGCCGGCGTTCATGCCGCCGGAGTGCTCGGAGGCCCAGGCCGCCGCCAGCCCCTCCGGCACGATCGAGAAGAGCATGGCGCTGAACACCAGCACGGCGATCGCCCGCAGGACCGGTGTGCCGAAGACGATCCGGAAGCCGTCACCGGTCTCCCGCAGGAGGTGGCTGCGGTGCGCGGCGGTCATCGCCGACGGTCGGTCGCCGACCCCGAAGCGCACCAGCGCGGCGGAGAGCGCGAAGGTCACCGCGTTGACCAGCAGCGCGACCGTCGGGCTGAACGCGGCGATGGCCGCACCCGCCAGGTAGCCGCTGACCTGCGCGGCCTGCCCGACGCTGCCGTTGATGGACAGCCCCAGCACCAGGCGGTCGCCGGTCAGCATCAGCGGCATCAGCGCGGACCGGGCGGCCTGGCTCGGCGGGTTGGCCAGCGTGGTGGCGAAGAGCAGGGCCAGGGTGACCCCGACCGGTGCCTCGGGGATGGCGATGAGCACCATCAGGGCCATCCGGATGAGGTCGCAGGCGACCATGACGTTCCGGTAGCGGTACCGCTCGGCGAGCGTGGCGAGCAACGGGCCGCCGACCAGCCAGGGCAGGTAGCTGACCGCGAACGCGGCGGCGGAGAGCGCCACCGACTTTGTCTCCTGGTAGACGAGCAGCGTCACGGCCGCCTTGGCGATGTAGTCACCGACCCACGACAGGGTGCTCGCCGCGAGGACGAACCGGTACTCGCGTTGGGCGAAGACCTCGCGGAAGGTGGCCGGGCCCTCCGGGGAAGGTGGCTCGTCGGACACCGTCGCCTCCATCGTTCCGATGGGCCGGTCACTCGTGGTGGGGGGCCCGGGAACCGTCGTCAGATGTACGGATCAGCGAGGACGTGATCACGCTCCGGCGGGAAGCGCGTGTCCCGGATTCTGCCCGATCGTCCGACAACTGGCTAGGGTGAACGGGTTGAACGTCGCATCGCCGACTGAACGAACGGACGATACCCGAGGGGCTGCCCGGCTCGCGACCCCCGCTGTCCGGGCGTCACCGTCCCCGTACGGTCACACCGTTCCACCCGGGGTGGTGGTCCCCGGCGCCGGCGATCCGCCCGGTGCGGTGGCCCCCGGTGCGGTGGCCGAACCCGGGAATCCCGCCGCGCCGGACGCCGCTCCCGGCATGCCCGGGTAGAGCCGGGCCGCCGCGATCTTCGCGGTGATGCCCGAGTTCTCCAGCGCCTCGGCCAGTCGCCGGCGCAGCTCCCGGCCGACCGCGAACTGCCCGTCGGCGGTCGTCTTCACGACCGTACGGATCACCGCCCCGTCGACGGTCATCTGCTCCACGCCCAGCACCTCGGGCGGCTCCACGATCTCCGGCGCCAGCTCGGGGTCCAGGGCGACGGAGGCCGCGGCGGTACGCAGCACCGCGTTGGCCTCCTCGGTGCCGGCGAAGCCGATCGGCAGGTCCACCACGACCAGCGCCCAGCCCTGGCTCTTGTTGCCCACCCGGACGATCTCGCCGTTGCGGATGTACCAGAGCACGCCCCGGCCGTCCCGGACGGTGGTCACCCGCAGGCCCACCGACTCCACCACGCCGGTGGCCTCACCGAGGTCCACGGTGTCCCCGACGCCGTACTGATCCTCGATCAGCATGAACAGGCCCGCGATCAGGTCCTTCACCAGGCTCTGCGCGCCGAAGCCGAGGGCCACGCCGGCGATCCCGGCGCTGGCCAGCAGTGGCGCCAGGTCGAAGCTGAACTCCTTGAGCACCATCAGCAGGGCGATGCCCATGACGAAGGCGGTGGTGAGGCTGCGCAGCACCGACCCGATCGCCTCGGCCCGCTGGCGCCTCCGCTCCGGCACGAACTCGCCCGGCTCGGTCGCCGCGCTGGGGATCCGCTCGCGCAGCGGCCGCAGCATGGTCGGCACACCCGCGTCGGTGGTGGTCCGCACCAGCCGGCTGATCATGCGGTGCACCAACCAGCGCGCGACCACCGCCAGCAGCAGGATCAGGCCGATGCGGACCGGCTTGAGCAGGATCCAGTAGCTGCCCTCGGCGAACCAGACCGAGCCGGTCAGGTCGTAGACGCTCTTGCAGAGGGTGTCGTTCAGGCAGGTGGGCGAGGGGTCGGGTGCCGGCACCTCGACGGCGGGCAGGGCGGGCGGCGGCAGGCTGACAGAGGTCACCGTGTTTTCGTACCGCACCCCCCGGCACCCCGCCGCACCGACCCTCCGGATGGTGACGGACGGTCGTACGGGGGCGAACCGGTCACCGGCGGCGGGCGTCGGGAATGCTTCGGTGGGGGACCCCGGATTAGTACGTGCAATCCCGGGTCTTATCAGGGACTATTGGCGCACGGACGTCGGTGATCCGGCTGGCGTCGGCCGTGGCGGGTCGCTGCGCCCAATCCCCGGTCGGCAATGGCACTCATGGGGCCGCTGAACCGGGAGGGTGAGCGCGATGCCTGACATACGACCCACGGTGGGCTCCGGCGCGCTGGTTCTCAACGCCACCTACGAGCCGCTGTGTGTCGTGTCCGTGCGTCGTGCCGCCATTCTCGTGCTGTCCGCCAAGGCGGTCTGCGTCGCCGACGGCGAAGGGGTGCTGCACAGCGCCCGCAACGCGCTCCCGGTGCCCTCGGTCGTCCGCCTGACCCGCTTCGTCCGGGTGCCCTACCGCACCCACGTCGGGCTCTCCCGCCGGGCGATCTTCGCCCGGGACGGCTGGCGCTGCGCGTACTGCCGCGGGCCGGCCGAAACCATCGACCACGTCTTCCCCCGCAGCCGGGGCGGCCGGCACGCCTGGGAGAACGTGGTCGCGGCCTGCGCCCGCTGCAACCACACCAAGGGCGACAAGACCCCGGCCGAGCTGGGATGGCGTCTGCACGCGTTGCCGGCGGCACCGAAGGGCACCGCCTGGCGGGTGCTGGGGCACCGGGCTCCGGATCCGCGCTGGGCGGACTGGCTGGACCTCCGCGAGCCCGAGGCCGCCTGACCGGCCGGTCCGTCACGTCCCGCGGGCCTCGACGAGGGACGCGAACACCACCACGTTGTCGGCGTAGCCGACGTCGCCGCCCACCCACCGGCCGCCGCAGGTGACCAGGCGCAGATTGGGGCGGCTGAAGTCGCCGAAGACCTCGTCGGCGGGGAAGCTCTCCTTGTCGAACCGCTCCACGCCGTCCACCTCGAAGACCGCCACCGTACGGTCGGTGCGGGTCACCTCGACCCGATCCCCCTCGCCCAGCTCCCGCAACTCGTGGAAGACGGCCGGTCCGGAGTTGGTGTCGACGTGCCCGACGATCACCGCCGGCCCGTACTGACCCGGGGTGGGGCCCTGGTCGTACCAGCCGGCCTCCTGCGCGCGGGCCGCGTCCGGAGCGGCGATGGCACCGTCGGAGGCGAGCCCGACGCTGTGCACGGGCGCCTCGAGGTCGAGCGTGTCGATCTCGATGGTGGCCGGCGGACTCGCCGACAGGACCGGGTACTTCTTCGGCGGTGGCCGCAGTCCGGCGATGAACGTGTCCGGCAGGATGCGGAAACCGGTGACCCGTTCCACCCCGAGCATCGCGACGATCAGCACCATCAGCGTGCCGATCACGAGGATCGGGAACCCCGGATGCCGGGCGGGTGCCAGCCTCCGCCGACCGGCGGCCACCCGGCGCTGCCGGTGACGCGTGGGCAGCGGTCCGGCTGCCGGGTCCGTGGTGGGGACGCTCGCCACGCCCGCCTCGCCGGCCACCCGACGCAGCCGTCGGGCGGTCGTGGCGGCCACCCGGCCGGACGCCCGCAGCGCCCGCCGGGTCGTGGCGCGGACGCGCCCCGCTTCTCTGCTACGCCTGTGTCGGCCGGCCATGGCGACGGCGGGTCAGGAACCGGCTCCGGTGGTACGGCGGCGGCCGAAGAAGCCGAACCCGACCGCGAGCGCCACCGCGGCGAAGCCCCCGATCAGCAGCAGGGAGCCCGGTCCGGCGTCGCCGGCCGTGCCGCCGCCTCCGGTCGCCGGTCCCTTGGTGGGCTGCGCCATGTCCAGGACGGTGAAGGTGGACGTCGCGGTCCTGCCCTTGTCGCAGCGCAGCTCGACCGGATAGTCGCCGGGCTCCTTGCTGCCCGGCACGCTGACCTGTCCGGTGAGGAAGCCGTTGTCCGCTCGCAGCATGACCCGGCCGAACGCGTCCGAGTGCACGGAGGCCGCCTCGTTGTTGGCGTTGTCGCAGCTGGCCCGGATGCTCACCCGTGTGCCCGCCTGGGCGGGGTTGGGCGTCACCTCGACGAAGGTGTTCTCCTCCGCCCGGGCCGGCGCGGCTCCGACCAGGACGAAGGCCCCGATCAGGACGAGCACCCCGAGCAGTCGGACGATGGCTCCCGAGGCGTCGAACACGCCCGGGTACGGTCGCAGACCCCGCATGATCCCTCCCTCCCGGCACCGATGCACCGGTTCTGCTGGGGCGACGCGCGGTGCTTTCCCGCTGGTCGGGCGGGCACACGAGGGAGGGCGTGTTAAGCGGGGGCCCTTCCTCTACCGGAGGCGTTAACGGGGGGCCCTTCCTTTCCCAGCGGAGCGACGGGGTGCCACTCCAGGGGGGTGGAGAGGACCATGGTGCTGGACGGCTGGCCGTACGGGGCGAGCCGGTCGATGACCCCCTCGAACTCGCCGATCGAGCCGGCGGCCACCTTGAGCACGCTGCACGCGTCGCCGGTGATCCGGTGGATCTCCATGATCTCCGGCCATCCCGCCACCGCGGGGTCGTTGAGGATGCACCGCGACCCGTAGCAGGACATCCGGATCAGCGCGACCACGGTGCGACCGGCCCGGGCCAGGTCGACGTGCGCGTGGTAGCCGGTGATCACGCCCGACTCCTCCAGCCGGCGTACCCGCTCGGCGACGGCCGGCGGGGAGAGGTGTACCCGGCGGGACAGCTCACTGAAGGACAGCCGTGCGTCGGCCTGAAGCTCGCGCAGCAGCGCCCAGTCCATCTCGTCCACGCACCGACCTTACGTTCTCCAACCCGATCCCTCCTATCGCCTTTCGGGCGAGAAGTAATCCCTGGTCAGTGCCGTTGCTTCGGCATTCCGTCGGCGGTTCCCGCCGCGAGATCATAACGTCCACCGGCGTGTCGCCGGTGGGAGCGGTGCGAGCGGAGGAGCGGAACGTGGAACGGACGGACCCGAGAGCGGCCAACCGGGCGGCGGTACGGCCGGTCACCCCGCGTCAACGTGCCGCGCGGGCGGCCCGCAACGGCGGCGAGCCCACCCTGGAGTTCGCCGAGCGCGTGCCGTACGACGCGTACGTGCAGGCCAGCACGCTGCACCGGCTGCAGACCCCGTTGAGCGACGACCCGGGTGAGATGTCGTTCCTGATGGTCAGCCAGATCATGGAGCTGTACTTCGGGCTGACCTGCCACGAGCTGCGCGAGACGTCCCGCCTGCTGCGGGAGGACCGGATCTGGGACGCCCTGGCCCCGCTGCGTCGCGCCGCCCTGCACCTGGAGGGGCTCAACGCGGCCTGGAAGGGGCTGCGCTGGATGACCCCGGCCGACTTCAACCGGTTCCGCAACCTGCTCGGCGAGGGATCCGGCTTCCAGTCCGCGATGTACCGCCACCTGGAGTTCCTGCTCGGTCTCCGGGACACCACGCTGATCCGCCCGTTCCGCCGCCAGACCGACGTGTACGCGGACCTGACCGCCACCCTCGCCGCCCCCAGCGTGTGGGACGAGGTCGTCGCCCTGCTCGCCCGGCACGGCCACGACCTCCCGGCCGACCTGCTGGAGCGGGACGTCGCCGGGGAGCACGAGCCGCACGCGGCCGTCGAGGCGGCCTGGGTGCGGATCTACGACGACGAGGCGGCGGACAACCACCTGCGCCTGCTCGGCGAGGCCTTGGCCGAGGTGGCCGAGCAGTTCGGCGACTGGCGGTGGAACCACCTCAAGGCGGTGCAACGCACGATGGGCGCCAAGGTCGGCAGCGGTGGTTCGGCCGGCCTGGCGTGGTTGCAGCGCAGCATGGCCCGGGTGGTCTTCCCGGAGCTGTGGTCGGCCCGTACCGCGATGTGACCGGAGAACGCGACATGCACACCCTGGAACAAGAAGCTCACCAGCGCGACGCGGGCGACCCCGGCCACCGGCACCTGTTCCACGTGCCGCCGGCCGACGGCGGTCGGCACCCCGAGGCCGCGTACCTGGCCGGCAACTCGCTCGGCCTGCAACCCCGGGCGACCCGGGACGACCTCCTCGCCGACCTGGACGCCTGGGCGCGGCTGGGCGTCGAGGGGCACCTGGAGGCGAAGCGGCCGTGGCTGCCGTACCACGAGCTGCTCACCGGGCCGGCCGCGCGACTGGTCGGCGCCCGCCCGGCGGAGGTCGTGGTGATGAACTCCCTCACCGTCGACCTGCACCTGCTGATGGTCAGCTTCTACCGGCCGGCGGGCCGGCGCACGCGGATCGTCATCGAGGACACCGCCTTCCCCTCGGACAGCTACGCCGTCCGCAGCCAGGCCCGGTTCCACGGCCTGGACCCGGACACCACGGTGGTCCGGCTGACCCCGCGGGCCGGTGAGGACAACCTACGCACCTCCGACGTCTGCGACCTCCTCGCCGCCGAGGGCGACACGGTCGCGCTGGTGCTGCTGGGCGGGGTCAACTACCTGACCGGCGAGCTGCTCGACATCCCGGCGATCACCGCGGCCGGCCGCGCCGCCGGTGCGGTCGTCGGCTGGGACCTGGCGCACGCGGCCGGGAACGTCCCGCTGGCCCTGCACGACTGGGACGTCGACTTCGCCGCCTGGTGCTCGTACAAGTACCTGAACTCCGGGCCCGGCGCGCTGGCCGGCGTCTTCGTCCACGAGCGCCACCTCGGCAGGACGGACCTGCCCCGCTTCGAGGGCTGGTGGAGCACCGAGGCGACCACCCGCTTCGAGATGACCCCGGTGTCCCGGCCGCCGGCCACCGTGGAGGCCTGGCAGATCTCCAACCCGCCGATCCTGGCGATGGGTCCGGTCCGCACCTCGCTGGAAATCTTCGACTCCGTCGGCATGCCGGCGCTGCGGGAGCGCAGCCTGCGGCTCACCGACTGGCTGGGGCGGCTGCTCGACGAGGTGACCGCCGACCGGCCGCTGACCGTGGTCACCCCGCGCGACCCCGCGCGACGGGGGTGCCAACTGTCCGTGCGGATCGGCGCCGGCAGCGCCGCCGAGCTGGCCAAACGACTGCGGTACGAGCACGGTGTGATCGCCGACGCCCGGGAGCCGGACATCATCCGGTTCGCCCCGGTGCCGCTCTACTCGACGTACCACGACTGCTGGCGCGTCGCCGAGGCGCTGGCCGCGACGGTTCCGGCGGTGACCCGGTGAGCGCGAGGAGTGAGCCGGGCCTGCGAGCCCCGCAGTCGCGAACGAAAGACAGCCCGGTGACCGGGCAGCGGGACGAGATCGCGGTGGTCGGTGCCGGGCTGGCGGGCTGCCTGCTGGCCTGCTTCCTGGCCCGGCGGGGCTACCCGGTGGCGATCTACGAGCGGCGGCCCGATCCCCGCACCGGCACCGTCGAGCGGGGGCGTTCGATCAACCTGGCGCTGTCCGAGCGGGGGCTCGACGCGCTGCGCCGGATCGAGCTGGACAAGCAGGTGATGGCGGACGCGCTGCCGATGCGCGGCCGGATGATCCACCCGGTCTCCGGAGGGTCGCACTTCCAGTCGTACAGCGTCTCCGGGGACCGGGCGATCAACTCGATCAGCCGGGGCGCGCTCAACAACGCGCTGCTGGACGCCGCCACCGCCCTGCCCGGCGTGCGAGTCGCCTTCGACCACCGGCTGGTCGGGCTCGACCCCGCCAGCGGCGACATGACCTTCGAGACCCCGCACGGCAGCGTCGCCGCCACCGCATCGGTCGTCCTGGGCACCGACGGTGCCGGCTCGGCGGTGCGGGGACAACTGCTGCGGCACGGGCTGCTGACCGAGAGCCTGGACTTCCTCGACTACGGCTACAAGGAGCTGACGATCCCGCCGGTGGACGGGGACTTCGCCCTGGACCCGGAGGCCCTGCACATCTGGCCGCGTGGCACCTCGATGATGATCGCCCTGCCCAACCCGGACCGCTCGTTCACCTGCACGCTGTTCTGGCCCACCCACGGCACCGCGAGTTTCGCCTCGCTCGGCAGCCCGGCGGCGATCGAGCGGCACTTCGCCACGCACTACCCGGACCTGCCGCCGCTGGCCCCGAACCTCGTGGACGACTACCAGCACAACCCGGTGGGCCTGCTCGGCACCGTCCACTGCGACCCTTGGCAGGTGAACGGGAGGATCGGCCTGCTCGGCGACGCCGCCCACGCCATCGTGCCGTTCTACGGCCAGGGTGCGAACGCCGCGTTCGAGGACGTGGTCGAGCTGGACCGGTGCCTGGACGAATGCGCCGACGACTGGGCGGCGGCGCTGCCGCTGTTCCAGCACCGCCGGCAGGTCAACGCCGAGGCCATCGCGCGGATGGCGCTGACCAACTTCGTGGAGATGCGGGACAAGGTCGCCTCGCCGCTGTTCCAGCTGGGCCGCCGGGTGGAACACGCGCTGGAACGGGCCCTTCCCGGCCGGTACGTTTCCCAATACGAGCTGGTGTCCTTCTCCACCACCCCGTACGCCGAGGTGCGCCGCCGGGTCCGCCGGCAGCACCGCGTGCTCGGTGCCGTCGCCGCCGGCGCGGCGCTGCTGGTGGCCGGTGCGATCGGGGCCCTGACGAGTCGGACGTCCGGCGGTTCGGCCGCCGGCGTGCAACGAGGGAGGCGCCGATGACCGCCTGGGATCCCCGGTTGATGGCCGGGCGGGCACCCGACGGGCCGGGTCTGCTGCGCAACTTCGTGGGCGGCGAGTTCGTCGAGGCGGGACGCCGGTTCACCAAGCGCAGCCCGGTGACCGGCGAGCCGGTCTTCGAGGTCGCCGAGGCCGCCAGCTCCACGGTGGACGACGCGGTCGCGGCGGCCCGCGCGGCGCTGCGCGGCCCGTGGGGCCGGATGGGGGAGCGGGAGCGGGCGGAGGTGCTGCGCCGGGTCGCCGACGAGCTGGAACGCCGCTTCGACGACCTGGTCACCGCCGAGGTCGCCGACACCGGCAAGGCCATCTCGCAGGCCCGGACGCTCGACGTTCCGCGCGGCGCGGCGAACTTCCGGGCCTTCGCCGAGATCGTGGCGACCGCGCCCACCGAGTCGTTCACCACGGTCACCCCGACCGGTGGCCGGGCCCTCAACTACGCCGTCCGCAAGCCGGTCGGCGTGGTCGCCGTCATCGTGCCGTGGAACCTGCCGCTGCTCCTGCTCACCTGGAAGGTCGCCCCGGCGCTGGCCTGCGGCAACGCGGTCGTGGTGAAGCCGAGCGAGGAGACGCCCGCCTCGGCGACGCTGCTCGCCGAGGTGATGGCGGCGGCCGGCGTGCCGGCCGGTGTGTTCAACCTGGTGCACGGCTTCGGGCCGGACTCGGCCGGGGAGTTCCTCACCCGGCACCCGGGCGTCGACGCGATCACGTTCACCGGCGAGTCGGCCACCGGCGGGGCGATCATGCGCGCGGCGGCCGACGGGGTGAAGGCGGTGAGCTTCGAGCTGGGCGGCAAGAACGCCGGGCTGGTCTTCGCCGACGCCGACCTGGACGCGGCGGTCGCCGGGTCGGTGCGGTCCAGCTTCACCAACGGTGGGCAGGTCTGCCTGTGCACCGAGCGGATCTACGTGCAGCGTCCGGTCTACGAGGAGTTCACCGCACGCCTGGCGAAGCGGGCCGCCGAGCTGGCGTACGGGTGGCCGGCCGACGAGGCGACCGCGAACATGCCGCTGATCTCGCACCAGCATCGGGAGAAGGTGCTCGGCCACTACGACCTGGCCCGCGCCGAGGGCGCCGACGTGCTGACCGGGGGCGGGACGCCGCGCTTCGGCGACGCCCGCGACGGCGGGGCGTACGTGCAGCCGACGGTGCTCACCGGGCTCGGCCCGGACGCCCGGACCAACACCGAGGAGATCTTCGGCCCGGTCGTGCACGTCGCGCCCTTCGACGACGAGGAGGAGGCGTACGCCCTGGCCAACGGCACCGAGTACGGCCTGGCGGCCACGGTCTGGACGCGGGACGTGGGCCGGGCGCACCGGGCCGGCGCCCGGCTGGACGCCGGCATCGTCTGGGTGAACACCTGGTACCTGCGTGACCTGCGCACCCCGTTCGGCGGCGTGAAGGCCTCCGGCATCGGCCGCGAGGGCGGCGTGCACTCGCTGGGCTTCTACTCCGAACTCACCAACGTCTGCGTGGACCTGACATGACCCCTGATCTGGAAGCCGCCGCCCGGGAGCTGACCGAGGCCCGGGAGGGCGGCAAGCCCTGCCCGCCCCTGCGCGGCCGGCTGCTGACCGAGGGGGACGTCGCCTCGGCGTACCTCGTGCAGCAGGCGCAGGCCCGCGAGTGGCTGCGGCACGGCCACCGGCGGGTCGGCGCGAAGATCGGGTTGACCAATCCCGTCGTGCAGGAGAGCCTCGGCGTCCACCAGCCCGACTTCGGCGTACTGACCGACGCCATGGCCGTGCCGGACGGTGCCGAGGTGGCGATGGACGGCCTGCTCCAGCCCCGTGTCGAGGCGGAGGTGGCCTTCGTCCTCGGCACCGACCTGCCCGACGGGCGGATCACCACCGCCGACCTGCTGCGGGCCGTCGACCACGTGCTGCCGGCCATCGAGATCGTCGACTCGCGCATCGCCGGCTGGGACATCTCCATCGTGGACACCGTCGCCGACAACGCCTCCAGCGGCCTGTTCGTCCTCGGCACCACCCCGCGCCGGCTCGCCGACGTGGACCTGCGCCTGTGCGGGATGGTCCTGGAGCACGCCGGGGAGCCGGTCTCGGTCGGTGCCGGCGCGGCGTGCCTCGGCAACCCGCTGCACGCGCTGGAGTGGCTGGCCGGCACGATGGCCCGCTCCGGCGACCCGCTGCGGGCCGGCGACGTGGTGCTCTCCGGGGCGCTCGGCCCGATGGTGCCGGTGACCCCGGGCGCGGCGTACGAGGCCCGGATCTCCGGCCTCGGCTCGGTCCGGACGTGTTTCTCGAAGGGTGGGGACCAGTGAGCACGGGTGTGGCGGTGATCGGGTCCGGCAACATCGGGACCGACCTCATGATCAAGGTGTTGCGGCTCAGTGGCAGCCTGCGCATGGTGGCGATGGCCGGCATCGACCCGGACTCCGACGGGCTGGCACGGGCCCGGCGGCTGGGCGTGGCCACCACCGCCGAGGGCGTGGACGGGCTCGTCGCGCTGCGCGAGTTCGCCGACGTCGACCTGGTCTTCGACGCCACCTCGGCCGGGGCGCACCGGCACAACGACGCGGTGCTGCGCGCGCACGGCCGTACGGTCGTCGACCTGACCCCGGCGGCCATCGGCCCGTACGTGGTGCCGCCGGTCAACCTCGACGAGCACCTGCACGAGACGAACGTCAACATGGTGACCTGCGGTGGCCAGGCGACCGTGCCGATCGTCGCCGCCGTCGGCCGGGTCACCCCGGTCGCGTACGGGGAGATCGTCGCCTCGATCGCCTCGCGGTCGGCGGGGCCGGGCACCCGGGCCAACATCGACGAGTTCACCGAGACCACCGCGCGGGCGATCGAGGTGGTCGGCGGGGCCGAGCGCGGCAAGGCGATCATCGTGCTGAACCCGGCCGAGCCGCCGCTGCTCATGCGGGACACCGTCTACTGCCTCTGCCCGGACGCCGACGCCGACCGCGCCGCCGTCTCCGCGTCGGTGGCCGACATGGTGGCGACCGTGCAGGAGTACGTCCCGGGCTACCGGCTCAAGCAGGACGTGCAGTTCGACCGCGTCGACAGCTACGTGCCGTCGCTCGGGCGGCACCTCACCGGGCTCCAGGTGTCGGTCTTCCTGGAGGTCTCCGGCGCGGGCCACTACCTGCCCGCGTACGCCGGGAACCTGGACATCATGACCTCGGCCGCGCTGCGCACCGCGGAGCGCCTGGTCGCCCTTCGCCGGACGGTGACTGCATGACGGACCTGTACATCCAGGACGTGACCCTGCGCGACGGCATGCACGCCATCGCCCACCGCTACACGGTGGACCAGGTGCGGACGATCGCGGCGGCGCTGGACGCGGCCGGGGTGGCCGCGATCGAGGTGGCGCACGGCGACGGGCTCGCCGGTTCCAGCGTCAACTACGGCCACGGCGCGGCGAGCGACGCGGACTGGATCTCCGCCGCCGCCGAGGTGCTCACCACCGCGAAGCTGACCACCCTGCTGCTGCCCGGCATCGGCACCATCGCCGACCTGAAAGCGGCGAAGGCGCTCGGGGTGGCCAGCGTCCGGATCGCCACCCACTGCACCGAGGCGGACATCTCCGCCCAGCACATCTCGTGGGCCCGCGAGAACGGCATGGACGTCTCGGGGTTCCTGATGATGTCGCACATGGCCGACCCGGCCGCGCTGGCCGCACAGGCGAAGCTGATGGAGTCGTACGGCGCGCACTGCGTCTACGTCACCGACTCCGGCGGCCGGCTGCTGATGTCCGACGTCGCCCAGCGGGTCGACGCGTACCGGCAGGTGCTGGAGCCGGAGACGCAGATCGGCATCCACGCGCACCACAACCTGTCCCTGGGCGTGGCCAACAGCGTGGTCGCGGTCGAGCACGGGCGGATCCTCGGCTCCGCCCCGGCCGGTGCGGACGCCGCGCACGGCCGGACCGTGCGGGTGGACGCGTCGCTGGCCGGGATGGGCGCGGGCGCCGGCAACGCGCCGCTGGAGGTGTTCGTCGCGGTCGCCGAGCTGCACGGCTGGAAGCACGGCTGCGACGTGTTCGCGCTGATGGACGCCGCCGACGACGTGGTCCGCCCGTTGCAGGACCGGCCGGTCCAGGTCGACCGGGAGACGCTCTCCCTCGGGTACGCGGGCGTCTACTCCAGCTTCCTGCGGCACGCCGAGCGTGCCTCCGCGAAGTACGGCGTGGACGTCCGCTCGATCCTCGTCGAGCTGGGCCGGCGCCGGATGGTCGGCGGCCAGGAGGACATGATCGTGGACGTGGCGCTGGACCTCGCGGGTCGTCGCACCGAGCAGGAGGAGGCAGCGTGACCGGCCTGGACACCACCGGCATCGCCGAGCGGCTGGGCGCGGCCGCCGACACCGCCACCGCCATTCCGCAGCTGGCCGCCGAGACGGGCCTGGACGTCGACGCCGCGTACGCGGTGCAGACCGCCCTGGTGCAGCGCCGCCTGGCCCGGGGTGAGCGGATCGTCGGGCTGAAGATGGGCCTGACCAGCAGGGCCAAGATGGCCCAGGTCGGCGTCGACGAGGTCATCTGGGGGCGGCTCACCGACGCGATGCGGGTGCCCGACGGCGGCACGGTCGACGTCGCCGCCTTCATCCATCCCCGGGTCGAGCCGGAGGTCGCGTTCCTGCTGGACCGCCTCCCCGAGCCGGGCGAGCCGCTGGGCTCCTTCACCGACGCGGTGCGCGCGGTGGCGCCGGCGATCGAGCTGATCGACTCCCGGTACGCCAACTTCACCTTCTCGCTGCCCGACGTCGTCGCGGACAACACGTCGGCCGCCGCGTTCGTGGTGGGGCCGTGGCGACCGGTGCCGGACGGGCTGGACAACCTCGGCGTGCTGCTGGAGATCGACGGGCGGGTCGCCCAGGTCGGCTCGACGGCGGCGATCCTCGGTGACCCGCGCCGGGCCCTCGACGAGGGGATCCGGTTGGCCGGGCGGCACGGCGTACGCCTGGCGGAGGGTTGGGTCTTCCTGGCCGGTGCCGCCACGGCCGCCGTGCCCCTGCGCCCCGGCGCCCACGTCCGGGCCGTGGTGGAGAAGCTCGGCACGGCGTCGTTGAAGGCGGCGGGCCGGTGACCGCCCGGGTGGTGGCCGGCAAGGCCGTCCCGCGCGGTGCCTTTCCGCACGTCAAGGTCGCGGGCGGTTTCGTCTTCGTCTCCGGTACGTCGTCCCGGCGGCCGGACAACACCTTCGCCGGTGTCGAGGTCGACGAGTTCGGCACGACGAACCTGGACATCCGGGAACAGACCCGGGCGGTGATCGGGAACGTCCGCGACCTGCTGCGGTCGGTCGGCGCCGACCTCGCCGACCTCGTCCAGGTCACCACCTACCTGGTGAACATGAACGACTTCGGCGGCTACAACGAGGTGTGGGCGGAGTTCTTCGACGCGACCGGCCCCACCCGGACGACCGTCGCGGTGCACCAGCTACCCCATCCGCACCTGCTGATCGAGATGCAGGCCGTCGCCCTGCTCCCCCCTCAAGGAGGTCAGTCGTGAGTGAGATCGCGGAGCCGTTCAGCTTCCCCGGTTGGATCGCCGAGAACCAGCACCTGCTGAAGCCGCCGGTGGGCAACAAGGAGATGTTCCCGGGCGGGGACGACTTCATCGTCATGGTGGTGGGCGGCCCCAACCAGCGGACCGACTTCCACGTCGACCCGTACGAGGAGTTCTTCTACCAGGTCAAGGGCAACATGCACATCAACCTGATGCTCCCGGAGGGGCCGCGTACGGTGCACGTGCGCGAGGGGCAGATGTGGATGCTGCCGCGGAACACCCCGCACTCGCCGCAGCGGCCGGAGGCCGGCTCGATCGGCGTGGTCGTCGAGCGGGTCCGCGAGGAGGGCACGCTGGAGAGGTTCCAGTGGTACTGCCCCGAGTGCGGGCACAAGGTGCACGAGGTGGAGTTGCAGGTCCGCGACATCGCCGCCGACCTGCCCCCGGTGTTCCAGGCGTTCTACACCGACGAGAAGGCCCGTACCTGCGACAACTGTGGCGCGCTGCACCCGGGCAAGGGCTGATGCGGCCACCTGTCGTCGACGTCCACACGCACCTCGTACCGAAGGGATGGCCGGACCTCGCCGCGGCGTGCGGCGGGTCCGGCTGGCCCTGGCTGCGGATCGACTCCGAGCGCGCGGCCATGATCATGGTGGGGGAGACGGAGTTCCGGCCGGTCGGCGCGGCGTGCTGGGACGCGCCGACCCGGCTGGCCGACATGACCGTCGACGGCGTGGACGTGCAGGTCGTCTCGCCGACCCCGGTCTTCTTCTCCTACGACCGACCGGCGGACCAGGCCGTCAAGGTCGCCCGGATCTTCAACGACCTGACCCTGGAGGTCACCGCCGCCGGAGGCGACCGGCTCGTGCCGTTCTGCCAGGTGCCGTTGCAGGACCCGGACGCCGCCTGCGCCGAGCTGGACCGCTGCCTGGCGTCGGGCCACGTGGGTGTGGAGATCGGCAACCACGTCGGCGACCGCGACCTGGACGACGCGGGTGTGGTCACCTTCCTCCAGCACTGCGCGCAGGTCGGCGCACCGGTCTTCGTGCACCCGTGGGACATGGCCGGTGGCCCCCGCCTGGACCGCTGGATGGCCCGCTGGCTCACCGGCATGCCGGCCGAGACGC
Organism: Micromonospora sp. BQ11; assembly: GCF_052068135.1. Lineage (NCBI taxonomy): Bacteria > Bacillati > Actinomycetota > Actinomycetes > Micromonosporales > Micromonosporaceae > Micromonospora > Micromonospora sp. BQ11. The sequence goes on along the minus strand of NZ_JBQHDB010000014.1, from coordinate 25,852 downwards.
ACCTGTCGGTGCTGGCGCTCATCCTCGGCGGCGTCTTCGACCGGGTCTCCGAGGACCTGCGGATCTGCTTCGCCCACGGCGGCGGGAGCTTCCCGTTCTGGCTGGGGCGCGCCGACAACGCCTGGCACCGTCGGGGTGACCTGGTACGCGGCGCGTCCACCGCGCCGCCCAGCGCGTACGTCGACCGGTTCTGCGTGGACTCCGTGGTCTTCGAGCCGGCCGCCCTGCGACTGCTGGTCGACACGCTGGGCGCCGAACGGGTGCTGCTCGGCAGCGACTACCCGTACCCGCTGGGCGAGCGCCCGGTCGGCGCGGTGGTGCACCGGTCCGACTTCCTCACCGACGCGCAGCGCGCCGGGATCCTCGGCGGGAACGCCCTGCGCTTCCTCGGCATCGACCGGGACGCGACGGACCCGGCCGACCAGGACCGGACGTCGTCCTGATCGACCGGGCCCCGGCGCGCCGGGGCGGACGGGCGCACGGGACGTGCGGCCCGTCCGCCGCTGGCCGCAGGGGTCAGGAGTGGGGGCAGGTGTCCCGGTACTCCTGGATCGCCGTGCCGCGTGGCGCCGGGCAGAGGAACTGCTCGTAGCGGGTGTCGTCGTCCACGAACCGCTTCAGCCAGGAGATGCTGTACTTGGCGACGGTCACGTTCGACGACGTGGGCGCCGAGTGGCCGGCCGCGTTGAGTTCGAGGTACGCCTTGTCCAGGGTGGACGGCAGGCTGGTGTAGAAGGGCTCCGAGTGCGAGGTCACCGGGGCGATGGAGTCGTTCTCCGCACCCACGACCAGCGTCGGGACGCGTACCCCGGACCAGTTCTTGACGGTGTGCCAGCCGGTCAGCGGGATCGCGGCCTGCAACGTCGGCCGGGTGTTCGCCGCGGAGAGGCTGCCGCCGCCGCCCATCGAGTGGCCCATCACCGCGAGCCGGTTCCGGTCGATCCGGGTCCGCACCGTACTGGCGTTGGTGAGGTGGTCCAGGGCGGCGAGCAGTTGGGTGCCGCGACTGGCCGGCTGGTCGTAGCGGGAGAGGGTGTCGATGGTGACGACGACGAAGCCCTGCGAGGCCAGCCGGGGGCCGAGCCAGGCCACGCTGGACTGGGTCGCGGTGTAGCCGGGGGAGATCGCCACCGCGCCGAAGGTGCCCTCGGCGGTGGTGGTGGGGTAGTAGACGGTGCCGCCGCGGAAGCCGCTGACGCTGGATGCGGCGATGGTGGTCTGGGCGATGGCGAACGGGCCGCGGCTCGCCTCGATGCTCGCCACGGTGGGATCGGGGCCGCGCTGGTAGGGGCTGGCGGCGGCCTGGGCGGGCGGAGCGGCGATCAGGCCGGCGCCGACCAGGATCAAGGTCAGCAGCACGCGGACGGTGGTGGTGGTCCGGCGGCGGGCCGGTCCGGGACGGGGGACGGCGGTGGCGGTGGGTGACATGGATCGCTCCCGGTGGGGTGCGGAGCCTGCGGTTCCGGTGCCGGTGGATGGTCGGCGGACCGGGCCCGACCGAAGTATCTACATCGGTCTATGAATGGTCCGTCGCGGTGTCTCCCGGCGCCAATCCTGCGCGGCCCATGTCATCGCGATATGCGGCAACCGGCGTCGTCGCCGCCCGGGTAGTCGGTCGTGTCGCCGCCGCCGGCGGCGGCGCACCGGGCAGGATGAGGCAATGGCCGAGCCGCACGACCTGACCGCGCTGGAGCAGGCCGCCGCGATCGCCCGCGGCGAGCTGTCCAGCCGTGAGCTGGTCGCGCACCACCTGGAGCGGGTCGCCGCGCTCGGCGACACGGTGGGAGCGTTCGTCACCGTCACCGGTGCGGAGGCCCTCGCCGCGGCCGACGCCGCCGACACCGTGCCGCCCGAGGACCGTGGCCCGCTGCACGGCGTACCGACGGCGGTCAAGGACCTCACCCTCACCGCCGGGGTACGCACCACCTTCGGCTCCGCCGCCTTCGCCGACTTCGTGCCGCCGGTCGACGCCGACGTGGTCCGCTTCATGAAGGACGCCGGGCTGGTCAGCCTCGGCAAGACCACCACCTCCGAGCTGGGCTGCTCGCTCTACTCGGAGGGGCTGGTCGCGCCGCCGGCCCGCAACCCGTGGAACCTCGCGTACACCGCCGGGGGCTCCAGCGGCGGCGCGGCGGCGGCCGTGGCGGCCGGGCTGGTCCCCGTCGCCCAGGGCTCCGACGGCGGTGGCTCGCTGCGCATCCCCGCCTCGATGTGCGGGCTGGTCGGCTACAAGCCCAGCCGCGGGCTGGTCTCCGGCGGGCCGCTCGGCTTCGGCGCGTACGGGCTGCCGACCAACGGGCCGATCGGGCGGACCGTCGCCGACGTGGCGGCGCTGCTCGACGTGCTGTCCCGACCGGTGGCGGGGGAGCCGTACCTGCCGCCGGCCCAGCCCGCCGGGGGCTGGCGCGGTGTCGCCCGGGCCGCCGAACCGGGCCGGCTGCGCGTCGGCCGCTTCACCACGCCGATGCTCGCCGACGAGCCGGTGCACCCCGACTGCGTCGCCGCCGTGGACCGGGCCGCGGCGCTGCTCACCGCCGCCGGTCACGAGGTGGTCGAGGTGGCGTCGCCGCTCGGGCCGACGTCGTGGCCGCTGTTCGAGCTCGTCTGGTACGTGCTGGCGCTCGCTCCCGTGCCGCTGGAGCGGGAGGGCGAGCTGCTGCCGCTGACCCGGTACCTGCGGGCCCGGGGCGCGGAGATCTCCGCCGGCACCCTCACCGCCACCCTGGGCGAGCTCCAGGCGCAGGTACGCCTCGGCGTCCGCCGTACCGCCGACTCCGACCTGCTGCTCTGCCCCACCCTGGCCGCGCCGCAGGCGCCCGTCGGCTGGTTCGCCTCCGGTGGCGACCCGGCGGAGGATTTCGACCGGCAACGGCGCTTCTCGCCGTACTGTGCCATCTTCAACGTGACGGGCGATCCGTCGGTGTCGCTGCCGGTCGGTGTCACCGCTGAAGGGCTGCCCGTGGGGGTGTTGCTGAGCGGCCGGTACGGCGACGACGCGAGGTTGATCGCCACCGCTGCGCAGCTGGAGCACTCCAGTGGCGGATGGGATCGCCACCCCGCAATCTGGCGGGCCGTCGGCTCCGCTAACGTGAATGGCAGCGGAATCGGGCGGTCGGAGCGATGAGCGTCCACCCGGCCCGCTCGCCGAAAATCTCTTCTTCCGCCTGGGGGCGTTGGGATTGTCTGTAACCGAGACGTTGCTGGTCTTCGTCGGCATCCCGGCGGCCGCGGTGCTGGTGATCGCCGGCCTGGCGTACGCCGGTAGCCGTGGCGGTGGTGGTGGCGCCAAGCGCTACCGCCCGGGCCGGCCCTTCGACTTCACTCCGGTCTGGTTCCTGGGCCGGCCGGAGCAACTGGCCGACTCGGCCGGCACCGCCCTGGCCGCGGGCGCGCAGGCGCCGGCGCTGACCAGCCGCAAGCAGGAGCAGGCCAGCGTCGAGGCGCCGGCCGGTGGAACCGGAGGCGCAAGTGACCGTTGGTGAGATGCGGCCCCAGTCGGGGACGGACACCCCGCCGGACGTGCTGGACGGGCCGTTCTCGACCCGTCAGCTGCTGCGCATCGACGAGGCCCTGCGTCAGGCCGACCAGGGCACCGGGCTCGTCTTCTCGGTCTTCGTCGGCGGCCTCGACGAGCCGATCCGCGAGCACGCCGAGCGGCTGCACCGGCAGCTCGCCGAGCCCGACCGGTCCGTCCTGATCGCCGTGTCGCCCAACCAGCGCCAGCTGGAGATCGTCACCGGTCGGCACGCACGCAAGCGCATCCCCGACACGTACGCCCGGCTCGCCGCGCTCTCCATGGTGGCGGCCTTCGGCGGCGGCGACCTGGCCGGCGGCATCATCAACGGCCTCGACCAGCTCGCCAGTCACGCCGGTAAGGGCTGACCCGACCCGTACGACGAAGCCCGGTCCGCGATCGCGGACCGGGCTTCGGCATGTCTGCGGGTCTCAGCGGGGCCAGGCGCTCGGGTCCAGCCGCATCGGCCATGGTTCGGTCATCTCCACCGGATCATCGGGTCCCGCCGTGCCCATCAGGTCGTAGTGAACTCCCTTGGCCAGCTCGTAGCGGTACACCACCGGTCCGAAGTCGCCGCGTTCCACCCGCCAGTAGGCGGCGATGCCGGCCTCCGCGTAGAGGGCGGGCTTGGTGAACCGGTCGTGCCGGCGGCTGTTCGGGGACTCGACCTCGACGACGAGGGCGATGTCGGCCGGTTCCGACCACATCCGGTCGCGCGGGGCCCCCGGCCTCAGGACGGTGATGTCCGGGATCAGATTTCCGTCGGGTATCCGCACGCCGATCTCACGGATCACCCGCCATCCCGGCGGTGCCGTCAGCCGCAGCGTCATCCGGATGTCGTCCGCCAGCTCATGGTGATCCGGCCCGGCAGGTGGGGTCACGTGCAGGCTCCCGTCGACGAGCTCGTACCGGTTCCCGTTCTCGGGCAGGTCGGCGAGGTCCTGCTCCCGCCAGCGCCTCCCCGGCTGAGGCCACTCGTCAGTCGGCTGTGCCATCACGTCCACCTCCCGCCCCCACCATAACGACGCGGGGCCGGCGTGGGACGTGCCCACACCGGCCCCGGGCCGCGTCCTGACGCTCAGGCGCTCTGCGTGTCCCTCGCGCGGGCGGCGAGGGCGCGGACGACGCCGTCGCGGCCCTCGGCGACCAGCCGACGCAGCGGCGCCGGGTGGCCCTCGCCGGCCAGCCACGCGTCGGTCGCCGCCACCGTCTCGTCGTCCACCAGGTACGCCGGGTACGCCAGCTGGGTGAACTCCTGCGCCGGCTCGCTGTCCCGGCTGGCCCATACCTGGGCGACGGTGGCGAAGTACCGGTCCCGGTAGGGGCCGACCAGCGCGACCTGTGCCGGGTGGGCGAAGCCCTGGAGCAGCGCCCGGTGCCGCCAGTTCGGGAGCGCGTCCGGCCCGGTCAGCTGGGCCCAGACCGCAGCCTTGTTCTCCGGCGTCGGCACCAGGGCGTGGGCGTACGCCGCCTCCCGCTCGCCGCTGGCCGTACGGTCGGTCGCCAGCTCCGCCTCGATGTCGGCCGTGCCGGCCGCGCCGTTGGCGACCAGCGACTGGAGGACCGTCCAGCGCAGCTCGGTGTCGACGGTCAGCCCCGCCGGCACCTCGCCACCGTTCAGCCACCCGCGCAGGACCGCCAGGTCCTCCGGCGCGCGGGCCGCCGAGGCGTACGCGCGGGCCCACGCGATCTGGAAGCCGCTGCCCGGCTCGGCGGCGGCCAGCGCGGTCCTCGCGGTGCGGGCCAGCTCCGCCCAACCGGTCGGCGCCCAGGCCGGGTCGGCGTAGAAGACGAGCGTGCTGGTCGCCTGCCGCAGGGTGGCGGTGACCAGGTTGATGTCGGTCTCGGCGGGCAGCCCGGCCAGCACCAGCGCCACGTAGTCCCGCGCGGCCAGCTCGGCGTCGCGGATCATGTCCCAGGCCGCGGTCCAGCACAGCGCCCGCGCGAGCGACGACTCGAAACCGGCGATGTGCTGCACCACGGTGGCCATCGACCGCTCGTCCAGGCGCAGCTTGGCGTACGTGAGGTCGTCGTCGTTGAGCAGGAGCACGTCGGCCGCCCGGACCCCGGCCAGCTCGGCCAGCTCGGTCCGCTCGCCGGCCACGTCGACCTCGTGCCGCTCGCGACGGACCAGCCGGCCGTCGGTCAGGTCGTACAGGCCCACGCCGATGCGGTGCGTGCGCAGCGTCGGGTGCCCGGCCGGCGCGTCCTGCCGGACCACGACCCGCTCGTAGGTGCCGTCGGCGCTGATCGTCACCTCCGGGCGCAGCGTGTTGACCTGCGCGGTCTCCAGCCACTGGGCGGCGAACTTGCGCAGCTCCCGACCGGAGGCGGCCTCCAGCTCGGACAGCAGGTCGTCGAAGGTGGCGTTGCCCCAGGCGTGTTTGCCGAAGTACGCGCGCAGCCCGGCCAGGAACGGCTCCTCGCCCACGTACGCGACGAGCTGCTTGAGCACGCTCGCGCCCTTGGCGTACGTGATGCCGTCGAAGTTGACCTCGACCGCCTCCAGGTCCGGCATCTCGCAGTACACCGGGTGGGTGGAGGAGAGCTGGTCCTGCCGGTAGCCCCAGTTCTTCCGGATCGACAGGAAGGTCGTCCACGCGTCGGCGAACCGGGTGGCGTTGGTGTTGCACCAGTGGCTGGCCCACTCGGCGAACGACTCGTTCAGCCAGAGGTCGTTCCACCAGCGCATGGTGACCAGGTCACCGAACCACATGTGCGCCATCTCGTGCAGGATCGTGTTGGCCCGCTGCTCGTACTCGAAGTCGGTGACCTGGGAGCGGAAGATGTAGTGCGACTCGGCGTGCGTGACGCAGCCGAAGTTCTCCATCGCGCCGGCGTTGAAGTCCGGTACCCAGAGCTGGTCGTACTTCGGCAGCGGGTAGCGCACGTTGAACTTCTCGTGGAAGAAGTCGAAGCCCTGCTTGGTGATCAGGAACAGGTCGTCGGAGTCCAGGTGCTGCGCCATCGAGGCCCGGCAGAACACGCCGAGGTCGATGCCGTCGTGGCTGTCCCGCACCTGGTGGTACGGCCCCGCGCAGAGCGCGGTGATGTAGGTGCTCATCCGGGCGGACTCGGCGAAGTGGACGGTCTTCAGGTCCTCGCCCGCCGCCTCCTCACGCTCCACCGGCATGTTGGAGACGACCGTCCAGTGCGCCGGGACGGTGGCGTGCCAGGTGTAGACGCTCTTGAGGTCGGGCTGGTCGAAGGCGGCGAACACCCGCTGGGCGTCGGCCGTCTCGAACTGGCTGTACAGGTACGTCTCGCCGTCGACCGGGTCCACCGTGCGGTGCAGGCCCTGCCCGCTGTTCGAGTACGCGAAGTCCGCGTCCACCACCAACGTGTTCTCGCCGGCCAGACCGGGGAGGATGAGGCCCTTCTCCGCCGACCAGTCGTCGAGGTCCAGTGCGGTGCCGTTGAGCGTGGCCGACCGTACCGAGTCGGCCGCCACCTCGATGAAGGTGGTGGCTCCGGGCTCGCTGCACCGGAAGCGGACCTCGGTGGTCGACCGGAAGGTACGACCCGCCGCCTGGACGGCGCTGGACAGGTCCAGACTGATGTCGTATCCGGTCACATCGAGGAGGCGGGCCCGTTCGGTCGCCTCGACCTGTGTCAGGTTGCGCACTCCCGGCACTGTTCGTCTCCATCCCATTCTCGCCGTACGCCGCCGCGGCGCCGTCCCCGACCGCTCGTGACGACCGGTGTGATCCGAGTCTTCCATGCACCGGGGCCCCGCGGTGGGGGAGGTCACGCTCTCGTTCCGGTACCCCTCGACAGTCGTGGGGGTGAAGATCGGTGCAGGTGCCGGAGAGCCGGCGCCACCCGTCGTGAAGGGACCTCACCGTGAGCGAGCGTGTCGCCGTCGACATGTGGTTCGACCCGATCTGCCCCTGGGCGTGGATCACCTCTCGCTGGCTGCTGGAGGTCGAACAGGTCCGGGACGTGGAGATCCGTTTCCACGTGATGAGCCTGTCGGTGCTCAACGAAGGCCGGGACCTCCCCGAGCAGTACCAGGAACTGATGCGTACCGGGTGGGGCCCGGTGCGCGTCTGCATCGCCGTCGAGCAGCGGTACGGCTCGGACGCGGTCCGGAAGCTCTACACCGCCCTCGGCACCCGCATCCACCTCGGGCAGGAGAAGCTGTCGCCGGAGTTGTTCGCCGCCGCGCTGACCGAGGTGGGGCTGGACCCGACGCTGGCCGACGCGGCCGGCAGCGCCGGTTACGACGAGGCGCTGCGCACCAGCCACGAGACCGGGATGCGTCCGGTCGGCACCGACGTCGGCACGCCGGTCATCCACGCCCCGGGCCCGGACGGCACTCCGGTGGCGTTCTTCGGCCCGGTCATCACCCCCGCCCCCAAGGGCGAGGCGGCGGGTCGGCTGTGGGACGGCGTCCTGCTCGTGGCCGGCACGCCGGGCTTCTACGAGCTGAAGCGCTCCCGAGAGCTCGGCCCCATCTTCGACTGACGTGAAAGGAAGGGCCCCCTCTTAACGCCTCGCGTTGTAGAGGGGGCCCTTTTTAACAACCGCCCCACCGCGCGCCGCCCCCGTCACCGGGTGGCGGGAGGATTCGTTGGCCTCCATGTCCGCCGCAGCGACCCCGCAGGGCCGTACCCCGCAGCTTCGTGGAGGCATTCCCGATGGCCAAGCACCGTGTGTCCGGTGACGACCCGATCCGCGAGGAGGAGGTGACGGACAGCCCGGACGCCGCGTACTGGTCGGTCGACGACTCCCGCTGGCCCGCCGTACGCCCCGACCTTCCCGCGGACATGGCGGACCTGCTCGCCCCGCCGATCGTGGTCGGCGTGGCCCGCGTACCGGCCGCGTTCCGGCTCACTCCGCCCGGCGCGAAGAAGGGGCCGGAGCGGCCGAACGCCTCCCCGAGCCGCCCGGTGGCGCCGACCCCGACCGCCGGCCGGCATCGCCGGGCACTCGACCGCCAGAGTTAACAGAGGCCCCCTCCTATGCAGAATGCGTTAAGAGGGGGCCCTTCCTTACACCTCGGCTTTCACCTGGTGGGCGGGGACCGGGTCCGCGCCGGACGCGGCGGCCGGCACCGGTAGCGTCGTCGTCATGACGGTCGTGCATCCGATCGCCCGGGCCTGGATCACCACTGGCGGCACCGGCGCGCAGAACTACGACGAGTTCGCCGACGACGCGGAGATTACCGCGATCATCGAGGCGAACCCGCACAGTGCCCTCGGCATCGAGATGCCGCACCGGGCGCCGGACAGTCTCGGGAAGTCCTTCCTCGACGCGCTGCCCGACGCGGTGTCCCGCCTCGCCGAGGCGAAGGCCGACGGCAGCTACACCCCCGCCGAGCAGGTGGTCGTGCTGTACCGGATCAGCGCGCCGGGTGAGGACTCCGCGTACGGGCTCTTCGCCATGGTCGACACCGGCCAGATCTCCACCCGGGCCGACGAGCCGGGGCTGGTCATCCGCAACGAGGACGTCTTCATCGCCAAGGTGCGGGAGCGGGTGGCGCTGGCCGAGGCGCTGGGACACCTGCTCTCGCCCGTACTCCTGCTCCAGACCGGTCGCGGTGACGAGCTGCACGCCGCACTCGCGGCGGCGACCGAGTCGGCGGGCGCGCCGGCCGCGACCGACACCGACCAGGCCGGGCGGACGCACGCCATCTGGCTGCTCGGTCCGGGCCCCGAGCAGGACGCGCTGACCGCCCTGGCCGGCGGCGGCGAGCTGGTCGTCGCCGACGGCAACCACCGCAGCCTGGCCGCCCAGACCGGCGGCCTGCCGCGCTTCCTGTCCGTGGTCACCACGCCGGCGTCGGTGGCCATCCAGCCGTACAACCGGCTGGTCAGCGAGCTGACCACCACACCGGAGGACCTGCTCGACCGCCTCCGGGCCGCCGGCGCGGAGATCATCCCGATCGACGGCCCGGTCGAGGTTCCGGCGGCCGGCGGCACCGTCGTGCTCCGGCTCGCCACCGGGGCGTACGCGGTACGCCTGCCGCACGCCGGCGGGTCCCGCCTGGAGAACCTGGACCACGCGCTGGTCGAGCGGCTGCTGCTGCGCGACGCTCTCGGCCTGGACCCGGGCGACAAGCGGATCACGTACGTGGGCGGCGACTACCCGGCGGCCTGGCTGGCCGGTGAGGTGGACGCCGGCCGTGCGGAGCTGGCGGTCCTCATCGCCCCGGTGACCGTGGACGACTTCGTCGCGGTGAACCTCGCCCGGGAGAAGATGCCCCGCAAGAGCACCTGGTTCACCCCGAAGGCACGCGGCGGTCTCGTGCTCGCCGAGCTGTCCCGCTGAGCGGTTGTGACGAATCCACTCCGGGGCGCCGCCCGCGCGGCGTCCCGGAGCACGGCCTGACAGACTGCGGTCATGCGCGTCTACCTGGGATCCGACCACGCCGGTTTCGAGTTGAAGGTGCACCTGGCCAACCACCTGGCCAAGCAGGGATACGACGTGGTCGACGTCGGTCCGCACGCCTACGACCCGGACGACGACTACCCGGCCTTCTGCCTGCACACCGGTCACCGGGTGGTGACCGACGCGGGCAGCCTCGGTGTCGTCATCGGCGGCTCGGGCAACGGCGAGCAGATCGCCGCGAACAAGATCGCCGGAGTGCGGGCGGCGCTGGCCTGGAACACGGACACCGCCCAACTGTCCCGTGAGCACAACGACGCCAACATCGTGGCGGTCGGCGCCCGGCAGCACACCCTGGACGAGGCGACCGCCATCGTGGAGGCGTTCCTCGGCACGCCGTTCTCCGGCAACGAGCGGCACGCGCGCCGTATCGCCCAGGTGGCCGACTTCGAGCGCACCCGGGAACTTCCCACCCTGCCCTCGCAGTGATCGTTCGCCGGTGAGCGGTCGGCGGTCCGGCGTGTCGGACCGCCGATCATCGGACGGTCAGCGGGCCGCGGGCGGTCAGCGGCGGGGGAGGTCCTCGCGGGGGGTCCAGTTGCGGCGGACGATCTGCACGCGGGCCTCGGCCTCGGCCAGGTCCTCGTCGCCGGGCCGGGCCGCGTCGCGCGCCCGCATCGCGGCCGTCACGCTGACCTGCGAGGAGCCGGAGCCGACGAGGCCGCGCAGCCCCCGCTCACCCTCGTCGCCCGAGCCACCCCGCCGGTGCCGTGGTGGCTCGGGCCCGTCGTGCACGCCGGCCGTGGCCGCGCTCGGCTCCTCCGCCGGACCGGCTTCGCCGTGATGGCGGTGCCGGCGTCGCCGCCGCTCCACGTCGCCCATCAGCCGACCGTACCGCCTCCACCGGCCGCTCGCCGACCCGACGGGACGTCGTCGCGGGTCAGAAGATCTCCATGCCGGCCGGGGCCCGGTGCCAGCCGAAGGCCGGCCCGGCTGCGGCCAGGGCGCCCGGGCGCCGCTCCTCGACCCGCCCGGTCGCGGCGAGCGCGACGAGCCCCGTCCCGCCCAGGTAGAGCTCCCCGAGGCTGCGCACGTCGCAGGCCAGGTCGGCGGGAGCGTCGGTCGGTACGCAGCGGGCGTCGTCGGGCCCGCCGGTGAGGCGCCACCGGCCGGTGTTCTCCGGCAGCAGGTCGTCGGCGATGTCGAGGACCACGTCGACCGTGGTCGCGTACCGACGGGCGGCCAGCGCGGCCGGCACGTCCACCACCCGCAGCCACAGCCCGTCGACCAGGCGGGTGCCGAGTCGTCGCGGCTCGTTGACCAGTCGCAGCAGCGGCTCGTCCAGCGCCGCCCCGCGCCAGGCGAGCCGCCGGGTCAGGTCGACGGAGAGCAGCATCCGCCACAGCGCCCGGTACCCGGCCGGCGTCGCGGCGACCACCTCGTTGACGGTGACCTGGCCCTGCGGTCCGGCCTCGCTCCAGTCGCTGCGGGTGCGGAAGAGGGCGTACCCGTCGACCCCGTCGGGACCGTGGTGCAGCACGGCCCGCAGTTCCGTCGCCCCACCCCGCTGGGACGCCGGGTCACCCAGCACGTACCCCCACCACCGCTCGTCACGGCCGGACCAGCCGGGCCGCTCGGGGCGTACCTGGTCGTACACCCGCTCCAGGTCGGCGCGGCAGGCGGCCGGGCGGGTCACGCGCAGCCGGCCCTCGGCGGGCGTCGGATCCGGCAGGCGCAGCTCGGTGGTCTCGCAGTCGACGGTCAGCCGCTGGGCGGCGAGGCCGTAGCCGAAGCGGGGGTAGATCCGTCCCTCGCTGGCCCACAGCACCGCCACCGGCTCCCGGGCCGCGTCGCGGACGTCCCGCAGCTGCCGGCCCATCATCCGGGTGAGGAGGCCCTGCCGGCGGTGGGTCGGCGCGACCCCGACCATGCTGACGTGCGCGGCGGGCACGCGGGCACCCGGCACGGTCAGCTCCCGGGTGTACGCGGTGGCGCTCGCCACCAGGTCCCCGCCGTCACGGGCAAGCAGGGTGCGCTCGGGTTCGAGGAGGGTGCGCTCGATCGCCCACGACTCGGCGTCGAAGCCGCCGAGGAAGAGTCCGTTGAGCAGATCGTGCAGGTCGTCGAGGTCGGCGGGGCTGGCCGTGGTGAAGTCCGGTGGGGGATTGGTCACGTCGCCTTGTCTAGCCGACCGGTGCGTCGTCGGCGAGCGATTTGCGGGCTGGATACCCTCGGAGGCGGACGGTGGCCGGGGGCCGCCGTCGGTCCAGGGGAGGGACGAGATGGCAGACCAGACGCAGCCGTGGGCGGAGCGGACCGTCGAGGTGCCGCCGCAGGCCGCGGTGCCGCCGCAGGCCGGGGTGCCGCAGCAGCGGGATCCGTACCGGCGGGGTGTCGCGTCGGTGGGCCAGCGCCGGACGCCGCGCACCGAGCCGTTCCCCGTCGTCGAGGAGGAGTCGCACGGCACCGGCTGGTCGGACGCGCCGCGCCGGCCGCTGAGCTGGCATGTCGCGCAGCTCAAGCGGGGTGGGGAGTGGAGCGCCGCGGGAGCCCTCTTCGCGTTCGTCTGCTGGGGCATCTGGGCGATCTCCGGCGGCGGCGACCTGGCCGCGCCCCTGCTGATCTTCGTGTTGAGCCTGCTGGTGGCCGGCGGTCTGTTCGGACTGGCCCGGTTGGTGGGTCGGCTGGTGCTGGAACGGCAGATGGGCCGGGTACGACACAGCGCCCGGGGCGCGCACCTGGTGACGGCGGTGTTCCTCACCGGCCTCGGTGTCGCGTGGCTCCAGCAGACCGAGTGGGTCGTCTCGGCCTGGAACTGGATCACCAACAACTGACGGTACGCCCGGGCGGGCCGGCGTCCCGCGGCCCGCCCGGACGGTCGGTCGCGGTGTGCCGCGACCCCGTCGTCCTCCACCAGGTCGGCGCTTCATACCCGGCCGCAGCCGGATCATCCGCACCCGGCCGTAGGTCAGTGCTTCCCGCCGTGCCCCTCGGCGTCCGCCTTCGGCGAGGCGACCCGGGCCGCCGGATCCTCGACGCCCGGCTCGCCACCGTCCGGGTCCACCATCCCGTCGTAGTTGTAGACCGTCGCACCCTCGCCACTCTGCTTCGTGGTCCGGATGTAGCGGTGCATCATGCCCTCGATCTCGACCTCCACCAGCGCGTTACCCGCATCGACGGTGCTGCCGTCGCGGGGGCCGCCCACCAGGTGTGCCTTCGTGTTCGTGTCCATGACCGATGCCCTACCCGGACACTGTCGGCGCAAAACGGGCAGGCCCGGGCGACCTGTGCCGGTACGTGTGTCGTGTGCGGTTCCTCGGGTAGTGGCTGACCGGGGGTACGGGGATGCGGAGGACCTCATGCGGGCACTGGTACTGGGCGGCGGTGGCGTCACCGGCATCGCGTGGGAGTTGGGTGTCCTCGCCGGCCTGCGCGACCACGGCGTCGACCTGACCACCGCCGATCTGATCGTGGGCACGTCCGCGGGGGCGTACGTCGGGGCCCTCGTCGCGACCGGCGTGGACCTGCCCACCGCCGTCGCCGACGCCGCACGGATCGAGGTGGAGCTGTCACCGAGAATCGACGTGACCCTGCTTGCGCAGGGGTTCGCGGTCCTCACCGACCGCTCCCTGTCGCCGGAGCAGGCCCGCGCGCGGCTCGGCGCCCTGGCCCGCCGCGCACCCGTGGGCGACCCCGGTGAGCACGTCGGACGGTTCACGCAGAATCTGCCGGTGCGGGAGTGGCCGACCCGTCCACGGCTCGTCGTCACCGCCGTCGACACGTCCGACGGAAAGCTGGTGGCCTGGGACGCCACAGCGGCCGTGCCGCTGGCGGAGGCGGTCGCTGCGAGCTGCGCGGTGCCGGGTGTCTTCCCACCGGTGCCGGTGGGTGGCACCGGACATTTCATGGACGGCGGGGTCCGGTCGGTGACCAACGCCGATCTCGCCGCCGGGGCGGATGCCGTCGTGGTGCTGGCGCCGACCGTCGGGGTCTTCCGCGCCTCGCCCCGGCAGGAACTGGCGAGGCTGGGTGCCGCCCGGACGGTGCTCCTCGCCCCCGACGACGCCGCCCGTGCCGCGATCGGGTCGAACGTCCTGGACCCGGGGCGACGTGGCCCGGCGCTCGCCGCCGGCGCCGCGCAGGCCGCGACGCTCGCCCCCGAGGTGGCGCGCGTGTGGGACGAATCACCGTGACGGTCGTCGATCGGGAGCCGTGCAGGGGTGGCGCCCCGGTGCCACGTCGCTCCGCTGGCGAGGTGGGGTGTTCGCAGGTAGTGTCACCGCCCGTGAGCGCTCTGACTCGCAACAACGTGACGGTGACGGGTCAGGACGGCGGCAGGACACTGCTCTTCGCCCACGGGTTCGGCTGCGACCAGCACATGTGGCGTTCCGTGGTCCCCCACTTCGTCGACGACCACCGGGTCGTGCTCTTCGACCACGTCGGCGCCGGCGGTTCGGACCTGTCCGCCTACCGTCCGCAGCGGTACAAGGATCTGCGCGGCTACGCCGAGGACGTACTCGAGATCCTCGCCGAGCTGGATCTGCGGGACGTCGTCTTCGTCGGCCACTCGGTCAGCGCGATGATCGGTGTGCTCGCGGCGATCGCCGAGCCCGACCGCTTCTCCCGTCTGGTGCTGGTCGGCCCGTCTCCGCGCTACGTCGACGACGAGGGCTACCACGGTGGCTTCAGCCGGGCCGACATCGACGAGCTGCTGGACTCGCTGGACAGCAACTACCTCGGCTGGTCCATGGCGATGGCACCGGCGATCATGGGTAACCCGGACCGGCCCCAGCTCGGTGCCGAGCTGGCCAACAGCTTCTGCCGCACCGACCCGGCCATCGCCCGGCAGTTCGCCCGCGTCACCTTCCTGTCCGACAATCGGACCGACCTGCCGAAGGTCACCGTGCCCGCCCTGATCCTCCAGTGCACCAACGACGTGATCGCCCCGTCGGAGGTCGGCGAGTACGTCCACCGGCACCTCCCCGGCAGCACCCTGGTGACGCTCGCGGCGTCGGGGCACTGCCCCAACCTGAGCGCTCCCGAGGAGACGGCGGCGGCCATCAGCGCGTACATGCGGACCGATTGACGTGGCCGACCCGGTCCCGTCATCCGACTGGTTCGCCCCGCTGCTCGAGGAGAGCGCGGAGGACCTGTACGAGCGCGCCACCTGCGGCTACCTCTCGGTGCTGCCCGACGGCACGATCGCCCGGGTCAACCAGACCTTCCTGGACTGGACCGGGCGCCGGCGGGAGGACCTGGTGGGAAGCCGGGTCCAGGCGCTGCTCACCGTCGGCAGCCGGATCTTCCACGAGACGCACCTGCGTCCGCTGCTGCACATGCAGGGCGAGGTGCGCGAGGTCGCGATGGAGTTCCGCCGCGCCGACGGCAGCCGGCTGGACACCCTGGTCAACGCCGTCCTGCGGCGGAACCCGGGCAGCGGGTCGACCGTCCTGCGGCTGACGGTGTTCGACGCGACCGACCGCCGCGCGTACGAGCGGGAACTGCTCGACGAGCGCCGCCGCGCCGAGCTGGTCGCCGCCCGGCTGCGTGTGCTGCAGGAGATGGTGGCCCGCTGCGCCGCGGTCGAGCGGGCCGGGGAGATCGTCGCTCCGGTCGTGGTCGCGGCCACCGAGGCGTTCGAGGCGACCGCCACCACGGTCTGGCTGGTCGATCCGGAGGAGGCGGTGCTGACCGTCGCCGGCGGCACCGACGGCTCGGCGGCCGTCCGCGCCGGACCGATCGCCCTGGACGGCCCCGAGTGGGAGGCGCGGGCCGTCCGCACCGGTGACGTCGTGGTCTCCGACCGGCGGGTGGTGACCCCGTTGGTCGCCGACGACCGGGTGCTCGGAGCGGTGTCCGTCGACCTCCCCGAGGCGCGGGCGCTGGCCGCCGAAGAGGTGGACCTGATGCGGACACTCGGCCAGCAGGCCGGGCAGGCGCTGGAGCGGGTCCGGCTCTACGAGGAGACGGCCCGCCGCGCCTGGCAGTCGGCCTTCCTGGCCCGGCTGGGCCGGGACCTCGACGAGCCGGTCGGTTCGGCCGACCGGGCCCGCCGGCTGGTCGACCTGCTGGTTGCGGACCTGGCCGAGTACGCGCAGGTGGACCTGACGACCACCGACCAGGCCGGGTGGCCCGCTCCGCCGAACCGTCCCGACGGCCAGCTGATCGCCGGCGGGACCTCGGGGCCGTGGCCGCTCGGCGACGACGTCCGCCGTGCGGTGCGGGAGGCCGCCCGGTCCGGTCGCGCCCTTCCGCTGACGGCACCCGACGGCCGCCGGGGTGTGGTGCTGCCACTGCGGGCCCGGACCGTGGTGATCGGCACGCTCCTGCTCGTGCAGGCACCCGACGCCGCCGGTCGGGCCGACCCCGACTTCCTGCTCGACCTGGCCGACCGGGCGGGTCTGGCGCTCGACAACGCCCGCCTCGCCGAGCAGGACCGCGAGGTGGCGCGCACGCTCCAGCGCAGCCTGCTCGCCGGTGAACGCCCCACCGACAGCCGCTTCCACGTGGTCACCGTCTACCGGCCGGCGGGGGAGACCCTGGAGGTCGGCGGCGACTGGTACGACGCCTTCACCACCTCCAGCGGCAGCATCGGGGTGGTCGTCGGCGACGTGGTCGGCCGGGGGATCCGGGCGGCCAGCGCGATGGGCCAGCTCCGCAGCGCGGTACGGGCCCTGGGCAAGGCCCGGTGCAGCCCTGCCGCCGTCCTGCGGCACATGGACGACTTCGTCGCCACCCTGGAGGCCGGGCAGATGACGACCCTGGCGTACGCCGAGCTGTCGCTGGACACCGGCGTCCTGCGGTACGCGTGCGCCGGCCACCCACCGCCCCTGCTGCTGCCGCCGGGGACCGAGCCGCGCTACCTGTGGGACGGCCGGTCCGGCCCGCTCGGCACACGTGCGGCGAGCCGGACACGCGGGGAGGCGGAGCTGACCCTGACCCGGGGCTCGCGGCTGCTGCTCTACACCGACGGTCTGGTGGAGCGGCGCGGTGAGCGGATCGACCAGGGGCTCGAACGGCTGGTGGACGTGTTGGGGAAGCGGCGCGACGCCCCACTGGCGGCGCTCGCCGAGGAGGTCAGCGACGCGATGCTGGAGGGCGAGGACGGCCACGACGACACGTGCCTGCTCGCGCTCGCGTTCGACGGCGCTCCCCTGTTCCGGCGGGTCGTGCCGGCGGGGATGGCCGAGCTGGCTCCGCTGCGGGCAGCGCTGGACGAGTGGCTGGCCGGTTTCGATCTACCGGAGTCCGAGCGGTACGGCATCGTCCTCGCCACCTCCGAGGCGGTGGCGAACGCGATCGAGCACGGCTGCGGCGGCGACCCCGCCGGACGGGTCACCGTGACCGCCACCCTGGACGGGGAACTCCTCGACCTGCGGGTCTCCGACTCCGGCCGCTGGCTGCCGCCGCGCGCCAGCCTGCACCGGGGACGGGGCATGGCGCTCATGGGGCGGCTGATGGACGACCTCGTCGTCGACCGGGGTGAAGGCACGAACGTGTTGATGCGACGACAGGTCGGCAGGAGGGCGACATGACCCGGGACCGGATGGCGGTGGTCGGCGAGCGCGGCTGCGAGGTCGTGCGACTGTACGGCGACGTCGACCACGCGAACGCCGATGACGTGGAGCGCGGCGTGCTGACCGCCATCCGCGCGGCCGCCGGTGTGGTCATCGACCTGTCCGGGGTGACCTTCCTCGACAGCGCCGGGCTGCGGTGTCTGGACCGACTGGTCACCGCCTTCGTCAACCGCCAGGCCCCGGTACGGGTGGTCGCTCCGGAGGGTGGCCCGGTCCGGTTCACCCTCGACCTGATCGGCTTCCTGCCGGACCTGCTGGCCTCCACCGTCGACGAGGCCATCACCGACCTCACGGACTGATCGGCCGTCGGCGCGGGCGGATTCCGCGGGGCCGAGGCAGGTGCGGGCATCGACCGCCGCTCGACCCGGTGCCCCTCGGGACGGGACCGCTATGGTCGCCGCATCGCACTGCGGCACGGCCCCGACGACGTCGTGCGGCGCGTCGGCCACGTCGGCTACGGCATCCGGCCGTCGGCGCGTCGGCGGGGGCTGGCGACCTGGGCTCTGGCGAGATGCTCGATGAGGCGCGGCGACTCGGCCTGGACCGCGTGCTGGTCGTCTGCGAGGAGGACAACGCCGCCTCGGCGAAGACCATCGAGCGGCACGGCGGTGTCCTGGACGAGGTCCAGGACACCGGGCACGGGGCCGTGCGCCGTTACTGGATCACGCTGTAGGGACGGGAAGCGGCAGCGTCAGGTCCTCGGTGAGGCAGGTGGTCCCGTCAGGGCCGGCGAGCGGCACCGACTGGTGTTTCGCCGCGGACACGCCGCGGACCTGGGCCGGGAGCGGTGGAGCGGGCGACGGGAATCCCGTGCACGCTCGTGCCCGCTGTGCGCCACGGTTACTGGCCCACGGATGGCCCATGCCGGCATCGGATCAAAGAAGATTGCGGACGACTGGTCAGCTTGAACGGGTAGGGAGGGCCGCTGCGCGTGCCGCTGGGGTCAGGTGACCGCGGATGCATGATGGGACGATGGAGAGCCAGAATCTCGGCCGCGAGGATTACCAATCTGCCTTACGCGTAGGGGAAGCCTTGCGCGAACGGGGTTGGCGAACGGCCCGCACCCTTCCGCAGACGGTGGAAGGGTGGTCGGGACTGATCGAGGAAATCCGGAAAGGCTATGACTGGTGTGTGGACGAGTACAAGAATGACCTGTCTTGCCGCGAATGGATCGAGCAGGCGCTGCCCTTGCTCACCGAGTCCGTGCGGGTGAACTGGCAAGGCATCGTAGATCAGCTGGACGAGGAGTTCCGCCAGGTGACCGTCGATGACGACGGTGCGGCCCTGCGTCCATTCGGCGTGACTGACCGATGGTGGCTGCGGCGCCGGCCCAAGGTGCTGGTCGGTGAACTTGCGCGCGACCTGGCCTGCGATGAAGGTGGTGGGACCAGCGCCGCGGGCGCCTAGCCCTCGTTGTAAAGGCGCAGCCTCGGTCGGTCGGGGACAACTATGGGGCGGATCCAGCAGATCGACTGGGGAGCCCCTGACCCCGATGGCACGTTTCTGCTGCGGGGCTGCATCGAGTTGCACCATAAGCCTCTGACCCGGCTCCTCGGCCCGTCGTCAGCCTCATTGCACGATCTGCGGCACACCGGAAACCCGCTCGCCGCTGCCTCCGGGGCGAGCACTCGGGGGCTGATGCAACGAATGGGCCACGCGACCTTGCAGGCCGCGTTGATCCATCAGCACGCGACCAGCGAGCGGGACCGCGAGATCGCCTCGGCCATGGACCGGCGGATCGTCCGGCAATCCCGACGCATGGGCGGCGAGAGCAGCTAATGGCCCACGGATGGCCCGCATGATCGGAGCGGGGAAGCGGTCGACCGGCCCAGGGTCGAGGTATGCAACCTCTGACCTGGGCCGGAGGCCGTTGGAGCGGGCGACGGGAATCGAACCCGCACCGTCAGTTTGGAAGACTGAAGCTCTACCATTGAGCTACGCCCGCGTCCGCCTCGACGTGCGAGGCGCGCCGACAGCGTACCGAATGCCTCCGCCGCCCGCCCATCCGTATCCCGGGCGCGTCGCCCGACACCACCCGCGCACCCGCTTTGGGGTGGTTCGGCGCGTTGGCTGCCGCCCCGGCCCCTCGTACGTGCGGCGACGGCATAGACTGCTTCCCGCCACGGGGTGTGGCGCAGCTTGGTAGCGCACTCGCTTTGGGAGCGAGGGGCCGTGGGTTCAAATCCCGCCACCCCGACTGTCGTCCGCGACCGGGTCGCCCCGGGTGCCGCCGATCCCGCGCGGCCCCCGGGCGCTGCCGGGAGGCTGCACCGGCTCGCCTACACTCGATGGGCTGATCGAACGCCCAGAATCAAAACCGAGATCCGTCAAGGAGTACGCCTGTGAAGAGCACCGTCGAGACTCTGAGCCCGACGCGCGTGCGGCTCGCCATCGAGGTGCCGTTCGTCGAGCTCGAGCCGAGCCTCAAGAAGGCGTACCGGGAGATCGGTTCGCAGGTGCAGGTTCCCGGGTTCCGCCGGGGCAAGGTTCCGACCGCCGTGATCGACCAGCGGGTCGGCCGGGGCACCGTCCTCAACGAGGCGATCCAGGAAGCGATCCCGCAGAACATCCTCGCCGCGGTCCGTGAGCACGACCTGAAGACCCTCGGTCGTCCCGAGGTCGACATCACCGAGTTCAACGACGGTGACACGCTCAACTTCACCGCCGAGGTGGACGTCCGGCCCGAGATCACCCTGCCGGACCCGGCCACCGTCGAGGTGACCGTGGACGAGCTCCAGATCGACGACACCGAGATCGACGAGCAGGTGAAGAGCCTGCGCGATCGGTTCGCCACCCTCAAGACCGTCGAGCGCGCCGCCGCCGAGGGCGACTTCGTCCAGATCGACCTGAACGCCACCGTCGACGGCGAGGACGTGCCGGGCGGTTCGGCGAGCAACATCTCCCACGAGGTGGGCAGCAAGCAGCTCCTGCCGGGCCTGGACGAGGCGGTCGTCGGCCTGTCCGCCGGTGAGAGCACCACCTTCACCACCCAGCTCGTCGGCGGCGACTTCGCCGGCCGGGACGCCGAGGTGGCGGTGACCGTGCGTACGGTCAAGGAGAAGGAGCTGCCCGAGCTGAACGACGAGTTCGCCCAGATGGCGAGCGAGTTCGACACGATCGACGAGCTGCGCGACGACCTGCGCGAGCGGGTCGCCCGGGGCAAGCGGGTCGAGCAGATCTACGCCGCCCGGGACAATGCCCTGGAGCAGCTCGTCGCCGCGGCCGAGGTGCCGGCGCCGGAGGGTGTCGTCCGCGAGGAGGTCGAGAGCCGCAAGGCGGCGATGATCGACCAGCTGGAGCGGATCGGCGCCTCCCTGGAGGAGTACCTGGCGGCCGAGGAGAAGACCGAGGAGCAGATCGACGCCGAGCTGGCCGAGGCGGCCACCGAGGGCGTCAAGATCCAGCTCCTGCTGGACACGCTGGCCGACGCCGAGGAGGTCCAGGTCTCCGACGACGAGTTCGGTCACGAGATCGTGCACCGGGCCCAGCGCGCCGGGATGGCCCCGCAGCAGTACTACGACCAGCTGGTGCGCTCCGGCGCCGCGAGCGCCGTCTTCGGCGACGTGCGTCGGGGCAAGGCGCTGGCCTCGGTGATGGAGCGCATCAAGATCAAGGACACCGCCGGCAACGAGGTGACTCTCGACGCGCTGCGCGCCGAGGGCGAGGCCGAGCACAACCACGAGCACAACCACGAGCACTGATCGTCGGGCGCGGCCGCCGTCCCTCCCTCGCGGTGGGGCGGCGGCCGAAGCCCTTTTCGGGTACGCCCCGCACGGGGCTGCGCTGTCAGCGAACAGTGTCCCGACCGGGAGTGCGCCGCCCGATCAAGCGGTTAGTGTCGGAGAAGACGGTACGGAGAGCGAAGGGCTGCCATGACCGACATGCACATCCCAGCGAAGCCGCTCCGGGCGATCGAGGCCCGAGGTGGCGACACCATTGGCAACCTCGACGACTCGGTCTACAACCGGTTGCTCAAGGAGCGGATCATCTTCCTGGGCAGCGAGGTGACCGACCAGGTCGCCAACCGCATCTGCGCGCAGCTCCTGCTGCTCGCCGCGGAGGACCCGGACCGCGACATCAACCTCTGGATCAACTCGCCGGGTGGCTCGGTCTACTCCGGCATGGCGATCTACGACACCATGCAGTTCATCGACAACGACGTGTCGACCGTGGCGATGGGCATGGCCGCCTCGATGGGCCAGCTCCTCCTGTGCGCGGGCACCAAGGGTAAGCGCTACGCCCTGCCGCACGCCCGGATCATGATGCACCAGCCGTCCGGTGGTCTGGGCGGTACCGCGTCGGACATCGCGATCCAGGCGGAGCAGATGCTCTACACGAAGCGGATGTTCCAGGAGCGGGTCGCGCACCACACCGGCCAGAGCCAGGCGCAGATCGAGGCGGACTCGGACCGGGACCGCTGGTTCACCGCCCAGGAGGCCATGGACTACGGCTTCATCGACAAGGTGATCATCGGGGCCGCGCAGGTTCCGGATGGCGCCGGGACCCTGAGCTGAGCGAGGAGCTGACGATGACCGACCTGAGCCTGCCGCCCCAGTTCGCGGCCGTGCACAACCGCTACGTCCTTCCGTCGTTCGTCGAGCGCACGTCGTACGGGGTCAAGGAGTCCAACCCGTACAACAAGCTCTTCGAGGACCGGATCATCTTCCTCGGCGTCCAGGTCGACGACGCGTCGGCCAACGACGTGATGGCGCAGCTGCTGACGCTCGAGGGCACCGACCCGGACCGCGACATCATCATGTACATCAACTCGCCCGGCGGCTCGTTCACCGCCATGACGGCGATCTACGACACCATGCAGTACGTCCGCCCGGACATCCAGACGGTCTGCCTGGGCCAGGCGGCCAGCGCCGCCGCCGTGCTGCTGTCCGCCGGCACCCCGGGCAAGCGGATGGCTCTGCCGAACTCGCGGATCATCATCCACCAGCCGGCCACCGAGGGTGGCTACGGGCAGGGCTCGGACATCGAGATCCAGGCCCGCGAGATCCTGCGGATGCGGACGCAGCTGGAGGACATGCTCTCCCGGCACTGCAACCGCCCCATCGAGCAGGTCCGCAAGGACATCGACCGTGACAAGATCATGACGGCCGAGGAGTCCAAGGAGTACGGGCTGGTGGACACGATCCTCACCAGCCGCAAGAAGGGTCTGCTGGCCGCCAACGCCGCCAGCTGAGCTGCTCGGGTCGGAGGTCGGCCGGGTTCGTTCCCGGCCGACCTCTGACACACCCGTTTTGGGGGTCGGAGAAACTCCCGCCAGCGGGTAACGTCGGGTCCGTACCGCTTCGCCGGTCGGAGTCGGCGGGGTTGAGAAGACGGACGGAGCGCAGCGTCCGCAGGTCAGGGCCGGGGCTCCGGCCGATGAGTGCAGGGAGAACGTAGGTGGCACGGATCGGTGACGGCGGCGACCTACTGAAGTGCTCCTTCTGTGGCAAGTCGCAGAAGCAGGTCAAGAAACTCATCGCGGGCCCTGGGGTCTACATCTGCGACGAGTGCATCGACCTCTGTAACGAGATCATCGAGGAGGAGCTGGCCGAGTCCGGCGAGGTGAAGTGGGAAGAGCTTCCCAAGCCGATGGAGATCTGCCAGTTCCTCGACAACTACGTGGTGGGTCAGGACCAGGCCAAGAAGGCGCTCGCCGTGGCGGTCTACAACCACTACAAGCGGATCCAGGCCGAGGCGGCCGGCGCGCCGGGTTCCGGCAGCGACGCCGTCGAGTTGGCCAAGTCCAACATCCTCCTCCTGGGTCCCACCGGGTGTGGCAAGACCCACCTGGCCCAGACCCTCGCCCGGATGCTCAACGTCCCATTCGCGATTGCCGACGCCACCGCCTTGACCGAGGCGGGCTACGTGGGCGAGGACGTGGAGAACATCCTCCTCAAGCTGATCCAGGCCGCGGACTACGACATCAAGCGCGCCGAGACCGGCATCATCTACATCGACGAGGTCGACAAGATCGCCCGCAAGTCGGAGAACCCGTCGATCACGCGCGACGTCTCCGGCGAGGGCGTCCAGCAGGCGCTGCTGAAGATGCTGGAAGGCACGGTGGCCAACGTGCCGCCGCAGGGGGGCCGCAAGCATCCGCACCAGGAGTTCATCCAGATCGACACGACGAACGTGCTGTTCATCTGCGGTGGCGCCTTCGCCGGCCTGGATCAGATCATCGAGTCCCGCACCGGGCAGGGTGGCACCGGGTTCGGCGCCCGGCTCCGGTCGGTCTCCGAGCGGTCGACCGACGACATCTTCAGCCAGGTGATGCCGGAGGACATGCTGAAGTTCGGGCTGATCCCCGAGTTCGTGGGTCGGCTCCCGGTGATCACCAACGTGCGCAGCCTGGACCGCTCCGCACTGGTACGGATCCTCACCGAGCCGCGCAATGCCCTGGTCCGGCAGTACCAGCGGCTCTTCGAGCTCGACGGTGTCGAGTTGGAGTTCGACCAGCCGGCGTTGGAGGCGATCGCCGACCAGGCCATGCTCCGGGGCACCGGCGCCCGCGGCCTGCGGGCGATCATCGAAGAGGTGCTGCTCTCCGCGATGTACGAGGTGCCGAGCAACCCGGACGCCGCCCGCGTGCTGATCACCCGCGAGGTCGTCCTCGAGAACGTCAACCCGACCATCGTGCCGCGCGAGTTCACCGGCCGCCGGGCCCGCCGGGACCGCGAGGAGAAGTCGGCCTGACGCGCCGGGGGCGGGCCCGTCGACCGGCGGGCCGGCGACGGCGGCCCGCCGGCGCCGGTCGCGCCCCTGTCGCCGGGGGCTCGCCGCCCGTACGCTGAGGTCCATGCGGGTCGCCGTCTGTCAGCTGAACGCGCGGGACGACCGCAAGGTCAATCTGGAGGCCGCGGAGGGCCTGCTGGAGCGCGCGGCCGCCGGCGGCGCGGACCTCGCGGTCCTCCCCGAGTACGTGGACTACCTCGGCCCCGCCGCCGGGCTTCCCGAGCCGGAGGCGGTCGACGGCGAGGTCGGGCAGTTCTTCGCCGGTGTCGCGCGGCGGCTGGGCATGTGGGTGATCGCCGGGTCGTTCCACGAACGCGGGCCGGATCCCGAGCACACCTGGAACACGTCGTTGGTCTTCGACCGGTCCGGCGCGCTCGCTGCCAGCTACCGCAAGATCCACCTGTACGACGTGGAGATTCCCGGTCGGGTGTCCTACCTGGAGTCCGCCACGGTGGCGCCCGGCGACGAGCCGGTGGTGGTCGACGTCGAGGGGCTCCGGGTCGGGTTGTCGATCTGCTACGACCTGCGCTTCCCCGAGCTGTACCGCCGACTCGCCACCGAGGGCGGCGCGCAACTCCTCGTGGTACCGGCGGCGTTCATGATGCACACGGGCCGCGACCACTGGGAGGTTCTGCTGCGCGCCCGAGCGATCGAGAACCAGTGCTTCGTCGCCGCGGCGGGCCAGACCGGCGACCACGAGCCGGCGCGGACCTGCTTCGGACGCAGCATGGTGGTCGACCCGTGGGGGACCGTGCTCACCCAGGTGCCGGACGGTCCGGGCGTGGCCGTTGCCGAGCTCGACCTGGACCGCCTGCGCACGATCCGCGCCGAGGTGCCCAGCCTGGCGAACCGCCGGCTCTGATCGCCCGGCCTGCCGGAGCGTCCGGTTCTGGCCGAATCAGCCCTGCAGCAGGACACCCACCACGGCGAAGCCGGCAATCGCCGCTGCGGTGACCAGGAGTGCGGTGGTCATCCGCGAGGGCCCCCGACGCGCCAGCCGGCGTACCGACGCCAGGACGGCGACGAGTACGAGCGCCCCGATGACCAGCTGCCAGATCGGCAGCAGCAGTCCGAGCAGGGCATCTTCGGCGAGCACCGTCGTCGGGGAGCGCGGCAGGTCGTCCATGCCAGCAACTCTGACACGCGCGGCGCGGTTACGGATCCCGCGCGGCCGGTCCGATCGGATCCGTGCTCGGCCCGGGCGGCCGACCAGGCTCGGACAACCCAGCGACGAACGCTGATTTGCCTTCGGCGGGCCATCCGCGTAACTTTCTCTCTGCACGCGGGACGCCGGATAAACTGGCGGAGAGCGGGCGCCAGGCTCGTGGCGGGAACGCCGAGCGAGACTGAGGATCGGGCGGTGCGATGAACTCCGGTAACGGGGTTGCGATCGCGAAGCCGACCGGGTAGAGTTCTGAAGCCGGCAGGAGCCGGGCGGATGGCCGCGAAGCGGCATCGGCCGGTCTGCGGTTTCCCACGACAGTAGCCAGCACCGGTCGACGGTGCGGTTCGGGCGTGGGCGGAGCGAACCAAGTTGATCACCTCGAACACGAGGTTGACAGCGAGGAACGAACCGGGTAAGTTAGAGAGGTTGCCCCGGACGGGGTCCTGCTGATGCGGGGTTCCGGATGGTGTGTGGTTGTTCTTTGAGAACTCAACAGGGTGCTTGATAAGCCAGTGCCAATTGTTTATAACTCCG